>CAYUZO010000030.1:0-14942 GCA_964449735.1 uncultured Ferrimicrobium sp.
CCCGCGGACGCCGTCCCAGTCCCCGGGGACGGCGGTGATCGCCCCGGGCGCGCTGCCGCGCCTGCTGCACGGGGCCTCGGGGCGCCCCCTCACCCTCGACCAGCACGAGGAGGCCTTCGCCGGACCCGGCCACAGCCGGCCCCTCGTCGAGGAGCTCGAGGCCGCGGGGCTCACGGGCCGCGGCGGGGCGGGCTTCCCCACCTTCCGCAAGGCCCGCCTCATCCGCGAGCAGCGCGGGCACCACAAGTTCGTCGTCGTGAACGCGATGGAGGGTGAGCCGGCCGCCCACAAGGACCAGACCCTCATCGCCACCAACCCCCACCTGATCCTCGACGGGGCGGAGCTCTTGGCCGCGGCCGTGGGCGCGCGCGACGTGGCCGTGTGCGTCTCGCGCGAGTCCTTCACTGCCGTCAACCACCTCAAGCACGCGATCCACGAGCGCCAGCGCCGCCGCCAGCGCGGCCCCCAGTTCGAGCTGCACACCCCGCCGCACCGCTACGTCGCCGGCGAGGAGTCGGCGCTCGTGCACTGGCTGGACGACAACGAGTCCCTCCCCCAGTACCGCCCGGGCCGCCCCCACATCCTGCGCATCGGGCGCAGCCCCGTCCTGCTCGACAACGCCGAGACCTGCGCCAACGTCGCCCTGATCGGGCGCTACGGCGCCGACTGGTACCGCTCGGTCGGCACGCCGGGCCACCCCGGCTCGACCCTGGTGTCGGTCTCGGGCGCGCTGGAGCGCCCCATCGTCCTCGAGGTCGCCACCGGCACCACGGTGCGCGACATCGTGCGCACGGCCCGCGCCGACACCGACCCCCAGGCGCTCCTGCTCGGGGGCTACGGGGGCATGTGGGTGGGCCCGGAGTACCTCGACGCCCGCTACGCCAACGACGCCCTCGGCCCGCTGGGGGCCGCGGTGGGCGCCGGGATCATCATCGTCCTGCCGCGCAGCGGCTGCGGGCTGGCCGAGACCCAGCGCATCGTGCGCTGGATGGCCAACGAGAGCGCCCGTCAGTGCGGGCCCTGCGCCTTCGGACTGCCGGCCCTCGCCGAGGACCTCGGCCACCTGGTGCGCCCCGGCCCCCACAGCGCCGACGCGCTGGCGCGTCTGCAGGAGCGCTGCCAGGTCATCGAGGGTCGCGGGGCCTGTCGCCACCCCGACGGCGTGATCCGCCTGGTGCGCTCGGCTCTCGAGGTCTTCCGCGCGGACCTGGAGAGCCACCTCGCGGGCCGGCCCTGCCCGGGGGCGCGCGACCCGCGCCACTTCGCCACGGTCCCCCACCTCGAGCGCGAAGAGGAGCTGGTGTGGGAGTGAGGCGCCGCGCCGGCGGCTTCGTGCTGCGGGTCAACCCGATCCTGTGCGACGGCTTCGGCCACTGCGCGGAACTGGCCCCGGACCTGGTGCACCTGGACGAGTGGGGCTACCCGATCATCGCCACCCAGCCCGTGCCCCTGACCAACCTCTCGGCCCTCGAGTCGGCGCGCTACGCCGTGCGCGGCTGCCCCCGCCAGGCCCTGCGGATCGAGCGCCTCGCCGAGGAGCGCTAGCGGGTTGGTGCCGGGGGGCCCTCGCCCACTAGAGTCGTACAGGCCATGGGATCTCTCATCAAGAAGCGCCGCAAGCGCATGCGCAAGAAGAAGCACAAGAAGATGCTGAAGCGGACCCGCTTCCAGCGTCGCGCCGCCGGCAAGTAGAGACCCCTCACCCGCCCCTCCGGGCCCTAGGGCTGGGGCGACGACTCCTCGGCGAGCAGCAGGTAGAGCCGACGGCGCGCGTCGCGCAGGATCGCCGCGGCCCCCTCCACCTGGGACTCCTCCCCGCCGCGCGCCACCTCGCGCACCGCGCCCACCAGGCCGGCCATCGCCTCGCGCAGCACCCCCGAGCCCCGTGGCCCGGCCGTCTCGGCGAAGGGGTCGCCCCCCGCCTCTTCCAACTGCTGGGCGACGCGCCGTCCCTCCTCGGTCAAGGAGACGACCCGGCGGCCCGACTCGGCGGCCACGCTGACGAGCCCCTCGTCCTCGAGCTGGCTGAGCGTCGGGTAGATGGCGCCCGGGCTGGGGCTCCAGCGCCCGTCGGTGCGCTCGGCGATGGCCTGCATCAGCTGGTAGCCGTGCATCGGCCCCTCACCGAGCAGGGTCAGGATCGCGTGGCGCAGATGCCCCCTCGAGGCCCGTCGTCCGCGCGGCCCGCGCCGGCCCGGCCCGTGGGGCCCGTCGTGCAGTCCCTCGTGGCGCGGTCCCCTGGCGCCGTGGTGGTGTCGGTGATCCCTCATGATGTCCTCTCAGTCGATATATAACGATATATCGCAAGTATATCACAAGGGTGACTCGCCGTGACCTCCCCCCAGGGTCTGGGTCTCGACCAGCCGACAGCCCAAGAGCTCACCTCGCCCCATCGCGCGGTGGCCCTCGACGACGAGGCTCGAGCCCGATCCGGCCAGGCTGAGCGAGGGTCCGAACTCCTCGCGCAGGCTCTCCATCAGCGGCCCGAGCCGCGGTTCGACCCGGCGGGCCGGCTCCTCGAGGTGGTTGGCCCCCCGGGGGCGCCACCCGGTCTCCCACATCTCGTCGAAGGCCCGGTAGACGGGGCCGGTCGGGATCGAGAAGGGGGCGAGGAACAGGGTCACCGGGCGCACCAGGTCAGCGAGCGCGCTGACGCGCTCGCCGACCCCCTCGACGAGGGCCCGGCCCCCGGTGAGACAGAAGGGGACGTCACTGCCCAGCCCGAGCGCCGCCTCGACCGAGCTCACCCCGGCCCAGCGCAGGATCGCCGCGGCGTCGGCGCTACCCCCGCCGAGGCCGCCGCCGACGGGGATCCGCTTGTCGATCCGGACCCGAGCGTGGCGACCCGCGAGGCGCAGCGCCCGCGCGACCAGGTTGTCCTCGCCGGTCGACACGGCGTCGGCGTAGGGGCCGACGACCTCGATCCCCTCCCCCTCGGTGAGGTCGAGCCCGTCGGCCAGCCCCAGGGTCGTCATCTCGGCGCGCAACTCGTGCAGCCCGTCCTCGCGTCGCCCGAGGACCTCGAGGGTCCAGGTCAACTTGGCCGGGGCCACGAGGTGGGTCATCGGGCCTGCGCCAGGCGAGCGAACTCCTCGAGGGAGAGATCCTCGGGACGGCGCGTGGGGTCGACCTCGGCGCGCTCGAAGACCCCCTCGGTCGCCCAGTGGGCCAGCGAGCGGCGCAGCATCTTGCGCCGCTGGGCGAAGGCGGTGCGCACCAGCTCGAAGAGCTCGGCCTCGCCGACCCGCTCGGGGTCGATGGCCACGCGCTCTCGACGCTCCAGGCGCACGAGGGCCGAGTCGACGTGGGGCCGCGGCAGGAAGACGCTGGGACCGACCCGGCCCACGACCTCGGCGCGGGCGAAGTAGGCCACGCGCACCGAGACCGCGCCGTAGGCCTCCTCGCCCGGCCCGGCGGCCCAGCGCTCGCCCACCTCGCGCTGGACCATCACCAGGTAGCGAGTGAGCAGGGGCTGGCTCTCCAGCAGTCCGAGGACCAGCGGCGTGGCGACGTTGTAGGGCAGGTTGGCGACGACCGTCGCGGGCTGGCCGTCGAGCAGCGCCCCGATGTCCACCTCGCGGGCGTCGGCGTGGTGGACCCGCACACCGTGGGGCTCGACCACCTCGCGTAGGGGCGCGATGAGGTGCCGGTCGATCTCGATGGCGTCCACCTCGGCCCCGACCTCGGCCAGGGCCAGGGTGAGCGACCCGAGGCCGGCGCCGATCTCGACGACCCGCTCGCCCGCCCCGACCCCGGCCAGGCGCACGATCCGGCGCACCGTGTTGGGGTCGACGACGAAGTTCTGCCCGAGCGCGCGCGAGGGGTGCAGGCCGTGGCGAGTCATCAGCTCGCTCAGGGTCGTGCGGGTGTGGGTCACCACCAGACTTTGACACGCACGACGCCGTGCCACAGCGCCGTCAGCTTCGAGAAGTCGGTCTCGGAGAGGTCGGCCACCCGGCCCGTGCGCGCGCCCTGGCGGTCGGTCACCACGCAGGAGATGGTGTGGCCGTTGGCGAGGTCGCGGACCCAGATCCGGGTGCCGTAGGGCAGGTAGGAGGTCGCGCAGCGCCCGGGGATGTAGTTGTACCAGGTGGCCAGCCCGATCCGGTAGCGCACCGGCTTCTTCTTGGGCTTGGTCGTCGTCGTCACGCGCACCGTGGTCGTCGTGGTGGGGGCGGTGGTCGTCGAGGAGGTGGAGGTGGTGGTCTCACCCGTGTAGGTGGTCGTCGTCGAGGTGCTGGTGGTGCTCGACGAGGTCGTGGTGGGCGCGCGGGTCGTCGTCGTGGTGGGCCGAGGCCTCTTCTTGGGTCGGGTCGTCGTCGTGGTGGGATGCGGCCGGGTGGTCGTGACCCGGATCACCACCGTCGAGTGCCAGCGGACCTCGCTGCCCGAGCGCGGCGTCTCGCTGAGGGCGACGACCCACTTGCCGCTGGCGGACCCCGGGCCGGTCGTGCGGAAGTACAGCTGGGCCTTGCGCATCTCGGCGTAGACCTGGGCCCGGGTCCTCCCGGCCACCGAGGGCACCCGGCGCAGCGCGTGCCCGGTGGCGAGCGAGGTGGTCACCACCACCGTCGAGTGCCAGGGGACGAGGGTCCCGGCCTTGGGCGCGACGGCGGTCGCCGAACGCCACGTCGAGTGGGCGCTGCCCGGGCCCCGCGTGCGAAAGTAGAGGCCGGCTCGGCGCATGGCGGCGTAGACCTGGGCCCGGGGCAGGCCGGCCACGACGGGGACCCGCACCGGCGCGTGACTGGCCCCGGCCCCCGTGTCCGGGAGCACCGTGACGAGCGTCGCCGAGAGGGCAACGAGCGCGCTAAGGGCGAGCGGGCGTGTACGCGCCCGCCGACGAGCTGTCCTCAGATCCATCCTCCACCAGGACAACGGCCCGCTCCGGGCGACGACCGTCCCACAACGCTAGGCAAGAGGGGAGGTCGGGGCAATTCACCCCTGAAGCTTCTTCAACATCCCAGATCAGGGATTAGTTCTCCCGTTGGGGCAGTCGGAAGAGCCGCTGGGTGTTCCTCACCGTCGCCTCGCGCAGCACCTCGACCGGCTCGGCGCGCAGCTCGGCGACGAAGGTCCCCACCACGACCACCTTGCCCGGGTCGTTGGGCTGACCCCGGAAGGGGATGGGCGCGAGGAAGGGGCTGTCGGTCTCGACGTGGAGCCGATCGAGGGGGACGAGTCGGGCCGCCTCGCGCAACTCCTCGGCGTTCTTGAAGGTGACGATCCCCGACAGGGAGATGTCGCACCCCGCCTCGAGGCAGCGCTCGGCGTCGGCGGCCGTGCCGGTGAAGCAGTGCACGACGGTGCGCGCGGGCGTGCCCTCGCTGGCGAGGATCGCCAGCAGGTCGTCGAAGGCGTCGCGGGCGTGGATCACCAGCGCGAGGTCCAGCTCGTGGGCCAGGCCGACCTGGGCGGCGAAGGCGGCCCGCTGGGCCTCGCGCGGGGAGTGCTCGTAGAAGTAGTCCAGCCCACACTCGCCGATGCCCACGAGGCGCTCGTGGCCCTGGCGAGCCAGGGCGGCGACCGGCGCCAGGTCCGAGCTGGCGTCGTGGGGATGCAGGCCGACGGTAGCGAAGAGCTCGACGGGCCCACGGTGCTCGCTCACCCCGAGGGCGGCCCGCGAGGAGGCGAGGTCGGTGCCGATCACGACGGCGCGGTCGACCCCGGCCGCCGCCGTCGCCGCGAGGACCTCGTCCAGGCTCGGGCCGTCCGCGAGGAAGGTGTCCTGGAGATGGCAGTGCGCGTCGGTCCAGGCGCTCACGCGCCCTCCGTGCGACGCGGGAAGAGCGGCTCACCCTTCTCGATCGCGAGGCCGGCTGGGAACTGACCCCAGCGCACCGCCTCGCCGAAGGGTCGACCCGCCGCCGTGCCCGAGAGCCCGAGCCGTCGCCAGATCTCCTCACAGACCGCGGGCAGCGCCGGCGAGGCGGCGATTGCCACGATCCGCAGGGCCTCCAAGGCGTCTCCGAGCACGGCCTCCACCTCGGGGCCCGGCTCCATCTTCCAGGGGGCTTGGGCCTCGAGGTAGGCGTTCGTCGCCCCGATCAGGCGCCAGGTCGCCTCCAGCCCGCCCTGGGGGTGAAAGGCCTCCCACGCCGCGGCGGTCTCGGCCATGGCGGCTTCGGCCTCCTCGCGCAGCGGCGAGTTGGCCCGCGGCGCCGGGGAGCGGCCCGCGCACTTCGAGCCCACGACCGTCGCGACCCGCGAGACGAGGTTGCCCAGGTTGTTCGCGAGGTCGGTGTTGTAGCGGTGCACGATCCCCTCGAGGGAGAAGTCGCCGTCGTTGCCGAGCAGCGTCTCGCGCAGCAGGTAGTAGCGCAGGGGGTCGACCCCGAACTCCCGGGCCAGATCGGTGGGGCTGATGTCCGAGAGCCGGACCCCGCCCTCGGCGGCCATGGTCTTGGAGAGCTTCTCGCCCCCGAGCAGCAGCCAGCCGTGGACGTGGACGTGGTGGGGCGGCTCGAGTCCGGCGGCCATGCACATCGCCGGCCACCACACGCAGTGGAAGCGGATGACCTCCCTGCCCCCCCGCTGGTCCGAGGCCGGCCACCAGGTCGACACCTCGTCCTCGGCGCGCCCGTAGCCGATCGAGGTGAGGTAGTTGATCAGCGCGTCGTACCAGACGTAGAAGACGTGGCCCTCGTCCCAGGGCACCGGCACGCCCCAGTCGATCGAGGTGCGGGTGATCGAGATGTCGCGCAGCCCCCCCTTGATGAAGGAGTAGGCCTCGTTGCGCTTGGTCTCGGGGGTCACGAAGCCCGGATGGCTGTCGTAGTACTCGAGCAGGCGGTCCTCGAAGGCCGACAGGCGGAAGAACCAGTTCTCCTCGGCCATCTCGGTGAGCGGCCGGCGGTGGATCGGGCAGCGCCCCTCGTCACTCGCTTCGAGGGTGTAGTAGTCCTCGCAGCTCACGCAGTAGAGCCCCTGGTACTGGCCCTTGTAGATGTAGCCGTTCTCGTAGATCTGGCTCAAGAAGCGCTGGACCGTCTCGTAGTGACGGGCCTCGGTGGTGCGGATGAAGTCGTCGTAGGCGACCTCGAGGGCGTCCCAGGCGTCCTGGAAGCGCTGGGCCGTGCGGTCGGCCCACTCTCGCGGCGCGAGCCCGTTCTTCGCGGCGGCGTCGGCCACCTTCTGGCCGTGCTCGTCGGTGCCGGTGACCATGCGGGTGTCGTCCCCGACGAGGCGGTGCCAGCGGGCCAGCGCGTCCGCGTTCACGGTGCAGTAGGCGCTGCCCACGTGGGGGGCGTCGTTGACGTAGTAGATCGGGGTGGTGATGTAGAAGCGGCCCACCGAGCAAGGTTACCGAGTCGCCTGCGTCACTCCCCTCGGACCCGCAGCGCCGCGGCGTAGGCGTCGCGGTGGGCCACCCCGTGCTCGGCGGCGACGCGGGCCGCCGCGTCGCGCACGCTCGCCCCGGCGAGCAGGTGGGTCCGCACCGCGTCGTCGAGGTCGATCGACTCGGCCTCGGGCGGGGGCGCCCCCTCGATCACGACGACGACCTCACCGCGCACCCCGGCGGCCGCCCGCTCGGCCAACTCGGGAAGCGTCGCCCGCCAGACCTCCTCGTGGATCTTGGTCAGCTCGCGCACGACGGCCCCCCGACGCGGGCCGAGGCGCTCGGCCAGCTCGGCGAGGGTCGCCGCCAAGCGCGGCGGCGCCTCGAACAGCACGATGGTGCGCGGCTCGCGCGCCCACTGCTCGATCAGGGCGTCACGCTCGGCCCCGCGCCGCGGGACGAAGCCCTCGACGACGAAGCGCGAGGTGTCCAGTCCGCTGACCACCAGCGCCCCGAGCGCGGCCGAGGGACCCGGGACGACCGACAGGTCGAGCCCCGCCGCGGCGGCGGCCGCCGCCACCCGCGCTCCGGGGTCGGAGATGCCCGGGGTCCCCGCGTCGGAGACCACCGCGACCAGCTCGCCGCGCGCCACCCGCGCGAGGACCTCGTCGACCCTCTCGGACTCGTTGTGGGCGTGCAGGGACCGCAGTCGCCCGGCGGAGGGGATGTCGTGAGCGCTCAGCAGCACCCGGGTCCGGCGGGTGTCCTCGCAGTAGACGGCGTCGGCCTCGGCGAGGGTCTGTCGGGCCCGGGGCGAGAGGTCCCCGAGATTGCCAATCGGCGTCGCGACCAGCACCAGCCGCCCCGGCGCCCCAGTGCTCTGCACGGCGTCCTCCTCGTTTGGCCCGACGGGCGCCTCTCCCACTAAGATTGCCACCTATGTCTAAGCGCACCGTCAAGCGCAAGCTGCGCGCCAAGAAGAAGGCCAACCACGGCAAGAAGCCGAACTGCGGCCGGGGCTGAGCCCCGCTAGAGCCGTCCGTCCCAGGCCACCTCGCGGCGCGCCAGGGCCGCGGCCAGCGCGCTCGGCCGGTCGGAGATGATCCCGTCGACCCCGAGGTCGACCAGTTCGTCAAAGGCCGACTCCTCGTTGATCGTCCACACGTGCACCGCCACGCCCGCGCCGTGGGCGGCCTCGACGAACCTCTCGTCGACGACGGTCACCTCCCCGAAGCGGTCCGGGACCTGAAAGGCCACGACCGGGGGCACCACCGGCGAGCCCTCGGCCAACGAGAAGAAGAAGGTCGCGGTCTCCATGGTCGCCGCCGAGGTCGCCACCTGGGGGGCCAGGGCGCGAAAGGCCGCGAGGGCCTCGTCGTGGAAGGAGGCGACGATGACCTGCGCGCCGATCCCTAGTCGGGAGATCTCCTCGGCTAACAGGGCCTCGTAGGGCTCGACCTGGGGAGCGGTCCCCTTGATGTCGAGGTTGATCACGACCCCCGGAAAGGCCGTGACGACCTCCTCCAGGGTCGCCACCCCCAGACGGCGGTCCTCGGGGGCCCGTCCGCGCAGGGGGTACTCCCCCTCGGGGCGCCCCGGCGTCACCGCGTCACCCTCGATCCACCAGAAGGCGTTGTCCATCTCACGCACCTGGGCGAGGGTGAGCTCACTCAGGGCCCCGTGGTGATCCGTCGTGCGGTCCACCGTGTCGTCGTGGCACACCACGAGGGCACGGTCGGCCGTCGCGTGCACGTCGAGCTCGATGGCGGTGGCTCCCGCCGCGAGGGCCCGCTCGATGGCCCAGAGGGTGGATGAGGGCCCCTCGAAGGAGCCGCCCTGGTGGGCGTAGGCGATGACGCGCCGATCGAGCCAGGGGTTCTCAGCGATGGCCCGCCCCCTGGCCCGCGAGGTCGAGGCGACGCGCGACGCGGGCCTCCATGTAGAAGGCCAGGCCGGGGACGAAGCCGGCCAGCAGCATCAGCACCAGGTACCCCGCATGCAGACGGCCCTTCGCCGCGAGGAAGAACTGGAAGCACATCACCATGTAGATCGGGTACAGCACCACGCCGTGGCCAATCCCGACGACGGTCACGAGCAGGTGCAGGTGCTGCCACAGCGCTCGGTCGGCGCTGTGGAGGATCAAGAAGACGCACAGGACCAAGAGAGTGGTGCCGGTGATGTAGGACAGCGCCCGGTAGCGGCGGAAGGCGCCCTCCATCAGTGGCCGAAGAGCCGCTTGCGCGACCGGCTGCCCAGCTCGGCCAGATGGTCGTTGTAGGCGGCCAGCGCGGGGTCCTCGACCTCCTCGGCCTGAGCGGCCAGACGGGCCGCGGCGGCCTCGGCGCGCATGCGGTCCTCGTACTCGCGCCGCGCCGACTCCTTGGCCTCGGTCACCCGCTCCATGTTGAGCAGCGCGTACCAACCGAGCACGCCGAGGATCGCGAAGACCGGCCACTCGATGGCGTACATGAAGCTGAGCGAGTTGCCCTGGATCGCCCGACCGACCTGCCACCACGCGGCCACCGCGCACAGGACGATCCACACCAGCAGGGCGAGGTGCAGACCGATGGCTCGAGGCCCCCACCACTTCGACTTCACGGCGACATCCTACCGACGGAGTTCGCCACAACTTCTCGAACCTAGGATGCGCACGTGCCGGGAATGCCCTCGATGCCCTCTTCGAGCTTCACCTGGCACCACCTCGGCGTGTGGCACTTCGCGCTGGTGCCCAGTCTTCTGCTGGTCGCCGCGGTGCTCGCCTACGCCCTGGTCGCGAGCCGTCTCGGAGACTGGCCAGTCACCCGCCTAACTTTCTTCATCAGCGGTGCGGCGGTCGTGATGCTCGCCACGCAGTCGGTGGTGGGCGTCTACGACATGACCTACTTCTCGGACCACATGGTCCAGCACCTCCTGCTGATCATGGTGGCCGCGCCGCTCTTCGCCCTCGCCACTCCGCTCGACCTGGTGTACCGCACTGGGGGTGAGGCGGTGCGCCGGGTCCTCGACTCGCGGGCGGCCGAGGTGCTGACCCATCCCCTGGTGGCCTTCGCCCTCTACGGCGCCTTCATCCCCCTCACCCACCTCACCGGCCTGATGAACCTGATGCTCGAGCACATGTGGGTCCACCACCTCGAGCAGTTCCTCTTCCTCGTCGTGGGCTACCTGTTCTTCCGGGCGGCCTTCGGCCTCGAGCGCGGTCGCACCATCCACCCCGGGCTGCGGCTCGTCTACGTCATGGCGGCCGTGCCGGTCGACACCATCACCGGGCTCGCGCTGAACATGAGCTCGCACAACCCGTTCCCCGCCTACCGCCACCTGGCGCCGGCGGGCTCGACCCCGGCGTCGATCCTGGCCGACGTCCACCTCGGCGGGGCGATCATGTGGATCGGCGGCGACGCGCTGATGCTGCTCGCCTGCATCCCGATCGCGCTGGCCTGGGTCCGCTGGGAGACCCTGCGCACCGCCGAGCTCGACCGGGAGCTCGACGCCCAGGGCCTCTAGAGCAGCCCGGCCTCGATCGCGAGCGCCTCTAGATCCACCTCGGGCCGGGCCCCCAGGTGCTTGATGATCTCGCCCGCGCACAACGAACCGAGCTCGGCCGCCTCCACGGGGTCTGCGCCGAGGGCCAGCCCGTAGAGGAAACCCGAGGCGAACATGTCGCCGGCGCCGTTCTGGTCGACGACCTCCTCGACCTCCATCGCCGGCACGCTGACGACGCCGCTGAAGGTCGCCACGTCGGCCCCGGCCGGGCCACGGGTCACGACCGCCAGCACGCCGAGCTCCTCGAGGGCGTCGAAGGCCCGGGCGAGGTCGGGCACCTGGAAGAGGGAGAGGACCTCATCCTCGTTGCACAGCAGCACGTCGACGTCCGAGGTGACGAGAGACAGGAAGTCGTGGCGGTGACGGTCCACGCAGAAGGGGTCCGACAGCGACAGGGCCACCATGGAGTCGTGCTCGTGGGCGAAGTCCACGACACGCTGGATGGCGGCCTTCGCCGGGGGCAGGTCGTAGAGGTAGCCCTCGACGTAGGTGATCTCCGAGCGCGAGATCAGCCGGTCGGTGATGTCCTCGACGCGCAGCTGGTTGGAGGCCCCGAGGTAGGTGGCCATCGTGCGCTGGGCGTCGTCGGTGATGAAGACGTGACAGCGCCCGGTGGCACCCTCCTCCGGCGCCGCGAGCGCCAGGTCGAGCTCGACCCCCATCGAGCGCAGGTCGTGGGCGAAGCGCTCGCCGAACTCGTCGTCGGCGACCTTGCCGATGTAGCCGCAGGTCCCCCCGAGGGCCGCCACCCCGGCGATCGAGTTGGCGACCGAGCCCCCCGACATCTGGATCGTGGGGCCCATCGCCTCGTAGAAGGTCCCGAGGTCGCCCTCGCCGATGAGGTTCATCGTCGCCTTCACCAGCCCGAGGCGGGCGTGGGTGTCGTCGGCGTCGCGCGTGATGATGTCGAGCATGGCGTTGCCGATGCCCGTGACGGCCAGCCTCCCCGGACCCGGTTTGGCGCGCAGCGACACCGGCGTGGGCTGATTTGTCACCTAGCGAGCGTAGAAGATTTGCCTCTACAGTGGCCAACTATGACCACCCCGTCGAACCCCTATCGTCTGTCACGTACCGTGGTCCCCTCGCGGTACCGCATCCACCTGACCCCCGACCTCGAGGCGGCCAGCTTCGTCGGGCGCGTCGAGATCGACGTCGAGGTCACCGAGGCGACCGACCGGGTGACCCTGCACGCGAAGAACCTCGACCTGCAGCCGGCCCGGGTGAGCGGCGCCGCGGGCGAGCTCCTGTCGGGAGCCGCCCAGGCCGACGAGACCTACGAGACCGTCACCTTCCTCTTCCCCGAAGCCCTGGCGCCGGGAGCGGCGACGCTCTCGATCGACTTCACCGGGATCCTGAACGACCAGCTGGTGGGCTTCTACCGCTCCACCTACACCGACCCGTCGGGCGCGACCCACCTCATCGCCACGACCCAGTTCGAGCACTCCGACGCCCGCCAGGCCTTCCCCTGCTGGGACGAGCCCTCCTTCAAGGCCGTCTACGAGGTGACCCTGAGCGTGCCCGAGGGCCTCGCGGCCTACTCCAACTCGCCGGTCCTGAGCGAGTCGACGGGCCCCGAGGGCCGTCGCACCGTCGTCTTCGCCCCGACGATGAAGATGTCGACCTACCTGGTGGCCTTCGTGGTGGGCCCCTTTGAGGAGACCGCCGCGCGCGACGTGCGCGGCACGCCGCTGCGGGTGATCTACCCCCTCGGCAAGGGCCACCTGACAGAGCTGGCCATGCAGGCCGGGGAGTTCGCCCTCACCTTCTTCTCGGACTACTTCGACATCCCCTACCCCGGCGACAAGCTGGACATGGTGGCCATCCCCGACTTCGCCTTCGGGGCGATGGAGAACCTGGGCCTGGTGACCTACCGCGAGACGGCTCTGCTGGTCGACCCCGAGCGCGGCTCGGTGGTGGAGAAGCAACGCGTGGCCGAGGTGGTCGCCCACGAGATCGCCCACATGTGGTTCGGCGACCTCGTGACGATGGAGTGGTGGGAGGGCATCTGGCTGAACGAGGCCTTCGCGACCTTCATGCAGGTGCTCTGCACCGACCGCTTCCGCCCGGAGTGGAAGATGTGGACCAGCTTCGGGGTGGACCGGGATATGGCTCTGCAGATCGACGGCCTGCACTCGACCCGGCCCATCGAGTACGAGGTGGTCTCGCCCGACGACACCCGCGGGATGTTCGACCTGCTCACCTACGAGAAGGGCGGGTCGGTGCTGCGCATGCTCGAGCAGTTCCTCGGCCCGGACGTCTTCCGCGACGGCATCCGCCACTACCTCAACCGTCACGCCTACGCCAACACGGTCACCACCGACCTCTGGGACGCCCTCGAGGAGGTGTCCGGTCAGCCGGTGCGCGAGATGATGAACACCTGGATCCTCCAGGGCGGGCACCCGCTGGTGACCTTCGCCGACGGCCAGCTGTCCCAGCAGCCCTTCGCCTACGGAGCCGCGTCGGGCGAGAGCGCGATCGGTGAGCGGTGGCTGGTGCCGGTGCTGACTCGCTCCCTGGACGGCGGCGAGCGCCAGCGGCACCTGCTGGGCGGCCAGCCGCTAGTCCTCGACGAGGCCCTGCCGGTCGTCGTGAACGCGGGCGGCTCGGGGGTCTTCCGTTCCCGCTACGGCGACGCCGAGCTGGCGGCGCTGGCCCCGCGCATCGCCGAGCTCGAGGAGCTCGAGCGGGCCACTCTGGTCGCTGACACCTCGGCGGCCTTCCTCGCGGGCATGGTCACCTGGGAGCAGCTGCTCGCGATCGCCCGCGGGCTCGGCGCTCTGGATGAGCCCACGCCCTGGACGACCCTGTCGATGTCGCTCGACCTGGTGGCCCGGGTGGTCGGACGGGGCCATACCGGCCTCGCTGCCGCCGTCCAGGAGCTCTTCGGCCCCCAGCTGGAGCGCCTGGGCTGGCAGGCCCGATCCGGGGAGAGCCCCCAGGCCCCGCAGCTGCGGGCGCTCGCTATCTCCGCGCTGGGCGTGTGGGCCCAGGACGAGGCGGTGCGCGCCGAGGCGGTGCGCCAGTTCGAGGCGGACCAGATGGACGGGGACCTGGCGCGCGCGATCCTGCGCGTCGTGGCCGACCAGGACCGTCCCGGTGACTACGCCACCTTCCTCGAGCGGCACCGGCGCGCGCGCGATCCCCAGGAGGAGGTGCGCTACCTCTGGGCGCTGGCCGGCTTCAATGACCCGGCCAGCTCCCGCGACGCGGCCGAGCGCTGCTTCAGCGAGTTCCGCAACCAGGACGGCCCGCTGCTCATGGGCATGCTCACGCGCAACGCCACGACCGGTGCGGACACCTGGCGCTACCTGACGACGCGCTGGGAGGAGGCCCTGGCCAAGTTCCCGCCGAGCACCCACTCGCGCATGGCGGCGGGCGTGTCGACCTTCATCACCGACGCGGCCTTCGCCGACGAGGTCGAGGCCTTCCACCGCAGCCACCCCATCGGGGGCGAGCAGCGCACCGTGGAGCAGGAGCTCGAGCGCATGAGGATCGGACTGGCCTTCGCCCAACGCCTTCGCGGCCAGCTCTAGGGACGTGAGCGCCGGAGCCCTCGCGGGCGTCTTCGCGCTCATGTTCTTGATGGAGCTGCCGGACAAGACGATGATCGCGACCATCGTCATGAGCACCCGGGCTCGACCGAGCTCGGTGGCCGTGGGCGCCGCGGCGGGCTTCGTCGTCCAGATGGCCCTGGCGGTGGTGGCCGGCGGCCTCTTGACCCTCCTGCCCGCGCGGCCCAAGGACATCGTGGTGGCGCTGCTCTTCCTCGCCGGGGCGGCCTACCTCCTGCTCTCCAAGGAGGAGTCTGCCGAGGAGGAGGGCGAGCGGGAGGGGGCCGAGGAGCGCCGGGGCACGCGGCTGCGCGAGGTGACAACGGCCTTCAGCGTGATCTTCGTCGGCGAATTCGGCGACCTGACCCAGATCCAGGCCGCCAACCTGGCGGCCAAGACCCACCAGCCGGTCGGCGTCTTCCTCGCCGGGTCGGCGGCCCTCGTCACGATCGCGGTGCTGATCGCCCGCAACCCGCTGCTGATCCAAAAGACGCTGGCCGACAAGCTGTCCGACAAGATCCAGGTCATCGTGGCGCCGCCGTCGGCGGGCGGCTTCTTCGCGGGCGGGTTGC
>CAYUZO010000030.1:14952-24537 GCA_964449735.1 uncultured Ferrimicrobium sp.
GCGGCCCTCGTCACGATCGCGGTGCTCGGCGCCTACGGCGGACGGCTCCTGCAGCGCTGGGTGCCCCTGGCGCTGATCCGGCGACTCGGCGGCCTCGTCTTCTTGGTCCTCGGGATCCTCACGGTCGTCTCGGCGGTGCGCGCGTGAGCCGCCAGGAGCAGCTCCTCTCCTTCGCCGAGGGGGTCAAGGGCTTCATGCCCCTCGACGAGGGACGGGCCCTCTTCGAGGCCGCCCTCCATGAGGGCCGGCGCCGGCCCGAGGGGACCTGGCTCGAGGTCGGCGCCTGGTGCGGCAAGTCGGCCGTCTACCTCGGGGCCGCCGCCGAGGCGACCGGCTCGGTCCTCTACAGCCTCGACCACCACCGCGGCTCGGAGGAGACCCAGCGGGGCTGGGAGCACTTCGACGAGAGCCTGGTCGACCCGCACGACGGTCGGCTCAACACCCTGCCCACCTGGCAGCGCACGATCGCCGAAGCCGGTCTCGAGAGCTGCGTCGTCGGCCTGGTCGGCGAGTCGACGACGGTGGCCACCCACTTCGCCCAGCCCCTCGACCTGCTCTTCATCGACGGCGGGCACGGCGAGGAGGTGGCCTGGGCCGACTTCCGACACTGGACGCCCAAGGTCGTGCCGGGGGGTCTGCTCGCGATCCACGACGTCTTCCCCGACCCGGCCGACGGCGGACGCCCGCCCTACGAGATCTACCTCGCGGCCCTCGAGGGGGGTTGGGTCGAGGTGGGGGCGACCGGCTCGCTGCGCACCCTCCGTCGACCCTAGGGTCGCGCCAGCGGGCAGCCCGGCTCGGGCATGTCGAGCGGCATCGCCAGCTCACCGTGACGGAAGAGCCCCGACGCGCCGCTCGAGCCGGTCAGGGCGTCGGCCGCCAACAGCACCGCGGCGGCGGTGTAGGAGCTCGCCTCCCCGCCGGGGAAGGTCCGCCGCTCGGGGTAGGCGATGCCGGTCCAGTAGGCCCCGTCCTCGCGCCGGTGCCGGGCGGTCAGCTCGAAGAGGGCCCGGGCCTCGTCGGCCCAGCCCATCGCGTCCAGGGTCAGCACCAACTCGGAGGTCTCGGCCGCGGTGACCCAGTCGTTGGTCGACACGCAGCGCACCCCGTGGCCCTCCATCACGTGGCGCTCCCAGCCGTCCTCGATGCGCCGGCGGGCGGCCTGGGCGACCATCGCGCCGGCGAAGACCGGGTAGTACCAGTCCATCGCGAACTCGTTCTTCGGGGCGAAGGCCCCGGGGTGGTGGGCCACCGCGTGACCGAGCCGGCCCGCGGCCAGCTCCCAGGCGGGCCGGGGCTGGTCGAGCCGCTCGGCGAGCGCCACCGCGCAGCGCAGGCTGTGGTAGATCGACGAGGAGCCGGTCAGCAGGGCGTAGTGCTCCGCGCGCCCCTGGGCGTCGAGGCTCCAGCGGATCGTCCCGTCGGGCAGCTGCCAGGCCAGTACGAACTCGACCGCCGCTTCCACGGCCGCGAAGCACTGGGCCGCGAAGTCGACGTCTTCGGTCGCGAGCAGGTAGTGGTAGACGCCGGTCGCGAGGTAGGCGCACACGTTGGTGTCGAGGCGGGCGTCCTTGACCGACTCGCCGAGGTAGTAGTTGAACCAGCTCCCGTCGCCCATCTGGCGACCCACCAGCCAGCGGTAGGCGGCGCGGGCCGGCTCGAGGTGGCCGGCCGCGGTGAGGGCCATCGCCGCCTCGACGTGGTTCCACGGGTCGCAGTGTCCCCCCTCGAACCAGGGGATCTGACCCGAGGGGCGCTGAAGGCGCACGAGGTACTCGGCCGTCGCCGCGGCCTCGGCGGCACTGAGGGCTCCCGGGACCCCGCCCAGCCGGGTGCTCACGGCTTCACCAAGTAGACGACGAGGGACTTGCCCATCAGGGGGGCGAGGACGGCCTCGGCGACCCGGGTCGTCGCCGGGCGCTTCACGATGTCCCACACCAGGAGCCGGTGGTAGGCGCGCACCAGCGGGTTCTGGTCGTTGGTCGTGCCGACCAGGCACTTGAGCCACCAGTAGGGGCTGTGCAGCCCGTGGGCGTAGTGGTGCCCGCTCACCTTGAGACCGGCGGCGCCCAGGCGCTCTTCGAGCACGGCGCGCCGGTAGATCCGGATGTGGCCGCCCGGGACGTTGTGGTACTCGTCCGAGAGGGCCCAGTTGATCAGCTCGGGCCCGAAGCGCGGCACCGTGATGGCCATCGTCCCGCCCGGGCGCAGGACCCGGGCCAGCTCGGCCATGGCCCCGCGGTCGTCGGGGATGTGCTCGAGGACCTCGGAGCAGATCACGCGGTCGAAGGCGCCGTCGGGGAAGGGCAGGGCCAGGGCGTCGCCCTGGACGGCCCCGGTGTGCACGGCCTCGGGGTCGAGCTCGCCGGCCTCGTACATCGCGAGGAAGGTCGCGACCACGCCCTCCACCTCGTCACGTCCGGCGTCGAGGGCCACCACCTCGGCCCCGCGGCGGGCCGCCTCGAAGGCGTGACGCCCGAAGCCACAGCCGAGGTCGAGCACCCGGTCCCCCGAGCGCAGCCCCAGCCGGTCGTAGTCGGCGGTGAGCATCAGTCGAAGACCATCGACTCGGGCAGGGGCCGCCCCGAGAGGATCGCGTCGTAGCAAGCGGCCGTGCCCCGCGCGGTGACCTCCCAGGTGAAGCGCTGGATCACCCGGGCGCGCCCGTTCTCGCCGAGGCGACGGCGCAGCTCGGGGTCGTCGAGGAGCCGGGTGATGGCGCCCACCAGGGCGTCGGGGTCGTTCGGCGCCACCAGGAGCCCGGTCTCGCCGTCGGCGCCCACCACCTCGGGCAGCGCCCCTCCGGTCGTCGCCACCACCGGCACCGCGCAGGCCATCGCCTCGATGGCCGGCAGGGAGAACCCCTCGTAGAGGCTGGGCACGATGGCCACCTCCGCCTCGCCGTAGAGCCGGGCCAACTCCTCGTCCGACACGCCCGAGATCGTGGTGACGATGTCGGACAGCCCGAGGCGCTCGAGGGCCGAGGCGACCCGACCGCCCGGGCGGGGTCGACCGATCACGACCAACTCGATCTCGCGCTCGGCGCGCAGCTTGGCGATCGCCTCGAGCAGGGGCACCAGTCCCTTCATCGGCACGTCCGAGGAGGAGGTCACCATGAGTCGGCCCGGGTGCTGGCGCACCCCCTCGTAGGGACGGAAGACGGTGTGGTCCACGCCCACCGGCACGACCGTCAGGCGCTCGAGGGGCACGCCCATCTGGGCGTGGATGTCGGCCTTGGAGTTGTGCGAGACGGTGAGCACGGCCGGGAGGCGCTTGACGACCGCGACCTGCATGCGCAAGAAGCCGAACCACCGCTTGGTGGTGAAGCGCTTCCACGGGGTCTCGGCGTGGTCGAGGGCGATCGACCGGTCGACCGTGATCGGGTGGTGCAGCGTCTCGAGCAGCGGCATCCCCCGCCGGTGCAGGGCCAAGATGCCCCAACCGATGCACTGGTCGTCGTGGACGATGTCGAACTCCCGACGACGCCGGCGAAGGATCTTGGCGATGCGAAGCGAGTAGGCGAGCGGCTCGCCGAAGCCCGCCGCCATCATGATGGCGAACTCGACGACGTCGGCCAGGGAGCGGAACTCGCGCCGGGCCGGGATGCGGAAGGGATCCGGGTCGCGGTAGAGGTCGAGGCCGGGCACCGGGGTGAAGCCCACCCCCTCGTCCAGTTCGGGCCAGGGCTGGCCGGCGAAGACCTCGACTGAGTGACCCAGGCGCACGAGCTCGCGGGTCAGGTGCCGGGTGTAGACGCCCTGTCCCCCGCACTGGGGGTTCCCCCGGTAGACGAGGAAGGCGACGCGCAGCTTGCCCGGCTCGGCGGGACGCGGGGGCACCCGCGGGGGCACCGTGATCGAGCGGGAGCGGGCCCAGGAGGCCCGCGTCTGCTCGAAGGTCTGGCGGAGGGTGCGTGACATGGCGTTCCCGAGTCGGCGGTCTCCCATTCTCGCCGGTCCGGCCGGGCCGCACAAATGGCCCCACCCGGGACCCCCGGCGCCTTGGATACGCTGCCCAGCATGGACTTGAACTACCCCGAGGACGCCGAGGCGTTCCGCGCCGAGATTCGTGCCTGGCTGGAGGCCCACCTGCCCGAGGGCTGGTTCGAGCCAGGCTTCACCCTGAGTGAGGCCGAGCGCCAGGAGTTCAACCGCACCTGGACCTCCACCCTCCACGAGGGTGGGTGGATCTGCGCGGGCTGGCCCAAGGAGTACGGCGGGCGGGGGCTCTCCCTGCTCGAGCAGGTGGTGCTCAACGAGGAGTTCGCCCGGGCCAACGCGCCCATGCGCGCCGACTTCTTCGGCGACACCCTCGTGGGCCCGACGATCCTCCAGTGGGGCACCGAAGAGCAGAAGCGCGAGTTCATCCCGCGCATCCTCGACGGCTCGATCACCTGGTGCCAGGGCTTCTCCGAGCCCAACTCCGGCTCGGACCTGGCCAGCCTGAAGACCTCCGCCGTGCTCGACGGCGACGAGTGGGTCATCAACGGCCAGAAGGTGTGGACCACCCAGGCCCAGTACGCCGACTACGTCTTCCTGCTCGCGCGCACCGACCCCGACGCGCCCCAGCACGCCGGCATCAGCTACCTCCTCGTCCCGATGCACCAAGAGGGCATCGAGGTGAGGCCCATCACCCAGGTCGACGGGTCGGCCGAGTTCAACGAGGTCTTCTTCACCAACGCTCGCTGCCCGAAGGACAACGTCGTGGGCGGGGTCAACAACGGCTGGAAGGTCGCGATGACGACCCTCGGCTTCGAACGGGGCTCGAGCGCCACCACCGGCTACCGGCGCTTCTTGAAGGAGTGGGAGCAGATCCTCGCCGCCGCCCAGCGCCACGGGCGCGCCACCGACGCCCTGACCCGCGACCGCCTGGTGCGCAGCTGGCAGCGCATCAAGATCATGCAGGTCAACGGTTGGCGCACCCTCACCGACGCCCTCGAGGGGACCCACCGCGCGGCGCTGCTGGGCGCCTGCAACAAGATGTTCTGGTCCGAGGCCCACCGCGACACGATGGAACTGGCGATGGACGTGCTCGGCATGGAGTCCCAGATCCTCACCGGTCAGGGCCCCGGTGAGGCGTCGAGCCCGGGTCTGCGCCGGGGGCGGGCCGACTACCCCGTTTCGGAGTTGCAGGCCTCCTTCTTCTTCTCGCGGTCCGAGACCATCTGGGGCGGCACGGCCGAGATCCAGCGCAAGATCGTCGGCGAGCGGGCCCTCGGGCTCCCCAAGGAGCCTTCGGCGGCCAAGTCCTAGGCCAGCGACGCCACCGCCCGCTGGCGCCGTGAGGTGACGCCGAGGGCGAGACCGGTGGCCACGGCAGTCACCGCGCCGACGAGCATCCCCACGCGGGGGTCGGTCGCCCCGGCGATCGCGCCGATCAGCGGCGAGCCGATCGGGGTCGTGCCGAGGAAGGCGACGCCGTAGAGGCTCATCACCCTCCCGCGCATCTCCGGGCTGGAGTTGAGCTGCAAGGTGGCGTTGCAGGAGGCCATGAAGGCGATGGAGAAGGCCCCGGTGGGGACCATCAGGATCTCGGCGCTGAGCAGGGTGGGCGCCAGGGCGGCCAGGGTCATCGCCAGCCCGAAGCCGAGGGCCAGACCCGCGAGCAGCCGCGGGGTCGGGCGGGAGCGGTGGGCGATCACCAGGCCCCCCAGCACCGCGCCCAGGCCCATCGCCCCCATCAGCCAGCCGTAGTCCGCGGCGCTCGACTGGTGGAAGGTGGTGCGCGCGAGCAGCGGCAAGGAAACGGTGAAGTTGTAGGCGAGGGTCCCGGTCACGGTGACCGCCAGGAGCACCTGGCGCAGCAGCGGCGTCGAGGCCACGTAGCGCAGGCCCAGTCGCAGCTGGCCGCGCTCACGCGCCACCGTGCGCAGGGGCACGAACTCGTCACGGCGCATCATCGCGAGGGCCACGAGGACCGCGAGGTAGGAGACCGCGTTGGCGTAGAAGCAGGCGGCGATGCCCACGGCCGCGATGAAGGCCGCCGCGATGCTCGGCCCGATGAGGCGCCCGGCGTTCATCAGCACGCTGTTCAGGCTGACCGCGTTGGCGATGAGGTCGCGCCCGACCATCTCCTGGACGAAGGACTGGCGAGCCGGCACGTCGAAGAGGTTGACGACCCCGAGCAGCGCCGCGAGGACGTAGACCTCGGGGACGTTGACCCGCGAGGTCGACACCAGCAGTCCCAGCGCCAGCGCCAGGACCCCCGCGCCGACCTGGGTGGCGTAGAGGATCTTGCGCTTCTCGAAGCGGTCGGCCACGACCCCGCCGTAGGAGCCGAACAGCAGCATCGGCACGTACTGCAGGGCGATTGCGAGGCCGAGGCCCACCGACGAGCCCGTCAGCTGCAGCACGAGCCAGCCCTGGGCCACCGACTGCATCCAGGTCCCCGAGACCGAGATCAGCTGGCCGATGAAGTAGAGGCGGAAGTTGCGCACCCGTAGCGCCGCGAAGGTCCGCTGGGCCAGGCGGGAGATCACGACCGCTCCACCAAGCGCTCGAGGAAGGCCACCGCCTCGAGGGCCTGTCGGCGCTCGGCGGGGTCGAGACCCGAGAGGGTGGCCTCGAGGAAGGCGGTCTTGCGCTGGCGGATGGTGGCGAGCTCGCGCCGGCCCGCCGCCGTGAGCACCACCCTCGTTTGGCGACGGTCCTCGTGGTCCCGCACCCGCTCGACGAGTCCCGCCGCCTCGCAGTCGCGCACCAGCCTGGTCATCGTCGGCGGCTGGACCTGCTCGGCGCTCGCCAGCTCCCCCAGGGTGGCGCGCTCGAGCTTGCCGACCGTGGCGAGCAGGGAGGCCTGGGCCGGGGAGGTCCCGCCCAACGAGGTCGCGCGCAGCCGACGGTGGAGGCGCGTGACGGCCCGTCGCAGGCGCTGGGCCGTGTCGTCGGGGAGGTCGTGGGGCGTACTCATTACTTCACCTAACTAAATAATAGGGCCAACGGGCGCGATCGTGACCCCAGGTGGTCCGCCTAGAGGGAGCGGTAGCGCGGCACGTAGCCGCCGGTGCCCAGGGACATCGAGTCCTCCGGGTCGAGCGAGTCGTCGACTCCCCCGATGACCTCGGTCACCCAGTCCAGGCGATCCTTCAAGATGCGCTCCACGCCCCCCTGCAGAGTGGT
Organism: uncultured Ferrimicrobium sp.; assembly: GCA_964449735.1. Taxonomy (GTDB): domain Bacteria; phylum Actinomycetota; class Acidimicrobiia; order Acidimicrobiales; family RAAP-2; genus RAAP-2. The sequence goes on from CAYUZO010000030.1 coordinate 22,071, forward strand.
CGAGGAGATCGCGCAGCTCGAGCAGGCGCCCTGGAGCTGGACCTCGACGACGCCCTCCTCGACGTCGACGCGCACCAGCACCAAGTCTCCGCCGTCGGCCTGGACGGCCGGTCGCATCAGGTCCATGAGGGCCTGGAGGCCCCGCAGTCGGCTCGCCCGCTCGTCGTCGCTCAGCACCCCCCCAGTCTGCCGGAAACGCGCGCCGACGTGACCGCTCGGTACTGTGGGCCCATGACCGCCCCCGAGCCCTTCACCGCCGAGCGCATCGACCTGTCGGACATGGAGTTCTGGCGCCTGCCTTGGGCTCAGCGCGAGGCGGCCTTCGCGACTCTGCGCGCCGAGCGGCCGATCGCCCACTTCGAGGACCCGACCTTCGAGGGCACCTCGATGGTCTTTCCCCCGGGAGGGGGCTACTACGCCCTCACCCGCCACCGCGACGTGGCGACCGCCTCGCGCCACCCCGAGGTCTTCCTCTCGGGCCCCGGGGCGGTGTCGATCCCCGACCTCCCGCCCGAGATGGTCGAGTACTTCTCCGGGATGATCTCGACCGACAACCCCCGCCACGCCCGACTGCGACGGATCGTCTCCAACGCCTTCAGCCCGCGAAACGTCCGCGCCGTGGAGGAGTCGATCGACCGGCTTGCCGACGAGGTCCTCGACGAGGCTCGCGAAGCGGGCAGTGGGGACTTCGTCGCCGACGTCGCCGCTCCCCTGCCGCTACGGATCATCTGCGACATGATGGGCGTGCCGGCCAGTGAGCGCGCGACGGTGCTGCGCTGCTCGAACATCATCCTGTCGATGGGCGACCCCGAGTTCATCCCCGAGGGTTCGGACCCGGTCGTCGCCTTCCTCGAGGCCGGTGCGACCCTGTCGGGGATGATGGAGGAGCTCGGCGCCTTCCGTGAGCAGAACCCCATCGACGACATCACGAGTTCCCTGGTCAACGCCGAGATCGAGTCCGAGCGCCTGACCCGACAGGAGCTGGCCTCCTTCTTCGTCCTGCTCGTGGTGGCCGGCAACGAGACGACCCGCACGGCCCTCGCCCACGCGCTGGTCGCCCTGACCGAGCACCCCGATCAGCGCCAGCGCCTCCTCGCCGACTACGAGGGACTGGCCGCGACGGCGGTCGACGAGATCGTGCGCTGGGCCTCGCCGGTTATCTGGATGCGCCGCACCCTGGCCAGCGACTATGTGCTCTCCGACGTCGAGCTCAAGGCGGGCGACAAGGTCCTGCTCTTCTACAACTCGGCCAACCGCGACGAGGAGGCCTTCGAGGACCCGACCCGCTTCGACGTCGGTCGCTCGCCCAACGACCACTACGGCTTCGGCGCCCCCGGCCCGCACTTCTGTCTCGGCGCCCACCTGGCCCGACGGGAGATCACGGTGATGTGGCGCCGGCTCCTCGCCCGCACGCCCCAGGTGCACGCCACCGCGGCACCGGTCCAGCTTGCCTCCTCCTTCGTCAACGGCATCACCCGGCTGCCCTACTCCTTCGACTGACCCAGCCCGGCCGCGGCTGTCGAGCCTCGACGGCGCCGGGGTCCGCGCATTTAGCGCGACGGCCGCTCGACCTGGGCGCCACCGCGACCCATCGCACCCCCTCGTCCACGCGCACCGTCGTGGCCGTGACACCCCGCAAATCGGCGCCGACCACGACGGCCGCCGCCAGATCGCGACAGCGCTGCGCGGTCGAGTGGTCCAGTTCGGCGGTGTGCTCCTCGATGACCGCCCACCACCCGTCGTCGTGCCTCTCGATCACGATCAGCACCGAGGTGCCCCCGGGCGGCGCGACCGGCCCGCCGGCCGCCGCGACGTCGTGGCGCCGGGGGCGTCGACCGGCCTCGCTCACCTCTCTTCCGCCCCGCCTTCACCGGGTCGCCACCGCCGCCAGCCCTCGGCTGGCGACTCTCGTCCCGCCAGCAGGACCCACTCCCCCTCGACCAACCGCTCGACCAGTGGCTCGGCGCGCACGGCCGCGGCGATGCGCTCGAGGGGCGCCTCCACCGCGACCAACAACCGCACCGGGAGGTGGAAGGGCCGACCGGCCACCGACAGGGACTGATCGGCCAGGCCCCATCGCGGGTCTGGGTCGGTGCCGCTGAGGACGGCGAAGTCGTCGATCGGGTTGAGCAGCGACTTGTCCCCCGCGCCGAGGACCTCTGGCGCCACGCTGGAGAAGTAGTAGGCGGCGTTGATCCAGTGGGCCACGACCACCGGGGCCGCGAGGATCGAGCGAAGGACGGCGCCGTCGGAGTCCTCGGGCGCTTCGTAGGAGTGCAGGAAACTCGAGCCCTCGAGGTCGATCCCTCGCGTCGAACGTCGCGGACCCACCACCACCGCGCAGTGACCCGCGAGGCCCCACTCCGGCCGGACGTCGGACAGGTCCCGTGCGCGCACCGCGCCGGACCGGCGTCGCCAGCCGGTGAGATCCCTCCAGCGCTCGTCGAGCTCCTCACGCAGGGTCGCA
>CAYUZO010000031.1:0-24084 GCA_964449735.1 uncultured Ferrimicrobium sp.
CCAAGTGCTACGGCGGCGACATCACCCGCAAGCGCAAGCTGCTCGAGAAGCAGAAAGAGGGCAAAAAGCGCATGAAGAGCCTGGGGCGGGTCGAGGTCCCCCAGGAGGCCTTCGTCGCGGCGCTCAAGCTCGAGGACTGAGGAGCCCGGGGACTAGTCGGTCCTAGGCGTGGCGAGGTCGACCCAGCGCCCGTGGGGGTGGACCCAGCCCCAGTGGCGCGCCGGTCCGCCGTCAGCGACGACCACCTGACTGGCGCCGGCTGGCCCCTCGGGCGCCACGGGGGGTGCCAGAGCGCGCACCAGCGGGGGGAACTCCACGTAGGCCCAGACCGCCCCGCGCCCGACCCGCTCGGCCATCGTCGCGGCGACGCTTCTCTGGGTCTCGGCGTCGAAGTAGGCGGCGACCCAGGTGTGCAGGACGACCGGGGTCGGCCCCGGGGTGAGGGAGTCGAGCAGCGCCGGGAGGTCGCGCGCGGCGTCCCCGCGCACCAGGCGCACCGGCGGCCAGGCGGTGCGGGCTGCGAGCACCGCCTCGAAGCGCGCGGCGCGCTCGGTGTCCTCGGGCCAGAGGCATGCCCGTAGCCACTCGACGTCGGCGGGGTCTTCGGGAGAGAGCGGGGTCCGTTCGAGGCCGACCCGCTCGTGGATCCTCGGCAGGGGCGCCGGCCCGAGGCTCCCGCGGTCCTCGGGGCGCAGCGCCAGCGGGTCGCCCGGCTCGCCCCCGTGGTGCAGCCGGTCCGGGTGCAGGTTGAGCCCCATCGAGGCGCCGACGTCGACGAGGTGGACGTCGCGGTGGCCGCGCTGCGCGAGGCCGGCGAGGATCCTCGCGATGATCGCGCTGCGCCCGACCTCGTTGGTCTGGACGGTGCGGCCGAGCTCGGCCTCGACGGGCGAGGGGTCGCGCTCGAGGGCCGCGACCAGTCGGCCCGCCCACTCCTCGGGGGTGAGGTCCTCGCGCTCGCGGTAGAGCTCGGCGAAGGGGGCCCGCCCGCGCAGGGCCAGCAGGTGCAGCACGTCGGGCACCAGGATCGGGTTGCGCCGCTCGGCGGTGATGGCGTCGAGCAGCGCGCAGGCGGTCGCAGAGCCAGCCAGGGCCGCGAGCAGGTGACGGTAGTAGGGGAGGCGCTCGGCGTCCTCGGGGCTCAGGCCGAGCGGGTAGAGGGTCGAGGCGGGCGGCAGGGCCACCGGCCCAGGCTAGGGCCGGTGGGGGGCGCGCGGCCTGGCACTCAGTAGAATCGAGTGCCAACAAGGAGGTTCCATGGCCCGTCGCGTCCGCCAGGCCCGACCGGCGGCCGCCGACCTCGACGCGCGCAAGGCGACGATCCTCGAGGCGGTGGTCACCGAGCACGTCGACACCGCCCAGCCGGTCGGCTCCTCCTCGGTCGTCACCAACTCCGACCTCGACGTCTCGGCCGCCACCGTGCGCTCGGAGATGATGGCCCTCGAGCGCGAGGGCTACCTGGCCCAGCCCCACACCTCCGCCGGGCGCATCCCCACCGAGAAGGGCTATCGCTACTTCGTCGACCACCTCCAGCGCGGCACCCTGGGCCCCGCCCAGGCCACCCAGGTCCGCGACTTCTTCGCCCACGTGCGCGGCGAGGTGGAGGACGTCCTCGAGCAGACCTCGACGCTGCTCACCCGACTGACCAACTACACCTCGGTCGTCGTCGGCGCCGACCACAGCCATTCGACGGTCCTGTCGGCCCAGCTGGTGAACCTCGACGCCCGCCACCAGATCCTGGTGACCGTCTTCGCCGACGGCTCGGTGCACAAGCACAGCCTCTTCACCACCTTCGACGTCGGCGCCAGCGACGTGGCGGAGGCCTCGCGCCAGGTGAACGCGCTGCTCATCGGCACGACCGTCGACTCGACCATCCAGGTGCCCAGCCGCAGCGACGCCGTGGCGACCCTGGTGCGCGAGGCCGTCGGGCTGCTGCACCAGCGCGGCCCGACCGTCGACGGCGACCAGGTCTACATCGGGGGCTCCTCGAGGGTCGCCGAGGCCTTCGACGGCGTGGAGACGGTGCGCCAGGTCCTCTCCATCCTCGAACAGGAGCTGCTCGTGGTGACCCTCGTCCAGGACATGCTCGACCAGGGACTCTCGGTCGCCATCGGGTCCGAGGTGGGCTACGAGCCCCTGTCGACCTGCGCGGTGATCGTCGCGCCGGTCACCGTCGAGGGCCAGAACGTGGGCGCGGTGGGGCTGCTCGGGCCCACGCGCATGAAGTATCGCGAGGCCCTCGCGGCGGCCCAGGCCGTCTCCGAGCAGCTCTCGACGCGCTTCGCCGGGGAGGGGGAGCGTGGCTGAGGGAGATCTCTACGCGGTCCTCGAGGTCGAGCGCGACGTCAGCCCCGAGGAGCTCAAGCGCGCCTACCGGCGCCTGGCGCGCCAGTACCACCCCGACGCCAACCCGGGTGACCCCGAGGCCGAGGCCCGCTTCAAGGAGGTCTCCCAGGCCTACGAGATCCTCTCGGACCCCGAGCGGCGGGCCAACTACGACCGCTTCGGCTCGGAGGGCTCGCCCTTCGGCCCCTTCGACGGCGGCTCGGTCCAGGACATCTTCGACATGTTCTTCGGCGGGATGGGAGGGCGCCCGCAGCGCCGCGGACCCCAGGTCGGCCCCGACGCCGAGCTGGCCGTCGAGATCTCCCTCGCCGAGGCCGCCTTCGGGGTCACCCGCGAGGTGACCGTCACCCTGCCCCAGCGCTGTGCGACCTGCGAGGGTCGGGGCGCGGCACCCGGGACCTCGCCGGTGCGCTGCGAGGAGTGCCAGGGGACCGGCGAGGTGCGCCGGGTGCGCAACTCGATCCTCGGCCAGATGGTCACCTCGGCGCCCTGCCCGCGCTGTCAGGGACTGGGTGAGCGCATCGAGAGCCCCTGTGCGGACTGTCGCGGCGACGGCCGGGTCCGCGCCAGCACGACCCTGACCCTCAACATCCCCGCCGGGGTGGAGGACGGCTCGACGATGCGCCTCGAGGGCCGCGGCCCCGCCGGCCCGCGCGGCGGTCCCTCCGGACGGCTCTTCGTGCACCTATCGGTGACCCCCGACCCCCGCTTCGAGCGGGTGGGCGACGACCTGCACCACGAGGCCCACCTGGCGATGACCCAGGCGATCCTCGGCGCCTCGATCGAGGTGCCCACCCTCGCCGACCCGGTGCCCCTGGAGATCCCGGCGGGCAGCCAACCCGGCACCGTCTTCAAGGTCCGCCACGAGGGCGTCACCCACCTGCACGGCCGAGGTCGCGGCGACCTCTACGTCCACCTGGCCGTCGAGGTGCCGACCGACCTCGACGAGGAGTCGGCCGAGCTCGTGCGCCAGCTGGCCGAGCGTCGTGGCGAGGCGGTCGCCGCGCCGGCCGCGCGGCGCTTCGGCCGGCGCCGGGGAGCGCGGTGAGCGAGTCCCACCTCGAGCGCCGGCGTCGGGCGCTCGCCCAGCTGCGGGTGACCGACGTGGCCGACCCTCGGCTCAGTCGCGAGGCCGACCACCATCTGCGCACGGTGCTGCGCGCGAGGGTCGGCGAGGAGGTCGTGGTGAGCGACGGGGCCGGCGGCTGGGCCCTCTGCTCGGTCGCCGAGGGCGGCCTCGAGCCGCTCGAGATCGCCGGCGTGGACGCGGCGCCCGCCCAGTGCGAGCTCTACCTGCCATTGCTGAAGGGGGAGCGCTCGGAGTGGGCGCTCGCCAAGGCCGTCGAGCTCGGCGTGGCCGCCGTGGTGCCGCTCCTCGCGCGCCGGTCGGCGGTCCGGCCCGACCGGGCGGCGCGGGAACGGGTCCTCGCGCGCTGGCGCCGGGTGGCCGAGGAGGCGACCGGTCAGTGCCGGCGCACCTTCGACCTGGTGATCGGCGAGCCGGTGAGCCCGGCCGAGGTGCCCGCCGAGGTGGCGGTCGCCGACTTCGAGGGCTCGGCCGACTGGCGGGGGGTCCGGGCGGTCGCCGTCGGGCCCGAGGGCGGCTGGGAGCCCGACGAGTGGGCCCCCGAGCGCCGCCGCGTCGGTCTCGGGCCGGGCGTCCTACGCTCGGAGACGGCGGCGGTGGTCGCCGCGGCCCTGCTGGTCGCCCCGACCTGGGGAGTGACGCTCGAGGGGCCGCCGATGGGCCACAATGTGGGGACCAGATGAGTGACTGCCTGTTCTGTCGGATCGTGTCCGGGGAGATCCCCTCGCAGGCCGTGGCCGAGTCCGACGCGGCCTACGCCTTCTACGACATCGCGCCCCAGGCCCCGGTGCACGTGCTGGTGATCCCGAAGGCCCACGTGACGAGTGCCGACGAGGTCGCCTCCGAGCACGGCGGGGTCGTCGACGAGCTCGTGATGCTGGCCCAGCGGGTCGTCGAGCTCGAGGGCGTGCGCGAGAGCGGCTACCGACTGGTGATGAACGTCGGGCCCGATGCCCAGATGACCGTGCCCCACCTGCACCTGCACGTGCTCGGTGGACGGCGCCTGGAGTGGCCTCCCGGATGAGCCTCGACGCCACCGCCGGCGCCCGCACGCCGGCCACCACCTACGTCCCCAACACCCACCTCATGGCGGGCCTGCTCGGCCCGCGCGACGCCCACCTGCGCGTGATCGAGGCCGCCTTCCCCGAGACCCGGGTGCGGGTCCAGGGCAACCGGATCTCGGTGGAGGGACCCGACGCCGACCGCGTGCTGCGCCTCTTTGACGAGCTGGTCCTGGTGCTCGAGTCTGGCCAGGCCCTCGACGAGGCGAAGATCCGTCGCACCGTCGACATGGTCGAAGAGGACGTGCGCCCGAGCGAGGTCCTCGCCCACGAGGTGGTGCGCTCGGTGAAGGGCAAGACCATCCGCCCCGCCACCGCCGGACAGAAGCGCTACACCGACGCCATCGCCTCGTCGATCGTGACCTTCGGCATCGGTCCGGCGGGCACCGGCAAGAGCTACCTCGCGGTCGCCGCCGCCGTCCAGGCCCTCCAGCGCCGCCAGGTCCAGCGCGTGGTGCTCACCCGCCCGGCCGTGGAGGCGGGAGAGCACCTCGGCTTCCTGCCCGGGGACCTGATGGCCAAGGTCGACCCCTATCTGCGCCCGCTCTACGACGCCCTCTACGACATGGTCGGGCCCGAGGGCGCCCAGCGGCTGGTGGCCAACTCCACCATCGAGGTGGCGCCGCTCGCCTTCATGCGCGGGCGCACGCTGAACGACTCCTTCATCATCCTCGACGAGGCCCAGAACACCACGCCCGAGCAGATGAAGATGTTCTTGACGCGCATCGGCTTCGGCTCGAAGGCCGTCGTCACCGGGGATGTGACCCAGATCGACCTCAACGGCCGGCGCAGCGGGCTCGCCGAGATCGAGCAGATCCTGCGCGGCGTCGAGGACATCTCCTTCGTCCACCTCGGCGCGAAGGACGTCGTGCGCCACAAGATCGTGGCCGACATCGTCGCCGCCTACGACCGGCACCGCCCGTGAGCGTCGACATCTACGCCGCCGACGAGCAGCACGAGCAGAGCGTCGACCTCGAGCGCTGGAGCGCCCTGTGTCGCGCCGCGCTCGACGAGGAGGGGGTGCGCGGGCCGGCCGAAGTCTCCCTGCTCTTCGTCGACGAGGGGGCGATGGCCTCTTTGAACCAGCAGTTCATGGGCAAGTCCGGCCCCACCGACGTGCTGAGCTTCCCCATCGACGCCGAGCCCGAGCCCCGCGGGCGGGTCCCCGACGCCGGGGGCACCGGCCCGGGCGAGCCCCCCACCGAGGAGATCCCCCAACTGGTGGGCGACATCGTGATCTGCCCGAGCGTCGCGGCGCGCAACGCGCCCGAGCACGAGGTCTCCCTCGAGGACGAGCTGGCCCTGCTCGTCGTCCACGGCGTCTTGCACCTGCTCGGCTGGGACCACGAGGTCGACGAGGAGGCCGAGGCGATGGAGGCTCGCGAGCGCGAGATCCTGGGCCGTCACCACCGGCCCGCCCGGGGATGACCGCGGTCCTCTGGACCACCAGCGACACCTGGCTGGTCGTCGCCGTCGGCGTGCTGCTCGGGGCGTCGGCCTTCCTCGCGATGGCCGAGACGGCCCTCGTGCGCACCTCGCGCAGTCGCGCGCGGGCCCTGCGCGAGCAGGGTCGCCGCGGCGCGCGCCAGCTGGTGCGCCTCGCGGATGCCCCCGAGACCTTCCTCAACCCGGTCCTGCTGCTGGTGCTCGTCTGCCAACTGGTCTCGGCCACCATGGTCGGCGTCCTCGCGGGGCATCTCTTCGGGGCGGCCGGGGTCATCGTCGCCACCGTCGCCGAGGTGGTCGTGATCTTCGTGGTCTTCGAGGCCATCCCGAAGAACTTCGCCGTCCAGCACCCCGACCGGACCGCCTTGATGACGGCCCCGGTGGTGGGGGCCCTGGTGCGATTCGGGCCGGTGCGCTGGCTCTCGCGGGCCCTGCTGGCGGTGGCCCAGGCGGTCATCAACCTCTTCGGCCAGGGCGGGGCGCGCCACCGCCTGACCGACTCGGAGATTCTGGCGATGGCCGACGTGGCCCTCGAAGAGGAGGTCATCGAGAACGAGGAGCGCGAGTTCATCCACTCGGTGATCGAGTTCGGCGACACCATCGTGCGCGAGGTGATGGTCCCGCGCACCGACATGGTCGACGTCTCCGCCAGCGCCACCGTGCGCGCGGCCCTCGAGGTCTCGCTCACCTCGGGTCGCTCGCGCCTGCCGGTGCTGGGCGAGGGGGTCGACGACGTGGTGGGGATCGTCAACCTGCGCCACCTCGCGACCCTGGTCGTCGAGGATCGCGGGGAGGAGCACGTCGGCGAGCACATGGGCGAGCCGCGTTTCGTGCCCGAGACCAAGAAGGTGGCGGCCCTGCTCTCGGAGATCCGCCAGGCCCGCGGCCACCTCTTCGTCGTCGTTGACGAGTACGGCGGCACCGCGGGGCTGGTGACCTTGGAGGACCTGCTCGAAGAGCTGGTGGGCGAGATCACCGACGAGTCGGACCCCGACGCCGCTCCCGAGCCCGAGGAAGGTGACCGGGCCGAGGCGCCGGTCCTCTCGGGCCGGCTCAACATCGACGACGCCAACGAGGACTACGACCTCGACCTGCCCAAGGACGGCTGGGACACGGTCGGAGGCCTGGTGCTCGACCTGGCGGGCGGGGTCCCCGAGGAGGGCCAGGTCCTGTCGACCGAGGGCTACCGGCTCACCGTGGTGCGCCTCGAGGGTCGCCGCGTCGAAGAGGTGCGCGTCGAGCGGGTGGAGCAGTCGTGACCCGCGCGGGCTTCTGCTGCGTCGTGGGACGGCCCAACGTCGGCAAGTCCACCCTGCTCAACGAGGTCGTGGGCGCCAAGGTCTCGATCACCTCCTCGACGCCCCACACGACCCGCTCGGTGGTGCGCGGAGTCCTCACCGAGGACGAGGTCCAGGTCGTCTTCGTCGACACGCCGGGCCTGCACCGGCCCCGGACCCGACTCGGCGGGCGCCTCAACGAGGCGGCCCGGTCCTCCACCCAGGGGGTCGAGGTAGTCCTGGCGATGGTCGAGGCCGGCAAGGAGCTCGGGCCGGGGGACCGCACCGCGATCTCGGCGATGCTCGACGCCGCCGCGCGCAGCCCCGAGACCCGCTGCGCCGTCGTGGTGAACAAGGTGGACCGCACGGCCATGGCGACCGTCGCCGAGCAGCTGCTCGCCGCCCAGCGCGAGGTCGAGGAGCTGGCCGCCGGCCGCCCGGGACTCGCCGAGCGGGTCGAGTTCTTCCCGCTCTCGGCGCGCACCGGTCGCGGCGTCGAGGAGCTGGTCGCCTGGGTCAAGGCGGCGATGCCCGAGTCGCCCTGGCTCTTTCCCGAAGAGGAGGTCTCCGACGTGCCCGAGGCCACCTGGGTGGCCGAGCTGGTGCGCGAGCAGCTGCTGCGCCGCACCCGCCAGGAGCTGCCCCACTCGATCCACTGTCGGGTCAGCGAGTTCGAGTGGCCCCACGTGACCGTCGAGATCCTCGTCGAGCGCGAGAGCCAGAAGGGCATGGTCATCGGCCGCGGTGGCCAGGTGCTCAAGGAGGTCGGCACCGCCGCGCGCGCCCAGCTGCCCGAGGGGACCTACCTCGAGCTGCGCGTCGCCGTCGAGCCGGACTGGCAGCGCCGCGAGGACATGCTCGACCGCTTCGGCTACTAGCCCTCAGCTGCCGAGCGCGGCCGCGACGCGGCTGCGCCGGCGGACCTCGACGAGGGTGACGGCGGCGGCCACGAGCAGCGCACAGGCCCCGAGCGCCGTCGTGGGCACCCCGACGTACTTCAGCCCCGACAGCAGGACGACCCCGGTGATCACCGGGCGCAGCCAGTCGCTCGCGTGGCGCGAGGAGAGCCAGGCCCCGACGAGCACCGCGGGCACCGAGCCGACGATGATCGAGGTCGTCAGCGAGAAGGTGACGTGCCCGAAGAGCAGGGAGCCGGCCGTCGCCGCCGCGGTGAGGGGCAGCGACTGGGCGAGGTCGGTGCCCACCAGGTGGTCGTTGCGGATCGCCGGGTAGAGCATCAGCAGGAGCACCACCACCAGCGAGCCCGCGCCGACGCTGGTGAGCCCCACCATGAAGCCCCCGATCGCCCCCACGAGGATCGTCGGCAGGGGGCGCACCACGAGGGGTCGGGGCGCGCGCACGGTGTGGCGGGTCAGCGCGGCGCGCCCGAGCATGGCGACCGCTCCGAGCACCAGGGCGGCCCCCAGGGTCATCTGGAGGGCCCGCTCCTCGGCGGCGCCGTCGCCGAGCAGGTGCATCACCCAGGTGCCGGCGAAGGCCGCCGGCACCGAGCCCAGGCTGAGGTAGGCGACGATGCCGGACTGGACGGTGCGGGCCCGCCAGTGCAGGGCGATGCCGGCGGGCTTCATGAAGAGGGCCGCCACGAGGTCCGAGGAAATCGCCGCCGACGGCGTCACCCCGAAGAGCAGGACGAGCATTGGGGTCATGAGGGCGCCACCGCCCATGCCCGTGAGCCCGACGAGCAGTCCGACGACGGCGCTGCCGAGGATGAGGGCGAGATCGAGGTGCACGGGGGAGGCCTCACTTCTCCTAGTAAACAAACTAGGTCTAGTGAAATACTAGAGAATTACGGAGAGCCCCTCCTACATCCCTTCTGACCAGGTGGAACGGAGTCCCTCGAGAAAGCTGAGGACCTCCTCTCGCCGCCGGGTCCGGCGCATCGGCGGCAGATTGGCCATGAGCCGGGAGCGGTAGGAGGCCTCGGCGAGGCGAGTGTCGAGCACGGCGACGACCCCGCGGTCCTCGGCCCGGCGGATGAGGCGGCCGACCCCTTGGGCCAGCAGCATCGCCGCGCGCGGCAGGTCCACCTCGACGAAGGGCCGCTCGGAGCGCTCCCGGCGGGCCTCGGCGAGGGGGTCGCCCGGCACCTGGAAGGGCAGACGAGCGATCGCCACCACCGAGAGGGAGTGGCCGGGCACGTCGACGCCCTGCCAGAAGCTGGTGACGGCGAAGAGGGAGGCCGCGGCCTCGTGGGTGAAGGCCGCCAAGGTGGCGGCCCGGCTGAGCTCGCCCTGGACCAGCACGGGGGTGGCGACGCGCGCACCGACCGCCTCGGCGACCCGGCGCATGACCTCGCGGTTGGTGAACAGGGCGAGGGTCCGGCCCCCGGCCGCCTCGATCAGGGCGACGAGCTCCTCGACGATGGCGGGCTCGGCGGCCGGGTCGTTGCGCGCCGGGAAGCCGGCCGGCACGTAGAGCAGGCCGTGGGCGCGGTAGTCGAAGGGGCTCGGCACCCGCTCCACGGGCTGGTCGGCGAGACCGAGCTCGCGCGGCAGGGTCTCGGGGATGGTGGCGCTCGTGAGCACCGCGCTCACCTGGCTGAAGAGCTCCTCGCGCAGGCGCTCGGCCACCTCGACGAGGGAGAGCTCGACGACCACCTCGCGCTCGCGCCGCGAGAGGAAGACCAGCTCGTCCTCGGTGACCCGTGAGAGTCGCTGGAGGTCGCCGAGCAGGTGGGTCGCCGGGCCGAGAGCCCGCTGGCGCGCCAGGTCGACGCGCTCCTCGCCCGGGCGCAGTCCCTCGAGCAGGCGGGTGAGGACCTCGCGGGCGCTCTCGAGCTCGCGGGCCACCGCCTCGTCGAGCCCGCGCACCCGCCCGGTCGCCCACTGGGCCTCGAGGGCCGCGCCGAGGCGCTCGGCGACCGCGGCGACCTCCTCGCCGAGCTCGCGCCGCTCGGCACCCAGCAGCGGCCGTGCCACCCCGGCGAGGGCCCGCACCCGCGAGGCGGTGAGCGAGGTGCCGAGGGCCGCCGCCATGATGTCGCGCACCTCGTGGGCCTCGTCGAAGACGACGTGGCGGTGGCTCGGCAGGAGCATCGCCCCCGAGGCCAGGTGGGCGGCGTAGAGGTGGGTGTTCACGACGACCACGTCGGCCTCGGCGGCGCGGTCGCGCGCCAGCTCGGCGAAGCAGTTCCCGCCCTGGGGGCACTGGCCGCGGCCGAGGCACTCCTGGGGGGTCACCGACAGCGAGCGCCAGGCCCGGTCGTCGACCTCGAAGGGCAGGTCGTCGCGGTCCCCGGAGTCGGTCTCGTCCATCCAGCGCAGCACCCGGCGCATCTGGGAGGCGACGGTGCGCGGGACTGGCTCGGTCTCGAGCTCGAACTGGGCCCCGCCGGCGCTGGCGAGGGCCCGCAGCCGGCAGAGGTAGCTGGCCCGGCCCTTCAGGACCGCCACCCGCAGCCCCGGGCGGTGGCGCGCGACGAGCGGGGCGTCCTTGGCGGCGAGCTGGTCCTGGAGGTTCTTCGTCGCGGTCGCCACCACGACCCGCTCGCCGACGAGCGAGGCCGGCACGAGGTAGGCGAGCGACTTGCCGACCCCGGTGCCCGCCTCGACGATCAGGTGTGAGTCACTGGCCCAGGCGCGCGCGACGGCGCTCGTCATGGCGCGCTGGCCCTCGCGGACCTCGCCACCGCCGGGCAGGTCGGCGGTGACCGCGTCGAGCAGGCGAAGCGCGCTCTCCCCGTCGATCGCCACCAGGTCCTCGCGCAGCTGGACTCCGGGGCCCTCGCCCGTGCCGGAGTCCTCGTCGGGGTCGAAGGAGCGCACCCTTGGACCCTAGGGCGCCTTCGGGGCTAAAAGCGGCGCGAACTAAGGTCATCGCGTGCCCGACCCCCGCCCCGTCCCCCTGCCGGCGGCCCTCGATCGCACCCAGGTGCCCCGGCACGTGGCCATCGTGATGGACGGCAACGGCCGCTGGGCCCAGCGCCGGGGACTGCCGCGCACCGAGGGCCACGGGGCCGGCGAGGAGGCCCTCGTCGACACGACCTACGGCGCCCTGTCGGCCGGGGTCGAGGTCCTCACCCTCTACGCCTTCTCCACCGAGAACTGGCGTCGACCGGTCGACGAGGTGCGCTACCTCATGAACTTCAACCGCGGCCTGCTCGAGCGCCGACAGAACGAGCTCCACGAGCAGGGCGTGCGGATCACCTTCTCGGGCCGGCGGGACTGGCGAGTCCCGCGCGGGGTCCTCAAGCGCATGGACGAGGCCTCGACCCTCACCGCGCGCAACCGGCGCATGACCCTCAACATCGCCTTCAACTACGGCGGTCGGGCCGAGATCGTCGACGCGGTGCGCCGCCTCGTCGAGGACGGACTGTCGGCGGGCGAGGTCGACGAGAAGGCCCTGCGCCGCCGGCTCTACCACCCCGAGCTGCCCGACCCCGACGTCGTCGTGCGCACCTCGGGGGAGTACCGGATCTCCAACTTCCTGCTCTGGGAGATGGCCTACTCCGAGCTCGTCTTCACCGACGTGCTCTGGCCGGACTTTCGCCGCGAGCACCTCTTCGACGCGATCCTCGAGTACCAGAGCCGCGACCGGCGCTTCGGGGGGCTCGACCGGTGAGGGTGACCCGGGCGGTCCTGCTCGGGGCCCTCGTGGCGTACGTGCTGCTCTGGGCGATCGCGCTCGCCGGGGCCAGCTCGCTCGTGGCCCCGCTCGCCATCCCCCTGGTGCTGGCGGTGCTCGTGGCCCTCGGGGTCTGGCTGCAGCGCTACCTCGGTCTCGCCCCGCGCCGTCCGCGCTTTGAGGAGCCCCCCCGCGAGGAGCCCCCTCAGCCGTGAGGGAGCTGGCCGACGACGCGGTGGTCCTGCGGACCTTCCGCTCTGGCGAGGCCGACCGGGTCGCGGTGCTGTGGACCCGCTCTCACGCCAAGGTCCGCGTGGTGGCGCGCGGCGCCCGGCGCGCCACGAGCCGTCTCGGCGCCGCCCTCGATCCCTTGGCCCAGGTGCGCGTCGACCTGGTGGCCACTCGCGGGGAGTTCTTCGTGGCCCGCCACCTCGAGCACCTCGCCCACCGCGGACACCTACGGGGGGACTACGACCGCCTGGCCGCGGGCTTCGCCGTCGTCGAGGCACTCGACGCGATTCCCGCGGAGGGCCAGGCCGACGAGTCCCTCTACGAGCTCACCGTGCGGGTCCTCGACGCCCTTGACGAGCCCCACTACTTCCCGGGCCTCGTGCCCGCCGCCTTCTACCTGCGCCTGCTGGCCCTCGACGGGTCGGCCCCGGTGCTCGAGGGCTGCGTCCTGTGCGGGCGGGCCGAGGTGGTGGCCTTCGATGCCGCCCTCGGGGGCGTCCTGTGCGCCGAGCACCGCTCGGGGCGGGCCCTCAGCGCCGAGGGCCTCGCTCTCCTGCGCCGACTGGCCGGCGGGGGGCTCGGCGCGACGCTGCGCGAGGGGGAGCCGGTGGGCGCGGCCGAGGTGAGGGTCCTCGCCCACGAGGCGATCGAGGCCCACTTCGGGCGGCGTCTGCGCGCCGGGGCGGCGACCGCGCCCCTCGCCGAGGGTCCCCCGCTAGGGTGAGCGCCCTCTCGTGAGTGCTCCCTGCCTGCTCTGGTTCCGGCGCGACCTGCGCCTCGGCGACCATCCTGCCCTCCTCGCCGCCGCTCGGGAGGGTGGCGGGGCGGTCCTCGGGCTCTTCGTCCTCGACGACCGCCTCCTCGCGGGCGCCGGCCCCACCCGGCGGGCCTACCTCGCCGCGACGCTGCGCTCTCTGGATGAGTCGATGGGTGGGGCGCTGGTGCTGCGACGAGGGGCGCCCGGTGAGGTCCTCGCCGAGGTGGCGCGCGAGTGCGGCGCCCGGGTCGTGCTGGCGACCGCCGACTTCGCCCCCTACGGACGGCGACGGGACGAAGAGGTCGCCCGCCTCCTCGCCGAGAGAGGGGTCGAGCTACGCCTCGTGGGCTCGCCCTACGTCGTCGACCCCGGGACGGTGCTCTCGGGCGAGGGTCGCCCCTTCAAGGTCTTCGGGGCCTTTCGCCGGGGCTGGGAGCCGCTCGCCGGCCTGCCCCGACCGCTGCCCGTCCCCGAGGTCGACTGGGTCCGCCTCGGCGGGCTCGGCGCCGACGCCGTCGAGTCGGCCCCCGAGGACGAGCTGCCCGAGCTCCTCGTGGGACTGCCCGCGGGGCCGGCGAGCCGCCCGCCAGCAGCCGGCGAGGCCGCCGCGAGGGACCTGCTCGCGGCGATGGCGACGCGCGTCGAGCAGTACGGACAGACCCGCGACCGGCCCGATCTCGATCGCACGAGTCGCTTGAGCCCCCACCTGCGCTGGGGCACGATCCACCCCCGCCAGGTCCTGGCGGCCCTCGAGGGCCCCGGCGAGGGCCGCGCGACGCTGCGTTCCGAGGTCGCCTGGCGCGAGTTCTACGCCGACGTCCTCTTCCACCGGCCCGACACCCTCTGGCGCAACCTGCAGGACTCCCTCGACGGGCTGCGCGTCGACCGCGACGAAGCCGCCCGTGAGCGCTTCGGGCTCTGGGCCCGCGGCGAGACGGGCTTCCCCCTCGTGGACGCCGGGATGCGCCAACTCCTCGAGGAGGGCTGGATGCACAACCGGGTGAGGATGGTGTGCGCCTCCTTCTTAGTGAAGCACCTGCACCTCGACTGGCGCTGGGGCGCGCAGTGGTTCCTGCGCCGCCTGGTGGACGCCGACCTCGCCTCCAACCAGCACGGCTGGCAGTGGACGGCCGGCACCGGCACCGACGCCGCCCCCTTCCACCGGGTCTTCAACCCGACCCTCCAGGCCGAGCGCTTCGACCCCGAGGGGGAGTACGTGCGCCGCTACGTCGCCGAGCTGCGCGCGGCGCCCGCGCCCCAGTGCCTGCGACCCGGCGGGGCCGGGCTCGAGAGCCCGGGCTACCCGCCGGCCATGCTCGACGCGGCCAGAGAGCGCGCCGAGGCGCTGGCGCGCTTCGCTGAGGCTCGGGCGGCGCGATGAGCGAGTTCGGCGTCTACGTCCACGTGCCCTTCTGCGCCCGGCGCTGCGACTACTGCGCCTTCGCCACCTACGACGACCGCGACCACCTCCAGCGCCGCTACGTCGACGCCCTGCTCGTCGAGATGGGCCGGGCCCGGGCCGAGGGGATGGGCGCGGCGACCTCGGTCTTCTTCGGCGGGGGCACCCCCTCGCGCCTGCCGGCACCCTGGCTGCTCGAGGTGCTCGACGCCCTGGAGCTGGCCCCCGGCGCCGAGGTCACCGTCGAGTGCAACCCCGAGGACGCGAGCCTCGAGCGACTGCTCGCCTACCGCCGCGGCGGGGTCACCCGCATGAGCTTCGGCGTCCAGTCCACCCAGGCCGCCGTCCTGGCCGACCTCGGGCGCCGCCACGGGATCCACGCCCACGAAGAGGTCGCCGCGGCCGTCACCGAGGCCGGCTTCGCCACCTGGAACATGGACCTGATCATCGGCTCGCGGGCCGAGGGGCTCGCCGAGGTCGCGGCCACCCTCTCCGACCTGCTCTGCCTGACGACGCCGCCGCCGCACCTGTCGGTCTACGCCCTCACCGCCGAGGCGGCGACTCCCCTCGGGCGGGACCCGAGCCGCCACCCCGACGAGGACGCCACGGCCGACGCCTACGACCTCGTGGGCGCGACGCTCGAGGCCGCGGGCTACCACTTCGAGGAGATCTCCAACTGGGCCCGCCCGGGACACGAGTGCCGCCACAACCACCTCTACTGGGACCAGGGCGACTACCGGGGCTTCGGCTCGGCCGCCCACTCCCACGAGGGCGGGCGGCGCTGGTGGAACGTGCGCACCCCCGACCGCTACCTCAGCCTGCTCGAGCGCGGCGAGAGCGTGCTCGGGGGCGAGGAGCGACTCGACGAGGCGACGCGGGCCTTCGAGCGCGAGAGCCTGGCGCTGCGCACGACGACGGGCGTGCCCGTCGAGGCCTTCGACTCGCTCGAGGAGATCGCCCACCTCGTCGAGGTCGACCAGGGTCGCGTGCGCCTGGCGCCCCAGGGTCGCCTGCTCGCGAACCAGGTGATCGTCCGGCTGAGGAGCGCGGGGTAGTCCGGTAGCCTGGGCCGATGCCTGACGCGCCTGAGCTCGCCGCCGACCTGCTCGACAAGGTCACCAACTTGGCCAAGCGCCGGGGCTTCATCTTCCCCTCGGCCGAGATCTACGGCGGCTTCCGCTCGACCTACGACTACGGCCCCCTCGGGGTCAACATGCTGCGCAACGTGAAGAACCAGTGGTGGCGCTCGCTGGTCCAGTTGCGCGACGACGTGGTGGGCCTCGACGCCGCCATCCTCGGCCCCCCGGCCGTCTGGGCGGCCTCGGGTCACCTCGAGACCTTCACCGATCCGCTGGTGGACTGCCTGCGCTGCAAGGAGCGCTGGCGCGAGGACAAGATCGACGGGGTCTGCCCGAACTGCGGGGGCACCGAGTTCACCGAGGCGCGGGCCTTCAACCTGATGTTCAAGACCCAGGCTGGCCCGGTCGAGGGCGAGGGGGCCACCGCCTACCTGCGCCCCGAGACGGCCCAGGGGATGTTCACCAACTTCGCCAACGTGCTGGCGACCACCCGGCGCAAGCCCCCCTTCGGGATCGCCCAGATCGGCAAGTCCTTCCGCAACGAGATCACCCCCCAGAACTTCGTCTTTCGGACCCGGGAGTTCGAGCAGATGGAGATGGAGTTCTTCGTCCCGCCGAGCGAGGCCCCCGAGTGGCACCGCTACTGGATCGCCGAGCGCTACCGGTGGTACCTGGACCTCGGGATCCCCGAGGGGATGCTGCGTCTGCACGAGCACGCCCTCGCGGACCTCTCGCACTACTCGCGCGGCACCACCGACGTCGAGTTCCTCTACCCCTGGGGCTGGGACGAGCTCGAGGGCATCGCCAACCGCGGCGACTACGACCTCACCCAGCACGCCCAGGCCTCGGGCGTGCGCCTCGAGTACTTCGACCAGGCGGCCAACGAGCGCTACGTCCCCTACGTGATCGAGCCCGCGGCCGGCGCCACGAGGGCGATGATGGCCTTCCTGCTGGCCGCGTACCACGAGGACGTCGTCGAGGGCGAGACCCGCGCCGTCCTGCGCCTCGATTGGCGCCTGGCGCCCTACCAGGTGGCGGTGCTGCCCCTGTCGAAGAAGCCCGAGCTCGAGGGGATCTGTCGCGACGTGCTGGCCCGGCTGCGCCCGCGCTACCAGTGCGACTTCGACGTGACCCAGTCGATCGGGCGGCGCTACCGGCGCCAGGACGAGATCGGCACCCCCTACTGCGTGACGGTGGACTTCGACTCGCTCGAGGACGGCGCCGTGACCGTGCGCGAGCGCGACAGCACCGCCCAGGTGCGCGTGCCCCTGACCGAGCTGGTCGCCCACCTGGGCGCCGCGATGGCCGACTAGGTGGAGCGGGCCAACTCCTTCGGCACCGTCGCGGCTCTCTACGACCGGGCCCGGCCCGACCCGCCGGCGGCCCTCGCCGCGGCCATCGAACTGCCCGACGCCTCGGTGGACCTGGTGAGCGTGTCGTCGGCCTGGCACTGGTTCGCCCAGCCGGCGGCCACCCTCGAGATCGCCCGCGTGCTGCGCGACGGGGGACGGGTCGTGGTGCTCGGCAACGGGCTCGACCGCCGCCAGCGCGCGAGCGAGGTGCTGATGACCCTGCGCGAGGCCGAGGAGGTCCCCGCCGGCCGTCGGGCCCACGAGGCCGCCGAGGACCTCTCGGCCGGGCCCTTCGAGGACGTCACCGCGCTCGACCTGGCGTGGAGCTGGACGCGCGACCTCGACCAACTGCGCGAGCTGATGGCGACCTACTCAGCCGCCATCGCCCTCAGCCCCGAGCGCCGGGCGACGCTGCTCGACGAGATCTCCTCCCAGGTCGCGCCGCTCTGCGTGGATGGTCGGGTCGAGGTGGGCATGCGGGTGCGTGGCACCCTGGCGCGCCGTCAGGCCCGCTGAGCCGAGCGCCACTGGGCGATGGCCGGAGCGAGTAGCAGCAGTCCGAGCCCCGCGCCGACCCACATGTCCCCGCTCCAGCCGAAGTGGTCGTAGACCTGGCCCCCGAGGGCGGTGCCCGAGGCGGCGCCGACGAAGCAGCAGAGCATGTAGGCGGAGTTCATCCGGCTGCGGGCCTCCGAGGAGATCGAGTAGATGATCGACTGGTTGGTCACCTGCATGCCCTGCATCCCCGCGTCGAGCACGATCAGTCCGGCCCCCAGGGCGATCACCGACCCCTGTCCGAGGCCGAGCACCGCGAAGGCCAGGATCATCAGCCCGGCCGCCACCACCGTCGTGTGGTGGGCCCGTTGGCGGTCGGCGTGGTGGCCGGCCACGTTGGCCGCCAGCATCCCGGCCATCCCGAAGAGCCCGAAGAGCCCGATGACGGCCTTGGAGAAGGAGAAGGGCGCCGCCGAGAGGTGGAAGGTGAGCACCGTCCAGACCATGTTGATCGAGGCGAAGACGAGGGCCCCGAACCAGGCCCGCCGGCGCAGGCGCGACTCGCTGGCGAGCAGGCTCACCGCGCCGAGCACCAGGCGGCCGTAGGGGACGTGGGGCCGGGGCGCCTCTTCGGGCAGGACCCGGCTGAGGACCGCGGCGAGCAGCGCGAGGGCCACGGCCGCCGAGACGAACACCGCCCGCCAGCCGGCGGCCTGGGCCACCAGGCCCGAGGCCGTGCGCGAGAGGAGGACTCCCGAGAGCAGTCCGGTCATCACCTTGGCGATGGTGCGCCCTCGCTCGCCGTCGGGCGCCAGGTCCGCGGCGAAGGGGATGAGCAGCTGACTGGCGGCGCTCGCGGCGCCGACGAGCAGGGTGAGTGCGGCGAGCGCCGCGTAGGTGGGGGCCAGGGCGCAGGACCCCACCACGATCGCCGCCACCAGGTAGAGCGAGGCGATCAGACGCCGTCGCCGCGCGACGTCGCCGAGGGGCGCCAGGAGCACCAGGCCGAGGGCGTAGCCCCCCTGGACGAGGGTCATGAGCAACGAGGCGCTCGAGGCGCTCAGGTGGAACTGCCCTTGGATCTGGTGCAGCAGCGGCTGGAGGTAGTAGAGGTCGGCGACGATCACGCCCACGGCGACGGCGATCACCGTCGTCAGGGAGCGGGTGAGCGGGCGGGGGAGCGTCTCGGTCACGCTCAGGATCGAGGTGGCAGGGAGTAGGTCACCTGGGCCTGGGCCACCAGGGCGCCGTCGGCCGCCGAGGTGATCGCGACCGCGACGACGCCGAGTCGCTGACCCACCTTCAGGCGATGGGCGCGGGCGACGAGCGCGGCGATGGCGGGCTTGCGCAGGAAGTCGATGTGCAGGCTGGTGGTCACCGCCAAGAGCTGCGGTCCGACCTCGGCCATCAGGGCGACCCAGGCCGCGGTGTCGGCGAGCATCATCATCGCCGGGCCCGAGAGGGTGCCCCCCGGTCGCCCGTGGCGCTCCTGCATCGCCTGGGTCAGGACGACACCGTCCTCGGTCACCTCCTCCACGACGGGCAGGGCCTCGTCGGGGAAGGACTGTCGCAGGATCTCCTGGAGCTCCTCGGCGCCGAGGGCCCCCATCAGGCGGCGCGCCGGAAGCGCGCCACCGCGAGGGGTGCGAGGAAGAGCAGCGCCCCCGCGCTCCAGGCCAGCGTCGTCCAGATCGCGATTCCGTAGGGCTGGTGCAGCATCAGGCCGCGCACCGCGGCCGTCACCTGGCTCACCGGCTGGTAGGTGGCAAAGCCCTGCAGCCAACCGGGCAACTTCGCGATCGGCACGAAGATGCCCGAGGCGAAGGTGAGCGGGAAGATCAGCGGGAAGGTCATCGCCTGGGCCGTCTCGGAGTTCGGGGCCGCGAGGCCCACGAAGGCGAAGCCCCACGACAGGCAGTACGCGAAGAGCAGCATCAAGAGGCTCGCCGCGATGTAGGCGAGGACCCCTCCGCTGGGACGGAAGCCGACGAGGAAGCCCACGCCCGTGATGATGACGAGGATCAGCACGTTGCGGGCGAGGTCCGAGACCGTCCGGCCGGCCAGGACCGCCATGCGAGCCATCGGCAGGGCGCGGAAGCGCTCGATGAGGCCCCGCTGGAGGTCCTCGGCCATGCCGATCGTGGTGCCGACGGCGCCGAAGATCACGGTCTGCACGAGGATCCCGGGGATCAGGAAGTTGACGTAGGTGGAGCCCTTCACCGGGATGGCGCGACCGAAGACGAAACGGAACAGCAGCACGAACATGATCGGCTGGAGGATCGAGAAGACGATGGCGACCGGGATGCGAAACAGGGCCATCAGGTTGCGCCGCGCGATGGTCAGCACGTCACTCACCACCCACCCGAGGGAGGTGCGCTGGGCGCGCGGGATCAGGGTCTGGTCGCTCATCGGGCCTCCGTGGGGGACTCGGCTTCGGCGCGGTGGCCGGTGAGGTGCAAGAAGACGTCATCGAGGCTCGGCTCGCGCAGGGTGAGCCCGGTCGGCGCGAGACCGGACCCGTCGAGACGACGCAGCGCCTCGGCGGCGGCCGCGGCCCCGCCGTCGACCGGCAGGTCGATGACCGTGCCCTCGATCGTCGCGCTGGCCGAGCCGATGGCCGCCACGACCTCGAGCGCCCGGTGGGCGCTCTCGACGCTGTCGAAAGCGAGCGAGAGCACGGTGGCGCCGAGGCGCTCCTTCAGCTGGGCCGAGGTGCCCTCGGCGATGATGCGCCCGTGGTCGAGCACGACGAGCTGGGAGGCAAGTCGATCGGCCTCCTCGAGGTACTGGGTCGTCAGCAGGACGGTGACCCCGCGCTCGACGAGGCCCTCGATGATCGACCACAGGTCCTGGCGGCTCTGGGGGTCGAGGCCGGTGGTCGGCTCGTCGAGGAAGAGCAGGGGCGGGTTCGCCACGAGCGAGGCAGCCAGGTCCAGGCGTCGACGCATGCCCCCCGAGTAGGTCTTGGCGATCCGGCTCATCGCGTCGGTGAGGCCGAACTCTGCGAGCAGCTCTTCGGCGCGCTGGTCGACGTAGCGGCGCTCGAGGTGGTTGAGGCGGCCGATCATGCGTAGGTTTTCGAGGCCCGTCAGGTTCTCGTCGACGGTCGCGTACTGGCCGGCGAGGCCGATGGAGCGACGCACCTCGTCGGGCTGGCGGGTCACGTCGAAGCCGTTGACGACCGCCCGGCCCTCGGTCGGGCGCAGGATCGTCGAGAGGATGCGCACGATGGTGGTCTTGCCCGATCCGTTGGGACCGAGCAGCCCGAAGACCTTCCCGGTGGGGACGCGCAGGGAGACCCCGTCGAGGGCTCGGACCTCCCCCTTGCGGAAGGTGCGCACCAGTCCTTCGGTCTCCACGGCGTACTCAGACATGGCGGGAAGTCTAGGGAGCGCCCGTGACGGGCGAACGGGCCGGGGGGCTACCGTCTCACCATGGCCCTGGAGGAGAGCGAGATCGCCCAGGTCCGCTCGGCCACTGACCTGGTGGCCCTGATCGGCGAGCACGTCGCGCTGCGCAAGGTGGGGCGACGCTGGTCGGGGCTGTGCCCCTTCCACACCGAGAAGACGCCCAGCTTCTCGGTCAACGCCGAGGAGGGTTGGTACCACTGCTTCGGGTGCCAGAAGTCCGGTGACGCCATCACCTTCGTGCGCGAGACCCAGCACCTCGACTTCCTCGACGCGGTCCGCCTGCTGGCCGATCGGGCCGGCATCGAGCTGCACGAGGACGCCCAGCAGGGGGCCCGCCGCCGGGAGCGCCAGGTGCTCCTCGAGGCCATGGAGCGGGCCGTGACCTGGTACCACGAGAGGCTCCTCCACGCACCAGACGCCCGGGCGGCCCGGGACTACCTGCGCTCGCGGGGCATCACCGGGGAGATGGCCCGGCGCTTCTCGCTCGGCTGGGCGCCCGACGACTGGGACGCCCTGAGCCGGGGCCTCGACCTGTCGGCCAAGGTCTTAGAGGGGACGGGCCTCGGCTTCGTCAACTCGGCCCAGCGGCGACAGGACTTCCTGCGCGCGCGGGTGGTCTTTCCGATCTTCGACCCGGGCGGTCGGCCGATCGCGGTGGGCGGGCGGATCCTGCCCGGCGCGAGCCCGCGCGCCGACGGGCGGGTCGAGGCGAAGTACAAGAACTCGCCCGAGACGCCGATCTACTCCAAGCGCCGCACCCTCTACGGGCTCAACTGGGCCAAGGAGGACGTGATCGCCAGCGGCGAGATCGTCGTGTGCGAGGGCTACACCGACGTCATCGCCTTCTTCGCCGCGGGCCTGCCCCGGGCGGTGGCCACCTGCGGCACGGCCCTCGGCGAGGAGCACTTCCGGGCGATGCGCAACTTCGCCAAGCGGGTCGTCCTCGCCTACGACGCCGACGCCGCGGGCCAGAGTGCGGCGGCCTCGGTGTACCAGTGGGAGCGCCAACACGAGGTCGACGTCTTCGTCGCCCGCCTGCCCGGCGGCCTCGACCCCGCCGAGCTCGCCCAGCGCGACCCCGAGGCGCTGCGCCTGGCCGTCAGTGGGGCCGTCCCCTTCCTCGCCTTCCGGCTGGAGCGAGCCCTCGAGGGCGCGAACCTGGCGACCGCCGAGGGGCGCGCCCGGGCCGCCGAGGCCGCCCTGGCGGTCCTCGCCGAGCACCCCAGTGAGCTGGTGCGCGACCAGTACGTCATGGAGGTGGCCGACCGCCTCAGGCTCGAGCCGACCGTGCTGCGCACCCGACTCGCCGCGGGCCAGTTCGGTGCTCCGGCGCCTCGGGCCCCCGCGCGCGAGGGTCGCGCCCGGGCCCTCTCCACGACGCCGCGACCCGGAGTCGAGGCCCTGCGCCTGCGACTGAATCGGCCCCGGGAGGTCGAGGGGCGCCTGCACGAGGCCCTCTTCGTCGACGAGGACCAGCGGGCCGTGTTCGCCGCGCTGGTGGCGAGCGGCTCTCTCACCGAGGCCGTCGCCTCGCTCGGCGCGCGCGGCGAGGACGGAGCCGCCGCCCTGCTCAGTGAGATCGCCGTCACCGAGCCCGAGCTCGACGCCGAGCTCGACGTCGGCGCCGTCGTGGCCCAGCTCCTGCGCTCGGCGGCGCCGCGCGAGCTGCGAGAGGTGGAGCGCCAGCTGCGCGCCGGAGAGATCGGGCCAGACGAGGCGCTGGCGACGGTGCGCGACGTGAAGGAGCGCCTGGAGGCTCTCGGTTCGCTCGGACCTGAGGCGGCGAGTGCCGAGGAGGACCTTCGCGAGTGGCTCGTCGGGCGCTGGGCCGCGTCGTGAGTGCACGGGGGGTCATCGGTGGGCTCACGATGGTGGCCCCGCTCGCCATCGACGAGGAGCGCGCCCTCTATCCCCTCATCACCGCCGGTCGCGAGGCGGAGTCCCGCCTGGCGGAGGGCTCGCTCGCCCCCGGGGAGCGCCACCGTCTCCAGCGGGCCCGCCAGGCCGGCCAGGAGGCCGAGTCGCTCCTGCTGCGCGCGACCTGCGGGCTGGTGCGCGCGCGCGTCGTGGAGCGGGGCTACCGCTTCGGGAATGAGGAGCTCGAGGCGGCGGGCATCGAAGGTCTCGTCAACGCCCTCAAGCGCTTCGACCCCTCGAAGGGCGCGCGCTTCTCGACCTACGCGAACTACTGGATCGCCAAGCTGGTGAACCAGGCCGTCCAGCAGCAGTCGGGTCTCAGCGACACCGAGATGCGACGCGTGCTGGCCTTCCAGAAGGCGCAGCGCGCCTCGCCCCAGCGCGAGTTGAGCGTCGCGGAGGTGGCCGCGGCGCTCGGGGTCGACCTCGCCAGGGCGAGAGAGACGATGCAGATCAGTCGGGACCTCCAAGCCCGCCGCTACGAGGCCACGACCTTCGATGAGAGCGTGGAGTTGCGCGCCCGCTCGAATCCCGCGAGCGCGCCGGCGTGGGTCATCGAGGAGCTCAAGCGGCTCACCGGTGAGGACTTCGACGCGTTCTGGCAGCACACCTTCCACACCATGTCGATGACCGAGCTCGCTGCCGAGCGCGGCATCAGTCGCCAGGCGATGGCCAAGCGCCTGGAGCGGTGCCGGCGCGCGGTCCAGGCGAGCCCCTCCGCGGCCCGACTCGAGGAGTGGCTCGCCAGTCAGTAGCCAGAGGGTGCGGTGCTAGTGTTTTCCTGCCTTCCCAGATAGCTCAATTGGCAGAGCAAGCGGCTGTTAACCGCTAGGTTGCAGGTTCGAGTCCTGCTCTGGGAGCTCTTTAGCCCCTCGACGTGGCGAAGTCCACCTCGGTGCTCTCGAGCGTTCCTGCCTCACGACCGGGTGCGTCCTGCTGGGACCAGTAGAGGTTGGTGTGGGCGATCACCTGCTCGGGCGGGGGTGCCCCCCATTCGGTGAGGTCCTCGGTGGTGTGGGCGTCGGCCACGAGGAAGGTGTCGTAGCCGCGCACGAAGGCACCGTGGATCGTCGAGCGGATGCAGGCGTCGGTCTGGGCACCGGTGACGAACAGCCGTCCGACGCCCCGCTCGGCGAGGACCTGCTCGAGGTCGGTCGCCTCGAAGGAGTCACCAAAGCTCTTGTGGATCAGCGGCTCGCCCTCCGATCGGGCCAGCTCAGGCACGTACTGCCACCCGTCGCTGTCGCGCACGAGGCCCTCGTCGTGGTGCTGGACCCACACGACGGAGACCCCCTCGCGGCGCGCGCGCTCCACCAGTCCCGCGATCGTCGACACCACCTCGTCGCGCCGCGGTGCCCCCTCCACGACCGCGTTCTGCACGTCGATGACCAGCAGCGCCGTGGCGGGTCGGTTCTTCAAGGTCGTCATGGTTCCCCCGTTCTCACGGTTCGGTCGTCGCCGGTCGCGTGGTTACCATCGAGGGTACCGTCGCCCTGTTCGCGGCGTGCAGGGCCGTAGCTCAGTGGTCAGAGCAGGGGACTCATAATCCCTCGGTCGTGGGTTCGATCCCCACCGGCCCTACGACGGTGATGTGAGAGTCCGGGAGTTGGTTGACAAAACCGCTCCGGGACTTTCTTTACACT
>CAYUZO010000032.1:0-21932 GCA_964449735.1 uncultured Ferrimicrobium sp.
GGTGGGACACCAGCGAGGGAGGCTCCATGGAGCTCCTCAAGTGGTTCGCCGACATCCGCGTGAGCGACGCCGACCAGGCCGGAGGCAAAGGGGCCAATCTCGGAGAGATGACGAGCGTGGGACTACCCGTCCCGCCGGGCTTCGTCATCACTGCCGACGCCTACCGCTTCGCCGTGGAGAGTGGAGGGGTGGGCGACAGCCTCGCCGCCGCTGTCGCCGTGAGTGGGTCCGGGGAGCCCTCCGCACTCGCCGAGGCCGCCCGCGCCGCCCAGACGAGTCTCAAGGGCCTGGCCCTTCCCGACGCGCTCGCCCAGAGCGTCCTTGCGGCCTACCACAAGCTCGGCGACAACGTGGTCGTAGCGGTGCGTTCCTCGGGGACGAGTGAGGACGCCGGGGACACCTCCTTCGCGGGGATGAATGCGACCTTCACCAACGTGATCGGCGACCAGCAGTTGCTGGCCCGCCTCGTCGACTGCTGGGCCTCGCTCTATGGCGAGAGGGTGATCGCCTACCGCGCGACCCAGGGCGTCCTCGAGGTGCCGGCGATGGCCGTGATCGTCCAGGAGATGATCCCCTCGGAGCGCTCGGGCGTGATGTTCACCGCCGACCCCTCTTCGGGCGACACCGGCGTGGTGGTCATCGAGGCCGCCTTCGGACAGGGGGAGGTGGTCGTGAGCGGGGAGGTGGAACCCGACACGTACGTCGTCGACAAGGACGGTCCTCGCCTGCGCAGCGTGCGCATCGGGCACAAGGGCTTCGCCCTCTACCGTGAGGAGGGTGGTGGCGACCGACGGGTCGACCTCGATGCCGCCCAGAGCGGCGCTCGCGTCCTCAGTGACGAGGAGGTGCTGGACCTCGCCAGATTGGGCCTGGAGGTCGAGCGACACTACGGCGCGCCCCAAGACACCGAATGGGCTCTGGCCGACGGTCAGCACTATCTCGTGCAGAGCCGTCCGATCACGACCCTGGCCCAGACCCAGGCCCAGGAGTCGGGGGCGCGGGCACCGACGGCAATTCTCCAGGGGATGGCTGCCTCCTCGGGACGGGCGGCGGGTCGCGTGCGCATCCTCACCTCCCCTGATCAGGGTGTCGACTTCCTCGACGGCGAGGTCTTGGTCGCGGCGATGACCAGCCCCGACTGGGTCCCCACGATGCGCCGGGCCTCGGCTCTCGTCACCGACGGCGGCGGCATCACCTGCCACGCGGCCATCGTGTCGCGCGAGCTCGGCGTCCCGTGCGTGGTGGGTGCCCGCACGGCCACGACCCAGCTGCGTGACGGCGAGGTCGTCACCGTCGACGGCGCCGCGGGCGCTGTGTACCTCGGCGACGTCGTGGCGGCCCTGACCCGTGAGACCGGACCCCGTGAGAACGGCACGCCGGAGCCCGCACACCGTGGATCCCCTCAGAACCCTCTGGCGACGAAGTTGTACGTCAACCTGGCCTTCGCCGAGCACGCCGCCCAGGTGGCGTCTCTCGACGTCGACGGGGTGGGATTGCTGCGAGCCGAGTTCATGGTCACCGACGCCCTGGGCGGGGTCCACCCGCGCCTGCTCGTCGAGCGAGGTGAGGAGAAGCGCTTCGTCGACGCGATGACCGAGTCGCTGCTCACGATCACCCGGGCTTTCGCGCCTCGACCGGTCGTCTATCGGAGCATCGACTTCCGCTCCAACGAGTTCGCGAAGTTGGAAGGCGGCGAGCGCTTCGAGCCGGTCGAGCAGAACCCCATGATCGGCTACCGGGGGTGCTACCGCTACGTGCGCGACCCGGAGGTGTTCCGCCTCGAGCTCGAGGTCCTGTCCCGGGTGGCCGCGGAGTCCGGCAACCTGACCCTGATGATCCCCTTCGTGCGAACGGCGTGGGAGCTGCGGTCCTGTCTCGACCTGGTCGAAGCGAGTCCCGCCGGACGCCGCTTGCCGGTCTGGGTCATGGCCGAGGTCCCCTCGGTGGCCTACCGCATCCCCGAGTACGCCGCCATGGGCGTGAGGGGCGTGTCGATCGGCTCGAATGACCTGACCCAGCTCACTCTTGGCGTGGATCGGGACTCGGAGATCTGCGCCGAGCTCTTCGACGAGAGCGACGGGGCCGTCCTCGACGCCATCGACCGCGTCATCGACGCGAGTCACGCGGTGGGCATCACCTCCTCCCTGTGCGGCCAGGCGCCTTCTAACAACCCGGAGTTCGCCGAGCATCTCGTGCGCCGGGGCATCACGTCGGTCTCGGTCAACCCCGACGCCGTGGACGCTGCGCGCGAGGCCATCGCCCGTGCCGAGTGGCGCGAGGTGCTCGAAGCGGCGGACCCGGTTCACCGGGGTCCGTCGCCTAGCCTGCGCCGTGGGCCCGAGCGCGCCCGACGCGACGGCTAGGGAGGGGGATGCAGACCGTCGACATCGCCGCGGTGGAGAGCGCCCTGGGGGCCGTCGCCGCCGAAGAGCCTCGGGTCGTGGTCGGAGGCAACTTCGCGACCCCCTGGCAACTCGTCCAAGCCCTCGATCGATCCGTGGAGCGGGTGCGAGCGTTCATCTTGAACCCCCAGCAGGGTTGGCCCCGTCGGGAGGGTTTCATCACCGAGTCGCCCTTCCTCGGGCCGGGTGCTCGCGGTGATGAGCGGTGCGACTACCTGCCGATGCGACTGTCGCTCGTCCCACGGCTCTTCGAGACGCTGCGCATCCCCGACGTGGTCCTCGTCCAAACGTCCGCGCCCCGCGGGGGGAGGGTCTCGCTCGGCATCGAGGTCAACATTCTGCCGGCGGCGATCGAGCAGGTGAGGGCTCGAGGCGGGCTCGTCATCGCCCAGATCAATCCCCAGATGCCCTACACGCGAGGCGACGGCGAGTTGCCGCTCGACTGGGTGGACCTGGCTGTCGAGTGTGACGAGTCCCTGCCTTCGCCGGCCTCCCGTCCGCCTGACGACGTGGCCCTGGCCATCGCCGAGAGGGTGGCCTCACTCTGCGAGGAGGGGGCGACGCTGCAGGCCGGCATCGGGTTGGTTCCTGACGCGACTCTGGCCCAACTGGGTTCTCGTCGGCGCCTGGGCGTGTGGTCCGAGATGGTGAGCGACGGGGTCATGGCCTTGGAGCGAGCGGGCTCTCTCGACGTAGAACGCGAGATTGTCGCCTCCTTTCTCTTCGGCAGCCAGGAGTTCTATGAGTGGGCTGGCGCGAACGCTCGACTCCGCATGCTCCGTACCGAGCGGGTCAACGATCCGTCGCGCATCGCTCGCCAACCGGCGATGCTCTCGGTGAACACCGCTTTGGAAGTGGACCTGTTCGCTCAGTCCAACGCCAGCTACGTGCGCGGCCGCATCTACTCCGGGTTCGGAGGACAGCCAGACTTCGTGTCGGGCGCACTGCGCTCTCCCGGGGGCCAGGCCGTGATCGCTCTACGCAGTTGGCACGACAAGTCCGCGACTTCGACGATCGAGCCCCGCCTCGACGTGGCCGCCTGCTCCTTCCAACACTCGGTGATCGCCACCGAGCACGGCCTCGCTCGGATCTTCGGACGAAGCCAGCGAGCCCAGGCTCGCCTCCTCATCGAGGAGGCGGCCGACCCCCGGGCCCGCCCGGCGTTGCGCGAGGCGGCGGCCTCGTTGGGGCTCTCGGTCTAGGCCTCGGCCCGACCCGTTGGCGCCCCGGGCCTGGACCCCTGCGTCACGTAGTCCCGGTCGGCAGCCTCGTGCTGGCGCCATCGGCCCCGGGGACGGCGGGCGCCCTCTCGCTCGACGGGCAGCACTTCGTGACACTGGGTGGGTCTGACTCGTCGACGTTCCTGATGACGCGGCGAAGTCGGGTGACCTGAATCAGTCAACTTGGTCGGGCTGGGGAGATTCGAACTCCCGATCTCTCGGCCCCCAGCCGAGCGCTCTAGACCAAACTAAGCCACAGCCCGTGGGGTCCCCATGCTACTCGCGTCGCGGAGGGACTCGTGACTAGCCGGCCGGACGACTGGCCCCGTGTGCCTGGTCAGGATGGGTCAGCCAGGCGCGCGCCTCCATCAGGTAGGCGATCGTCTCGCCCGTGGCCTTCGCCGCCAAGGCCTCGAGGATCCGACGATCCAGAGCCTCGAGCAGTTCCTCCGTCGTTGCCATCTCAACCTCCCGCCATCGCCGTCACGATCTCGACCCTGCTGCCCTCGGGGACCATCGTGCTCGCCCACGCTGAGCGCGGCACGATCTCGCCGTTGAGTGCCACCGCGACGCCGGCGGGACCCACGCCGAGGGACTGCACCAACTCGGCCACCCGCTGTCCCG
Source organism: uncultured Ferrimicrobium sp. (assembly GCA_964449735.1). GTDB lineage: Bacteria > Actinomycetota > Acidimicrobiia > Acidimicrobiales > RAAP-2 > RAAP-2. The sequence goes on from CAYUZO010000032.1 coordinate 4,247, forward strand.
CAGCGTCGAAGGGCGCGCCGTTCAGGGTGATCATGCGCGCATCCAGTCGAGTGCGCGCTGAGCGGCCCAGGGTGCCAAGGTCACGCCGTGACGGTAGTGGCCGGCGCTCCAGGCCCAGTGCCGGCCCAGGGGCTCGAAGAAGGGGCGTCCGTCCTCGCTCGCGGGGCGCAGCCCGACGCGGGTCTCGACGACCCGAGCCCCTTCGAGAGCCGGAACAATCTCGAGTGCGTCGCGCAACTGGCGAGAGAGCTCTCCGACCTCGACCACGGCGTCGCGGCGCTCCTCGGCGGAGGCGCCCATGACGCAGCGACCACCGTCACGACCCACGAGGTAGAAGTGGCGACCGCGCACCAGCGCACGCACCATTGGCAGTCCCGCCCGGTCGAGCCCCTCGACCTGGGTGGTGATGCCGCGCACCGGTCGGATCTGATGGGCGGAGCGCGGAAGACCCTGCGGGGGAGGGAGGGCCCCCGTGGCGAGAAGTCCGCGCTCGCCGCGCCACTCGCGCTCTCCCGCGCGTGCGAAGACCGCGCCGTCGGCCTCGCCGACCGCGTCGATCAGGGTCTCCTCGAGTCGCACCCCGACGGCGTCGAGTCCCCGGCGCAGAGTGGAGGTCGCCTGGTCCGGCTCCAGCCAGCCGTCGTCGACCATCACCTCACCGTCACTCACGCGGTCGGACAGACCCCGGAAGATCTCCGGCTCCTCGGCACGGGTCACGTGTCGGTGGGCCACTCCGAACTCGTCAGCGACGCCGAGGAACTGCGAGAGTGCCCGGCGATCACTGGCGTCCCATCCGACGAGGAGGGTGCCCACCCGGTGCAGCGCCACAGGCCCCGCACCGACCTGATCGAGTTCATCGGACAACTCCTGCCAAGCGGCCATGGCCCCGCGCTGGATCTCGTAGTTGTCCCGTTCACCCGGTGCCACCTCGGCGGAGGGAGCGAGCATGCCAGCGGCCGCGTGGGTCGCACCGCCGGCCGGCTGGGGATCGAAGAGGGTGACCGATGCACCCGCGCGCGCCAGCTGGAAGGCACTGGCGAGTCCGATGACGCCCGCGCCGACCACCAACGTCGAAGGCCGATCGCTCACCGCTCCAGCGTAGGGCGAGGGGAGCGGCGCCCTCGTCTGGCTATAGTGAGTGCGGGTCAGCGTTGCCCCACGGACGACGCCATGGACCGGAGCCTCTACGACCCCTCCTTCGAGCACGACGCGTGCGGTGTCGGGATGGTGGCCGACCTCACGGGGACCCCGACTCACGCCACGGTCGACGACGCGTTGACGATCCTCGAGAACCTGGAGCACCGTGGCGCCGTGGGGGCCGACCCCGACTCCGGTGACGGGGCGGGCATTCTCCTCCAGATCCCCGACGCCCTCTATCGAGCCCAGTGCCACGGGGAACTGCCTCCCGTGGGTGAGTACGGGGTCATCCACTGGATGGCCGACCGCCTCGCCGACCCCTCGGAGCTGCGCTCCGCCCTCGAGCCCCACCTGCTGGCGGCGGGACTGCGAACGGTGGCCTGGCACCGGGTGGAGACCGACGCCAGCCTCCTCGGGGCCACCTCGGCGGCCAGCGAGCCGGCCTTCTGGCTGCACTTTGCGGCCCCGGTGAGCGCGCTGGCGCCCGATGAGCTGGAGCGGGCGCTCTTCTGCGCCCGCAAGACCGCCGAGCGGGACCTCGGTCTCTACGCATCCTCGGCGAGCAGCCGCGTGGTGATCTACAAGGGGATGCTGACAGCCCCCCAGCTGCGCCACTACTTCGCCGACCTGAGCGACGAACGGACCACGTCGGCCGTAGCGGTCGTCCACAGCCGGTTCTCCACCAACGTCCTTCCCCGTTGGGAGTTGGCCCAGCCGTTCCGGTTCATCGCTCACAACGGCGAGATCAACACCGTGCGCGGCAACCGCAACTGGATCACCGCCCGTGAGTCGACCCTCTCGAGTGACCTGCTGCCGCGCCCGGTGAGCGACCTCACCCCCATCCTCAGCGAGGGGATGAGCGACTCGGCCAGTTTCGACGAGGTGGTTGAGATCCTGGTCCACGGCGGGCGCAGCCTGCCGCACGCGGTGCTCATGATGATCCCCGAGGCGTGGGAGCGGGCCACGTCCATGGACCCGGTCCGGCGTGACTTCTACCGGTACCACGCGGCCCTGATGGAGCCTTGGGACGGGCCCGCGTCGATCACTTTCTGTGACGGGAGGGTCGCCGGGGCGGTTCTCGACCGAAACGGCCTGCGCCCGGCCCGCTACTGGGTGACTGACGACGATCGCGTGGTCTTCGCCTCCGAGGTGGGAGTGCTGCCGATTGACCCCGCGCGGGTCGTGCGCAAGGGCCGGCTCCAGCCGGGCCGGGTCTTCCTCGTCGACCTGGAGCAGGGGCGAATCGTCGAGGACGAAGAGCTCAAGCAGGGACTGGCGACCCGTCAGCCCTACGGGGAGTGGCTCTCGCGCCAGGTCTCCCTCGATGACCTCGAGCCCCGCCACATGCTCACCCCTCACCACGCGTCGGTCGTTCGTCAGCAGCGGGCCTTCGGCTACTCCGAGGAGGACCTGCGCCTCATCGTGCGACACATGGCCCAGGTGGGCGAGGAGCCTATCGGCTCGATGGGATCGGACAGCCCCCTGGCCGTCCTCTCGCGTCAGCCACGCTCACCCTTCGACTACTTCTCCCAGCTCTTCGCCCAGGTGACCAACCCTCCCCTCGACGCGATCCGCGAGGAGCTCGTCACGGCCACGAGGGTCACCCTGGGCGGGGAGCAGAACCTTCTTTCGGAGTCGCCCGAGCACTGCCACCAGATCGTCCTGGCCTCTCCGGTGCTCTCGAGCGAGGACCTCGCCAAGATCCGCTACCTCGAGGAGAGTGAGCGTGTCCAGGGCTTTCGCGTCGTGGCTCTCGACGGGCTGTTCGCCGCCCACGGCCCCGACTCGGCTGGCGAACGCCTGATCCGGGCCGTCGAGGCTCTGGGCGACCGCGTGGTGGCCGAGGTCCGTGCGGGGGCCAACGTGATCATCCTCTCGGACCGCAACACCTCGGCCGAGTTGGCGGCCGTTCCCAGCCTGCTCCTCACCTCGGCGATCCACCACCGCCTGGTCCGAGAGCACCTGCGCACTGACGCGGCCCTCGTGCTCGAGGCCGGAGACGTGCGAGAGGTCCACCACGTCGCGCTGCTCCTGGGATTCGGGGCGTCGGCGGTCTGTCCCTACCTCGCCTATGAGTCGATTGACGAGTTGGTCGCGCGAGGGGAGGTGGATGCGGCCGGGGCCCTCGAGGCCCGCCACCACTACGCCAAGGCCCTCACCAAGGGCGTGGTGAAGGTGATGTCCAAGATGGGCGTGTCCACCGTCGCCTCCTACGTGGGGTCCCAGCTCTTCGAGGCGGTCGGGCTGTCCCAGGACCTCCTCGACCGGTTCTTCCCCGGGTTCCGCTCGAGGGTCGGCGGCGCCAGTGTGGAGAGGATCGCGCGCGACGTCTTGAACCACCACGCCGCCGCTTACGAGCCCGCCGAGGGATCCCTGGTGGAGATCGCTCAGCGGGGCGAGTACCAGTGGCGCCGCGACGGGGAGCTGCACCTGTTCAACCCGCGCACCGTCCAGCGGCTGCAGCACGCGACCCGCGAGCGGCGCTACGACATCTTCAAGCAGTACTCCGAGGCCGTCGACGCTCAGAGCGAGGGTCGTCTCACGCTGCGCTCCCTGCTCGAGCTGAACCCCGCCTCGACCCCTCTGGGCCTCGACGAGGTCGAGCCGATCTCGTCGATCCTCGCGCGCTTCTCCACGGGGGCCATGAGCTACGGGTCGATCTCCAAAGAGGCCCACGAGACGCTCGCGATCGCCATGAACCGCCTGGGGGCGAAATCCAACACCGGCGAAGGAGGCGAGGACGAGGACCGTTTCGACACGAGCGATCCCCGCCAGAACCGCCGCTCGGCGATCAAGCAGGTCGCCTCGGGGCGATTCGGGGTCACCAGCCGCTACCTCGTGAACGCTGACGACCTCCAGATCAAGATGGCCCAGGGGGCCAAGCCTGGCGAAGGGGGCCAACTCCCGGGCACCAAGGTCTACCCGTGGATCGCCGCCACACGACACTCGACCCCCGGGGTCGGGCTCATCTCGCCACCGCCCCATCACGACATCTACTCGATCGAGGACCTCGCCCAGCTCATTTACGACCTCAAGAGCGCCAACGACCAGGCGAGGATCCACGTCAAGCTGGTCGCCGAGCAGGGGGTCGGGACGATTGCGGCCGGCGTGGCCAAGGCCCACGCCGACGTGATCCTGATCTCGGGCCACGACGGGGGCACGGGTGCCGCTCCGCTCACCTCGCTCAAGCACGCGGGAACCCCTTGGGAGCTGGGACTCGCCGAAGCCCACCAGACCCTGGCGGCCAACGGCCTGCGCAACCGTGTCGTGCTCCAGGTCGACGGCCAGATCAAGACCGGCCGTGACGTCATCGTGGCGGCCCTGCTCGGCGCCGAGGAGTTCGGCTTCGCCACGGCGCCCCTGGTGGTCTCGGGCTGCGTCATGATGCGGGTCTGTCACCTGGACACCTGCCCGGTAGGAATCGCCACCCAGAACCCCGAGCTGCGGGCCCGCTTCACCGGCCGTCCGGAGTTCGTCGAGACCTTTTTCGAGTTCATCGCCGAGGAGGTCCGCGAGTACTTGAGCCTGCTCGGAGCGCGGACCCTCGACGAGATCATCGGGGACACCTCGCGGCTGCGGGCGATGGTCACACCCGATGAGCTCCAGGACCTCGACCTCGGCGCACTACTCGTCTCGGTTCCGCCCTCCCAGCGACGCCAGAGCCTCAAGCAGGACCACGGGCTCGACGGGGCCCTCGACTGGGCCTTCTTGCACGACGCCTTGTCCGCGGCACAGCGCGGCGAGCGCTATTCCTACGAGGGGCCTGTCACCAACGTGCACCGCGCAGTCGGCACCCTCACGGGCAGCGCACTGACCCGCCATTTCCAGGCTCGCGTGCTCGAACCAGAGACCGTGACACTGGCCCTGAGTGGTTCGGCGGGCCAGAGCCTCGGGGCCTTCCTCCCGGCGGGGATGACGATCCGACTGAGCGCGGCCGCGAACGACGACGCGGGCAAGGGTTTGTCGGGCGGGCGCATCGTCATCCGCCCCGATGGCCGGGCCACTTTCGACTGGGAACACAACGTGATCGGCGGAAACGTCATCGGGTATGGCGCCACGAGTGGAGAGATCCTCATCGCCGGGGTGGTCGGAGAGCGCCTCGGCGTGCGCAACTCCGGGGCGACCATCGTGGTCGAGGGCGCCGGCGACCACGCCGCCGAGTACATGACCGGCGGTTCACTCGTCATCCTCGGCACGGTCGGGCGCAACCTGGCGGCCGGGATGTCGGGCGGCAGCCTCTATCTCTACGATCCCACCGGATCGATCCACGATCACTTGGCGGCGGGCGTCTACGAGATCGATCCGCTCGAGGGCGAGCAGGACCAGTGGTTGCACGAACTGATCGAGCGTTTCCGCGCCGAGACCGGTTCGCACCTGGCGACCGCCATCCTCGAGAACTGGCGCGAGAGCCGGATGGGCTTCGTGAGGGTGGAGACCTCCGAGTACCAGCGAGCCCGTGACGCGAGGCGCGATGGGTAAGCCCACCGGCTTCCTCGAGATTCCCCGGCGCGGACCGAGGACCCGCCCCGTGCCCGTGCGCCTGCGGGACTGGCGAGAGGTCTACGAGCCCCAGAGCGACGAGGAGGTCGCCGCCCAGGCGTCGCGGTGCATGGACTGTGGCATCCCCTTCTGCACCCAGGGCTGCCCCCTCGGCAACCGGATCCCGGTCTTCAACGACGGCGCCTACCGCGGGCGGTGGGAGGAGGCGGCCGCCCAGCTCTTCGCGACCAACAACTTCCCCGAGTTCACGGGGCGGCTCTGCCCGGCACCCTGCGAATCGGCCTGCGTGGTGGGGATCGCCGACCAGCCCGTGACCATCGAACGCATCGAGTACGAAGTGGCCGAGCACGCCTTCGCCCGCCACCTCAGCGTCGATCGACGGGCGGCGCGCGAGACCGGTCGGCGCGTCGCTGTCGTGGGCTCGGGGCCCGCCGGCCTGGCGGCGGCCGCTCAACTTCGCAGCGCCGGCCACGAGGTCGCCGTCTACGAGCGCGCCGACGCCCCCGGCGGTCTGCTGCGCTACGGGATCCCGGAGTTCAAGCTCGAGAAGGGGGTCCTCGACCGGCGCCTGGACGTGATGCGCGCGGCCGGCATCCGTTTCCACACCAAGGTCGCGGTGGGACGCGGGGGGACGCCACTGGCCGACCTCCAGCGCAACCACGACGCCGTGGTCCTCGCCCTCGGAGCCACCCGACCGCGCATGATCGAGGTGCCCGGCAGGGACCTCGTGGGGGTCTTCCCGGCGATGACCTACCTCGAGGCGGCCAACCGTGCGGTCACCGCCGGGGCGACCAGCGAGATCGACGCGGCCGGGCTCCACGTGGTGATCCTGGGGGGAGGCGACACGGGCGCGGACTGCCTCGGCACCGCCCACCGCCAGGGCGCCGCCTCCGTCACCCAGATCGAGATCATGGCGCGCCCTCCCGACGAGCGGCCGGCCGACCAGCCCTGGCCGACGATGGCCCGTCTGTTCAAGACCACCTCGGCCCACGAGGAGGGAGGCGAGCGCCTCTTCTCCACTGAGACCCTCGCCTTCGAGGGGGAGGGCTACGTCCGGTCCCTTCGCCTCCGGGACGCCGAGGGCGCCACGGAGTCCCTGCCGGCCGAGTTGGTCCTCGTGGCCGCGGGATTCCTCGGCCCCGAGCTCGAGCGGCTCGGTCTCGACGTGGCCCCCTTCACCACGGAGCGCCAGACCCTGGCGGTCGATCGGGACTGGCGGATCGCCGCCCTCTCAGGACCTGCGCCCGTCTTCGCCTGTGGGGACGCGGTTCGGGGCCAGAGCCTCATCGTGTGGGCGATCGCCGAGGGTCGCAGCTGCGCCGCGGCGGTCGACGCGCACCTCCAGGGGGCTCCGAGCGCCCTGGGGGCTCCCGTGAGCCCCTACCAGTTGTCTTGGTAGCCCGCTGGGGCGGGCACTTTGTAGCATGCTCACGAGGCGAGAGGGGGGCTATGCGCTCGACGATGCAGGACGCGCCACTGCTGATCCGCGACATCATCCGGCACGGGCAGTGGGTGTACGCCAAGCGGCGAATCTTCACGGTCACCCCTGAGGGCGTCGAAGAGGCCACCTTCGCCGAGGTGGCCCGTCGCGCCGAGCGCCTCGCGGCGGGACTGACCTCGCTCGGGGTCGGCCGCGACACGCGGGTGGCGACCTTCATGTGGAACAACCAAGCCCACATGGAGGCCTATCTCGCCGTGCCGGCGATGGGGGCGGTCCTGCACACGCTCAACATCCGACTCTTCCCCGACCAGTTGGCCTACGTCATCAACCACGCTCAGGACGAGGTCATCATCGTCGACCACACGCTCGTCCCGTTGCTCGCCAAGGTGCGAGCCGAGATCCCTTCGGTGCGCCACATCATCGTGCACGGCCCCGAGGAGTCCGGCATGCTCGGGGCCACCGTCGACTACGAGCGCCTGCTCGCCGAGCACGAGCCTGGCTTCTCCTGGCCCGATCTCGACGAGCGCGACGCGGCGATCATGTGCTACACCTCGGGCACCACCGGGCACCCCAAAGGCGTCGTCTACTCCCACCGCTCGACGTGGCTGCACTCGCTGGCTTCGATGACGGTGAACTCGGTCGGTATGGGCGAGCGGGACCGTTGCTTGCTGATCGTGCCGATGTTCCACGTCAACGCCTGGGGGGCCGCCTACACCGCCTTCTTCGCGGGCACCGAGCTGATCATGCCCCAGATGTTCCTCCAGGGCGAGCCCATCATCAAGATGATCCGCGAGCTACGGGCCACGGTGTCGCTCGGGGTGCCCACCATCTGGAACGACGTCCTGCGCGCGGCCGAGGCCGACCCGGCGTCGGTGGACTTCTCCAGCCTGCGCGGGCTGGTGGCCGGTGGGTCGGCCGTGCCGCGTCGGATGATCGAGGTCTACAAGGAGCGCTACGGCGTCGACATCGTCCAGGGCTGGGGCATGACCGAGACCAGCCCCCTGGCGGCGGCGGCGATCCCGCCGCACGGGAAGCCACCCGAGGCGGAGCTCGACTACCGCTCCAAGGCGGGGAGGATCGTCGCTGGGGTCCAGATGCGCATCACCGACGAGGAGGGCACCGTCCTCGCGAACGATGGCACCTCCGTCGGGGAGTTCGAGATCCGCGGCCCCTGGATCACGGGCAGCTACTTCGGCGTGGAGGACGACGAGCGCTTCCACGACGGGTGGCTGCGCACCGGCGACGTGGGGACGCTGGACGACGAGGGGTTCATGGTCATCTCCGACCGGACCAAGGACGTGATCAAGTCCGGGGGCGAGTGGATCAGTTCGGTCGAGCTGGAGTCGACCTTGATGGCTCACCCGGCCGTCTTCGAGGCCGCCGTCGTCGCCGTGCCCGACGAGCGCTGGCAGGAGCGCCCTTTGGCCTGCGTGGTGCTGCGACCCGACCAGGAGGCCCGAGCCGAGGAGTTGCGCGGCTTCCTCTCCGAGCACGTCGTCAAGTGGTGGCTGCCCGAGCACTGGACCTTCCTCGAGTCGGTGCCCAAGACCAGTGTCGGCAAGTTCGACAAGAAGGTGCTGCGCGCGCAGTACGCCAAGGGCGAGCTCGATGTCGTCACCCTCGAGCCGTGAGCGACCTCGACTCCCTCGCTGACGAGGTGGCCGCCCTAGAGGGGCGACTCTCCGAGGCGATCTTCGAGGCGGTCCGGGCTCAGTTGCGCGACTCGGACGACGGCGAGGCCCGCGAGCTGGAGCGGCGTTTGGCTCGCGCCCGGCGCAGCCTGGTCAAGGCCGAGGCGCTGTTGCGCGGTCGCCTGGACTAGAGGTCGTTGAGGTCGTCGATCAGGCGGCGCAGCGCCACGTAGGCCCGCCCGTCGAAGGCGATCCGCAGGCCCGCCGTATCAGTGTCCATGGCGCCGCCGTCGAAGTGGGGATGGGCCGCCGCCAGGCGCGCGACCTCCTCGGCGCTCACGGGTGGATCGCAGCGGAGCAGGCCACCCTCCGCGGTGCGCTCGAAGTCGCGATAGCGGCGGTAGAAGTGCTCGATCTCGTGAACGGCCGTCGGCACGTCCGAGACCAGTCGCACCAGCACGAGGTCCCCCGGATCGAGGTAGCCGGCATCGATCACGTCGCGCTCCATGAAGTCGCGCCAGTGGCGCCAGAAGACCCCCGTGGGCTCGTCGAGCAGGACGACGGGTGCCGGCGGGGTCTTGCCGGTGTGTAGGAGCGTCAGGAGCTCGAAGCACTCGTCCATCGTGCCGAGACCTCCGGGCAGCACCGCGAAGGCCCGCGACTCGCGGGTCAGGGCCACCTTGCGGGTGAAGAAGTACTTCATCTCCACGAGGCGCGAGTCGGCGTCGACGTAGGGGTTGGAGGTCTGCTCGAAGGGCAGGTCGATGTTGACGCCCAGGGTGTGCTCGCGACCGGCCCCGCGTGCGGCGCCCTCCATGATCCCGGGGCCCCCACCGGCCACGGTCATCCATCCGCGATCGCGCAGCGCCGCCGCCAGGGACTCGGCGAGCTGGTAGAGCGGTGAGGAGGGGGCCGTGCGGGCGGACCCGTAGACCGTGAGCTTGGGCCGGCTGCGCCAGGGGGAGAAGACGCTCGCCGCGCGGGCCAACTCGGTGAGAGCGGTCGCGGCCACCTTCAGGTCTTCGACCTCGTGGTGCTCGACCAGCTCGACGAGGGCGTCGCCCAGGGCGCTGAGGTACTCCCGGCTCTCCGGATCGACTCCCTCGACGCCCAGGGCACCGAGGAGACGCTCGGCTCGCGCGTCGCTCACAGCGTCTGGTAGAGGGTGGAGCGGCGTACCAGGGGACGACCGAGCGGCTCCACCAGTTCCGCGAACCCCGCCTCGTCCATTTCCTGTCCGTGCGTCGCACCCGCCGCTCGCGAGATGTTCTCGTCCATCAAGGTGCCGCCGAGGTCGTTGGCCCCCGCGCTCAGGATCCTCCGGACACCGTCGGCGCCCATCTTGACCCAGGACACCTGGATGTTGTCGATCGTCGTCGCGTAGTGCAGTCGGCCCACCGCGTGCATCACCAGGGCCTCGCGGAAGGTTGGGCCCCGACGGGCCCGGCCGCGCAGGAACAGCGGCGTGGCCATGTGGACGAAGGGCAGAGGCACGAACTCGGTGAAGCCACCGGTCTCTCGCTGGAGGTCGCGGGTTCTCAGCAGATGGGTGGCCCAGCTGCGAGGACCCTCGACGGCGCCGAACATGATGGTCACGTTCGAGCGCAGACCGACCGAATGGGCCGCCCGGTGCACCTCCAGCCACTGATCGGAGGTGATCTTGTCCGGGCACAAGACGGCGCGCACCTCGTCGTCGAGGATCTCCGCGGCCGTGCCCGGCAGGGTCTTCAGTCCGGCGTCGCGCAGCCGCGTCAGGTAGGACGCCAGGTCCACGCCGCTGCGCCGGGCGCCCTCGAAGACCTCTAAGGCGCTGAAGGCGTGGATGTGGATCGTCGGCGACCCGGCGCGCACCGCGGCGACCACGTCGACGTAGTAGTCGCCATCGAAGTTCGGATGGATCCCCCCCTGCAGGCACACCTCGGTGGCGCCGCGCTCCTCGGCCTCACGCACCCGCTCGGAGATCTCGTCGAGGCTGAGCAGGTAGGGGTCGCCGCGCAGGTTCAAAGAGAGCGGCCCCTTGGAGAAGGCGCAGAACCGGCACTTGAAGGTGCAGACGTTCGTGTAGTTGATATTGCGGTTGACGACGTAGGTGATGTCCTCACCGACGCGCTGGCGGCGGACCTCGTCGGCCAGGGCGATCAGGTCGGCCAGATCGCCCCCGCGGGCCCCGAACAGCGTGACCAGCTCGTTGGCGTCGAAGGCATAGCCCGGCTCGTAGCGGGCGAGGAGGGACTGCACCGGACTCGTGCGCACCCGTGCCGGCTCTGGAGCCGGAGGGGCCAGCTCCGCGCCCGAGAACCACTGTTCGCCACGAGCGCGGTCCCACGCGTCGGCCTGGGCGAGGACCGCGGGGCGCACCCGCTCATCGACGAAGCGCTCGGCCCGGCGCGCGTGCTCGGGGTAGATCGTCAGGCGCGCCAGGAGGTGGACGCCGTAGGGTTCGCAGGCCTCACGCAGGCTCTCGATCGCCGGCCACGGCCGCTCGGGGTTGACGTGGTCGGCGGTGACGGGGGAGATGCCGCCGAAGTCGTCGATCCCGAAGCGCAAGAGCCCCGCGGGGTCGTCGCTCAGGTTCGGCGGGGCCTGGAGATGGATCTCCGCGGGCAGGACCTGCCGTGCGGCCGCGATCGTCCAGTGGAACTCCTCGGCGTCAGCCGCCGGCCACGAGGCCATCGCGGTGCGCGCCTTGGGCAGGAAATTCTGGACAATGACCTCCTGGACGTGGCCGTGACGCCGGTGGGACTCAGCGATGGCGGCCAGGGTGGCTAGCCGGTCGGAGCGGGTCTCGCCAATCCCGACGAGCAGACCGGTCGTGAAGGGGATCGCCAGGTCACCGGCGGCCTCCAGGGTCGCCAGTCGGCGCGCCGGGTCCTTGTCGGGGGCCAGGCGATGGGCTGGCACGTCGGCCAGCGTCTCAAGCATCATGCCCTGGGAGGCCGAGACCTCGCGCAGTTGGCGCAGTTCGTAGGGGTACAGCGCACCGGCGTTGACGTGCGGGAGGAGCCCCGTGCCCTCGAGGACCATCTGCGCCGCGCTGGCGACGTAGTCCACGGTCGAGGAGTAGCCCCGCTGGGCCAGCCAGCGGGCGGCTTCGTCGTAGCGCAGCTCCGGCCTCTCGCCGAGGGTGAACAGGGCCTCGGTGCAGCCGGCCGCCTGCCCCGAGCGAGCGATCGCCATCACCTCCTCGAGGTCGAGGTAGGGGGCCTCCACCCGCGCCGGGGCGGTCGCGAAGGTGCAGTACCCACAGCGGTCGCGACAGAGTCGGGTGAGGGGGATGAAGACTTTGGGGGAGTAGGTCACCACGAACCCGTGCGCGTCGCGGGCCTTCGCGACCGCCACCTCGGCGAGCTCGTCGAGGGGAGCGTGGACCAACTCGCTGGCCGCAGCGGACGCCAGAGAGGTCATCGCCTCATCCTAGGAGGCGACGTCCAGGAGATCGATGGCCTCGGAGAGGTCCTCCACCGCGATCAGGTGGGAGAGCCGCCCCGCGTCGAGCACCGCCTGGTGGTCGGCGAGAGCCTGGGCCAGGTGGAGGTCGTGGAAGGAGTAGGCCCGCCCCTCGATCCGTCGTGGAGTGCTGCGCGGCCGCACGACGACGACCAGCGCGACGACGTCGCTCGGCCCGCCCTTGTGCAGCTGTCCGGTGGAGTGAAGGTAGCGCGGCCCGAGATTGGCAGTCACCACCGCGCCCCGCGAGGCCACCGCGTCGCGCAGGCGGACGACCCCAGAGGCCTGATCGAGGGGGGCGAAGGCCTGGATCGTGACGTAGCGGGCGTGGGGCACTCGCACGGGTTCTGAGAGGGGGTCCGGCCAGGAGGGCCGCTCGGGTCCAGAGAGTCGGGCCATCACGCCCCGCTTGGCCGCCTCGACGTCGGGCTGATTGAAGGGGTCGACCCCGAGGCGGCGCGCGCACAGCGCCGCCGCAAAGTGCCAGGTCAGGATCTCGTCCACCGCGTAGTGGCCGTCCTCGCCCGCCACCGGGACGACACCCCGGCCGTCCTTGCCGGTCGTCTCTGCGAGCAGCTGTTCGAGCCACAGGGACCCACCCGACACCACCGGATCGCCGCGTAGCGAGGCGAAGGAGCTCACGGTGCCCTCGGGCACGAGCCCTGTGGCGATCTCGAGGGCCTCGGTGGCGTGCTCGACTTCGGTGCGCTCGTCCAGCAGCGCGGCCCGCAGCGTCTCGGGCCGCCAGCCCGCGTAGAGAGCCGGGACCAGTCCGAAGGGGGAAAGGGCCGAGAAGCGCCCACCCGTCAAGGGATCACCGAGGACCACCGTGGCGCCCAGATGACGGCCGAGCTCCTCGAGTGAGGTGCCCGGGTCGGTCACGATCACGAGGTCCCGGGGATCGAGGCCGTCGGCGAGCGCCCGGGCCAGGAGGGTCTGGGTCTCGATCGTGGTGCCGGACTTCGAGGAGGCGATGACCGTGGCCTGGGTGAAGTCCGTGGCGGCCACGGTGTCCGGATTGGAGGTGTCGAGCACCTCCAGCGGGTGCCCCGAGCTCTCGGCGAAGAAGCGGGCCGGCGAGGAGCTCCCGCCCATTCCCAACACGATCGCGCGAGAGAAGCGGCGGGGGAGGCGCGAGGCGGTCTCGTCGAGCCAGGTCCCCAGGTAACGCTGACGGTGGTCGGTCCAGCCGAGCGCCTTCGCGGCCGTGGAACCCGTGAAGAGTGTCGGGTCACCCGCGGCGAGACGGGCGGCCAGATCCTCGCTCACGCCCGCTCCGCCCGGCGCGCGACGGTGCCCAGGAGCTCGTCGTAGCTCGCCACGAAGGCGGCCACACCCTCGCGCTCGAGTCGGTCGGTCACCGCCGCCAGGTCCACGTCGGCGCGAACGGCCTGGAGCGCCGCCTCGGCCTCGGCGCGGTGGGCCTCGGAGAGCCAGCTCGATCCGGCGTCGACGCGCAGGGCGGCAGCCTCCAGCGTGGCGTCGGGCATCGTGTTGACCGTCTCGGGTCCGACGAGGCGGTCTACGTAGAGCAGGTCCGGGTACGCCGGGTTCTTGGTGGAGGTCGAGGCCCACAGGGGTCGCTGGACCTGGGCGCCGGCCTCCAGAAGGTCCTGGACGTCCTCACGCGCCATGCGCTCCCGGTAGAGGCGGTAGGCGGCGGCCGCCTGGGCGTTGGCGGCGGTGCCCCTGCGCGGATCCCCCTCGCCGAGCAGTGCGTCCACCGCGGTGTCGACCCGTGAGACGAAGAAGGACGCCACCGAGGCGATCCCGCCGATCTCGTGACGGCGTCGCTGGGCCTTTCTCAGCCCCTCCACCCAGGCGTCGAGGACCTGGGCGTAGCGCTCCAGGGAGAAGATCAAGGTCACGTTGACGCTGACGCCCGCGCCGAGCACCTCACTCACCGCGGGCAGGCCCTCCACGGTGGCGGGGATCTTGACCATGAGGTTGGCCCGCCCGACGGACTCGGCCAGGCGCAGTGCGGCGGCGACTGTCGCCGAGGTGTCGTGGGCCAGACGGGGGGACACCTCCAGCGAGACGAACCCGTCGTCGTGGCGGCGCCGACCCGCTAGACGATCTTCGACTGCCGAGCGATGGACCTCGGCGAGCACGTCGCAGGCGTCACGCACGTCGCGCACCGCGAGGTACTCGAAGAGAGCCTCCGGTTCGCGGGTCGGCGCCTCGGCGACCAACCGGTCGTAGGCGTCACCCTCGGCCAGGGCCTTGGCGAAGATCGACGGATTCGAGGTCACCCCGCGGACTCCCCGCGCGACCAGGTCTGCGAGGGTGCCGTCCTCTAGCCACTCCCGACGGATGTTGTCGATCCAGGGACTCTGCCCCTCACGCTCGTAGAGATCGCCCAATCGGCTCATTCCCACTCCTCCACCAGCGCGAGTGCCGCATCCACCACGGCCTCGACCGTCATGCCGAGGAACGCCATCGCCGTCGGCCCCGGCGCCGAGAGCCCGAACCGGTCGATGCCCACGTGGTCGTCGGCGTACCTCTCCCAACCCAGCGTGGCTCCGGCCTCAATCGACAGGGCCGGGAGGTCCTCATCGAGCACCTCGCGCCGGTACGCCCCGTCCTGCGCGGCGAAACAGGTCCAGCACGGGAGGGCCACCACCCGTGCGGGACAGTTGCGCTCGGCCAGCGCGTCAGCCGCATCGAGGGCCAGGGCGACCTCCGAACCGGTCGCGACGAGGGTGATCAGGGCGTCCTCGCGCTCGCGCAGCACGTACCCCCCGCGTCGGGCGCCCTCGGCCGAGGCTCGGGCCTCCTCGCCGGCGAGCACCGGGAGGTCTTGACGCGAGAGGACGAGGGCCGTCGCCCCAGGTCGGGGATCGCTGAGGTAGGCCTCGACGAGGTCCAGGGTCTCGTTGGCGTCGCTCGGGCGCACGACGTGCAACCCCGGCATCGCCCGCAGCGCCATCAGGTGCTCGACGGGCTGATGGGTGGGGCCGTCCTCGCCGACCCCCACGGAGTCGTGGGTGAAGACGAAAAGGGAGGAGGCGTGACTCAACGTGGCCAGGCGCACCGCGGGGCGCACGTAGTCGCTGAAGACGAAGAAGGTCGAGCCGACGGGCCGGATTCCCCCGTGCAGGGCCTGGCCCACCATCATCGCGCCCATGGCGAACTCGCGGATTCCGTAGTAGACCTGCCGACCCTCCGGGCGCTCGGCGCTGTGAGCGGGGGAGTCGAGCACCACTCCCGTGTTGTCGGTGAGATCGGCCGACCCCGCGCTCAGTCCCGGCGTGTGGGGCGCGAGGTCGTCCATGGCGCGCTGGAGCGCCTTGCGAGTGGCGACCTTCATCCCCGACTCGAAGCGCCTGGCCGTCCGACCAGGCTCCAGAGCCCCGCGTCTGGCCAGCTGCGCCTCCAACGCCTCGCCGCGCGCGCCAGCGAGGGTGACCCGCTCACGCCACTGGGCCCGCTCCTCGGTGCGAGCGGCCAACTGGGCGAGCCACTCGGCCGGGATCGTGGGGTCGAGGTCGAAGGGTTGGTCGGCGACCCCGAGTATCTCCTTGACCTCGCTGATCGCCTCGGGGGAGAAGGGCGAGCCGTGGGCCTCGCGGCGGTCCATCATCGTGGGCGAGGGGAAGCCGATGTGCGAGCGCAGCACGACGAAGGAGGGGCGATCGGACTGCGAGGCCTGGCGCAGCGCGTTCTCCAGGGCGTCGAGGTCGTTCGCGCGCTCACCCACCTCGATGACCTCCCACCCGTAGGCGGCGAATCGCGCGGGGGTGTCGTCGCGCAGCGCCAGCTCGGTGGGACCGTCGATCGTGATGTGGTTGTCGTCGTAGATCACCGTCAGGCGGTCCAGGCGCTGGGCGCCAGCGAAGGAGGCAGCCTCGTGGCTGATCCCCTCCTCAAGACAGCCGTCCCCGGCGACCACCCAGGTCCGGTGATCGACGAGGTCCGGACCGAACTGGGCGCGCAGCATCCGCTCGGCGAGGGCCATTCCCACGCCGTTGGCTAACCCCTGACCGAGGGGGCCCGTCGTCACCTCGACCGTCGGCGCCACGCCGTTCTCGGGATGTCCAGGGGTGCGAGAGCCCAACTGGCGGAAGGCTCGCAGGTCCTCGGCGGAGAGGTCGTAGCCGAAGCTGTGGGCGAGGCCGTACTGGAGGATCGAGACGTGCCCCGCCGACAGGATGAACCGGTCCCGGTCGGGCCAGTTCGCGTCGCGCGGATCGTGACGCAGGACCCGCCCGAAAAGCGTGACCCCGAGGGGGGCGAGGGCCATGGCGGTGCCCGTGTGGCCCGATTTGGCGGCCGCGGGGGCGTCCATCGCCAGGGACATCAGTTGTCGGATCGTGCGCCCCTCAAGGGCGTTCGCTCCCGCGAAGAGCGTGTCGGCCATGGACTGCAGCGTAGTGAAACCGGCGGCGATCACGGGGTGTTGGGGGCCCTCACCGGACCGGCTCGGTAGGCTGGGAACCGTGAAGTTCCCCGACTGGCGCCAGTGGCTCCCGACGAGCGACCTCGAGAAGGACCTCGGGGAGGTCAAGCGCCTCACGGTGAAGTACCTGCGCGAGGAGACGATCGACCCGCTGCGCGCGGCGGGACGCTTCGCCCTCTTCGGCGCCCTCGGCAGCGCCTTCGTGGCCATCGGGGCGGCCCTGGTCATGCTGGGGGTGCTGCGTTTCCTCCAGGACCAGTTCCCCGTGCTCGACGGCACGCTGTCGTGGATCCCCTATCTGGTCGTCGCCGCCCTCGGCCTGATGGGTGCCGCCCTGGCGCTCTGGAGGGTCGTCGCCGGAGCCGGCAAGAAGCGTCTGGGAGGGGAGTGATGAGCGAGCGGAGCCAAACCCGCCAGGACCTCGAGGCCGCCCTGCGCCGCCTGCTGCCGACAAAGGGTGCCAGCGATTCCTCGGACCGTTCAGCCATCACGGCACTGGCTGGAGTGGGTGGCGTCGTGTCGGGATTCCTGTGGGGATGGATGCGGTCTCGACGTCGGCGCGCGCGATGATGATTCGTTCCCTGTGGCGCCTGGCGGTGGGCTCCTCGCTGTCCAAGGCCCTGCGCCAGCGCTCGCGCGCCTGGTGGGCGGTCGTGGGCGGGCTGGTGGCGGTGCGCCTTCTGGAGCGCCTCACCCGCCGGCGGCCTCGGCCGGCCAAGTAGCCGTGGACGAACGGCTCGCCGAGGGCGAGCGAGTCCTGCTCATCGACGCCAAGGACCGGCGTTACCTGGTCACCCTGCGCAGTGGAGCGGACTTTCACACCCACGCGGGACTGGTCCACCACGACGACATCATCGGCGAGGCTGAGGGTTCCCTCGTGCGCGCCAAGGAGCGCGCCTTCTTGGTGCTGCGGCCCACCCTCTCCGACGTCGTGTTGAAGATGCCCCGGGGTGCCCAGGTCATCTATCCCAAGGACCTCGGAGCCATTCTCGTCCAGGCCGACATCGCGCCAGGGCTCAGAGTGCTCGAGTCGGGAGTCGGCTCCGGCGCCCTCCCGATTACCCTGTTGAGGGCCGGCGCCCTCGGGACCAGCTACGAGATACGAGAGGAGTTCGCCGAGAACGCCAAGCG
>CAYUZO010000033.1:0-21462 GCA_964449735.1 uncultured Ferrimicrobium sp.
CTGCTCGGCCTGGTGGGATCGCTCGCCGTGGGCGGAGCGATCGGCTGGTTCTCCCGTCGCGGCGTGGTGCGCTGGGCGCTGCGCCAGACGGTGGTGACGGCCCTGGCGGCGGCGGTGACCTTCGCCATCGGTCGACTAGTCGGCTCCTAGGCCGTCAGGCGGATCAGCCGGTCCTCGCGCTCGACGCGAAAGCCCAGCCGGTCGTAGAGGGCCCGGGCATCGACGTTGGACTCGTCGACGAACAGCACGACCTTCGAGACGCCCTTGCGTCGCAGGGCCTCGAGGCCCTGGGTGACCATGACCCGACCGAGACCGCGGCCCTGGCAGCGGGGGTCCACCGAGATCACGTAGATCTCTCCGAAGCGCTCGGGGTGTAGCTCGTGGACCTTCGTCCAGCACGAGGCGCACAGGCCCTCGTGCCCTTCGAGGAGCAAGAAGCCCGAGGGGTCGAACCACGGCTCGGCCACGCGCTCGTCGAGGTCGGATCGACGCCAGGCCCCCTGTTCGGGGTGGTCGGCGAAGGCGGCGTTGTTCTCCTCGAGCCAGGTCACCTCGTCACGACCCACCTCGAAGGTCCGCAGCGCGTAGCCCTCGGGCACGGGCCGCGGCTCGACCGGCAGGTCGACCGAGAGCAGTTGGAGGGTCCGCACGACGGGGTAGGGGGCCTCGCCGCGGTGGTCGCGCACCCACCAGTCGACGGACCCGTGGCGGGCCAGGAGCTGGCCGGCCAGTCCCTGGTCGACGCCTCCGCCGGCCATCTCGACGGTCGGGGGGACGCCGGCGCTCACCTGGGCGTAGCCGACCAGACGCCCGTCCTCGCGCGCGAGCCAGTGCTCAGCGGCGCGCCGGTGCACGACCGCCCGGCGCCGGGCCTCGTCGATCGCCTCTCGACCGAGGGCCGACTCGGTGCGATTGAGCAGGTCGAGCACGTCGAGGCGATCGGGGTCTGAGAGCGAGTCGACGAACTGCCAGCCCGGTCCCATGGCGGCAACCTACCGGTCAGGCCCGGCGAACGCGGCTGGCGACCCGGTTGAGGCGGCGAAGCAGCGTCCCGACGGTCCGCTCGGCGGCCACCAGTTCGGTGTAGACCTCGCTGGCCATGGTCTGGCCCTCCGACTCGACCAGGGCGGTGAGGCGCGTCGAGAGCTCGCCCATCGTCGAGGTGATGGTGTTGAGCTCGGTCTCTAGCGACATGGCACCCCCGTCTGATCGGCGCGACCGGACGTTTACTGTACAGAGGAACATGGACGAGCCACTGCCCACCGGCGCGATCACGTGGAGTCGCCTCGAGGTCCGCGGCGACGAGGCCCTCTCCTTCCTCGACGGCCAGCTCACCCAGGACCTCTCCGGGCTCGATGGGGAGGGCCGTGCGACCTTGCTGCTCCAGCCCGACAGCGTGGTGGTGGCGGCCGGGGTCGTGCGGGCGGCGGGTGACGGCGCCGACCTGCTGGTGCCCCGGGCCCTCGCCGAGGCGTCGCTGCGCCGACTGCGCCGCTTCCTCCTGCGGGTGAACTGTGAGATCCGCGACGCCGGCGAGGCGGAGGGACCGCTGCGCAGCGGTGAGGAGATGATCGACGACGGCTGGCCGGGCCCGGCCGAGCTCTCGCGCTCGCTCACCCCGCACGCGCTCGGCGAGCGCAACGTGGCACGCATGGTCTCTTTCACCAAGGGCTGCTACACCGGCCAGGAGTTGGTCGGGCGTCTCGACGCGCGAGGTGCGCCCGTGCCCTGGCGACTGGTCCGGGTCACGGGTGCCAGCCCGCAACTCCTCGATGACGCCCTGCGCTCGGTGGGCCCCGAGGGGCCCTCCGGTCTGACGACCTGGGTGGCGACCGCCGAGGGGGTCCGCGGTCTTGGCGTGGCTCACCGCTCGCTGCTCACCCGTGAGCTCGAGGGTCTCGGGAGTCTTGAGGCCCTCTAGCGGGGTCGGACCGGGTTAGCCTGAGGCGCGGGAGGGGCGATGCGACTGCTCGTCGAGGGGCTCTTCATCAAGATCTCGGGCGTGACCACCGAGGAGGACGCCCTGTTCTCCATCGGTCTGGGGGCCGACGCCGTGGGATTTGAGTTCCAGCCCGGACCACGCCAGATGACCCCGAGCGCCGTGCACGACATCGTGCGTCGGTTGCCCCAGGGGGCGCTGTCGGTGGGGGTCTTCCGCCACGAGGCGCCGGCACGGGTCGTGGAGATCGCCAACCGGATCGGCCTGAGCGCCGTCCAGCTCGACGGCGCGATGCCCCTCGACGAGGTCGCCTGGGTCGCCGAGCGGGTGAACACCGTCTTCCGGTCGCTCGACCCCGAACGCGTCGACGAGCGCGCACTCGCAGGTGCGGGGGTCGACTACCTGGTGGTGCCCGAGTCGGACGACCTCGACGCCTTAGAGGGGAGCCTCGACCTGCTCGGGGTCGCGGGCGGCCTGCCGCGAGTGGCCGGTGGCGGCATGAGCGCGGAGAACGTGGTGGCCCTGGTGCAGAACTTCCCGGTCTGGGGAGTCGACGTGCGCGCCGGCGTCGAGAGCGCGCCGGGGGTGAAGGATCCCGCTCGCCTGGGCGGCTTCATCGCGGGGGCCCGCTGGGCCCACGAGCACTCCCTGGTGGAGCGACGGCGGGACTGGTTGGCGCCCTAGGGCTAGCCGGCGCGGCGAAAGACCACCGACCCGTTGTGCCCGCCGAACCCGAAGGAGTTCGAGAGCACCGAGTCGAGCTCGGCCGGGCGGGGCGCGCCGGTCACCACGTCGAGACCGCAGGCCGGGTCCACCTTGGTGGTGCCCGCGGTCGGCGGGATGAGCTGGTGCTGCAGGCTGAGCACCGAGGCGACTCCCTCGAGAGCGCCCGCGGCGGCCAGGGAGTGGCCGAGGTGGCCCTTGATCGAGGTGACCGGGGGAGCCTCGTCGCCGAAGACCCGACGCACGGCGACCGACTCGGCTAGGTCGTTGAGCGGCGTGGAGGTGCCGTGGGCGTTGATGTGGCTCAGCGCCTCGGGGGCGAGCTCGGCGTCTTCGAGGGCGAGCTCCATGCAGCGCACCGCCCCGTGACCGTCGGGGTCGGGTGCGGTGATGTGGTGGGCGTCGGCGGTCGAGGCGGCACCAACGACCTCGGCGAGGATCGTCGCCCCGCGCGCCACGGCGTGGTCCCAGTCCTCGAGGACGAGGATGCCGGCACCCTCGCCCATGACGAAGCCGTCGCGCTCGAGGTCGAAGGGGCGCGAGAGGTCGAGACTCGACAGCGCGGTCATGTTGCGAAAGCCGGCCTCGGCGATCTCGACCATCACCGCCTCGGCCCCGCCGGCGACGGCCACCTTGCAGCGACCGGTGGCGATCAGACGGGCGGCGTTGCCGATGGCGTGGGTCCCCGCGGCGCAGGCGGTGGTCACCGTCTCGGCCGGTCCGCCCAGTCCGAAGCGCATCGACACGGCGGCGGTCGCGGCGTTGGGCATCATCATCGGGACCATGAAGGGCGATACCCGGTCCCGACCCTTCTCGTTGAGGACGCGCACCTGCTCGAGCACCGTCTGCAGGCCGCCGATCCCGGTCGTCACGATGCTGCCACCGTCGACGATCGGCCCCTCCAGTCCGCTCTGACGCCAGGCCTCCTCGGCGGCGGTCAGGGCGTAGAGGGTGAAGGGGTCCAGGCGGCGCAGCTCCTTGGGCCCTCCGATGTGGCTGGCGTCAAAGGGGGCCACGCGCTTGGACGCGGGGGCGACCGGCGAGAGCAGGGCCTCCCAGAGCGCGTCCACCCCCACCCCGGCGCAGGAGACGGCGCCGAGACCGGTGACCGCGACCCGACGTCCCGCGACGGGTCCCGAGGGGGTCAGCGCGGCGCGCACTACAGCTTGGCGTAGATGAGCTCGAAGGCCTCGCCGACCGTGCGGATGTCCTTCAGCTCGTCCTCGGCGACCTCGATGTCGAAGGTCTCCTCAAGGGCCATCACCAGCTCGACGAGGTCGAGGCTGTCCGCACCCAGGTCGTCGGCGAAGGAGGCCTCGGGCGTGACCTGGCTCGGGTCCACGGCGAGCACTTCGACGGCGCTGTCAGTGAACTTGGCGAGGGCTTCGTTACGGTCCATCACACTTCCCCTTGCGGTTGAGGTACCGGGACATCGTAGTCAAGGCGCCCTCGCGCAGACCGCTTAGAGGCCGAGGGCGAGGCCCCCGTCGACCGCCAGGACCTGGCCGGTCACGTAGCGGGCGTGGTTACTGGCGAGAAACCCCACGACACCAGCGACATCCTCGGGCGCGCCGGCGCGGCCCATGGGCACCATCGACTCGAGGGCCTCGCGCGAGGCGCCCAGATCGCTCGTCATGTCGGTGTCGATCAGACCCGGCGCCACGACGTTGACGGTGATCGCGCGGGTGGCGACCTCCTTCGCGAGCGAGCGAGCCAAGCCCACGAGTCCGGCCTTGGCCGCGGAGTAGTTGGCCTGGCCCGGCACGCCCATGAAGGGGCTCACCGAGGAGATGAAGACGATCGAGCCACGTCGCGCGCGCACCATCGAGCCCAGTGCGGCGCGAGCGAGGAAGAAGGCCCCGTCGAGGTTGACGCTGAGGACCTCGCGCCACTGGTCGTCGCCCATCCGCAGGGTCAGGCCGTCGCGGGTGATGCCGGCGTTGGCCACGGCCACCTCCACCGGGCCGAGGCGGCCGACCGACTCCTTCACGGCCTCGGTGAGGGCGTCGCCGTCGGCGACGTCCACGGCCAGCGAGGCGGCGCACCCCGCCGGGGCCTGGCCACTGCGCGAGAGGCCCACCACCTGGTCGCCGAGGTCGATGAAGTGCTGGGCGATGGCGGCGCCGATGCCGCGACTGGCGCCGGTGACGATGACGTGACGGCTCACGGGCCGACCTCCTCCAGGGCTGCGGGGTTGACGAGGACGGCCTGGGTGGTGAAGTCGCGGATGCGCTTGGTGAGCCCGGTGAGCACGTTGCCCGGGGGCATCTCGACCGTCGTCGTCACCGAGGCCGGCAGGGCCAGCGTGGCGGCGAGGAACTGCACTGGTGAGGTGAGCTGGGCTGAGAGCAGCCCGCGCCACTCCTCAGGATCCTCGTGGGCGGCGCCGTCGACGTTCGCCACGACGTGGACCTCACTGGGGGTGAAGGCCGTGGCGGCCAGGGCGCCGTCGAGTTCGGCCTGGGCCGGGGCCATGAGCGGGGAGTGGAAGGCCCCACCGACTGGCAGGGGGGTGGCCCGACGCCAACCGAGCTCGCGGTGGCGCTCGGCCAGCTCGGCCAGGCCCTCGTGGGTCCCACTCACGACGATCTGACCGGTGCCGTTGATGTTGGCCACCCAGAGACCCTCGACCCCGTCGAGGGCGGCTCGGGCCTCGTCGTCCCCGCCCATCAGGGCGGTCATGGAGCCGGGCCGCTGCGCGGCGGCGCGGGCCATCGCCGCGCCGCGCAGGGCGATCAGTCGTGCCCCCTCGGCAAAGGGGATGATGCCGGCCGCGACCAGGGCTGAGAACTCCCCGAGGCTGTGGCCGAGGTGGTAGCGGGGCCGCACGCCACTCGCCACCAGGGCGCGGTAGCCGACCATCGAGAGGGCGAAGGTCGCCAGCTGGGCGTTGTCGGTGCGCACGACCTCGTCGTCCTCGGCCTCGAGCAGCAGGCGGGCGACGTCGACGCCGGTCGCTTCGGACACCTCGGCCACGGCCGACCAGTGGGGGGAGTCGACCCAGGGCGCACCGGCCCCCGCTCCGATCGAGCCCTGGCCCGGGAAGAGGGCCACCACATCCTCACGCCAGTTCGACACGCCGCCACGCTAACAAGCGCGACTCGCGCCACGGGACCCGCTCGAAAGAGTGGGGGCGCGGCGGGTGCCCGGAGTGGGACTCGAACCCACACGCCCTTGCGGGCAGAGGCTTTTGAGGCCCCCGCGTCTGCCATTCCGCCATCCGGGCCGCGGCACACGCTACAGCACTCTTATGGTGGAGCCGTGCAGATGACCCTGTGGCGCCGGGACGCCCCGGTCGGGAGGGTCACCGCGTCGCGCGAGGTCCACGAGGTGCGCTCACGGCTCTTCCTGCGCCTCGAAGAGGACGGGGTCGAGGGCTTCGGCGAGATCGCACCCCAGGCGCGGGCCCTTAACGGCGACGCCGGCCTCGACGAGGTCCTCGAGGAGCTGACCACCCACACCCTGACCCAGTTGAGGGCGGTGGTCGCGCGGGAGGGGGCGATGCCCCACTGGACGAGGGTGGCGCGCTTCGCGGGCTCGCGCCCGGCCAGTCCCTTCGCCGCGGCGCTCGTGGAGATGGCGGTTCTCGATCGCGAGCTTCGCGCCGAGGGCCACCGACTCGAGGAGCTCTGGGCCCCGGCTCACGAGGCGCGGACGCAGCGCACCGTGTCTCTGCTCGACGACGAGCCCTGGCGGGTCGAGGGGGCCGAGCGGGTGAGGGTGAAGACGGGACCGGGGCCGCTGCGCGGAGTCGCGCTCGAGCGACTCGAGGAACTCGTCGTGCCGGTGCTGCTCGACTTCAACTGCTCCGCCGAGGGGGCTGACGAGGTCGTCGAGCAGGTGCGAGTGATTGGCGAGCGCTGCGTCCTCGAGGCGGTGGAGCAGCCCTTCGGGCCGACCAACCTGGTGGACCACGCGGCGCTGGCCGGGCGACTCGAGGTGCCGATCAGCCTCGACGAGGCGGTGCGCGCGCCGCGTGACGTTGACGCGATCGCGCGCTATGGAGCGGCCGCGATGGTCTGTGTGAAGCCGGCCCGGGTCGGGGGGCTGGCCACCGCCCACTCGGTGGTGCGCCGGGCCCGGGAGCGGGGACTGCGGTGCTACCTGGGAGGCTTCTTCGAGTCCGACTTCGCCCGCGGCGTGCACCGCACCCTCGCACAGCACTGCGTGGAGGAACCGAGCGACGTCGCCCCCCTGGTGCGCGTGGGTGGCCCCCCTGAGGTCGAGCAGCGCCGCGACGGGCTGGGGTTCGCGCCCTCGGTCGCCGTGCTGGAGTCGGCGACCTGCCTGGTCGGGGCGTAGGGCCGGCCGTACACTGCGAGCGTGGCCGCGCGAGGGTTGCAGCGCCAGCTCGAGGATGTCCAGCGCCGCCTGATGACGGCCCGTGAGAGCCTGCGGGTGCTCGAAGAGCAGGTCGCGGTGTGGAACGACGCCCTCGACGACGCCCGGATCCGGGCCCTCGTGTCCGAGACCCCCCTCCAGGCCCAGGAGTACAGTGAACTGTCCCGGCACGTCACCGCCGCGCGCGCCGAGATGCAACGGCGCTCGGAGGAGGTGGAGGGCCTGGTCGCGCGGCGAGACGAGCTTCTGCGCGAGTGGACACCGAAGGACGCAGATGGATAAGCGGGTAGTGATCGCCGACGACGAGTCGATCATCCGGCTCGACCTCAAGGAGATCCTCGAGGGTGACGGCTACGACGTGGTGGGCGAGGCCGCCCGCGGCGACGACGCCCTGCGCCTGATCGAGGAGCACCGCCCCGACCTCGCCCTGCTCGACATCAAGATGCCCGGCCTCGACGGCATCGAGGTCGCGCGGGCCATCAAGGGCACGGGGACGATCGCCGTGGTGCTGACCGCCTTCTCCCAGCGTTCCCTCATCGAGAGCGCACGCGACGCCGGGGTGGTCGCCTACCTCGTCAAGCCGTTCCGCTCGAGCGAGATCCTGCCCAAGCTGGCCGCCCTGTTGAACCCCACGGCGGTCTCGCCGGCCGAGGGCGAGGCGCCTCGCGCCGAGGACAAGATCGAGACGCGCGAGGTGGTCGAGCGGGCCAAGCACTGGCTGATGGAGAACCGCGGGATGGACGAGCCGACCGCCTTCGAGGTCATCCAGCAGTCGGCGATGCGCAGCCGCACCCGGATGCGCGACGTCGCCCAGCAGATCCTGAAGGGCGAGTTCGTTGGCTGAGACCGCCGAGCGAGGGCCCCTGGTCCTGCTCGACGGGATGAGCCTCGCCTTCCGGGCCTTCTTCGCGCTCTCGCCCGAGATCGCGACCTCGGCGGGCCTGCCCACCAACGCCCTGCACGGTTTCGCCGCCATGGTGCTCTCCCTGGTGCGCGAGCAGCGGCCCCGGGCCGTCGCGGTGGCCTTCGACTTGCCCGGGGGGACCTTCCGCGACGACATGAGCGAGGACTACAAGGGGGGTCGGGCCGAGACCCCCGTGGAGATCGAGCACCAGTTCGACCTCATCCGCGAGTTCTGCGAGGTGCTGCGAATCCCGGTGCTCGGTGTCCCGCGCTTCGAGGCCGACGACGTGCTGGCGACTCTCGCCACGAGGGCCCGCGACCTTGAGACGCCGGTCGTGGTCGTCACCGGGGACCGCGACACCTTTCAGCTGGTCGAGGACCCCTACGTGCGGGTCCTCTACAACCGCCGGGGGGTCTCGGACTACGCCCTCTACGACGAGGCCGGGATCATCGAGCGCTGCGGCGTCGAGCCGGCGCGCTACCCCCTGCTCGCCGCACTGCGCGGGGACCCCTCGGACAACCTGCCGGGCGTGCCCGGCGTGGGCGAGAAGACGGCGGCCAAGCTCCTCAGCCAGTACCCGGACTTCGACGCTCTCTACGCCCATCTCGCCGATCTCACCCCGAAGCTGCGAGAGAACTTGGCGGCCTTCGAGGAGCGGGCGCGCAACAACGAGCGCGTCATGCGACTGGTGCGCGACGTGCCCCTCGAGGTGGACCTGGCCTCCTTGGAGCTGGGGGGCTGGGTGAAGGGCGAGGTGACCTCCTTCTTCGATCGTTACGAGATGACCCAGATGCGCGGGCGCTTCGAGAAGGTCATGGCCGACGGGCTCTTCGGCGTGCCGGCCCAGGCCGGCGAGGACGGGCTCAGCCCGGCGGCCTCGGCCCTGCCAGAGAGCCGCGAGGGCACCCTCGCCGAGGTGGCCCATCCGGGCTCGGTCGCCACCTGGGCCGAGGGGAGCGTGGCCCTCTACGACCCGCGCAGCGGGCTCAGCGCGACCGGGACTCTCGCCGAGCTCCTCGCCCTGGCTCCGGTCGGTCTTGGCGGCCACGACGTCAAGGGGTTGTGGCGCGCCGCCGCCGAGGCGGGGGTCGACCTCGGGGTGCCGAGCGAGGACGGGGCCCTCATGGCCTTCCTGCTCGACGCCAACCACGGTCGCTACGACCAGGCCGACGCCGCCGAGCGCTACCTCCACGAGGCGCCCGAGGCGGCGCCCTCACTCTTCGATCAGCCCGAGGCGGGCCGGCTCATCGAGCGGGCGGCCCAGGCGGCCCGCGTGATCGAGCGCCTGGCCCCCGAGGTGGACGCCTGGGGTCTCGAGCGGGTCTACCGCGAGATCGAGCTGCCCCTCGTGCGGGTGCTCGCGCGCATGGAGGCGCGCGGGGTGCGCGTGGACGAGGCGATGCTGCGCTCGATCGCCGAGGAGTTCGCCGACGAGGCCCGGCGCCTCGACGCCGAGATCCAGCGCGTGGCCGGACACCCCTTCACGGTGAACTCCCCCCAGCAGCTCCAGAAGGTCCTCTTCGACGAGCTCGGCCTCACGGCGGTGAAGAAGATCAAGACCGGCTTCTCGACCGACGCGGCCAGCCTGGAGGCGATCGCCCACGAGCACGAGATCGTGGCGCTGATCCTGCGCTACCGCGAGGTGGAGAAGCTGCGCTCGACCTACGGCTCGCCCCTCATCGACACGGTCGGTCCGGACTCGCGGATCCACGCCACCTTCCACCAGACGGTCGCGCGCACCGGGCGGCTCTCCTCGGAGAACCCCAACCTGCACAACATCCCGGTGCGCTCCGAGGACGGCAAGCGGCTGCGCTACGCCTTCGTCCCCGAGCCCGGGTGGCGCCTGGCGGTGGCCGACTACAACCAGATCGAGCTGCGCATCCTGGCGCACCTCTCCCAGGACGCCGGACTGCTGGCGGCCTTCGCCGGGCACGAGGACGTCCATCGCTCGATCGCCGCCTCGGTGTTCAACGTGGGGGTCGAGGAGGTCACCTCGGCCCAGCGCGAGCAGGCCAAGGCCGTCTCCTACGGCCTGGCCTACGGCATGGAGGCCTACGGGCTCTCCCAGCGCCTGGGCATCCCGGTCGCCGACGCGCGCGCGGTGATCGACCAGTACTTCTCGGGCTTCCCGAGCCTGCGTGAGTACATGGACCGCACCCTCGCCGAGGTCCGCAACCAGGGCTTCTCGCGCACCGAGTTCGGGCGGATCCGCCCCTTCCCCGACCTCGCCACCGCGAGCGGCCCGGCCCGCCAGGCGGCCGAGCGCCAGGCGATCAACGCGGGGATCCAGGGGCTGGCGGCCGACGTCTTCAAGTCCTCGCTGGTGCGACTGGACCGCGCACTCGAAGAGGGGGGCCTGGCCGCGCGCCTCATCCTCCAGGTCCACGACGAGGTCCTCGTGGAGGCGCCCCCCGAGGAGGAGGCCGCGGTGAGCGAGGCGATCACCACGGCCCTCACCGGGGCGGCCTCGCTCAGCGTGCCCCTGGAGATCTCGCTGCACTGGGGTGCGACCTGGGCCGACGCCAAGGGCTAGTGCTAGGCTGGTCCGTCGGGCTGACACCGGTGGCCCGACCCCCTGTCGCCTAGCGGACCCCGGTGTGGTCAAGTGGAAGTATCCCCCATGACGGACGGCACCAGCCTCCTCTCCGCCCAGCCGATGGGCACCTTCGACGCCGAGGGCAACTACATCCCGCGCGTCGTCACCGAAGACAACCTGGCCGGCACCGACCTGACCAACCTGGTCGGGGCGTCGGTCCTCGAGTTCGAAGACGGCGACCTCGTGACCGGCACGGTCGTCAAGATCGACCGTGACGAGGTCCTGCTCGACATCGGCTTCAAGTCCGAGGGCGTCATCCCCGCCCGCGAGCTGTCGATCCGCAACGACGCCGACCCCAACGAGGTCGTCAGCCTCGGCGAGCGGGTCGAGTGCCTGGTCCTGCAGAAGGAGGACAAGGAGGGTCGCCTCGTCCTGTCGAAGAAGCGCGCCCAGTACGAGAAGGCCTGGACCACCATCGAGGACCTCAAGGCCCGCGACGAGGTCGTCAAGGGCGTCGTCATCGAGGTCGTCAAGGGCGGCCTCATCGTCGACATTGGCCTGCGCGGCTTCCTGCCCGCCTCCCTGGTGGAGCTGCGTCGGGTGCGCGAGCTCCAGCCCTACATCGGCAAGACCGTCGAGGCCAAGATCATCGAGCTCGACCGCAACCGCAACAACGTGGTCCTCAGCCGGCGCGCCTGGCTGGAGGAGACCCAGAAGGAGCAGCGCGGCGACTTCCTCTCGAACCTCAAGCCGGGCGAGCGCCGCAAGGGCGTCATCTCCTCGGTGGTCAACTTCGGCGCCTTCGTGGACCTGGGCGGGATGGACGGCCTGATCCACGTCAGCGAGCTCTCCTGGAAGCACATCGACCACCCGAGCCAGGTCGTCACGGTGGGCGACGAGGTGGAGGTCGAGGTCCTCGACGTCGACTTCGCCAAGGAGCGCATCTCCCTGTCGCTCAAGGCCACCCAGTCCGACCCGTGGCAGGTCTTCGCCGACTCGCACGCGGTGGACCAGTTGGTCTACGGCCGCATCACCAAGCTGGTGCCCTTCGGCGCCTTCGTCCAGGTGGGCGACGGCATCGAGGGCCTGGTGCACATCTCGGAGATGGCCGCGCACCACGTCGAGACCCCCGACCAGGTCGTCACCGTCGGCGAGGAGCTCTGGGTCAAGATCATCGAGCTGGACACGGCTCGCCGGCGCATCTCGCTGTCGATCAAGCAGGCGGCCGAGGGTGGCGAGGTCTCCGAGGAGTACCGCGAGGCCTTCGGGTCCCACGCCTACGACGCCGAGGGCAACTACATCGGCAACTACGACTACGGCGACTTCACGCCCGAGACCGAGGCTCAGGCGGCCTGGGCCGAGTACGCCACCGAGCAGTCGGCCAAGCCGGCCGACGAGGCGGGCGAAACGGAGGGCGCCACCACCGGCGCCACCACCGAGGCCGAGGCCCCGGGCGAGGGCGACGAGCCGGCCGGCGAGTAGTCCCGTCCCGCGTCACGAGGCCCCCGGCGCCGCGGTGCCGGGGGCCTCGTGCTGTAGCCGGGGGACTGGACGGCGGCCCACCGGCGAGAAAGACTGGTCCGATGCGCGAGAGCAGTGACGCCACCAAGACCGTGCTCGCGACCATCGCGCTCCTGGGGGCGGTCGCCGTGCTGGCCCTGCTGGTGGGCAGCGTGGCCGGTCCCTACGGCGCCCTTGGCGCGGTCGTCGTGGTGGTCGGCGCCGAGGGAACAGCGCGGGTGCGCCGGGCTCGGCGTCGGGCGGTCGAGACGATCGGCGCGGAGGCCACCGGGTCGAGCGAGGGCCCCGACCGGCCGTGAGGTGGCTCGAGGGGCTCGTGCGCTTTGTCGTGATCCTCTGGGCGCTCAGCGTGCTGGTCCTCGTCGCCGACCAGCTCGCCGGCGTCCTCGGGGCCTACCTGTCGCTGGGGCTGGTCGTGGCGTTGTGGGCGACCTGGCTGGCCCGCGGGCGGGGCCTCAGGCTGGGCTCGAAGGGTCGCTAGGCCGAGGCGGCGGCGCGTCGGCCGATGCGCAAGGGGAAGTGGCAGGCGACCTGGTGGCCCGGGGCCACCTCCGCGAGGGCCGGCTCCTCGGCCGCGCAGCGCTCCTGGGCGTAGGGGCAGCGGGTGCGGAAGCGACAGCCCGAGGGGGGATTGAGCGGGCTCGGGGGCTCGCCCTCGAGGAGCTCGCCGTGGGCCGGGGCGTCGGGGTCGGCCTCGAGGGCCGCGCCGAGCAGGAACTTCGTGTAGGGGTGCTCGGGGTCGTCGTAGAGGACGTCGGAGGGTCCGATCTCGCAGATCTTGCCGAGGTACATCACGGCCACCCGGTCCGAGACGTTCTTCACCACGGCCAGGTCGTGGGCGATGAAGAGCAGGGTCAGGCCGTACTCCTCCTTCAGGTCCTCGAGGAGGTTGAGGATCTGGGCCTGAACCGAGACGTCGAGGGCGCTGACCATTTCGTCGCAGATCAGCATCTTGGGTCGCATCGCCAGGGAGCGGGCGATCGAGATGCGCTGGCACTGGCCGCCGGAGAACTGGCGGGCGTGGCGGTTGCCGTAGACGGCCGGGTCGATTCCGACCTTCGCGAGCAGGTCGTGCACGATGCGCTCGCGCTCCTCGCCGGTGGCTCGATTCCAGCAGTCGAGCGGCTCGGCGACGATGTCCTTGACCCGACGGCGAGGGTTGAGCGAGCTGATCGGGTCCTGGAAGATCATCTGCATCCGGGTGCGGGCCTGGCGCAGGGCCCGGCCCTTCAGCTCAGTGATGTCGGTGCCCTCGAGCGAGATCGTCCCGGCGCTCGGCTGGACGATCTTCATGAGGGCCTTGCCGGTCGTGGACTTGCCACACCCCGACTCGCCCACGAGGCCCAGGGTCTCGCCCTCGTAGACCTCGAAGGAGACGCCCGCGACCGCCGAGACGCGGTGGGCGCCGTGGCGGAAGGTGACCTCGAGGTCCTTGACCGAGAGCAGGGGGGTGCGGGTCTCACTCACGGGGCCAGCCCTCCTTCGTCGGCGGGCAGCGGATTCCAGCAGGCGAAGGCGTGGCCGGGCTCCTCGGCCGCGCGCAGCTCGGGCCGCTCGTTGCGGCACTGCTCGGTGGCGAAGGCGCAGCGCGGGGCGAAGGCGCAGCCCGCACCGAGGCGCAGGAGGTTCGGGGGTCGACCGGGGATCGCGGTCAGGCGGGTGTGGGCGGGGTTGGAGACCCGCGGCGAGCTCTGCAGGAGGGCCCGGGTGTAAGGCATGCGGTGGCGGCGGAAGACGTCGCGGGTCGTGCCGGTCTCCACGACCCGCCCGGCGTACATCACGACGATCCGCGAGGTCCGGGTGGCGACCACCCCGAGGTCGTGGGTGACCAGCATGACCGACATGTGAAGCCGCTCGCGCAGGTCGTCAATCAGATTGAGTATCTGGGCCTGGATGGTGACGTCGAGTCCCGTGGTGGGCTCGTCGGCCATGAGCAGTTGGGGCGAGCCCGCGAGCGCCGTCGCGATGACGACGCGTTGGCGCATCCCGCCCGAGAGCTGGCCGGGGTAGGAGCGGTAGCGCTCGGCCGGCGAGGGGATGCCCACCATCTCGAGCAGCTCGATGGCCCGGGCCTTGGCGTCGGCGCGCGACATGCCCAGGCGGACCCTCAGCACCTCGTCGATCTGCTTGCCGATGCGCATCACCGGATTCAGCGAGGTCATGGGGTCCTGGAAGACCATCGAGACCTCCGTGCCCCAGAGCTGGCGCATCTCGTTCTCGCTGGCTCCCACGACCTGGTGGCCGTCGAGGAGCACCGAGCCCGAGACCGCGACGTTCGAGCGCGGCTGCAAGCCCATGATGGTGCGCGACAGCACGGTCTTGCCCGAGCCGGACTCCCCGACGATGCCGATGGTCTCGTTGCGGTCGAGCGCGAAGGAGACGCCCGACACGGCCGGCAGTTCACCCGACGCGGTGGTGAAGGTGGTCGAGAGGTTCTCGACGACGAGGAGCCGGTTCTCGCTCACAGCTTCACCTCGGAGACGTCGTAGTGGCTACGCAGGCGGTCGCCGATGAAGTTGAGGCAGAGCAGGAACAGGCACAGGGCCAGCGAGGGGAAGAGAGCCAGCCAGGGATCGGTCGCCAGCACGGTGCGGCTCTCGTTGATCATGTTGCCCCACGAGGGGGTGGGCGGTAGCACCGAGAGGCCGATGAAGGCGAGGCTGCCCTCCAGGGTCACGACGGTGGCGATCCCGATCAGCAGGAAGGAGATGAGGATCGGGGCGATGTTGGGAAGCAGCTCGCGCACGAGGATACGGCGGTCGGTGGCCCCTTGGACCTTGGCGGCGACCACGTACTCCTTGGTGGCGACGGCCATGGTGGCGGTGCGGATCACCCGGTAGACGAGGGGGATCGAGGCGACGCCGATCACGATGATGATCTTGAGCAGAGTGCGCGGAGTCCAGAAGGAGAGCACCGCCAGCACGGCCACGATGGCCGGGAATGCCAGTCCCACGTACATGATCGTGGTGACGGCGACGTCGAACTTGCCCCGCCGGTAGGCCGACAACATCCCGAGCGGTGCGCCGATCCCGAAGCCGATGGCCATGGCTCCCGCGCCCACCGCGATGGAGATGCGCGATCCGAAGACCACCCGGGAGAAGATGTCCCGGCCCAGGTCGTCGGTGCCAAACCAGTGGTGCCAGCTGGGGCTGGCGGCGATGGCGTTGAAGTCCCCGTAGTTCGGGTCCTGCAGGGGCAGGAGGTTCGCGAAGATCGACGCGAGGACGTTGAGCGCCAGCCAACCCACGCAGACCCAGAAGAGGATCCCCAGCGGCTCGGAGCGCTCGGGTCGCTCCACCTCGACCTCGGGGGCTTCGCCCAGCACGGCGTTGACGTCACTCACGGCTGATCCTCGGGTCGATGAGGTTGATCACGAAGTCGAAGAGGAAGTTGATCACGACGACCCCGACCGAGACGGTCAGCACGATGTCCTGGACGAGCAGGTAGTCGCTCGAATTGATTGCCAGGATCAAGGTGTAGCCGAGCCCGGGGATCTGCAGCAGGTACTGGACGATGAAGCCGCCGGCCAGCAGGCCGCCGATGTTGACGCCGGCCGTGCCGAGCAGGGCCACCGAGGAGGGGCGGAAGGCGTGGCGCCACATGATCCGCCGCTGGGAGAGGCCCTTGGAGCGGGCCATGGTGATGAACTCCTCCTGCAGCGTCGCGATCAGGTCGCTGCGCAGGACGCGGTAGTAGACGACCAGGCTCGCGATGGTCAAGGTGATCGAGGGCAGCGTCAGGCTCTCGATGTTCACCACCCAGTCCTGGGTCAGCGGGACGTAGGAGGAGGGCGCGAAGGCGGCCACGTGCAGGTCGATGGCGAAGATCAGGACCAGCAGGACGATGATGATGAAGGGCGGGATCGACAGCAGGGTGAAGCTCCCGGCCCCGAGGGCGCGGTCCACGATCCCGTCGGGCCGCTTGGCCGAGCGCATGGCCAGGGGGATGGCGATGGCGAAGGCCAGGACCTGGCTGATGAGGATCATCTCGAGGTCGATCGGCAGCGCCGCCCCGATCGTCTGGGCGATCGAGGTGTGGGTGATGAAGGAGTTGCCGATGTGGCCCGAGAGCAGGTGGCCCAGCCAGACGAAGTACTGGATGTAGATCGGCTTGTCGAGCCCGAGCTGGCGGTAGAGCTGGGCCCGCTGGGCCGGGTTGTTGCCCAGGCCGAGGATCACCGAGGCGGGGTCGCCCGGCAGCAGGTGGAGCAGGTAGAAGCTCCCCACCGTGATGACGAAGAGGATCCCGACCATCATGGCCAGGCGCCTCGTCACGTACCTGAGCAACAGCGACCCCCCAGAAACCTGCGAGAACCTTAGCCAACCCAGAAGCGCCCTCTGGGGCAGCGCCTAGGTGGTGGGTGTGACAACCCGTCGCTAGCGTGGCGCCGTGAAGAGAATCGCCGTCACCGGGGCCATCGGCGCGGGCAAGAGCGCCGTGACCGACCTGCTGGGCGCGCGGGGATTCGCGGTGGTCGACGCCGACCTGATCGCCCGTCAGGTCGTCGAACCGGGACAGCCCGCCTGGCGGGCGCTGGTGGACGCGTTCGGCAGTGCCGTCCTCGACGGCGAGGGGCGGATTGACCGACCCTTCTTGGCCGAGGTGGCCTTCTCGGACCCGGCGGCTCTGACGCGCCTCAACGCCATCACCCACCCGCGCATCGGCGAGGAGATGGCTCGCCAACTGGCCGAGGCGACGGGGGCGGCCGCCTTCGTGGCCCTGCCCCTCTACCGCGAGGAGCACCGCGCGGCGCTCGGCCTCGACGAGGTGTGGGCGGTCACCTGCGCTCCCGAGACGGCGGTGACCCGCCTGGTCGCTCGGCGGGGCTTCTCCGAGGCCGACGCCCGAGCCCGACTGGGGGCCCAGGTGGACGACGAGACCCGTCGCCGCCTCGCCGATCGGGTGATCGAGAACGACGGCACCTTCGAGGAGCTGGCCCAGGCGGTCGAGGCGGCCCTAGTGGAGGCGGGTATCCGTGGCTGATCTGTTCAAGGTCGAGTCGCCCTTCCAGCCCGCCGGCGACCAGCCCCGGGCGATCGCGACGCTGGCCCAGGGCGTCGAGGACGGCCTGCGCTACCAGACCCTCGAGGGCATCACCGGTTCGGGTAAGACGGCGACCATCGCCTGGTTGGTCGAGCGAGTCCAGCGCCCGACCCTCATCCTCGAGCCGAACAAGTCCCTGGCCGCCCAGCTGGCGGCCGAGTTGAAGGAGATGCTGCCGAGCAACCGGGTCGAGTTCTTCGTCTCCTACTACGACTACTACCAGCCCGAGGCCTACATCCCGCGCACCGACACCTTCATCGAGAAGGACAGCTCGATCAATGAGGAGATCGACCGCCTGCGCCACGCGGCCACCTCCTCGCTCCTGCTGCACCGCGACACGGTGGTCGTGGCCTCGGTCTCGTGCATCTACGGTCTGGGCTCGCCGGTCGAGTATCGAGAGCGAATGCTGCACTTCGAGCTCGGGCTCGTCCTCGAGCAGCGGACACTGCTGCGCCGACTCGTCGAGATGCAGTACTCGCGCAACGACCTGGTGCTCGAGCGAGGGACCTTCCGGATGCGCGGCGACACCCTCGAGCTGCAGCCGGCCTACTCCCAGGAGGCGATCCGCGTCTCCTTCTTCGGCGACGAGGTCGAGGAGATCAGCTTCTTCAATCCGGTGACCCAGGAGGTGCGTGGGCGGGTGCGCGAGTACACCCTGTTCGCCGCCTCCCACTACGCCACCTCGCTCGAGACGATGCAGCGGGCCTGTCGCTCGATCGAAGAGGAGCTGACCGCCCAACTCGGGCTCTTCGAGGCCGAGGGCAAGCTGCTGGAGGCCCAGCGCCTGCGCATGCGCACTGAGCACGACCTCGAGATGCTCGAGCAGACCGGGATCTGCGCGGGGATCGAGAACTACTCGCGCCACCTCGACGGCCGGCGGGCCGGGGAGCGCCCCTACACCCTGCTCGACTACTTCCCCGAGGACTTCTTGGTCGTCATCGACGAGTCCCACGTGGCGGTGCCCCAGGTGCGCGGGCAGTACGCGGGGGACCGCTCGCGAAAGGAGGTCCTCGTCGAGCACGGCTTCCGGCTGCCGAGCGCCCTCGACAACCGGCCCCTGAACGCCGAGGAGTTCTTCGACCTGGTGCCCCAAGTGGTCTTCGTCTCGGCGACACCGGGTCCCTTCGAACTCGAGGTCTCGGACCAGATCGCCGAGCAGGTCATCCGCCCGACCGGCCTCGTCGACCCCGAGGTCCACGTGGTGCCCACCCGGGGCCAGATTGACGACCTGCGCACGCGCATCGACCAGGTGATCGCCCGCGAGGAGCGGGTCCTGGTCACGACCCTCACCAAGCGCATGGCCGAGGACCTGACCGACTTCCTCACCAAGGCCGGCTACCGCGTCCAGTACCTGCACAGCGACATCGACACGATCCAGCGCATCGAGATCCTGCGCTCCCTTCGCCTCGGGGAGTTCGACATCCTGGTGGGCATCAACCTCCTGCGCGAGGGCCTCGACCTGCCCGAGGTCTCCCTGGTGGCGATCCTCGACGCGGACAAGGAGGGCTTCCTGCGCTCGCGCAGCGCCCTCATCCAGACGATTGGCCGGGCGGCTCGCAACGCCAACGGCCAGGCCGTCCTGTAC
Source organism: uncultured Ferrimicrobium sp. (assembly GCA_964449735.1). Lineage (GTDB taxonomy): Bacteria > Actinomycetota > Acidimicrobiia > Acidimicrobiales > RAAP-2 > RAAP-2. Next base: position 18,593 of record CAYUZO010000033.1, read on the forward strand.
GCCGACTCCATCACCGACTCGATGCGCGAGGCGCTGGCGCTCACCGAGCGTCGCCGACGCCTGCAGATGGCCCACAACGAGGAGCACGGCATCCGGCCCCAAACGGTCAGCAAGAACGTCGCCGACATCCTCGGTCGCCTGCGCACCGAGGAGACCCCCGTCGCCAGCAAGGGCCCGACCGGGGTCAGCTCACTCGAGGCGAGCGCGCCCGACGACCTCGGCCTCGAGATCGCGCGCGTCGAGCAGGCCATGCTCGAAGCCGCCACCGAGCTGCGCTTCGAAGAGGCCGCGGTGCTGCGTGACCTCCTGCACTCCCTCCAGCGCCAGTGGCTCGACAGCTCCGACGTCGAGCCGGCGCTGCCGGGCTGACCGGTAGATTCCGCCTATGACCTCGACGATTCGCGTCCAGGGGGCTCGCGTCCACAACCTGAAGAACCTCTCGGTGGAGCTGCCCCGGGACCGCCTGGTGGTCTTCACCGGGCTGTCGGGCTCGGGCAAGTCCTCGCTGGCCTTCGACACGATCTACGCCGAGGGCCAGCGCCGCTACGTCGAGAGCCTGTCGGCCTACGCGCGCCAGTTCCTCGGCCAGATGGACAAGCCGGACGTGGACTTCATCGAGGGACTGTCGCCGGCCATCTCGATCGACCAGAAGACCGCCTCGCGCAATCCGCGCTCGACGGTCGGCACGATCACCGAGATCCACGACTACCTGCGCCTCATGTTCGCGCGCATCGGCGTGCCCCACTGTCCGACCTGCGGACGACCCGTGACCCGCCAGACCCCCCAGCAGATCGTCGACCAGGTCCTCGCCCGCGAGGCCGGGGCGCGCTTCATGGTGCTCGCGACCGTCGTCGAGGGGAGGAAGGGCGAGTACTCGACCCTGCTCAACGACCTCGCGGGCCAGGGGTTCTCGCGGGTGCGCGTCGACGGGGTGGTCCACGAGCTGTCCGAGCGCGAGTCGATCAACCTGGCGCGCTACGAGCAGCACACCATCGACGTCGTCCTCGACCGCCTGACCGTCAAGGCGTCGAGTCGCCAGCGCCTCACCGAGTCGGTCGAGGCGGCCCTCAAGCTGACCCGCGGGACGGTGGGCATCCTGTTCCTCGACGACGAGGAGCTGGTGGCCTTCTCCGAGAAGTTGGCCTGCGTCAACTGCGGGATCAGCTTCACCGAGCTCGCCCCGCGTGACTTCTCCTTCAACTCGCCCTACGGGGCCTGCCCGGTCTGCACCGGCCTGGGGACCCGCTTCGAGGTCGATCCGGACCTGGTGGTGCCCGACCCCTCCCTCTCGCTCGCCGAGGGGGCGCTCGCCCCGTGGGGCGGGGCCCGCTACAAGTACTTCGAGCGACTGATCGCCGGGATCGCCGACCTGGGCGGCTTCGACGTCGACACCCCCTGGCGCAAGCTGCGCGCGAAGGACCGCAAGCTGGTCCTCTACGGGGTCGAGAGCCGTTCGGTGCCGGTGAAGTACCGCAACCGCTACGGGCGGGTGCGGACCTACGAGACCACCTACTCGGGGATCGTCGAGTGGCTCGAGCGCAAGCGCAACGAGGCCGAGGGGGACTGGACCCGCGAGCAGGCCGAGCAGTTCATGCGCGAGGTGGAGTGCACCGCCTGCGCCGGGCGGCGCCTCAAGCCCGAGGTGCTCGCCGTGCAGGTCCACGGGCGCAACATCGCCGAGGTCAACGCGATGACCATCGACGAAGCGATCGACTTCTTCCGGTCCCTGGAGCTGAGCGCGCGGGAGGAGGCCATCGCGCGTCAGGTGATCAAGGAGATCGTCGAGCGGTTGAACTTCCTCATGGACGTGGGACTCGACTACCTCACACTGAGCCGGGCCTCGGCGACCCTCTCGGGGGGCGAGGCTCAGCGGATCCGCCTGGCCAGCCAGATCGGCTCCTACCTGGTCGGCGTGCTCTACGTGCTCGACGAGCCCTCGATCGGGCTGCACCAGCGCGACAACCGTCGCCTCATCGCGACCCTCGAGCGCCTGCGGGACCTCGGCAACTCGGTGATCGTGGTCGAGCACGACGAGGAGACGATCCGCCTGGCCGACTACGTCGTGGACATCGGCCCCGGAGCCGGGGAGTACGGCGGGCGGGTGGTGCACGCGGGCTCGGTCGTGGAACTGGAGGCGAACGAGGAGTCCCTCACCGGCCAGTACCTGTCGGGCCGACGGGTGATCGAGGTGCCCGCCGCTCGCCGGGAGGGTACCGGGGAGACCATCACGATCAAGGGGGCGCGGGCCAACAACCTGCGCGACCTGAGTGTCGACATCCCCCTCGGGCGCTTCGTCGCGGTGACCGGGGTCTCGGGCTCAGGCAAGTCGACCCTGATCAACGCCATCTTGCTGGCGGCCCTCGAGCGAGAGGTGAACGGGGCGCGCACCTCACCGGGCGAGCACGACGGGATCGTGGGCATCGAGCGCATCGACAAGGTGGTCGCCGTCGACCAGCAGCCCATCGGCCGCACCCCGCGGTCCAACCCGGCCACCTACACCGGGGTCTTCGACAAGATCCGCAAGCTCTTCGCCGAGACCCAGGAAGCCAAGGTCCGCGGCTACCAACCGGGTCGCTTCTCCTTCAACGTCAAGGGCGGGCGTTGCGAGACCTGTGCGGGTGACGGCACGATCAAGATCGAGATGCACTTCCTGCCCGACGTCTACGTCAACTGCGAGGTCTGCGACGGCGCACGCTACAACCGTGAGACCCTCGAGGTGACCTTCCGCGGCAAGTCGATCGCCGACGTGCTCGACATGCCAGTCGAGGAGGCGTTGGAGTTCTTCGACCGCCAGCCCTCGATCCTGCGCCACATCCAGTCCCTCTCGGACGTCGGCTTGGGCTACGTGCGCCTCGGCCAGCCGGCGCCGA
>CAYUZO010000034.1:0-11350 GCA_964449735.1 uncultured Ferrimicrobium sp.
GTCGAGATGGCCCGGCCCGGAACGAGAGCTGAGAACGAAGCATTCACGAGGGAGTCTCTGCGTGAGATCGTTGGCCGCGATGCGCCCGCGATGCGCCCAAGATGCGCCCACGATGAGTTTCGCCGACTGACTCGAGCATCGCCAGGAGGAGCGAGCGGACTCGGGCACCCAACTCGGCCGAAGCCTCAAATGAGGACTCGATCATTGGTCGTCTGCGATGCCTGCGGAATATGAATTGATGGTCTCGCACTGCAGGCGGCGAGGAATGCCGAATTCAGGCGCACGGACCCGGCGGTCTGGGATACCCGTCGCGCCCTGACGCTCACAGGTAAGAATTGATCGATGGGCCACGGCGTTTGGCTGGTGATCGGTATACAGGCATCCGGAAAGTCCACCGTTGCGGACCTTCTCGCGCGTCGATTTGACCGGGGGGTGCATGTCCAGGGCGGCCAGTTCTACCGGTGGGCGGTTCGCGGCTGGGTCCACCACGATGACGAGGACCAGTCAGAGGCTCGCCGGCACCTCGACCTCCGCTACCGACTCTCGGCCATGGTGGCGGGCGAGTATTGCGCCGCGGGGTTCACGACGGTCGTCCAGGACAACATCTACGGGGCCGACGTCCTGGCATGGCTTGAGGCAGTTCGCGCCCGACCTCGGCATTTGGTCGTACTTCGACCTTCGCTAGAAGCCGTCGCGCGCCGCGAGGCGGAGCGCACCTCGATGACCGGCAAGATCGCCTACAGGACGGGCGGGGTCACAGTCGCGGAGCTCGACACCCACTTAGCCGCCACTCCCCGCATCGGCCTGTGGCTGGACACCTCCGAGATGAGCCCCAAGGACGTAGTAGACGTGATCGAGGCACACCCGGACCAGTCTTTGGTCGACTCCGATCTCTAGTCCTGCGCGCACAACCGGCGGTAGGAGATGCTGTCTACGCGCGTCCAGGCCCTGAGCCCTCAGTCTCCCACCTCGCCCGCACGATGCCCCCGATCGCGGCGCAACCATAGGAGTCCGCTGAGAAACGCCAAACAATCGCCCAGCAGGCAGAGCCAAAGTCCCCAGCCGATCAATTGATGGAAGTGTCCGGGGCTACAACCACCTTGGTAGTAGAAGCCGAACAGTCGGACGAACCACAGGCAAGTGATTGCAGCGGCACTGACCATGCAGACCGCGACGACTGGACTGCCCCTGCTCGCTCTCCTGGCGCTTCGCGCCTAGGAGGGTATCTAGATCCATGCAATGATTGATTGATCGCGAGCCTGTGTGAGACCCGAGGGGGGACATGGCGCACAAGGATCAGCGTCAGGTCGAGACGCGCGAGGGCGTCGTTGCGAGTCATCGACGAGACTCGAATCGGTGGTTTGTCGATCGCACCTTGCGAATAGGGACCGCGCTCGCGGTCTTCGGCTCGCTCGCCCTCGTCGCAGTTCGTGGTTCCGCACGCTGGCAGACGATCGGCATCCTTGGCGTCATCTTCCTGGTCTTGGAAGCTGTGATGGCTGTGCGGTGGCGTGCAGCATGGAGAGACTCGGCCTATGTGACGCGGGCGAGGGGACGACGTTCACGACGGGGAGGGAGTGGAGAACTTCGGGCCGACCCCCGTGATCAGTCCGGTCTCAACATCTTCGGCCTGAGCGCAGGGAGTGATTACCAGAGCGCCGAGGCAGATGCCGCCGAGCTCAGCCCTGAGCCAATACCTCGACTTCCGAGCGCTCCGCCACACAATGACGACGACGATCCAGCCACCTATGAGGTACACCCGGAAGCGTTGCGACGGCGCGACGGTGAGAGCGGAGAGCACTGAGGTCCGGTGCCCAGTCTGCGTCGCTCGAAGTCGTCCGGCTCGATCTCGATGGAACTAGAAGAGTTGCTGGTCCCTGACGTGAAGGCTCTCCGGCACTGGCTGGCGCGACACCACTCGTCGAGCGGGGGTGTCTGGCTGGTCCTGCACAAGAAGGGCGGGGGTGTGACTGAATTGACCTACGCCCAGGCTCGTGATGAGGCGTTGTGCTTCGGATGGATCGATGGCCAGATCGCCAAGCGCGACGAGGGCTCCTATCGTCAGCGCTTCACCCCACGTCGACCGCGGAGCGCGTGGTCAGCGAGCAACGTCGCCCGAGTGAATGAACTCACCCGGGCGGGTCGGATGGAGCCAGCGGGACTGGCCGCCGTAGCCGCAGCTAAGGCCCAGGGTCGGTGGGAAGCCTCCTACCCCGGACAGGCCACGGCGCAGGTGCCCGACGACTTGGCCCGAGCACTGGAGGGAAGTCCTCGGGCGGCCCGCAACTTCGAGAAGCTTGGCGCGGCCAATCGGTTCTCCATCATCTACCGGCTCCAGGCAGTGAAGAGGGCCACCACCCGGGAGAGGAAGGTGGTCCAGTTCGTGGAGATGTTGGAGAGAGGCGAGTCGCTCCATCCCCAGCGAACCAAGAAGAATGGCTAGCGACGGGTTCCTCGGGCGCCGATGACGACCTCGCGCGGGGCCACAGTGGGGTGGAGGTGGGCTACGTTCTCGCTTCCTATGAGGGAGGTGTCGGGATCGTGAAGCTGCCACGTTCGTGGATCGACCGTGGGTTCAAGGCGCTCAACGCCTTCCATCACACGGTCCTGCGCGTCAGTCGGGGGCGGCTCGGCGCAAGGGCTTTCGGGATGGAGGTGATCGAGCTCACCACCGTCGGGCGGCGCACGGGTCGCCCACATCGAACGACACTCACCGTGCCCGTTGGTGACACTCACCGAGTGGTGCTGGTGGCGTCCAAGGGCGGTGACGACCGTGACCCCGACTGGTACCGCAATATCCTGGCCCACGGCGACGTGGAGGTCCTGCGTGGTGGTAACCGTCATGAGATGTCGGCGAGGCCGGCTTCGGCCGAGGAGCGTGCGGCCCTCTGGCCCCAGGTGGTCGCCGCCTATCGGCCCTACGCCTCCTACCAGCGCCGCTCGTCGAGGGAGATCCCCCTCGTCGTCTGCACGGCGGTCACGGCACCCGGCTGACGGAACGCGTCGCCAGAAGTGGCAGCACTTACCAACGAGCGCAGCCGTACTGGTCCGGGATCCAACCACCCGTGACCCTCATCGCGATGACGATCTGCTGATCACGAGTCGCTAGGCCGGCGACTGAGGCGAAGTGGGAGCCGCCGAAGGAGGACCACGTGGTGTTGGCGAAGCCGATCCCCGAGTAGACGGGTCCGACCATCGACCACCTGCCACCGACCTCGCAGATCGCGACGCGTTGCCACATCGAGCGCAAGGCCGGCACCGTCACCCCGATGCGCCGAGCCGACGCGGAGAGTTCTCGAGCGGTCTGAGCGGCGATCGCCCGCCGGTGGAGCATGGCGGGCGAGGGGGCTGGGGCGACGTGCGCCACAGTGCGGACCACCGGTGTCCGGTGGACCCACGGCGGGCTGAGCGTCATCCCCGCGACCAGGGGCCACACGGCGGCCAGGGCCACCGACAACCTCGAAATCGTCGCGAGCAGCGGGCGTCGAATACGTGTCTCCTTGTTCGGCACCCCACGACGACCGGGGCGCCCTCAAGGGCACGGCTGGCGGGTCGGCGAGTGGCGGGCGGCCCGGGGGCCACCCTCCGCGGGTGCGGCGTCGTGGACGAATCCACAGGGTGCGCTTCGGGGCACCTTGGCAGGTTGTTGCCGGGTACCAGGCTAGGCAGGAAGCCCATTCGAGCGTCACCACCGGGCCGGTGGTCCGGCGTAGTTTCCAGTCCTGACCTGGGAGTATCAATTCTGACGGCCGTCCCGGGGCCGGCGTAAAACCCCTGATGGGCTCCTTCTCGGCCCCGCGGGACGGCGGCCCGGGAGAGGTGGGGGCCATCGCTAGCCTTCCTCGGTGCGCATCGTCCTCAGTGGCTTTCTCACGGGCCTCTCCCTGATCGTGGCCATTGGGGCCCAAAACGCGTACGTCCTTCGCCTCGGACTGCGGCGCACCTACGTGGGGATTGCGGTGGGTATCTGCGCGGCCTCCGACGCCGTCCTCATCGCCGCCGGCACGGCGGGCGTCGGATCCTTCGTGAACGGCCACCGCAGCGCGCTGCGCGTGGCGGCCGGGGTGGGTGCCCTCTACCTCCTGTCCTACGCCGCCCTCTCCCTCTGGCGGGCCCGCAGGCCCGGGCGCCTCGAGGTCGAGGAGGGTTCCGTCCCCTCCCGGCGGGCGGTCATCGCGTCGGTGCTCGCCTTCACCTGGCTCAATCCCCACGTGTATCTCGACACCGTCCTGCTCCTCGGATCCCTCAGCGGTCGCTTCGGCGCGGGCCGGTGGTGGTTCGCCCTGGGGGCGACGGCCGCCTCCCTCGCCTGGTTCTCCACCCTCGGTTTCGCCTCCCGACTGGTGGCCCCTCTCATGTCGCGACCCTCCACGTGGCGCGTGCTCGACCTGGTGATCGCGGTCGTGATGGTCTGGATCGCTCTCGGGCTCGTACCGATCGCGACGCGCTAGGGGGTGTCCCTCTCGCCGCACCGAGACCGCCTCAGGACCTATGCCTTGCTAACGTCCGTCCACCGAGTCGTACTGGGGGAAACGATGGGTTCAGCGGAGATGCAGGGCGCCCTGTGGAGCGTGGGAGCGAAGGAGTGGGCCGAGCTCGCCGAGAGCCAGCACGTCGTGCTCTACGAGAGGACCTTCGAGGAGTTGGGCGTCGGCCAGGGCGTCCGACTGCTCGAGGCGGGCTGCGGCGCAGGACTGGCCCTCTCGCTGGCGGCCGAGCGCGGCGCTGAGGTCACGGGTCTCGACGCCTCGGCGGGACTGCTCGAGATTGCGGCCGGTCGACTGCCAGAGGCCAGCCTGCATCAAGGAGACCTCGAGGAGCTGCCCTTCGGGGAGGACACCTTCGACGCCGTCAGCGCCTTCAACTCGGTCCAGTTCGCCGCGTCACCCGAGCGAGCTCTCGGCGAGCTGGCGCGGGTCGCCCGCCCGGGAGCCGGCATCGCCGTTGTCGTCTGGGGCCCGCCGGCCGAGTGCGACTTCTGCCAGGTCTTCGCGGCGCTCGGATCCTTCCTGCCGGCGCCAGTCCCGAACGCTCCTGGGCCGCTAGCGCTCTCTCGACCAGGCCGCCTCGAGGAGGCCTTCGCCGGCGCGGGACTCGACGTCGAGCGGACCGTCTCGATCCCGACCCCCTTCATCTACCGGAACCTTGACGAAGCGGTGCGGATGCCGATGTCGACCGGCCCCGGCCAGCGGGCCCTCGAGGCCGGCGGGGCCGAGGCGGTGCGCGAGCGACTGACCGAGACCCTGTCGGCGTTCGAGCGACCTGACGGGTCGGTGCACCTCGACAACGTCTTCGTGGTGGCCATCACGCGGGCTTGACGGCGCCGCCATCGGCTTCGGCTTCGCCGGGGCCGCACTCTCGGAAGCCCAGACCTAAGGTGGCCGCGCCACGCCGTGCGAGGAGGCGAAGGGAGTCGTCGAGGTGAGTGGGGTCTACGTGCTGCCGGGATTCAACGGTCACCTCCTTCTGGTGCTCAATCTCGTGGGTACCGTCGTCTTCGGTGTCACGGGGGGGATGGCGGGTGTTCGCGCTCGACTCGACCTCTTCGGGGCGGTGGTCCTCGCGGTCGTGGTCGGCATCGCGGGAGGCACGATCCGCGACCTGCTCATCGGCATCGCGCCGACCACCTTTCGCGACTGGCGCTACCTCACCGTCGCCGCGGTGGCCGGCCTGCTCACGACCTTCGTCCATCCTCGGGTCAGCCGACTCAAGCGACCGATCGACGTCCTGGACGCCGCGGGTCTGGCCCTCTTCTGCGTCACCGGCGCCGCGACCGCCCTCGCCCACGGGCTGGGCGTCCTCGAGTGCGTCATCCTCGGCGCCGTGACCGGCATCGGCGGCGGGGTGCTGCGCGACGTCCTGGTGCGTGAGGTCCCTGCGGTCTTCCGCGGTGGTCTCTACGCCCTGCCGGCCCTCGCGGGTGCCGGCGTCGTGGTCGGGGGATACCACGCCGGCAACCACTCCGTGCTCTTCCCGCTGCTCGGCATCGCGGTCTGCTTCCTCCTTCGGGTCGCGGGGATCCTGTTCGGGTGGGGACTGCCCGTGGCGGCCGACGTCGCCGTCACCCGACGGCGCCACGACGAGGAGTGACCTCTCTCCGGTCACCGGAGCGGGCGGGTGGCGAGATGGTGGGGTCCCGAGTCGCGACCTTGTGGGACCTCGCGATGACGGTACCCTGAGGCCGACGAAGGAGGACGCGTGCCGGCGTACGTCATCTATCAGGCCGAGATCTCTGACGAGGGGCGCTACGGCGCCTACCGCGAGCTCGCCGGTCCCGCGGTGGCCGCGGCCGGCGGCCGCTACCTCGTGCGAGGAGGGGAGAGCGTCAGCCTGGAGGGTGAGACGCCGCCCCAGCGCACCATCGTGATCGAGTTCCCCGACCGCGCCGCCGCCCAGGCGTGGTATGAGTCGGACGCCTATCGGGCGGCGCGGGAGGTGCGAGCTGGAGCGGCCACGGCGCGGGCCTACGTGGTCGAGGGAGCCCTGTAGGGCGAGGGCGAGTCCTCGTCGACGGTGGTCAAGGACGAAGGTGGGGTTCCAGAGGTGGCCCCGCAGAACTCGGACGTCTGAATCGGGATGTCGAGGGCTCTTAGCGCGCATGGTCGGCGGGTCACGTCGGCCCGCCAGGTACTCGCCGGGCTAGCCTCCATCAGATGGGTTTGCGCGCCGCGGTCATCGTGCCCGCCCACAATGAGGCGCGACGCATCGGCCCTCTGCTCGAGACGCTGGCTCCTCTGGCGACGTCGGGGACGTGGCGGGTGATCGTCGTGTGCAACGGCTGCACCGATGGCACTGAGGACCTCGTGCGCCGCTGGGCCGACATCGAGTTGTCCGTCATCGATGTGTCGTCGAAGACCCAAGCCCTCAATGAGGGGGACCGCCTGGCGGGGGACCTCTTCCCTCGGCTCTACTGCGACGCCGATCTTCGCACCGACGGGGCCTCGCTCGAGGCCTTGGCCGCCGTACTCGACCGGTCCGAGGTCGTCGCCGTAGGTCCGGAGGTCGCCTACGGCCTCGAGGCGGCCTCGTGGGTCGTGCGTCAGTACTTCGCGGCGCTCGAATCGGCGCCGCTCTCGGACTGGTTGGGCCAGCATCTCGTGGGTCGCGGCCTCTACGGGCTCAACCGCGCGGCTCGCGCTCGGTTCCAGGCCTTCCCCGAGGTCATCGCTGACGACCTCTTCGTCGACTCCGTTTTCACCTCCGAGGAGAAGAGGGTGGTCGAGTCGGCCCGCGTGGTGATCTGGGTCCCACAGACCTTGCGCGAGCTCCTCCGCCAGGAGGTCAGGGTGGCCAAGGGGAACCACGAGTACCGGACCTTGTCAGCAGACGGGGGAGATGGTGACACGCGCCGGCGGCCGCCAACCCCGAGCTCGGCCTGGGCCGCGGTGCGCCGCCTGCGAGGGCGCGACGTCGTGCCGGTGGGGGTCTACGTGTGCGTGGCGGTGGTCAGCCGATTGGCGGCGGCGAGCCGGGTGCGCCGAGGTCGCCAGATTCACTGGCGCTAGCTCGACGAGGGCTCACTCGCCAGAAGCGCTCCTGACCGAGCATCGTCGCCTCGAAGGCGCGCCGGTCGCTGCGTCGAGTAGCCGCGTACTGGCTCTCGTAGAGGGCCATCGCGGCTCGCTTCTGGCTTGGAGCGGCACCGAAGCGGACCTCACGAAGCGCAGCGACCTTCGTCACCGCTTGGAGGCGCTCGGCCATCGCGTAGGGGTCCCCGACGCCGTAGGGAAGGTCGAGCGCCAGCAGTGTCGCCCACGGTCCGGACCACAGGGCCCGAGCCGCGTCGGCGAGCAGGACGTGATCGGGGTGCATCAGCCCCAAGGGGAGGACGAGGGTGGCGGGCGCTAGGGGTTCCACTGCGTCCCGGACCGCTCGTGCGACGACCTCGGGGTAGTCGTCGGTTCGCCGGTCCTCGTAGTCCAGCTCGAACAGGTCGAGAGGCAGGGAGCGGGCGCCGAAGAGCCCGAGAGCCCGCTCATCCTCCGCCCGTCGTCGGGCCATGGCCTGCGGGGCGAAGCGCTCCTGGGTCGTCTCGGCGTTGTACCCGCGTCGCTGCTCCTGCGGTGCTCCGGCGAAGACCGTGACGACCGTCGCGCCCGGACGGCGCGCCAAAATCGTCGAGCAGGAGAGCACCGCGTCATCAAGATGGGGCACGACGATGACGACCGGCTCGGCCAGTTCCGCCATCTCGACCCCCTTCGTCAACTCGTACGGCGACGTCTCTCTCGCGGACCGCACCAGGCTAGGTCGCTGTTGCCCTTGGGGCCCTCCTCGGTCGGTCGTTATCATGGCGCGATGGCGCAGACCGAAGGGTCGAGCGGGGGGACGGGCCGCTCGGCGGTCGACTCATTGCGCGAGGTGCTCGCGGAGCTCCACCTGCTCGGTGCCGCGCGGGCTCTCGACCGTACCGTTCGGCGCATCCTCTTCCTGGGGACCCGGGTCCTCGACGGCGCGACGCACTCCTCACTGGTCGGCCCGACGGCCCAGAACCTCCTGTTGCGGTTCGACCAGGAGGACACCCAGCTCTTCGAGGAGTCCGAGCTCTTGCGGGTCCTCGCAGCACTCTCGGTGGAAGGGCTGCCGCACTGGGTGGCCGGCGGGTGGGGTCTCGACATCCTGGCCGGCGCCCAGACCCGCCGGCACGGCGACCTCGACCTCCTGATCGACCGTTTCGACGCCGTGCTCCCCGACGTGGCGCGAGTCCTCGAGGGCATCGGGTATCGCCGGCTGAGTGACCTGGGGGGCATCGCGTGGTTTCCCCGGGCCGCCGTATTCGAAGACGAGGCTCACCACCACATCGAGGTGGTGGGGGTCGACCGGGCGGTCCTCGACGCCGGGCGACGACTCTTCGGTCCGCCCGAGGAGGGGACGCCGCCGGGCGACGACCTGGCCGAGGTGCCAGCCGCTCTCGTCACGAAGGCCACCTACCGCTCGATTCACGTGCCCTGTCTCTCCGTGGCCGCCCAGCGCTTCTTCCATACCGGCTACCGCCGTCGACCACAGGATCTCCACGCCACGACCGTCCTCGAGATGATCGAGCGCCGCGAACGCGTTCCCGAGCCGTCTGCTCCTTTCGTCCGCCCGGGTCCGGAGGCCCCCGCGGACGCGAAGTCGCTGCTCCTGATGCCGATCTTCGACTTCCCGCCGGCGTTGTGGAGACTGTGTCGGCTCTATCGCAACGACTTGAACCTCGTGCCGCCGCACGTGACGGTGGCCTTCCCCTTCCTTCCCCTGGGCGAGGTCACCGGAGAGGTCGTGGCCCGTCTGCGCTCCTACTTCGCGAGCGTGCCAGCCTTCGACTACGACCTTTCCACTTTGCGATGGTTCGGCGATGAGGTCTGCTATCTGCATCCCACCCAGGCCGAGCGGTTCCGCGACCTCACACTCGCTCTGCAGCGGGACTACCCTCACTTCCTTCCCTACGACGGGCAGTTCGAAGAGGTGGTGCCCCACGTGACCTTGTCGGCGCACGGCACGCCCGGTGAGCGCCACGTCGTCGCGCGGTACGCGCCGGACTTCCTGCCCCTCAAGGCCTCCGCCCGGTACGCCTGGCTGATGACCAACGCCCGCGGACAGGATCGCTGGGAGGTCGCCGAGATCTTCGAGCTCGGCGGTCCACTCGGACCCACGGGACGCGCCCCGGAGTGACCAGGCAGAGAAGAACGTTGTCGTCCCGACTGACCTCCGCGGGAGGTCCTGGAGTTCTCGATTGGTAGTCTGGTGTGGTGCCGTCGCGTCGTTGGCCCTGGGGGTGGGTGACGACAGGGTTGGGGGTTCGACCGTCGCCGTTCGGACGCTGAGCGGGCGGTCCTGACCGTGTCGGAGGGTACCTTCACCGATCGTCTCGGACCCCGTTGGCGACCGGGGCGCCTGATGCGCAACGCCATCGCCCTCATGATCTCCTCGGGCGGCTCGGCGGCCCTCGGCGTCGTCTTCTGGGCGGTGGCCGCCCACCTGGCGAGCGCCCGCGCCGTCGGCAATTCGACCGCGGCCATCGCGGCCCAGCTGTTGCTCGCCACCTTGGCCCAGTTGAGCTTCGGCTCGATCTTCGAGCGCTTCCTGCCCGTCGCCGGGGACAAGACTCGCGACTTCATCCGCCGCTCCTACCTGCTGAGTCTGGGGGCCGCGGTGGTGCTGAGCGTCGGGTACGTCCTGCTGGGCTTCGGGCGGCACTTCCTGCCGGTCGCCTGGCCCTGGCGGATCTTCTTCATCGGCTCGGTGCTGCTCTGGTCGGTCTTCGCGCTCCAGGACTCCGCCCTGATCGGCCTGCGCTCGGCGAGATGGGTGGCGGTCGAGAACATCTCCTACGGCTTCGTCAAGCTCGTGCTGTTGCCGGTGGGCATCGTCGTCAGTGCCTCCCAGGGTGTCTTCCTCGCCTGGACGGTCCCGGTGCTCTTCGCGGTGATGGCGGTGTCGTGGTACCTGTTCAAGGTGCGGATCCCGCACCACATGGAGCACGCCGCCCACGTGGAGGCCCTGCCGACGACCCGAGAGCTGCTCTGGCTGTCGAGCGCGCAGTACGCCTCGCAGCTCTCGAGCGTCTTCCTCCCCTCGATCGTGACCCTGATCGTCATCTCCCGCCTGGGGGCGGTGGCCAACGCCTACTACTACCTGGCCTCGATGATCGCCACCAATCTGGGGGCCTTCTCGTGGAGCATCGTGCGCTCCTTCCTCGTCGAGGCCTCCTCCGAACCCCACGCGCTGCGCCGCCACGCGAACTCGGCCATCCGCGGCCTGGCCATCGTCCTGCTGCCCTCGATCACGATCGGCGAGATCTTCGCCCCCGAGATCCTGCGGATCTTCGGATCGGGCTACGCCAGCCAGGGCACCGACCTGATGCGGATGCTCCTGCTGTCACTGCTCGGCACCGCGGTCATGGTCTTCTACAGCACCTTCGCCTGGCTGGACAAGAAGGTCTGGTGGCTGACCGTGCGCAACGTCGTCTTCAGCGCGCTCTACCTGGTGATCGTCGTCGCCTACATCGGTCGGATGGGCATCGACGCGATCGGCCTGGCCGCCCTCGTCTACTCGGGCCTGACGGTGGTCATCTTCCTGCCGATGTCGATCCGTCGGTACCGCCAGACCTGAGTCAGCGAAGGTCGTCGAGGACCCACGACCGGGGGTCCTCGACGAGCGCCGGGTCCGGTCGGACCATCGTGACCCCGAGACCCTCGACCCGGTGGCAGCGCTCGAGCAGAAGTCGGTAGGCGCCGCGACGAGAGGTGTTCACGCCGCAGCTGATCGAGTCGAGACCCCTGGCGAGGGCCGCGGCCTCGGCGCCGTCGAGCAGGGCGGCGAGCGCGCTCGAGCCCGCCTCGGGGGAGGCGACCGCCACCTTGACGTAGGCCGA
>CAYUZO010000034.1:11450-21026 GCA_964449735.1 uncultured Ferrimicrobium sp.
GGGAAGGTGAACAGGGAGCTCACCCGCGCTCCCATCCGGTCGACGTAGTCCATCGAGGCGGCCACCAGTTGGCGGCCGACGCCGCGGTCCCAGGCAGCGGGGTCGACCGCCACCGGTCCGAGGACGTAGTGCCCGCCCCACCGTGTCACGAGGCTCACGCCGACCAGGCGGGCACCGTCCTCGGCGACGAGGGCGCCTTCGGGCTGGGCGCGAAAGCGCGGTCGGACGATCTCGGCGTCGCCGAAGGCCTGCGAGGGGTCGGCGAGGCCGAACTTGGTGCCGAAGGCGCGCCGCACCAGCGCGTCGGCCTCGTCGAGGTCCCTCTCGTTCATCGGACGTACTCGCACGGTCTGGTCCATGACGACAGTCTGTCGTCACCCGCGCGCGCGCGAGAGGAGTGCTAGACCCGTGCCGTCGCGCCCAGGGAGCCACTCGGGCGCGAAAGGGGGAGAGATAGGGATGAGGGTGGACTGGACCAAGCTGTCGACGCTCGACCGGGTGGTGGCCGTCGCCGCCGGCGTGACGCTGGTGTCGCTGTTCCTGCCGTGGTACGGCATCAGTGAGTTCGGGGCCTCCGTCTCGACCAGCGGCTTCTCGACGGGGTACGGCTGGCTGGGCGCGATCCTGGTGATCGCGGCGGGCGTCTACCTCGTGCTGCTGCGCTCGGGCCAGACGGTGCCGCGCCTGCCCGTGGGGCCGGCCTTCGCGGTCCTGGGGGCCTCGATCCTCGGCACGGCGCTGATCGTGATCCGCTGGGCGGCCCTGCCGCGCGGCTCGGTCGGGATGGGGGGCACGACCATCCTCTCCTACGGGCCCCGGATCGGGATGATGCTGGCACTCCTGGCGGGCGTCGTCCAGGTGATCGGGGCGCTGCAGCTCTTTCGCGGATCGGGCGAGAAGGTGCCCTGGCAGAAGGAGCCCACCGACTAGGTGGCGCGAGGAGGGGTCCCTCTGCTAAATATGACTATTCCGAGTAAGTAAGTCATATTTAGGGGAAAGGGGCCCAGGATGGCCGAGCGGTCGAGCCTGAGCGAGGTCGAGCGGATCAAGGCCGCGAGCCAGGGGCTGCGCGGGGAGGTCCGCGCCGAGCTCGACGGCCCGGGCACGTCGGTCGGCCCCGAAACCGAGCAGCTGCTGAAGTTTCACGGTGTCTACTCCCAGGACGACCGCGACCAGCGCCGGGCCCGCGTGGAGGCCGGCGAGGGACCCGCCCACATCTTCATGGCCCGCGTCGCCCTGACCGGAGGGGCGCTCAGCGCCGAGCAGTGGCGCACCCTGTCGGGGCTGGCCCGGGAGTTGGCTGACGGGTCGGTCCGGCTCACGACGCGCCAGGCCGTCCAGTTCCACGGGGTCGTGAAGTCCGACGTGCGCCCCCTGCTCGCCCGCCTGCACGAGGGGCTGATGACGACCTTCGGGGCCTGTGGTGACGTGGTGCGCAACGTGGTCATGTGCCCGAGCCTGCAGCTCGACCATCCCGAGGAGGCGGGACTCGCCGACGAGCTCTCGGCGCACTTCAAGCCCGCGAGCGGGGCCCACCTCGAGCTGGTGGTCGACGGACGGGCCGTCGGACCCGCCGAGCCCGAGCCCCTCTACGGCGCGACCTATCTGCCGCGCAAGTTCAAGATCGCCATTGCCCACCCCGAGGAGAACTGCGTGGACGTCCTGGCCCAGGACGTCGGGCTGGTGGCCCTCGGGGCGGGGCGCTACGCGGTGAGCGTCGGGGGAGGCCTCGGCCGCTCCTACGCCCATCCGGGGACCTTCGCGCGACTCGGGGACTGGCTCGGGGTGGTCGAACGCGACCGGGTCGCCGACCTCATCGAGGCGGTGCTCGGCGCCTACCGCGATCTCGGGGACCGCTCCGAGCGCCGCCGGGCGCGCCTCAAGTACGTCGTCGAGGAGATGGGAATCGCCGCCTTCACCAAGGAGGTGTCGCGCCGCTTCGCGGGCGAGCTCGCACCCCTCGAGCCCTGGGGCCCGCGGGCCGCCGATGACCACCTCGGGTGGCGCCGGTCGGTGGACGGGACGTGGCGGGTCGGCGTGCGGGTGGCGGCCGGCCGCGTGGCCGACCGGGGCGGGCTCGGGATGCTCAGCGCGGTCGACGAGCTGGCCGTCGGGAAGCGACGCCTGCTCCTCACTCCCCAGCAGGACCTGATCCTGGCGGGCATCGAGGAGCAGGACCGGCCCGCGGTGGAGGGGGTCCTGGCGGCCCGCGGCGTCGCGGCGCCCTCCGAGCTCGGCCTGGTGGAGCGGACAGCGCTGGCCTGTCCCGCCCTGCCGACCTGCGGGCAGGCGTTGGCCGAGGCCGAGCGCCGCCTGCCCGAGGCGGTCGCCTCCTTGGAGGGGACCCTCGCTCAAGCCGACGTGCGCCGCCCGGTGCAGCTGCGGGTGAGCGGCTGTCCCAACGGGTGCTCGCGCGCCGCCGTCGCCGAGGTGGGCCTGGTCGGCCGGACCAAGAGCTCCTACGACCTCTACCTCGGCGGTTCGGGGCGGGGGGACCGCCTGGCCCGGCTGTGGCGCGAGCGGGTGAAGCTCGAAGAGATCGGCGAGCACCTCGCGCCCCTGGTGACGCGCTGGCGCGAGGAGGGCCGCGACGGTGAGGGATTCGGCGACTTCTGCGAGCGAGTCCTCACGTGAGCGTCGCGCTGGTCGGGGCGGGACCGGGGGGACGGGACCTGCTCACCCTGCGCGGCGCGGCCCTGCTCGCCGAGGCCGAGGTCGTGGTCCACGACCGATTGGTCGACCCCTCGGTAACGGCACTGGCCGCTCGGGCCCGCCTCATCGACGTGGGCAAGTCGACAGGGGCGGGCTGGAGCCAGGAGCGCATCTGCGCCCTGCTGGTGGAGCTGGCGCACGACCATGACCGGGTGGTGCGCCTCAAGGGAGGGGACCCCTTCCTCTTCGGGCGGGGCGAGGAGGAGGTCACCCACCTGCGCGCGGCCGGCGTCGAGGTCGAGGTGGTGCCGGGGGTCTCCTCGGCCCTCGCGGCCCCCGCCCTGGCGGGCATCGCGGTGACCGCCCGCGGACGCTCGAGCGCCCTCACCGTGGTGAGCGCCGTGGGACAGGGGGGCGAGGCCCTCGACCCCTCCACCTTCGCTCGCCCCGGCCACAGCCTGGTCGTCCTCATGGGGGTGGCCTCTCGGCAGCGCTGGTCGGGTCAGTTGCTCGAGGCGGGCTGGGACGCCACCACCGCGGTGGCGACCGTCGAGAGGGCGGGGACGTCCGACATGCGAGTTCAACGCGCGACCTTGGCTGGCCTGGCCGACCTCGAGCTCGCGGCGCCGGCCGTCGTCGTGGTCGGCGCCGTCGCCGAGGAGCGTGCGCCGAGTCGAGGACCGTGCTCCTAGCCGCCCTCGACCTCGTGGGGCGACGGTGCGTGGTCGTGGGCGCGGGTCCGGTCGGCGCGCGCCGGGCGGCGACGCTCGTCGCCGAGGGCGCCCTCGTCACGGTGATCGCCCCCGAGGTCGGGGCGGCGCTGCCCGAGGGGATCACCCTGCGCCAGCGTCCCTACCGCCGAGGCGACCTCGCCGGCGCCGCCCTCGCGATCAGCGCGACCGGGCGACCCGAGGTGGATCGGCGGGTGGCCGCCGAGGCCCGACGGCGCGCGGTCCCCCTCAACGTCGTCGACGTCCCCGAGTTCTCCAGCCTCTACTTCACCGCCCAGCACCGCGTCGGGGCGGTGGTGATCGGGGTCTCCACCGAGGGCCGCTCGCCGGCCCTCGCCCAGTGGGTCCGCGACCGGGTCGCGGCCGCGGTGCCCACGCGGGTCGGCGAGGTCGCCGAGCTCCTCGGGCAGGAGCGGCGCGATTTGCACCGTCGGGGCCTGTCGAGCGAGGGGCGGGACTGGGCGCGCCGCATCGATGAGCTGCTCGCCGACTAGCCGGCGGGGAGGCGGTAGACCCAGCGGCGCGGGCCGGAGGTGGAGATCGCCGCGGGATGGGCGGTGACGGCGGTGACCACCAGGTAGCCACCCTCGGGCGGGGCCCAGAACCAGCTGGTGGGCCGCAGGATGAGGGTCGTGCGCGACTCGGGGCGCAGGGGCCACGCCCCCGGTGGGGCGACGACCGCCCAGAAGGCCGTTGGGTGCCCGCCGCCGATCGCCACCGAGAAGTGGGGCGTCAGGGTCGCCGAGGACCGGTTGAGGACGCTCACCGTCACCGAGCGGATCGCCTGGTGCTGGTCGAGCGGTCTCGTCCCGAGGACCTGGATCGTCAGCGGTGCGCTGGAGAGCCCGGCGACGACGGCGACGCCAGCGAGGGCTCCCGGGGCGATCCACAGGGCGCGCGCGACCCGTCGCCGCGAGAGGGCGAGGCGGGCGCCGGCGGGGGCCGGCGCGACGCTCAGGGCGGCCACCAGGGCCGCGGGGGCGAAGTCGACGAGGGAGTTCGACAGGCTGCGGCCGGGCAGGAACAGACACAGCGGCACCAAGAAGGGCCAGGCCACCTTGAGGCGCGGGTAGTGCAGGGCGAGGGCCACCACCAGGGCCAGGCTCACCAGGGCCGCCGCGTACCAGAGCAGGTGGATCTGGGCGCCGCCGGTGACGCCGTGCAGGGCTAGCGAGATGAGCCCCTGACCGTCGGGCACCAGGGGGGAGGTGAGGGGCAGCAGGGTGCCGTGCAGCCAAGCGCTGAAGTCCCAGATCATGAAGGGCAGGTCGACCAGGACGAAGACGCCGGCCACCACGGCGCCGTAGCGCAGCGTCGCCCGCGCGGGCGAGCCACCGCGACCTCTCGCCTCGAGGGCCACCGCCACGAGCAGGAACGGCACGAAGAACCAGGGACTCTGCTTGATCGAGCAGGCCACGCCGAGGGCCGCGGGCCCGATCCACCAGCCCCGCGCGGTCCGCTCACCCGCGCGGTCCCAACCCCAGAGCGCGACCATGAGGAAGGGGACGAACAGGGCGTCGGTGCCCCCGGAGGCGAAGGGCCCGAGGAAGGTGCCCGACAGGACCAGCACGCCGGCCAGCCAGCGCGAGCCCGCGGGCAGCACCCGGGCGAGGATCGCCGCCGAGACCAACCAGGCCAGCAGGTCGACCCAGTCGGTCGTCAAGTGGGTGAGCCCGAGCTTCATCAGCGGGGCCTCGAGGACCAGGGCGCCGGCCGGGTAGGAGACCTTGATGACGTGTCCGCCGTTGACGAGGTAGGTCCAGTAGTTGGCGGCGGGGTGCAGGAGGTGGGTCACCCCGCGCAGGCGCACCCGGTAGGGGTCGACGCCGCGCAGCAGCAGCGAGGTCGCCAGGTGGGTGAAGGCGGCCGAGTCGGTCGTGTAGTAGTGGCGCGCCGCGATGTCGACGCCCGCGCCCAGGCCGGCCGTGGTGAAGGCGCTCGTCAGAGCCGCGCGCTCGAGGACCCGCCGGTCCCGCACGGCCCAGGTGGCCGCCAGTCCGCCGATGCCCGTCAGGGTCACGAGGGGCGCGAGCCAGGCCATCGCTGGCCACTCGCTCCACTGGCCCCACTGGCTGAGTCCCGCGCCCAGCACGGCGAGGAACAGCAGTGACCACCCCGCGCGCTCGGAGGTGTCGAGGGTGCTCAGGGGAAGACCGCCCACGAGGTGAGGGTCTCGATGGTCATGAGGGCGAGAGCGCTCGCCGAGAGGGCCACGACCACGGCGAAGCGGCGTCCTCGCCAGTGTACGGCCGCGGCCATGGCGAGCGGGAAGGCGAGCATCAAGAACCTCGGGCGCAGGCCGACGGGAGCCGAGATGGCGAAGAGGGCCACGGCCGCGGTGCCGTAGAGGCGTACGAGAGTCGGTTGGCGGTCGCGCCAGGCCACCACCAGCAGGTACACCGCGACGACGGTGCCGGCCACCAGGATCTGCCCGGTCATCGTGGGTGAGAGCGGATTGGTGAGGAAGCGGCCGAGCACGCGCACGGGATAGAGGAGCGAGGGGTAGCTCTTCCAGCCGCCCCGCTCGGTCAGCTGCCAGGAGCGCCAGGTGCCGGTGTGGACCTGGAGGTAGGCGAGCCAGCTGAGGATGCCGAGGGGGCTGAGCAGGGGGGCCCAGAGAGCGCGCCACTCCCGTCGTCGCCAGATCGCCTCGACCGCCGCCCACGCGGCGCACAGGGCCAGCACCAGGCCCACGGGCGAGGTGAAGGTGGCGAGCGCGCCGAGCGCGCCCGCCAGCACCCAGCGGCGCTGGGTCAAGGCGAGCAGCCCGAAGGCTGCCAAGGAGATGACGAGTCCCTCGTTGTAGATGAGGCTGAAGACGAAGGCCCCCGGCGAGAGGGCCATCAGCAGCGCGGCCCGCTCGCCCGCCTCCTCGCCGGCGTAGCTGCGCGTGAGCCAGCCCACGGCGACGACGGCGAGCGCTCCGCCGAGCCCGGAGACCACCAACCCGATCCCGCGCGGCGAGAGACCGGTGAGGTCGTGGAGCAGCCGCAAGAGCAGCGGGAAGAAGGGGAAGAAGGCCACTGGGTTGGCCAGCACCTGGCCGTGGGAGGTGGGCAGATGGCTCGGCCAGCCAGACGCCGCGCGCAAGAACCAGGCGCCGTCCCAGGTCGACAGGTCGTCGACGAGGCCGTGATGGGTCACGAGGTTCCCGATGGCGACCGCGGCCAGTGTGACCAGGCGGACTGCGAGATAGACGAGCAGGGCACGCGAGAAGGGCAGGCGAAACCGACGTCCGGGTGCGAGGGCGGGGGTCTCAGTGAGCACCGTCGACCGCCTCGAGCCACGCAGGAATGACCCTGTGGCGCCACAGGAGTACGAGCCCGGCCGCGACGGCGGCGCCCGCGAGGTCGGCGCCGACCCCACCGATCAGGGGGGTGCCACCCGGGCCGACGAGGAACATGGCTCCGGCGGCGACGAGTCCCAGGACGCGGAGGCGCTGGGCGGAGGTCACGGCGAGGACGCTAAGCGGCCAGAGGGCGTACCAGGGCCAGAAGGTGGGGCTCAGGGCGACGAGGGCGCTCAAGGCGAGGCCGAGGCGCGTCAGCGCGTTCCTCTCGCCCGTGCGGTAGAGGGCCCGCAGCATCAGGGCGGCGGCCGCCAGGGCGAAGAGGTCCTGCAGGACGGTGACCACCCCGTGGGTGGTCCCGTGAAGGCCGAGGGCGCGCGCGAGTGTGCCGAGGAGGCTGCCGAGGGCGACGACCGGCGTAATCGCCACACGCAGCTGAGTGGGGATCTTCAGAGCCGACGGGCTGATCCAGGCGAAGCCGAGGCCGGTGGCGAGGCTGACAGCGGTGCCCACCGCGGCGGGGAGGAGGGTGGCCTCGAGAAGCAGCGTCAGGCGCCGGCGACCCCGGGCTGCTCGCACGAGTGGCGCGAAGAGGAAGGGGAGCGCCACGAGGGCCGGCAGTTTCACCGTTGCGGCCAATGAGATGAGGAGGACCGCGAGGACCCGGTGCTCGCGCCGCCAGCTGAGGAGGCCACCGAGGAGTAGGCCGAGCATCGCGGTGTCGTTGTGGGCCTGGGAGGCCGCCGAGAGCAGCGCCAACGGACTGAGCACGACGAGCCACCGTCCCGTCGCGGCGTCCGTGCCCAATGAGGCGCACAGGGGGCCGACGAGCGCAGCGATCGCCACGAGCGCCGCGACGGCGAGGAGGCGCTGGGCGAGCACCTGGGCGATGAGACTCGAACCGGCGAGCGCGCTCGCCAGGTGGGTCTCGGCGACGAACAGCGGTCCGTAGGGAGAGGGGGTGGCGCGCCAGACATCGGCGATGGAGTCGACGAGCGGTCCGGGCGACAGGGCGATCGGACCGACGTGGTAGGGGTTGAGGCCCGCTCGCGCCAGCTGCCCCTCGGCGGCGTAGGAGTAGATGTCGCGCGACGCGAGTGGCGCCCCGAGGGCGAGGGGCGTGGCCCACGCCCCGAGCAGAGCCCATGTCGCCCCTGAGGACAGGGGATGGGTGGGCCGGGGTCGGACCTTCCACCACGCGACGGCCAGGGCGCCGAGGCCGGCGAAGTAGAGGAGGTGGGCGAGCGCGTACCCGCCGCCGGGCATCCAGATCCACCAGTGGTAGGAGGCGGGCCGGGGCACCGATCCGACCGTCGCGCCCCCCAGCACGGCCACCAGAGCCCCCAGGCTTCCCAGGGCGGCCCAGCCGACGAGGGTGCGCGGTCGCGTGACGGTCCCCGTCTGCACCGTGATGGCTCCTCCCCCCGAGCGGGTCGGTCGGCCCAAGGTTACCGGTCCCTGATGCTTGTCAGGGGAGGGCGGGGGCGGCGACGCCGTCCTCGTCCGGACTCAGCCGGTGACGCAGCCCCAGCATCATCGCCGAGCCCCCGAGGGAGATCGCGCCCGTCGCCAGCGGCCACCAGTTGCCGAGGCCGCGGTCGAAGAAGAGGGCGGTGACCACCGGGGCCAGGGTCCCGGCCACCCCCCAGGTCAGTCCGAGCGCCGCGTTGTAGCGCCCCCGCAGGTGCTCCGCGGCGAGGTGGTTCACCAGGGCCTGGCTGGCCGGCTGGAGCAGGGTCTCTCCTAGCGCGAAGATCACCATCCCCACCACCAGCACGGGCACCTCGAGACCGACGGGCATCGCCAGGGCGGCCCCGAGCAGCGCCCAGAAGGCGAACCAGGAGAGGCCGACGACCGCCATCACCCGGGTGCGGCTGCGACCCTCGATGCGGTTGATCACGCCGAGCTGGGCGAGGACGATGGTCGTGGTGTTGAAGAAGAAGATGACCCCGATGGTGTGCACGCTGAGGTGCAGGTCATTGACGACGAACAGGCTGTAGCCGGCCTCCTGGGAGCCGTATCCACCCAGCAGCAGCACCAGCGAGGCCGCCACCAGCGTGACCAGGCGACGATCGGCCAGGACCTCTCGCCACCCCTCCTCGCGCGCCGCGGCCGACTCGCGGACCTCGGGGTCGGCGTGTCCGTGGCCGCGCAAGGTGATGAGCACCGCGGTGGTGGCCAGGGTGACACCCGCGTTAAGCAGGTAGAGGAGGGTGAAGGTCTCCGGGTGGTGCAGGTCCACGATCGAGGCCGAGAAGAGGGCTCCGAAGCCGATGCCCAGGTTCACCAACATGAAGTTGAACCCGAAGGCCCGCTGGCGGTGCTCCTCGGGCACGAGGCGGGTGAGCAGGGTCATGCCCGGCCCCCACCCGCCACCGCCGAAGAGGGCCAGCGCCACCGAGGCGAGGAGCGCCGCGGTCTCGGTCGTGGCGTAGGCCCACAGGATCAGCGACAGCGACTCCAAGATGAAGGAGGCGACCATAGGGGCCAGGGGGCCGTAGCGGTCGGTGAGGGTGCCCCAGATCGGCCCCGTCGCGAGGGCCACCAGCGCGCCGACCATCAGCAGCAAGGTCGAGAAGGTCGTCGAGAATCCCCGCACGTTGTGCAGATAGACGACGTAGAGCGACAGGGTGAGGCCGGTGCCCATGCGAGCGAGGAAGGTCACCACCATGAAGCGTCGAACGGGGGAGTCGAGGCTCTGGCGGAAGTCGCGGGGGAGGAGTGAGTCGAGCCAGGACATAAGCGGTCCAGCCTAGTGGGGGGCTGTGACGCGCGGTCAGCCTCCCTCGAGAAGTTGGGCGAGGCGCTCGCGGAGCCGCTCCGCGTCCCCCGCGATCAGGATGATCTTGTCGCGCCGGCGCGACCCTCGCTCCAACGTGACGGCGCTCTCCTTCACCTCGAAGG
>CAYUZO010000035.1:0-20035 GCA_964449735.1 uncultured Ferrimicrobium sp.
CATCGTCGACGAGGCACTGATGTTCGAGCCCACCGAAACGGAGAGCCCCCAGACCCTGGAGGCTCTGGCCTGCTCCTTGGAGCGCCTGGCCGAGCGTGCGGCGACCGACGCTGACGGACTCCACGCCGCCCCGCAGAGCACCCCCGTGTCGCGGGTGGACGAGGCGCGAGCGGCTCGACACCTGGTCACCACCGAGGACGCTCGCTAGTCACCTTCCACGTGGCGGCGCAGGCGCTCGAGAGCGTCCTGCCAGCGCCGTCGGGCGTTCACGAGGTAGGCGTCGGCGCCCTCCAGGGGCTCAGGATTGAGCGCGTAGAGGGTCTCGCGTCCCACCCGGGTGCGCCGCACGAGGTCGACGGAGGCCAGGACCTCGAGGTGACGGGCGGTGGCTTGGCGGGTGACCGGTGCACTGGCCGCCAACTCGCTCAAGGACCTGACCTGACGATCGCCCAGGTGGTCGAGGAGCGCGAGGCGCGCCGGGTGGCCCAGGGCGGCGAACAGGTCGGCCAGCGGGGCGTCGGTGGAGGACTCAGGCGCCGACATGGTCTCGCAGACGTCCCAGCTGGTGGGTCCAGCCCGACTGGTGGCTGTCGCGGGCCGCGTCGCGGCGCACGGGACCCAAGCCGGCAAAGCCGGTCTCGGTGACGGTCACCCGGGTGCCCGCGTCCTCGGGCTCGAGGTGGAACTCCACCCGGGTCGTGGCCTGGTCACCCGGAAGGACGGATGCCTCCACGACGTCGGGCTGCCAGGAGAAGGCGAAACGGTGAGGGGCGTCGACCAATTCGACGTGCAGACGAAGTTGGCGCCCCGCGAGGACCTCCACGGTGAAGGGGCCTTCGGCGGTCTGACCGGCGGCGAAGGGGCTCGAGAGCTCTACGCCGAACCACTGGCCGAACTCGTGATGGTCGAACAGGGCCTGCCACACGCGTTCCACAGGGGCGTGGATCACGAGCGAGGTGCTGACGGAGGGAAGGTCGGAGTGCGCAGTCATAGGCAACCTTTCTGTTGCCTATGAGGGTAGCGGAGGCGGCGGGTATGCGCAACAGAAGTGTTGCGCGTCAGTCCCCGTCGTCCACGTCGCTGATTCGCGACAGCACGCTGCGCAGCAGCCGCGCGAGTTCGCGTTGCTCCGCTGCACTCAAGGTCGAGACCGCGAGGGTCTCGTGACGGTTGAACTCGGGGAAGAGCTCCTCGATGAGGGTCCGACCCTTGGCGGTGAGGCCGATCGAGACTCGACGGCGGTCGTCCCGGTGGGGGATGCGGCGGACCAACCTCCGCCCGACCAGGGTCTTGACGACCCCGGTCAGAGTCCCCTTGGTGACACCGGCCTCTCGGGCGACGAGCCCGGTCTCCTGGTCGCCCCAGATCCACAGGACCCACAGCACGGTGAAGGCCGCCCAGGACAGGTCGTAGTCGGCGAGGACGGAACGCTCCATGTGGTAGCGAACGGCCGAACCCGCGCGGTAGATGTTGGCGACGGCGCTCATGGCGGTGAAGTTGAGAGGCCGCCCCTCCAACTTCGCGCGAATGTCCCGCTCGGCCGCCGAGACGACGGCGCTCTCCGAGCTGGCGATCCGACGTGACATCCCTACGACTCTAGGGTGCGCCCTCCGGCGAAGGTGGTACCGACGCTGCGGAAGTACCCGCCGATCATCTCAGCCGGCGCCAGGCTGGACAGCTCTTCGGTGGGCGAGTCGAACAACTCGATCGTGGCGTCACCGGCCCAGGCCGGCCCCAGGTCGAGGTCGACGCCCGACATGGTGACGACCTCGGCGAGCGAGTCACGCCCGTCGAGCTCGATCATCGGCCAGTAGCGATGGTGGAGCATGGCGTGCCCGTTGACGAAGCCGTTGGACGCAGAGGGCTCGCGCAAGGTCACCGTCGCCTGGGCGAGGCGCCGATCGGAGGCGGCGAGGGTCATGCCGAACCTGCCACCCGGCTCCAGGCGGGGGCCGGCCCGCCCGACGCTCACCGGTCGGGTCTGGCGCACCGCGCCCAGTTTCTTCGGGTAACCCTGGAGGTGCCCGCGAACGAGGGCGAAATCGGTGTCGACCCAGATGAACAGGCAACGGCTGTAGAGCTGGCCACGGAAGCGGCAGCGCACCACCACGAAGGCCTCGCGGTACTGGCTGCGCACCGGGTCGAGCAGCTCGGCCCCGTCGTCACCGCAACTCTGCCAGTCGGCCCAGATGAAGGCGACGGCGCCCGGGTCCTCGTCGTCGTGGGCGAGGCTCACGTCCGCAGGCAGCAGGGCCTCGATCGCCGACGGGTCGGTGCGGTACTCCACCGTCAGCAGGTCCCCGCTGTAGTGCCAGGGTGCCGGCGGGAGGAGTGAGGCGCGCCCGCTCGGGGTGCGGGGGAAGGGCAGGCCACGTCCGATCACGGCTTGCCCCCGGTCCAGCCCTGTGCGGGGCGGTCGAACCAGATGTGAACCTGTCCGGTCCCGATGGAGTTCTCGTACTCCGAGAAGCGCCGCCCCGGTGCCGTGCAGCGCTGGGCACCGAGGGCTCCGGCCATCATCAGGTAGTGGCCGAAGCGCCCTTCGGGACGGTAGCGCAGGAAGTCGGGCATCCCCTCGATGACGGCCGCGTGGTCCCCGCGCTCGAGCGCGTCGATCACGCGGTGGTCGGCAGCGCAGGCCTCGGGAGAGAAGATGTGCTCCTCGCCCGCGGCTTCGTGCTGGCGCAGCGTCCGCAGCGTGTGGAAGGTGTGGCTGAGAGCGCCCGAGGCGATCAGGGCCACCCGCAGGTCCGACTGGGCGATCGCCCTGCCCACGACCTCGCCGACGCGCAGGAAGTCCGCGGACTCGGCGGTCTGGCAGGTCGACACGGACACCCAGGCCTCCTCGCCCTGAAGGAAGGGGAGGAAGTTGGTCGTGGCGTAGGCGATCGGCAGGTGCTCGTTGTCGATGGGTGTGATCCAGCACTCCGGCGTCTCATCGGCGAGGCGGCCGACGAGCTCGGCGAAGTCGGGGGCGCCGGGGATGTCGAAGGGGACGCTGGACATCCCTCGGGGCAGCTCGTCCGAGGTGTAGTGGCCCTTGCGCCGCTGATGGGAGGTGATCACGAACTCCACGGTGGTGAACCAGTGCGAGTCGAAGACAATCACGAGGTCTGGTCGAAGGACGTCAAAGACCTCTCGGCGCAGCCGGTGCAGACCCGTGTAGAGGCTGCTCTCCTCACCATTGTTCAGTCCCCGGCGCTCGTCGTCGGGCAGGACGATGGTCGGAACGTGCGCCAGCAGGCCGGCGCCCACGATCTCACCCATGAGTGGTTCCCTCCTTCACCTGGTAGGTCTTCAGGTCGCTGTAGAAATCGAGCGCGTAGTCGCCGCCCTCTCGGCCGATCCCGCTGATGCCGGTGCCGCCGAAGGGGGCGGTGAGGTCGCGCACCAAGAAACAGTTGGTCCAGATCGTGCCGGCGCGAAGGGCTTCGCCGAGCCGGTCTGCCCGGTCGCGATCGCTGGTGAAGAGCATCGCCGACAATCCGTAGGCCGTCGAGTTGGCGAGAGCCACCGCCTCCGCCTCGTCCGAGAAGCTCTGGATGGTGAGGACGGGTCCGAAGACCTCACGCTGAACGACCTCGGACTGGTTGTCGAGCGGCTCGATGAGTGTGGGTTCGTACCACAGTCCCTCGGGGGTCAGCCGTCGACCACCGAAGAGGATGCGATCGCCGTGAGCCCGGGCGCGCTCGACGAAGCCCTCCACCCGGGCGAGGTGCTCAGGATGGATCAGCGGGGCCACGGTGGTCGCCGGGTCCCGTGAGTCACCCAAGACGTGTCGCTCGGTCTGCGCACGGAACCGGAGGAGGAACTCCTCGCGGATGCTCTCGTCGACGAGGAGCCTCGTGCCGGCGAGGCAGACCTGGCCAGCATCGTCGTACATGACCGCGGCCTTCTCGGCGGCGAGGTCCAGATCGGCGTCGGCAAAGACCACAAAGGGCCCCTTGCCCCCGAGCTCGGCCGTGAAGGGCGTGAGATTGCGGGCCGCCGCGACTCCGATGGCTCGGCCGGTCTCGGGCGAACCGGTAAAGGAGATGCGTCGGACCCGGGAGTCTCCGGTCAGAGAGGCGCCGACCTCCTCACCGATGCCCTGGACCAAGTTGAAGACACCCGCGGGCAGTCCGGCCTCGTCAACGAGGTCCATCAGCAGCGAGCAGCTGAGCGGGGACCACTCGGCGGGCTTGAGGATCACCGTGTTGCCAGCGGCCAGGGCGGGTGCGCACTTCCAGGTGGACAGCATGAAGGGTGCGTTCCACGGCGTGATCACGACGGTCGGCCCTGCGGGCATCCTCAAGACGGCGTTCTCGGTGCCGTTGGACTCCCAGCGGCGCCCCTGGAAGTTCGAGGCCAAGTCGGCGTAGGCCCGGAAGTTTCGGGCGCCGCGAGAGATGACCCGCAGGCGCAGGCTCTCGTGGAGCATGCCCATGTCCACACACTCGACCAGGGCCAGCTCCTCGACGTGCTCGTCGATCAGGTCGGCCAGGCGGTGCAGGTAGGTCGCTCGGTCATAGCTCGACAGCGCAGCCCAGGCGGGGAACGCCTCGAGAGCCGCGGTGACCGCGGCATCGGCCTCGGTGGCCCCGCCCCGGGCGACGTCGGCGAGCTTCCATTGCCAGTCGAGTGGTGAACGATCCTCGAAGGTCGTTGGCGACGCGACCCGTCGACCGCCGATGTAGTGATCGGTCGACACCGAGACACCCGCAACGTCGACCCGAGGGCTCACGAGCGAAACCTCGGCTCGATGTCGGGCATCGGCAGTTGGCTGCGGTCGGTGGGCTGGGGGCGACGCTGGCCACGAAACTCCCAGTCCCCGCCAAAGGCCGTGGAGAGGACCTCCTCAGTGGCGGTCGGTTGAGCGCCCACCTGCGTGCTGACCGGCGAAGGGCCCTCCACGACCCGACTCGTCAGCACGCCGAGACCCTCGACTTCGACACTGACCTCGTCGCCCGGGACCACCGGCCTCGAGAAGGCGGGGGTCCCAGACAGAATTAGGTCGCCGGGCTCCAGAGTGATGAGGCGGGCCAGGTCAGCCACCAGGTAGTGCATGTCCCAGGCCATCTCGTCGGTGGAACCATCTTGACGCACCTCGCCGTTGACGAGGGTCCGGATGGACTTGTGGCGGAAGTCCCAGTCGGTGACGACCCCGGGGCCCACGGGGCAGAGCGTGTCAGCACCCTTGACCCGCAGCATCGAGCCCGCGTCGGTGTCACGGAAGTCATGGAGGCCGAAGTCGTTGGCAATGGTGTAGCCCGCGATCGCCTGGGCCGCCTCGTCGATGCTGACGTTGCGGGTCGTGCGGCCGATGACGATGGCGACCTCGCCTTCGAAGTTGAGGTAGTGGCAGTTCGACGGTCGCACGACCGCGCCGCGATGTGAGTTCAGGGCGGAGATTGGCTTATGGAACCAGGTGGGGGCGGGAGGTAATTCGACCCCGAATTCGCGAACCCTCGACACGTGGTTGAGGTGACAGCAGAGGATCTTCGTCGGCTGGACGGGAGGCAGGTGAATCGCCTCGTCGATGGCCACGACGCGACCATCCGGCGCGACCAGGTGATCGCCCCGACGCTCGACCTGCACGGCGTAGCCATCGAGCAAGATGCGTCGAAATTCCACTGAACCCCCCGTGGCAATCGTTTGTGCTCAAATGATCGCTCAACTCTACCGAGAGCAGCGCGGGCCCGTGCTACTTTCGCGATCAGTCACGAGGGGGGAGTGATGGGCAGAGAATTCGACCGCGTCAGGGTCCTGTGGCCGGACCACTTGGGTCTGGCTCGGGGCAAGTACGTCCCCGCTGGGCTCGCGGGACAGGGGGCGCGCCACTGCACCGGCACGTGGTCGCTCGGCTACGACCGGGGGATGACTCCCGAGACCCGAGGCAGCTATTGGAACGAGGGCCTTCCGGACTTCGACGCCAGCTTCGACATGGCCGACGTGCGACCAGGTTGGGAGGAGGGGACGAGGGTGGTCGTGGCCGACCTCACCCGCCATGGTGCTCCCGTCTCGGTGGCACCCCGCTCGGCGTTGCGCAAGGCGATCGCCGACTGGCGAGACCTGGGCTTTGATCCGATGGTCGGCATGGAGTTCGAGGCCTACGTGTTCGCTCCCGACGGGGCGGGCGGCTGGGCACCGCTGGACACCCCTGGCGCCTACGTCTACGGCACCGGTCCCGCGGTGGACCCTCACGGCCTCGTGGAGGCGATCTGGAAGGCGTGCGACGCGGCCGAGATCCCTCTCGAGTCGGTCAACTCCGAGTACGACACGCCTCAGTTCGAGTTCACACTGCGCTACCGCGACGCTCTGCGAGCCGCCGATGAGGGCTTCCTCTTCAAGGTCCTGGCCCGCGAGGTGGCCCATCGCATGGGCCTGCTGCTCACCTTCATGGGCAAGCCCCTCTCCGATCGGGGAGGGTCGGGGTTGCACATCAACTTCTCCTTCACCGATCGAGAGGGATCCAACGCGATCAACGACCCCTCCAGCGAGGACGGCCTGTCCGCCCTGGCGCGCCACTCGATGGGCGGCCTCCTGGCCCACCACCAGGCCCTGGCGGGGCTGTGCGCGCCCACGGTCAACGCCTACAAGCGCTTGCGCCCGGCATCCCTGTCGGGCTACTGGGCCAACTGGGGCTACGACCACCGTGGCGCCACCATCCGTGTCCCTAACGAGCGAGGTCCGGCGGCCCGACTCGAGCACCGTCTGAGCGATGGGGCCGCCGTCGTGCACACGGCGATGGCCGCCGTCTTGCAGGCGGCACGCTTGGGCTGGTCCAGCGGGGCCGATCCCGGGGCGCCCGAGAGTGGCAACGGGATGGACACCATCGACGCGACGGTGGGCGTGCCCGAGACCCTGGAATTGGCCCTCGACGCCCTGGAGGGCGACACGGCCCTCGTGGAGGCGGTGGGGGAGGACCTCGTCGCCCAGCACGTGGCCGTCAAGCGCTCCGAGTGGGGCCGCTACATCGCGGCGACCACGGACTGGGAGATCCGCGAGTACCTGCCGTTCCTGTAGTTCAGCGCCAGGCGACCTCGACGGGCAGGCTCTTGATTCCCGAGATGAAGTTCGAGCGCAGTCGCTCGGGCTGACCAGCCGGCTCGACCGCGTCCCAGCGTGCGGCGATCTCCTCGAAGAGGACGCGCATCTCCAGTCGCGCGAGGTGCGCCCCTAGGCAGAGGTGAGGACTCTGGAGCCCGAAGGCGACGTGATCGTTGGGTGCGCGCTCGGCGCGGAAGTCGAGGGGGTCGCCCCAATGGGCCTCGTCGTAGTTGGCCGACGCGAACCAGATGACGACCTTGTCGCCCTTGGCGATCGCGCGCCCGCCGAGCTCGAGGTCCTCGGTCGCGGTTCGGCGGAAGTGCATCGTCACCGAAGACCAGCGCAGCATCTCGTCCACGAGTGCCTTGCGCTCCTCGAGGGTCATCATTGGGATGGCCCGGAGCAGGTCGGGCCGCTCCATCAGGGCCTGCATGCCTGCGGCCATCGAGTAGCGAGTCGTGTCGTTGCCCGCCGCGACCATCAAGGTGAAGAAGTTCTTGAGAGCGAGGTCGTCCAGGGATTCACCGTCCGCGGAGGGCTGGAGGAGGTTGGTGAGGACATCCTCGGTCGGTTGGAGCCGCCGGGCCGCGAGCGCCCGCTCGGCGTAGTCGAAGAGCTCGAGGGAGACCGGGCTGCGGAAGGGAAGGAAGCGATAGGCCGAGGTGTCCACCTGGTCCACCACGTACTGGGTGAAGTCGGGATCGGTGTTGCCGATGAGGGCGTCGCCACGCTGGACGAGCCACTCCAGGTCCTCATCGGGCAGCCCTAGCAAGCGGCCCAACATCCGCATCGGCAGCTCACGGGCGACCTGACGGGTGAAGTCGAGTCGCGTCTGGCCGCGCAGCCCCTCGAGGACCTCGACGGCGAGGGAGCGGACGGCGTCCTCGTAGGTGGCGATGGAGCGAGGGGCGAAGGGGCGGCTGACCAGGCGACGCAAGCGGGTGTGCTCGGGAGCGTCCATCTCCATCAGGGTCCGGCGAGCCTCGGTCTCCTCGGGATCCATGTCCTCCAGGCGGATGCCCTGGCGACTCGAGAACTGCTCGGGATTGCGACTGACGGTCAGGACGTCGTCGTAGCGCGTCACGCTCCAGAACCCTCGTCCCCCGTCACTCTCCTCGGTCCAGTGCACGGGATCGTTGTCGCGCAGCCAGCGAAAGGTCTCGTGCGGGACCCCGTTCACGTAGGTGTCGTGTGCGGTGATGTCGGCCAGATCCGCCATGGCCCCCCCTTACCCGTTTGCGTCCAAACGACGCGGCCATTACAGCACACCCCAGGACAACGCGCCTACACTGACGCGATGGCCAGACCCCTCATCGGTCTGTCGGGGCGACGGTGGCCTGCCACCTTCCTCGGAGACCACGTGCCCGCAGCGATGGGCGACTTGACGTTCGATCTCCACTTCTCGGACTACACGCGCTCGATCGCCGAAGCGGGGGGTCTCCCCGTCGAGCTGACGCGCGATGCCGACGTGACCGAGATGGTGAGCCGACTCGACGGCCTGGTGCTGTCGGGGGGCGCCGATATCGACCCTGGTCGCTACGGGGCGGAGCCGCACGACCAGTTGGGGCCCCTCGAGGAGGACCGCGACGCGTGGGAGTTCGCCCTGCTCGATGAGGCGCGCCGTCTCGGAGTCCCTGTGCTCGCCATCTGCCGAGGCTTCCAGTTGGTGAACGTGGCCTTTGGTGGAACCCTCAACCAACACGTCGAGATCGACGAGGGGGCGGGCCACCCGAACTGGGACGTCGACGGACGTGAGGCGGCCCACGACGTCACGGTCATCCCGGGGACGACGACCTACTCGATGCTCGGCGCCACCGTAGCCGTCAACTCCCTCCACCACCAGACGGTCCAGCGGGTGGGGGAGGGCCTCGTGATCAGTGCGAACGCGTCAGACGGGGTGGTCGAGGGGCTCGAGACGCCCGACGGCTCGATCGTGGCCGTCCAGTGGCACCCTGAACTTCTCGCCAAGCCGGACCCGACCTTCACCTGGCTGGTCGGCCGCGCCAGCGAACGAGTGCGGTGACGTGGCGCGGGCCCTCCTCGTCCTGACCGAGAACTGGACGCTGCGCCCCCGTCCCACCCTTCCTGACCTGGTCACATTGGCCCGAGAGGTCGAGGCGGTCGGTGTCGACGGAGTGATGGTGAGCGACCACGTGGTCCTCGGCCCCAGCGCCAACGAGAACGGCGAGCCACCGAACTTGCGGGACTACGCCCTGCCGGGCAACCAGAGTCCCGACACGTGGTGGCCCAGTCCGTACGTCCTGCTCAGTGCGATCGCCGGAGCTACCTCCCATCTGCGCCTGGTGCTGGGGGCGATCATCTCGCCGCTGCGTCACCCCTTGGTGAGCGCGAAGGACCTCGGCACGCTGGACCTGCTGAGCGAGGGGCGTCTCGTAGTGCTGCCCACCGTGAGTTGGCACCGTGACGAGTACGCCGCCCTCGGAGTCGAGTTCGGACAGCGAGGCTCGATTCTCGACGAGCAGCTGGCCATCTGGCGAGAGGCATGGACCCGCTCGCCGGTCTCTCATCACGGTCAGCACTACAACTTCGACGAGGTGTGGGTCGAGCCCAAGGCGTTTCGAGTTGGTGGGCCGACGCTCTGGTTCGGCGGCTCCAGCGTCCACGGGGCGGTGGCGCGCCGCCTAGCGACCTACGGGTCTGGCTTCAATCCCCTGGGGCGACCCTCTGCTGAGGAGCTCGACCGGCTCGACGAGGCTCTGCGGGCCGCCGGCCGGCGCCCCGAGGAGATCGAGATGGTCGGCGGGATACGGGGTCGGTTCGAGGGCGCCGACGATGTGGCCTCCCTCGACGAGGCCCTCGAGGGCGTCGTCGAGCAGCTCGAGCGGGGCTACAGCACCATCTGCTTCAAGCCTTCGATGTTCACCGACTCGCTCGAGGGGGTCGTCGAGGTCAGCGCGCGCGTGGTGGAGTATCTCTCTCAGTTCGGTACTTGACAGCGGTCGTTTGATTCCATACGGTTACTGCCTACGTGACCCGGGGGGGCACGTCGACACGGGGGGTAGTGATGGAGAATGACGGAGGCGTCCTACTCGGACGCGGCTCGGGCACGCTGACCACGGTCGACTGCGTCGCGCAGTCGATGGCGGTCGGTCCGATCTTCTCCGCGGCGGTGATCGGAGGCGCACTCGCGGGTCTCGCGGGGGGCGTCGGACCCTTCGTCGTGCTGCTCACGATGATCGGGATGCTGGGTCTGGGCTACGTGATCAGCGAATTCGCGAAGCGCTACAGCGGGGCGGGAGCCGTCTACGAGTTCCTCGCTCACGGCATGGGCAAGCGCCCGGCGATCTTCTCCGCAGCGGTCTACTTCTTGGCCTACGCCTTCTTGGTGGGTGGGCTGCCCATGGCCTTTGGCTTCGTCGCCGAGGGCTTCTGGCAGACCCTCTTCCATCAGGCAGTGCACTGGTGGGTCTTCGGAATCGCGCTGATCGTCATCGTGACGATTATCAACGTGCTCGGGATCACCTTCTCGGTGCGGGCCCAGCTCCTGGTCATCGCGCTGTCGATCATCCCCTTCATCATCCTGTCGGTGGCGATCATCGCCAAGGGCGGAGCCACCGGGAACCACTTCTCGGTCTTCGAGCCGAGCCACATCGCCGCGGGGGGATCGGTCTTCAAGGGCCTGCTCTTCGCCATCTTGATGTTCGTGGGCTTCGAGCTGGCTGCGGTGCTCGGCGAGGAGACGGCCCAGCCCAAGCGCTCCATTCCCATCGCCGTCTTCACGGTCATCCTGATCACCGCCGTGATCTACGTGACCACCCAGTACGTGGGGACCATCGGCTCGACCAGCAAGATCCCCTTTGACTTTCAGGCGCTGGCCTCCCACTACGTCGGTGGCTGGCTGAGCGACCTCATCGGGCTGTCGATCATCCTGGACATCATCGGAATCGCGATCGGCTTCTCCGCGGCCTGCGCGCGTGGGGTCTTCGCCCTCTCGCGCGATGGACTGCTCCCGAAGGCCTTCACCACGGTCTCCAAGCGCCAGGTGCCCATCGTCGGGACGCTGTCGATCAGCGCCTTGATGGCGGTGCTCGAGGTGCTCGCGGGACTCATCTGGAACTGGAAGGACGCGACCACGAACCAGGCAGTCCCCTTTGACGCCTTCTGGATGTTCCTCATCGCCTCGGCCTTCGGATCCTTCCTCATCTCCCTGATCTACGCGGTCCTGTGCGTCGCGGCCTTCAGGATGTTCCGTGAAGAGGGGACCCTCGCCAAGGGCTTTATCCCGGCCCTCGTGGGCTTCGCGATCTCGGGCGGGGGCATCCTCGCCCAGTTCATCAGCGGTCTCGCGCCCACCGGCACGGCGCTGTGGGGTCGGAATCTGGCGCTGATCGGCATTGCGGTGGTGCTGGTGTGGTTGGGCTACAACCACGTCCGCCGACCCGCTGCCGTTGACGCTGCGGGCCAGCACGCCCTCCAGCACCGTCTCACGGAGGCCGAAACGGTGTGAGCCCCACGGGGACCTACGTCGTCACCGGGGGCGGCAGCGGCATCGGCGCAGCCTGCGCGGAACTGCTGGTCGCCTCCGGAGGCGAGGTGGTCGTGACGGGCCGCCGGCCGCAGGCCCTAGAGAGGGTCGCAGAGCGACTGGGCTGTCGCTTCCACGTCGGGGACGTCAGCGATCCTAAGGACAATCAACGGCTGGCCGACTCAGTCGGCGGCCCCCTCGCAGGGTTGGTTCACGCCGCGGGCATCGGGACCTCGCACACCTTGGCTGAGACCGAGCTGGAGGAGTGGAATCGGGTCCTCGCGGTGAATCTCACGGGCGTGTACGACCTGACTCGCCGTCTTCTCAATCCCTTGCGCGCTGGCGGT
The DNA here is from genome assembly GCA_964449735.1 of uncultured Ferrimicrobium sp. GTDB lineage: Bacteria > Actinomycetota > Acidimicrobiia > Acidimicrobiales > RAAP-2 > RAAP-2. The sequence goes on from CAYUZO010000035.1 coordinate 11,863, forward strand.
GGGGCGGTGGCGATCGTGGGCTCGGTGGCGGGGGAGCGGGTGCCAGTTGGGGCGGCCGCCTACGCGGTCTCCAAGGCCGCGGTGGCCATGCTCGGTGCCGTGATCGCGCTCGAAGAGGGGCGCGGGGCGCATCCCGTGCGGTGCAACGTCGTCTTGCCAGGCTGGACTCGCAGCGAGATGGCCGACGCCGAGATGGATCGATTCGCCCACGTCCTGGGAAGCGACCGCGAACGCGCCTACGACGAGGCGGCGCGGCTCGTGCCGCTCGGCCGGGCGGCCAGCGCCACCGAGGTGGCCCAGTCCATCGTCTGGCTCCTCAGTCCCGCCGCGAGTTATGTCAATGGGGCCACCTTGAACGTCGACGGGGGCCACCGGTGGGTCGACGCCGGAACAGTCCCTTTCGACTACGAGGTGCGCCCTCGGGACTAGTGCCCGAGGGCGGCGCCAAGACCGACCGCGCCGGCGCACAGGACGGGCGTGGTGAGGACCAAGGCGGCCGAGTAGCCCCAGTGGTGCTCACGCTGGAGGATCGCCGGCACGGCGAGGGCCGACGAGAAGGTCGTCAGTCCGCCACAGAAGCCCGTGACGAGGATGCTGCGCCAGTGGGTGTCCGCGCCGGCGCTCAGGGCGTAGACCGCCCATGCGGCGAGGAAGGTCCCCAGGGCGTTCGCGGCGACGGTGGCCCATGGTCGAGCGGCCGGGTGCCGGGCCCGTACGGCGTACTCCATCAAGAACCGCACGACACAGCCAGCCGCACCGGCCACGCCCACGAAGAGCAGGGTCATCGATGGGACCCCCTGAGCCCGAGAGCGGCGGCCGCGAGCCCGAGCAACAAAGCGGCGGCGCCACTCGCGACGGCTCCCGGGACTGAGCGGTGCCAGACCGCGGCAAGGTCTGTGAACAGGCTGGAATAGGAGGTCAGGCCACCGAGGAGGCCCGTGACCAGGAAGAGCCGTAACCGATCGTTGGGGTCGTGATGCCGCAGTGGGCCCCGCAGGAGCCACGTCGCCACGTAGACGCCGAGGGTGTTGACGCCAATGAGCACCCACGGGACGCGGCCAAGCCAACTGGGGCCCGCTCCCGGCTGCCACTTGAGCACGAGGTCGCGCACCACGCATCCCACGACGCCACCGCCGGCGACGGCTCCGAGCGCTCTCCACAGCTGACGCGGGCTGAGCGTCGAGTGTGGATGACTGGCCATAAGACCTCTCGACGATACTGTCGGCGCACGGCAGTGAGGGTGAACGTTCTCACCGGAGCCTCCAGGTGTTGCGGGTCGCGTCGGACGACCAGGGCGTCACGCCCGAGGGGATGAAAGTTGGGTGACAGTTGGCGTGGTCGCAAGGAATCTGCGGGGAGGGGCGCGAAAGACCAGTAATCCCTTGCATTCCTGCAGTTGCCTAACCTTACATAACATACATTATCGGCGTTACCTAGAGGGTCCGCTTGTATCATGATGGACGTGCGTCGGGCCCTCCTCGCTGTGATCCTCTCCTGTGCGGTCGTGCTGACGGCCTCCCCGGCGATGGCTGATGGTGGCCGCCAGAGCCCGCGCGACGGTGGCGGTCCGATTGGTGACTCGCAGCTCACCTTGGCCTACAACTTCTCGGACAACTCTGACGCGGCGTCAGTCTCTGGAGGTCCCTTCCGGGTCATCGTCGACGTGGTGAACGGTCGCGACCGCGGCTTCATCAAGGTCGTCGCCGTGGCGCCTCGCGGCTCGAGGACCCCCAATCTGGTCTGCAGTCCCCAGCGAATCTCCGATGGCGCCGTCGAGTGCTCCTTGGCCTTTTCCGTGCCAGGGACGTGGACCCTGCGGGCCCTCTACCTCAACTCCCGAGGTGGTCCTCCGCAGAGGGTGTCCCTGACCAACATCACCGTCGGCAGCTGAACCGTGGCGCTGGCGCGCTTTCGCGTCCTGTGGGGCGACCCACGTCACGGACTCGTCCAGGAGATCGTCGAGGCACACGACCGCGAAGGTGCGCTCGTGGAGGCCGCCGAGCGTCGGCCCGAACTCCCCCGCCCTCGCGTGGCCTTCTTGGTCTCGCCCCCGACACCGGACCTACACTGCGGCGATGAGCACACTCTTTGACGTCAGCGGCAAGATCGTCCTGGTCACCGGGGGTAGTCGCGGCATTGGCGAGATGATCGCCCGAGGGTTCGTCGAGGCGGGCGCGACCGTCTACATCTCCTCTCGCAAGGCGGAGGCCTGTGAGGAGCTGGCGCGCGAGCTCTCCGAGACCGGACCGTGCGTGGCGATCCCGGCCGACCTCTCGCGCGAGGAGGAGTGCCTGCGCCTCGCCGCGGAGATGGCCCGTCGTGAGGATCGCCTCGACGTGCTGGTGAACAACGCCGGCGCCACCTGGGGAGCACCCTTAGAGGAGTACGACGAGAAGGCCTTCGAGCGAGTCTTCGCGCTGAACGTCAAAGGCGTCTTCCATCTCACCAAGGCCCTGGTCCCGATGCTGCAGGCCGCCTCGGGTCCCGAGGGGCCGGCCCGCGTGATCAACATCGGCTCGATCGACGGGCTTCACGTGCCGGCGATGGAGACCTACGCCTACTCCGCGTCCAAGGCGGCGGTGCATCAGCTCACCCGACACCTGGCCAAGCGTCTGGCGCCGGAGATCACGGTCAACGCGATCGCTCCGGGACCCTTCCCCTCGAAGATGATGGCGGCGACGCTGGCCGCCTTTGGCGAGCAGATCGCCGACGCCGCTCCTCTCAAGCGCATCGGGCGCCCCGAGGACATGGCCGGAGCCGCGATCTACCTCGCCTCGCCCGCGGCGAGCTACGTGACCGGGGTGGTCCTCCCCGTGGACGGCGGGATCGCCACCCTGGCCTAGCTAGGCCTTGCGCCCCAACGTCACCTTGAGAGAGAGGTGCTGGGTCCCGCGCACGATTCCCATCGTGATCACGTCCCCGGGATGGAGCCCCGAGAGGATGGTCGTCACGTCCTGAGCGCCGTTGACGGTCGTCCCGTTGATCGAGACGATGACGTCACCCTGCTTGAGGCCCGCGTGGGCCGCGCCGGAGCCCGCCACGACCCCCTGGATCAGGGCGCCAGTCGAGGTCGACAGGCCGAACTGCTGCTGGAGCGAAGGGGTGACCGACATGATCTCGACGCCGATGAAGGCGCCGTGGTTGGTCACGCTCTGTCCGGCCTTCAGTCGAGGCAGGAGTGACTCGATGGTGGCGGCCGGGATCGCGAAGCCGATGTTCTGGGCACTCGTGCCGTCGGGCAGGGTCCCCGCCACGGCCGTGTTCATGCCGATGACGTCACCTTGGGCGTCGAGGAGTGGCCCGCCGGAGTTCCCAGGATTGATGGCGGCGTCGGTCTGGATCATGTTGGAGAGCGTCTCGGTGGAGCTCGCCGTGCCGGCGGTGACCGTGCGACCGAGGGCCGACACGATCCCCTGGGTCACTGTCGGGGTGCCGGCAGCCAGGCCGAGGGCGTTGCCGATCGCCACGACCGCGTCCCCGGCGACCAGGGCGTTCGAGTTGCCGAAGGTGACGCTCGGCAGGCCGTGAGCGTTGTTGATCCGCAGCAGCGCCACGTCGTCGATCGAGTTGGTCCCCACCAGGGTCGCCGCCAGTGCCTTGGTCGATCCGGTGCGGGTGACGGTGATGGTCCCACCATTCACCGCGGCCGCGATGACGTGGTTGTTGGTGACGACCAGGCCGCCTGAGGAGATGATCATCCCGGTGCCCTGGTCCTCAGAACCGTTGCTCTTGACGTCGATCGAGACGACCGAGGGAACGACCTTGTCCACCAGCTTGGGGATGCTCATGCCACCTGACAGCACCGCCCCCGCGGGAGTCGCGTTGTTCTGGTTGACGGTCAGGCCCGAGGTTCCCCCTCCACTGGCGTAGTGGCCCGCGAGGCCGCCCACCAGGGCCGCCACGAGCAAAAGGGACACCCGGGTCGACCACACGCCCCTCGGTGCGCGCGCGGAGGCGAGGGGTGGCGCGTCGGGCAGCACTTCGGGTGCGCGGGCGGGCTGCTCGGCCGAGAGGGCGAAGGGGTCGCTCGACTCGTCCGTTGCCGAGTGGTCGGCCCCGTCGAGCCCCTCCCCTCCCCCTTCGACCAGGAGTGACGCGGGAGCGGTCTCGGCGTGGGTCTCGGGCGCAGATGCGGGACCGTCGTCGGTCGGCTCGACGGGCGGCTGTGACGGCGCGTCGGGGAAGGTGTCGGGGGCCATGTGGGGGTCCTGCTCGCTCACGCGCACAGCCTAGGCACCGTGCCCTAAATGGACGCTAAGGAGCGGGCAAACTTCTCGCAGGTGCGCCACGCGGTAGATTGGTCCCCTATGTCTCGCCGCATCGACATCGAGATCACCAGCCTCCAAGGGGACGTCGCGACCTGGCGAGCGGCCGGTGCGAAGCTGCCCAAGGGGGTCGTCTCCGTGGATCTGGTCCCCGGTGGACCGGTCGTGGGCGGCGTCTACCGCGCCGATGTCGAGCAGTACATGGAGGGCTTCGAAGTCCTCTCGGTGGCCCCGCCCAAGACGGCGAGCCCGCTCGACCCCCGCCACGAGCGCCTCGAACTGATCCCCAAGGCCGCCAGTGGCCCCGACGTCGTGGTGACCTACGCCCCCAAGGGGCGCGGTCCGCGCCGAGAGGGGCCGGGAGCGCCCCGCGAGGGTGCCCGGCGAGGACCGGCGCGTCCTGGGGCGAAGGACCGTGAGCGTGGGCCTCGTGAGGCTGGTGCCGCGCGACCCGACCGCCCGGACCGGCCCGAGCGCCCCGGTCGCCCGGGCCGCCCCCGCACCGAGCGTGGGCCGCGCCCGAACCCCGGACAGCCGCCTGTGACGACCGTCCACCGCAACGCCCTGCTGGCCACCCTGTCGCCCGAGCAGTTGCCTGTCGCCGAGCAGTTGCTGCGCGGAGGCATGCCCTCGGTGCGGGCCGCGGTGGCCGAGCAGAACAAGAACGCGACGGCCCAGGGGCGCCCCACGGTGGACCCGGGAACGATCGAGAGGATTGCCGAGGACCTGCTCGGCCGCACCACGCTGGCCATGTGGAAGGACCGGGCCGCCGGTGCCCTCCAGGCCGGCAAGGAGTTGCGCCTGCGCGACCTCCGTGCGGTCGTGACGTCGGCCAAGACGGTCAGCCTCGATGAGGAGTCCCGCGCCCAGCTGAAGGAGCTCCAGACCGCTCTCGGCGCCCGCCTCGACGCGCTGCGCGCCCAGTGGACCGAGCGTCTGGACAAGGCCCTGTCGAGCGGTGACGTCGCCGAGGCCCTCCGCCTCGTGGCCCGTCCCCCGGACATGTCGACGAGGGTCAGCTCCGAGACGGCTGCCAAGGTCGTCGCGCTGACCTCCGAGGCGCTGACCGCCGAGCAGGAGCCCGCGAAGTGGCGTGAGTTGGTGGGCCTCGCTGCCGAGACCTCCGTCCGACGGAACATCAAGCCAGTGGGGATCCCTGACGACGAGGAGTCGCGGGCGGTGGCCCTGCACAACGCCGGGTCGATCCCCGAGTTGGCGAAGTTGCTGGGGATGAAGGTTCCTCCCCCTCCCCCGCCGACTAGGGCGCCTCGCCGTCCCGCTCCTCGGCGCGCATCGTAAGCAACCGGGCCTTCCAGCCGAGCGACTCGTAGAGCGACTTCGTCGCGCGATCGCCCGGCAGCGACCATCCGTCGCGGGGTGGATCGGGAGAGGCGAGTAGCCGCATCAGGAGCGACCGGGCGACGCCCGCGCGGCGTCGCCCCGGGGCCACGTAGAGGGCCTTGAGCACGCCTCCCTCGCTGATGGCCACCGCCACCGGCACGCCATCCTGACGGGCGAGCACGAGGCCCGAGCGCCCGCACACGGCCTCGACTGAGCCTAGATCCTCGATCAGGGCCGCTCCTCCACGATGTGCGGCCAGCTCGCTCTGTGCCTCGGCCACGAAGCGCGCGGTGTCCGGATCGAGCTCGCGCGGACGTGACAGCGTCATGTCCGCCCAGGGGCGCACTTCGCTCACACGCAGTCGCGGCAGAGCATCTTGCCGCGATCGGCCAGCTGGCTCGTCTTCTTCAAGAGCCGGCAGGAGCTGCAGCGGAACTCGTCGTCCTGCTTGGGCAGGATCGACTCGGCCGGGTCGAGCGTCGGGTCGACGTCGGTCGTCTCGTCGTCGTCATCGGAGACCGAGGTGCGCATGATGGTCTCGGCGAGGACCTCGTCGAGGGCCAGCTCTACGTCGGAGTCGTCGACGATGTCGTCGTCATCCACGGCGATCGCGGTGGCGACGGGCTCCTCGTCGTCCTCGACCACGTCCTCGCCGCCGAGGTCCTCCTCTTCGGTCTCGTCGTCGCCGTCCGCGTCGGAATCGCCGTCGTCCTCGAGGCTGTCGTCGTCGATCTCGTCCTCGCCAAGCTCCTCGTCGAAGCCCTCGGCGAGCTCCTCTTCGTCGAAGGTCTCGTCGGTGTCGGGGTCGCTGGCCATGTGGGGCACCTCTCTAGTAGCGGGAGCAGTGTAGAGCCTGGGCGGCCCCCTCCGACGTCAATCGGACCAAGTCCCCTACTGGGAGGCGGTCGTGCCCCGACGGGCCCTTTGGCGCTCGGCCGCCCGCTCGGCCTCGAGGCGCTCGAGGTCGCGGTCGGAAAAGTCGACGAATTTCATGGCGTCGGCGAGTGCCTCGTGACCGGCGGTCTCGCGGATCTGACGGACCATCTCGTGGGCCACTCGACGGTAGCTGGGATGGCCCTGGGGGCCCGAGCGCAGTTCGATGAGGTGCATGGCCTCACGGGCGTTCATCTGCATCGTGTAGCGGATCCGAAAGGCCAGGGCCACGGCGTACTGGGCCTGCTCGGGGAAGAGGTCGCGCAGGTCGTGGAAGAGCTCGGCGGAGCGCTCGAGGGACTCCACATACCGTCCGGTCAGACCCGCTTCAGCGATGACGTCGGGCACATCGAAGCCAAGGTCGCAGGAGAGGGGTTGCCACTCCACGGTGAGCATCCGATGGCGCTGGAGATCGCGGAAGGCGCCGTAGTCGGTCACCAGCTCAAAGCGATAGTCGGTGCGCTCGAAGGCTCGCCCTGGGCGGTGGCGGCGGTTGGCGCGGCTGCCCACGTAGGTGCGCAGCAGGTGGCGACGCTCTAGCTCGTTCATGGCGGCGACCCGGCGCTCGATCTCCGCCGTGCCCATCGTGGTCCCCTCGAAGACGATGGCCTCGATGATCCGTCTCTCGCCGTCGGGGTCGAAGTCCGTCAGTCGGACCAGCTCCTCGGGTTCGGGCTCGTCGTGGACTCGCCAGGTGCTGCGCAGCAGCTCCTCGGTCGACTCTCGAGTGCTCGTGAGGTACTCGACCCACGTCCCGCCTCGCTCGGGGACGTCGAGGCGCTTCAAGAAGGAGGGAATGACCTTGCGCAATTCGCCCAACATCAGTTCGGCGTAGGCGCGAGCCTCCGCCAAGGGATGGGCGCGCATGCGCAGGATCAGCGCCTCGTAGGCCTGGCCGGAGGCGTAGATCCCGAGGTTGGACATCGCGGCGGCTGGCAGCATCCCTCGCACGGCGTCGAGGGCCTTCGCGCGGATTGCCTGGCGGTAGACGAGGTCGGTGTCGGCCGGGGTCTTGGGATACCGCTTGGCCAGCCACTCGGTGGCCTTGGGGAGCAGCTCGGCGTAGGCGTCAAACATCCTGTCCATGTCCCCGACGTAGCGAGCGCCGAAGCGCGACTCGAGGATGGCCCGGTCTCGGTAGTAGCGGAAGTGCCCATTGGCAAGGCGCTTGTCGTAGCCGAGGTAGCGGGTCGACTGCTCGAGGTAGGACATCAGCCGTCCCCGCTCGAGCACCTTGGTCAGGAGATTCGAAGCCTGCTCGCACGCGAGATGGACCCCGCCCAGCTGGGCGACCGAGTCGTCCCCGTACTCGTAGAAGATCCGCTGGTAGAGCTCGTCGGCTCGGTCCAGGCCGATCGTGGCGTCGATGCCGGCGTCTCCGGTGACGTCGAGGTCCCCCACGAACTCATCCAGGAAGAGGCGACGAAGGCTCTTCGAGGAACGCGAGTAGCGCGCGAAGAGGGCTCCCTTCACGACCTCGGGCAGGTTGACCAACGCGAAGACGGGCCCGTCGAGATTGGTGAAGTACCGCCTCAGGACCCCCGCCTCGGCCGCGGTGAACTCTTCGGCGAGGTAGGGGTGCATGCCGCTACGAGATTAGGGCCCCGTCCCGCCCATCTGGGGGAATCCCACCG
>CAYUZO010000036.1:0-4638 GCA_964449735.1 uncultured Ferrimicrobium sp.
TGTCAAGCATGTCCTGACACGTCTTAGTCAAGGATGTGCCGGAGTCTCACAGCCCTACGACGGTGACCAGGGAGGTTGGATTCCGACGGCGAAGGGGACGTGGTGATCCGGTGCTCCCCTTGACTAGTCAGCCCCGCAGGGAGGCCGCGACCTCAACTGCGCGACGGACGAGCTCCCTCGCGGCCGGGTCGAGTGGGGGCAGGTCCTCAGTGCCACACCACACGTGCTCGGTCAACTCATCCGTGACGACCAGGTGGGGCGACGACTCTGTCGTCAGCGCGACGAACAGCACGTCGAGGTGGCACATCGGCTGGGCCATGGTTCGACATCGGTAGGAGGAGAGGATGACGTCGAGAGGGACTGGACCGACAGTTGCCGCCAGACCGGTCTCTTCGGAGATCTCTCGGGAGGCGGCGGCACGAAGGTCGGCATCGCCCGCCTCCACGTGTCCACCAACTGGACCCCACTGGCCGTAGCGGCGGTGGCGGGCGAGGAGGACGAGACCCTTGACGTCAGCCACGAACGCGCTGGCGACGAGGTGGATGCCGTCACGATCACCCTCCTCCAGGAGAGCCGACGCCTGGGCCCACGCCTCTTCACGTCCGCGGGGAGCAGAAGCGGGCGCGAGGAGAGCTGCCGCAGCGGTCCACAGATCGAGAGGGCCCCACCCACCATGAGAACCGGTCACGTGCGCCATTGTGATCCACCTGCGAGCAAACGCGCCCGGTCGCGCCCGACGCGGGAGCGATCGGCCCACCGCCTCGTCGCGAACAGTGACTCCCAGCGAGGACGAGGGCCATCCGACCGACCGCAGGGTTGGCGTCATCGTGCCGGCCCGTCGGACCACAGGCTGAGAGCCAGGGGGAACTCCCGACGAGACCAACCTCATCTATTTCGCGCAATGGACGCGGCGAGTCTCGTACGCGTACCGCGATTCCAAGTGGTGTCGCGTCGACTCGCGGCGGCCAACTCCCCAACAACTCACCCACAAACGGGCCGTTTTGAGGAGAACCGGGTGCACGCTGGAAGGGTGATCGGACGACTCAGCGTGGCACTCAGCGCGGCGACCCTGGCGGTGGGCGTGTGGGTGATGACCCACGCGCACTCCAGCGCGCAGGCCTGCACGGCCTACCTCAGCCAGTTCCAGGGCTCCTCCAGCCACGTCGCCTGCACCCAGGCCACCTCCGGGTTGCTCGTCGGGGCGGGGCTGACGATGGTGGGCGCGGTGGTGCTCGGTCTCGCATCGCTCGCCGTCTTGCGCCACCGTCGCCGGGTCACTTGGGCCGAGCGCGCGCCCCACCTCGCCCCGCGCACCACCCACCACGTGGTGGGCTCAACCCACTGAGCCTCTAGTCCTCGGGGCCGGCGTAGCGGCCGGCGGTGGTGGGGAAGAGGGCCTTGACGATCTTGAAGTTGGAGACGTCGGTCGTGCCGTCGCTGTGGAGGTTGATGAGCGCGTCGCGCATGAACTTCTCGACCCCGACCTCGAGCATCGCCCCGTAGCCCCCGTGGCACTCCATGGCGTGCTGGCACACGGCCACCACTTCGTTAGCCGAGAAGACCTTGACCATGTTGCACAGCGCGTCGGCCTCCGGGGCGCCGGCGTCGACGGCCCTCGCCGCGTGGCGCAGCAGCGCCGCCACCGCCTCGAGCCGGGTCGCCATGTCGGCGATCCGTGAGGCGACGGCCTGGTGCTTGATGAGGACCCGCCCGCCCTGGACCCGCTCGTGGACGAAGCGCACCGTCTGCTCGTAGGCGCCGATGCCGATGCCCAGGCTCTTGGCGGCCACGAGGACCTTGCCGGGTCGGAAGTAGATCCCCGCCTGGCCGAGGGCCCGTCCCTCGCACAGGAGGTGGTCGCGCGGGATTGTGACGTCGGTGAAGGAGATCTCCCCGTTGTTCATGAAGCGCCCGCCCATCGTCTCGTTGCAGCGCTCCACCTCGAGCCCGGGGGTGTCACGTGGCACCAGGAAGCTGCTGGTGCCCTCGAGCATGCCGAGCGAGTCGTCGGTGTTGGCGTAGACGACGTAGAGCGAGGCGTCGTAGCCATTGGAGATGAACTGCTTGCGGCCGTTGAGCACCCACGAGTCGCCCACCAGCTCGGCGCGGGTGTCCATGTTCACCTCGGGCACGTTGTAGGGGAGCCACCGGTCCGAGGCGCCGCGCGGCTCGGTGAGGCAGTGGGCCATCAGGAACTGGGGGTCGGCGAGGAAGCGCTCGAACCAGTGGGCCTGGAGCTCCTCGGAGGCGAAGGCCGACAGGAGCACCGAGATCTTCCAGTTCTGCACGAGCTTGTCGGCCAGGCCGGAGTCACCCCGCGCGATCTCGGTGGCGATGAGGGCGAAGGTCGCCGACTGGGTGGCGGGGTCGAGGGCCACGCCCCCGAAGCGCTCGGGCACCCCCAGGGTCCGCAGCCCCGCACGGTCCGCCTCGACCAGCAGGTGGGGAGCGAGGCGTCGCTCGGGGTCCATCTCCCACTCGCGCAGGCGCTCGCCCTCGATGAAGGGGATCACCACCCGGTCCACGTACTGGCGGCTGGTGTCGCGCATCATGCGCTGCTCGTCGGTCAGGTACGCGTCCTCGAACAACATCGCCGTCCCCCCTCACCGGGCGGAGTGGCCCGACAGCGGCGACCCTAGGGTCGGGGGGCGGCTCGGTCCAGGTGGACCGGCTGAAACCTTTTCGCTAGGACGCCGCGACCGGCTCGCCGAGCTCTTGACGGCGCCGGCGGTAGTCGGCCTGTCCCCGCGCACGCACCTGGGCGAACCCGCGCACCAGGGACGCACTGGCCGCCAGTTCGGTCGAGCGCTCCAGCGAGTCCGGCCCGAGGCCGCCGGCCAGGCGCTCGATCAAGGAGGCGTACTCCTCGGCGAGGGCCCGGGCCTCACGGTGCTCGGCACGCGCGCGCAGCGGGTCGAGCGCGGTGCCGCGCACGTGACGCATCGCCGCCAGGCCCGCGAGGGCCGGTCCGGCGCCGCGTCGCAGCGCCCACTTGGCCCCGTGGCCGTCCGAGCGGCGAAGGGGCCGCAGGTGGAAGGTGACCTGGGCCCCCGACCCGCCGGCCGCCTCGACCTCCTCGCGCCAGGCCCGTGAGCGGTGCAGACGAGCCACCTCGTACTCGTCCTTCGGGGTGAAGAGGCGCACCAGGTTCTGCGCGGCCGCCTCGGTGAAGGGTCCGGCGCTGCCGGTGGCGGCCACCTCGGCGGCGGCGCACCGGTGGACCAGCTCGATCACCCGCGCGATGGGAGCACCGCGGCCGAAGGCGTAGAGGTCGTCAAAGCGCAGGGCCAGGCGTTCCCGGACCGCGTCGTCGAGCCCCTCGATGACGGCGAGGCGACGACCGCGGGCTGAGGGGGCGTCGGCCGTCTCGCCGGGCTCCTCAAGAGCGCCGAGGGCCGCCAGGCGACCGAGGGTCAGCGCGGCCAGGTTGGTCTCGAGGGCCACCCCGTTCAGCTCCAGCGCCCGCTCGAGGGAGGCAGCGCCCACCGGCAGTAGACCGCTCTGGAGCGCGACGCCGAGCAGCAGGACGTTGGCGTGCTCATCCGAGCCCAAGTGCTGGCGCGACAGCGCCGCGGCGTCGAGCCAGGTGAGATGGGTCGAGCGCGAAGCGAGGCGCTCGGCCAGGGTGTCGGGCTCGGGACCCCGCAGGTCGATGTCGGCGACCTCGCGCCCCGTCGGGCTCAGAGAGGAGGTGGCCACGATCGAGGTGCGCCCCGGGTCGCAGACCGAGAGGTTGACCCCATCGGCTCCCACGAGCGGGTCGAAGGAGAGGTAGAGGTCGCACTCACCGGCCCCGAGGCGGGCGGCCGCCTGCTCGGGGGCGTCGACGCGCAGATCCGAGACGACCGGCCCGCCCTTCTGGGCGATGCCGGTCTGGTCGAGGGAGCGCACGGTGCGTCCCTCGAGGTGGGCGGCGACGGCGAGGACCTGGGCGACGGTGAGGACACCGGTTCCCCCCACTCCCACCAGGCGCAGGTTCATCGCGCCACGGCGGATTCGCGGCTCGGGCGGCTCGGGGAGGTCGCGGCGGTGCGACGTCGGACGTCCACCGGCCACCGTCACCAGAGCCGGGCAGTCGGCGTCGAGGCAGGAGTAGTCGAAGTTGCACGACTCTTGATGGATGCGGACTCGCCGACCACGCGCGGTCTCGACGGGGCGCACCGACAGGCAGTTCGACAGGGCCCCACAGTCGCCGCATCCCTCACAGACCAGGGGGTTCACGACGACGCGCTCGCGCGGGGTGGATTGGCGGCCACGGCGCCGGCGGCGACGGTTCTCGGCGGCGCAGCCCTGGTCGTGGAGGAGGACGCTCACCCCGGGCACCTCGGCCAGGCGGACCTGGGCCTCGAGGAGTCGGCGACGGTCCCAGACCTCGACGCCACCGGGCAGTGAGCGGTAGCGCGGGTCGCTCGGGTGGTCTGAGGTGACGAGGACCTCACTCACCCCCTCGGCGAGCAGGGAGGCGACGAGGGCGTCGAGGCCCCGTCCGCTGGGGATGGGCTGGCCGCCGGTCATGGCGACCGTCGAGTTGGCGAGGAGCTTGAAGGTCATGTGGACCCCGGCGGCGACGGCCGCGCGCACCGAGAGGATCCCAGAGTGCGAGTAGGTCCCGTCACCCATGTTCTGGGTGAAGTGGGA
>CAYUZO010000036.1:4648-19486 GCA_964449735.1 uncultured Ferrimicrobium sp.
TGGGAGCGCTAGACGTAGGGGGACATGCCGATCCACATCGCGCCCTCGCCACCCATCTGGAAGCGGCCGACCACCTCACCGACCTGGCGCGGCGACATCTGCAGCACCAGTCCGTGACAGCCCGAGCCCGAGCCGACCGCGGTCCCCTCGGGGACCTTGACCGAGCGATTGTGGGGGCAGCCCGAGCAGAAGTAGGCGCTGCGCGTGAGCGAGGTCGGCGCCAGACGCGCCGGCACCGCGGGCGCCTCCACGCCGAGACGCGTGGCGAGTACTCGCACCAGGGTGTCGGCGTCGGCCTCGCCGGTCGCCGGGACGAGGGGGCGACCCGACTCGTCGAGCTTGCCCACCAGGCGAGGCGCCTCGGGGCCGTAGAGGGCCTCGCGCAGCTGGCCCTCGAGGAAGCCGCGCTTGTCCTCGACGACGAGGACCTCCTCCAGGCCGGCCGCGAACTCGCGGACGGTTCCCGGGTCGAGCGGGTAGGGGAGGGAGACCTTGAAGAGCCGCACGCCCCGCTCAGCGAGGGCCTCCTCGTCGAGCCCGAGGCGGGTCAGGGCCTGACGGACCGCCAGGTAGGCCGGTCCGGCGGCCGCCACGCCCAGCCGGTCGCCGGGGTGCGAGACGGTCACGCGGTTGAGGCGGTTGACGGCACCGTAGCGACGCGCGATCTCCAGGCGGGCGCCGTAGAGGCTGGCCTCGAGCTCGAGCAGCTTGGCGCCGAGCAACTGCGCGCTGACGACGTGGGAGAAGGGCTGGCCGTCGACCTCGAGGTCGGGCGTCAGGGTCTCGAGCCGGTCGAGGTCGACGCAGACCTCCGTCGTCGAGTCGAGGGCGGTCGCGCTGAGGCGCATGCCCACCCAGAGTCCCGACAGCCGCGACATCGCCACGCCGTGGTGCCCGAGGTCGAGGACCTCTTGGGGATCGGCGGGCGAGAGGAATGGCAGCGAGAGTGAGTAGAGGGTGGCCTCAGAAGAGGAGGGCACGCTCGAGGACTTCGCGAGCGGGTCGTCGCCCACGCACACCAGCACCCCGCCACGCGGGTGGGCCCCCATGAGGTTCCCGTGGCGCAGCGCGTCCGAGGCGCGGTCGAGCCCCGGAGACTTGCCGTACCACAGGCCGACGACCCCCTCGACCGTGGCGTCGCGCTGGAGCGGCGCCATCTGGGTGCCGGCGAGCGAGGTCGCGGCCAGCTCCTCGTTGAGTCCCGGCTGGTGGGTGACCCCACAGGAGATGAGCAGCTCGCGCTGGCGCGCCAATTCGAGGTCCAGCCCGGCGAGGGGCGACCCGGGGTATCCCGTGACGAAGGCGCGGCGAGCCCCCTCGAGCCCGTCGCGGCGGCGCTGGTCGAGAAGGAGGCGCACGAGGGCCTGGACCCCGCTCAGCAGCACGGTGCCCTCGGGCGCGACGTAGCGCTCGGCGAGGGGATTGCGGGTGAGGTCGGCGGTGGGGTCGGCCACGTCTCGACGCTACGGTGTCAGGCGCGCGGCGCCCTGGGGACCAAGGGCCCTTTCGCGTGAGGAGGGACCGATGGACCTGCAGCGTTACCTGGCTCCGACCGGGCGGGCCGACGAGCTCTCGGGCGGGGTCACCATGGTGCCCGTCGAGACCGACGCGGGGACCTATCGCGTGTGGACCAAGCGGGTCGGCCACGACCCCGATCTCGCCGTCCTGCTGCTGCACGGCGGTCCGGGGGCGACCCACGAATACCTGGAGGCCTGCGACTCCTACCTGCCCGCCGCGGGGATCGAGTACCACTACTACGACCAGCTGGGCTCGGGGAACTCCGACGCACCCGAGGACCCGAGCCTGTGGAACATCGAGCGCTTCGTCGACGAGGTCGACCAGGTGCGCCGCCACCTCGGGCTCGGGCCGGACCGCCTGGTCCTCTACGGCCAGTCCTGGGGCGGGGTCCTGGCGATCGAGTACGCCCTCGCCCACCCCGAGGCCCTCAAGGGCCTCGTCATCTCCAACATGATGTCCTCGATCCCCGCCTACAACCGCTACGCGCGCGAGGTGCTCATGCCGGCGATGGACCAGTCCAAGTTGGCCGAGATCCAGCGCCTCGAGGCCGAGGGGCGCACCGACGACCCCCTCTACGAGGAGCTGCTCAACGAGCAGCACTACGTGCACCACGTGCTGCGCCTGCCCCTCGAGCAGTGGCCCGAGCCGGTCCTTCGCTCCTTCTCCCACATCAACCGGGACATCTACGTCCCGATGCAGGGCCCGAGCGAGCTGGGCGCGAGCGGGGCGCTGCTCGAGTGGGACCGCACCGAGGACCTCGCCCGGATCGAGCTGCCGACACTCGTGATCGGCGGCGCCCACGACACGATGGACCCGGCCTACCTGGAGATGATGGCCGGGCGCCTGCGCCAGGGGCTCTACTGGCACTGCACCGAGGGGAGCCACCTGGCCATGTACGACGACCAGGTCCGCTACTTCGAGGGTCTAATCGGCTTCCTCACCGAGCTGGCCGGCCGGTGAGGCGCGCGGGCTCGGCCCTGCTCGACGCCGCACTGGTGGTGCTGTTCGTGGTGTTGGGACGACGGGCCCACCACCACGGCGACGGGCTCGGTGGCGTCGCCTCGACGGCGGCACCCTTCCTCGTCGGACTGGCGTTGGGCTGGGTGGCGATCGCGCGACGACGAGAGCCGTGGCGGGTGCGGGCCGGGCTGTGGCCGTGGGCGGGCGCCTGGGTCGCGGGCCTCATCCTGCGCGCGGCCGTCGGTCAGGGCGTCGACCTCGCCTTCACCGTCGTCGCGGGCGCCTTCCTCGGCCTGTTCCTCCTCGGCTGGCGGGTGCTCGCACGGGCCGCTCAGCGCAGGCGGTAGACGACGCTCACCTGGTCGCTCAGCTGCTGCTGGCCCGCCTGGACCGCGGTGGAGGCGGCGGCGGCCTTGAGGTAGAGCGGGTAGACGGTCGGGCTCGACGAGCCCTGGTCGGTGATGCGCACGACGGCCCCGAGGCTGCGGCCCGAGGCCTGGGCCAGCTGGCTCGCCGCCCGTCGGGCCGAGGCCATCGCCTTGGCGCGCGCGGAGGCGAGCAGCGACGACTGGTCCGAGATCGACAGGGTGACCCCGCTCATCTGGACGCCGTTGCCGGTGGCGCGCACGGCGGCGTCGATCACCGAGCCGGCCTTGGCGACCTGGTGGAGGGTGACGCTCAGCGTGTTGTCCACCGCGAAGCCGGTGGTGCGGCCGTTCGCGTCGGTGGTGGGGTAGAGGTCGAGGTTGGCCGTCGCCAGGTCCTTCGCGGGCACGCCGTCACCCCGCAGGCTCGCCATGAGGCGAGCCATCTTGGCGTTGTTGGCGGCCAGGGCGGCGCTCGCGCTGGACGCGGTGGTGTGCACGCCGAGGTCGAAGTTGACGGTGTCGGGCGTCCCGTAGACCGAGCCGGTGCCGGTGACGCTGACCGTGTCCGGGGCGCCGGACCGGCTCCCCTGGTGGGCGCCGAGCGAGGCGGCGCCCCAGCTCACCACCGCCAGCGCCAGGACGATCAGCGCCCCTCCGACCAGGTTCGGGCGCCGACGGAGCATCACGCCCCTCGTGTACGGCACTCCCGGGTTCTCCTCGATGGGCTGGTCCATGTCTCCTCCTCAGGCCCGGCTCACCGGGTTCCTGTTCGAGGAGAGCCGTTCCTTACCGCCTAGCGCGCCACCCGCGCGGCGCGGGCGGCCGCGCGCAGGGGCGCGAGGGCCCCGGCCATGGTCGCGAGGTCGCCGAGCAGGGTGGCGGCGGTGCGCTGAGAGAGCTCGGGCGGACTGAAGACGCCCTCGACGATGTGGGTGCCGACCATGGGCACGGACACGTCGCCCACCGCCACGGCCTTCAGGGCGCCGAGCACCACCTTCAGCTGCGCGGCGGCCCGGGTCCCCGCGGAGGTCCCGCCGTAGCTGACCAGTCCGACGCTCAGGTGGCGCCACTCGTGGTAGAGGAAGTCGAGGGCGTTCTTGGTGGCGGCGTTGAAGGAGTGGTTGTACTCAGGCAGCACCAGCACCATCGCGTCGCTGGAGTCGACGATCGCCGCCCAGCGACGCGTGTGCTCGTGCTCGTAGCGCAGGCTGACCGGCTGGTGGGGCTCGTCGTAGAGGGGCAGGGCGATCTCGGCGAGATCGGCCTCGACGACCTCGAAGGAGCCCTGCTCACGGGCCATGTCAGAGAACCAGCGCGCCACGGCCGGACCCACCCGGCCGGGCCGGGTCGAGGTCGTCACGATCGTCAGGCGGGGCGTGCTCACCGGCGCGCAGCCTACCGGCGCACCCCGGTCACGTCACCGGCGTGGCCTAGAGTTCTGCGGCGGAACCCTCGAAGTGAGGCAGTGTGGTGAACAAGCAGAGTCGCTCCGAGGGCGTGATGCGCTCCGTGCTCGAGGCGGTGGCCCAGCGCCTCGAGGAGGGGGACGAGTCGCGGATCCGCATCCCCGAGGTCTGCGCCGCCACCGGGGTGAACTACGGCTCGGTGTACCACCACTTCGGCTCGCGCGAGGGGGTGATCGACGCCGCCTACGAGATGCTCTTCCGCCGCCTGGTCGACAACGACGTCCGCCTGGCCCGCGCGGTCTTCGAGACCGTCACGACGCGCGAGGAGTTCGCGGCGGTGATCGGCGAGGCCATCGGGGCCATGACCGCGGGTCCGGAGCGTCGCCAGAGCCGGGCCCTGCGCATGCGGGTCGTCGCGGTCTCCCTGACCCGCCCGGGGCTGCGCGCGCGCATCGCCCGGGTCCAGGCCGAGCTGACCACCGAGGTGCGCGCCCTCGTCGAGATGGCCCAGTCCCGTGGTTGGATCCCCGCCGACTTCGACGCCCACGCCGTGGCCGTGGTGATCCAGGCCCTCGCCTTCGGTCGCAACCTCGACGACGCCTCCGAGTCCCCGATCGACCAGGCCCGCTGGGACGGCTTCGCGCGGGCCTTCGTCGCGAGCCTCGTGGGAGGCGACCGGTAGAGCCGGCGTCGCTGTGGTCAACTAGGGGGGTGAGACCGGTGCGCCTCCTCGCCGCCGCGGTCCTGGCCGTGGCCCTCGTCGCCCTGGTGAGCCACGCCCGCGCAACGGCCGACCCCGCGCCCTCGCCCGCCCCCTGCAGCGCGGCCTCGCTGAGCGCGGCCTACAGCGGGCCGCTCACCGTGACCTCGGTGGACGCCTACGGCTGCGAGGGCGGCTGGGCCTACCTGTGGGCGACGGTGGGCACGGGCGCCACCCAGATCTCGGTGACCGAGCTGCTCGCCTACGACTCGGCGGCGGGGCGGTGGCGCAACATGCCGCGCGGATTGGACTGCTCGGCGTCGGTGGTGCCGTCGGTGATCTACCACAAGGCCTGCTTCTCGAACTAGGGGCCCTCGGCGCGGGGCGGGGCTCACCTACGCTGGGCCCGTGCTGCGCCGACGGGGACTGGGCTCGCTCGCCTGGGCCGCGACCCAGGACCTCTTCGACCAGGGGACCGCCTTCGGGCGACTGGCTCTGGTGCACGTGACCATGACCGCGGGCGACACCCTCGTCACGGTCTCGCTTGCTGGCTCCCTGTTCTTCTCGGTCTCGCCCACCGAGGCGAAGAGCCGCGTGCTGCTCTACCTGGTATTGACCCTGGCGCCCTTCGCGGTCGTCTCGCCGGTGCTCGGGCCGCTCATCGACCGCTCGGCGAGCGGCCGGCGGGCCCTCGTGGCGATCGCGGCGGGCGCGCGGGTGCTGCTGTGCGTGGCGATGGCCCAGCACCTCAACTCGCTCTGGCTCTTCCCCGAGGCCTTCATCGTGCTCGTGGCCTCCAAGCTCTACGGTGTCACCCGCGGGGCCCTGGTGCCCGAGATGGCCCGCACCGACCAGTTCCGCGAGCACGGCGCGGACCTCGGCGCGGCCGGCTGGCCGAGTGGCGAGGACGTCGAGCGCGCCGGGTTCGCGGGCTTCAACGCCCAGCTCACCCTGCTCGGCTCGCTCGCCGGACTGCTCGCGGGCGCGGTCGGGGCGGCCTTCTTGAAGGGCGTCGGCGCCCCGAGCGTGCTCGTGGTCGCGGCCCTCGTCTTCGCTGGCGCCACCGCGGCCGCCGTGCGCCTGCCGCGCCCGACCTCGGTCGCCCAGCGCGCGGTGCGCGCGATGAGCGAGGACGAGCGGGACCGCCACGCGCTGTCGCCCCTCGGGGACCTCGAGGTGGCCCGGGGCCTGGCGATCTCCTCACTCGTGCGCTTCGCCGTCGGCTTCGCGACCTTCCTGCTGGCCTTCGGGCTGCGCCGGGCGGGTGCGGGACTCGGGTGGTTCGCCGGCGCGCTCAGCCTCTCCGCCTTCGGGTCTCTCGCCGGACTGGGCCTGGTGACCCGGGTCCGCGAGCGGCTCTCGGAGCGGGCGCTGCTCGCCAGCGCGGCCCTGGCGATCGCCGCCGGCGCGGCGCTCGCGGCCCAGGGGGCGGGCCTATTGAGCCAAGCCCTGCTCGCGGGCTGGCTCGGACTCTGGGCGGCCGTCGCCCAGCCCAGCTTCGACTCGGTGACCCAGCGCCACGTGCCGGCCGGAGCCCAGGGGCGCACCTTCGCGCGACTGGCCGTGCGCCAGCAACTCAGCTGGGTGGTCGGCGCGCTGATCCCGGTGGGGGTGACGCTCTCCTTCGCGACGGGCGACCGCGTGCTGGCCGTGGCGCTGGCCGTCGGGGCGGTCGTCTACCTCGCGGCGCCCAGGCCGAGGCCCTAGGAGCGCTCCCTAGACTGCCGAGATGGCGACGTCGAGCGTGACCAATCTGCCCCGTCTCTACCACCTTCCCCACGTCGTGATCATCGGCGGGGGCTTCGCCGGCGTGGCGGTAGCGCGCGGACTGGCCGGCCAGAAGGTCCGCGTGACCATCGTGGACAGGCACAACTTCCACACCTTCTTGCCCCTGCTCTACCAGGTCGCCACCGCCGGCCTGGAGCCGGCCGACGTGGCCTACCCGATCCGCACGATCTTCGGCCACGCCGAGAACGTCCACTTCCGCCACGGCCGGGTCGCCGACGTCGATCCGGCGCGCAAGGCCGTCCTGCTCGCCGACGGCAGCGAGCTGGTCTACGACCACGTGGTGGTCGCCACTGGGGCCAGCGCCAACTACTTCAACATCCCCGGCGCCTCGCGCTACGCGCTGCCCCTCTACTCACTCGCCGACGCCCGCCACCTTCGCAACCGGCTCCTGCTGGCGCTCGAGACCGCCGACGCGCGCGCCGAGTTCGAGCCGATGGCGCTCAACTTCGTGGTGGTGGGGGGAGGGCCC
Source organism: uncultured Ferrimicrobium sp. (assembly GCA_964449735.1). Classification (GTDB taxonomy): domain Bacteria; phylum Actinomycetota; class Acidimicrobiia; order Acidimicrobiales; family RAAP-2; genus RAAP-2. The sequence continues at coordinate 11,858 of CAYUZO010000036.1, forward strand.
ACCGGGGTCGAGACGGCGGGCGCCCTCGCCGAGCTGATCTCGATCACCATCCGTCGCGACGGCCTGCGCCTCGACCCGAGCCGGGTCAAGGTGATCCTCGTCGACGTGGCCCCGCGCCTCTTGACGGCCTTCTCCGAGCGCGCCGGCGCCTACGCCGAGCGTGAGCTCGCCTCGATGGGGGTCGAGCTCCAGTTCGGCCGCTCGGTCGTCGAGGTCGAAGAGGGCGCGCTGCGCTTCGCCGACGGCGAGCGGCTCGAGACGGCGGCGGTGATCTGGGCGGCCGGGGTCACCGCCAGCGGGACCCTGGCCCACGAGCTCCAGGTGAGCCCCGGCCCCTCGGGTCGGGCCCGGGTGGCGGCCGACCTCTCGGTGATGGACCTCGAGGGGGTGTGGGCGGTCGGCGACGCCGCCGCGGTGCCCGCCGGCGAGGCGATCCTGCCCCAGCTGGCGCCGGTGGCGATCCAGTCGGGCCGCCACTGCGCGCGTCAGATCCTGCGCACGCTCGACGGCCAGCCGACCGAGCCCTTCCGCTACCGCAACAAGGGCATCATGGCCACGATCGGCCGGCGCGCCGCCGTCGCCCAGCTGCCCAAGGCGGGCCTCGTGCGGGGCACGCTGGGCTGGCTCGCCTGGCTGGCGCTGCACCTGTTCTACCTGGTCGGCTTCAGGAACCGGCTCCGGGTGATGATCAACTGGACCTGGCGCTACTTCGACTGGCCCTCGGGGCCGCGGCTCATCGTGGCCGACGCCGAGACCGCCGACTGACTAGGCCAGTCGGGCCTCGAGGTCGGCGAGCTCGGCGCGCAGGCGCGCGGGCAGCCGGTCGGCGAACTGGGCGAAGTGGGCCTCGATGCCCGGCACCTCGGCCCGCCACTCCTCGGCGTCGACGCGCAGCAGCTCCTCCAGGTCCGCGGGGCTCACCGAGAGACCCTCGAGGTTGAGAGCGCCCGGCGCGGGCACGTGGCCGATGGGGGTCTCGACCGCCTCGCCGCGCCCGGCGACCCGCTCGAAGACCCACTCGAGGACGCGGGAGTTCTCGCCGTAGCCGGGCCACAGCCAGCGACCGTCGGCCCCCTTGCGGAACCAGTTGACGTAGAAGATGCGCGGGAGCTTCGACTCGTCGTGGTTCTCGGCGAAGGTCAGCCAGTGGGCGAAGTAGTCGGCCATGTTGTACCCGCAGAAGGGCAGCATGGCGAAGGGGTCGCGCCGCAGGTTGCCGACGGCCCCCGTCGCGGCGGCCGTCGTCTCGCTGGCCATGATCGAGCCGAGGAAGACCCCGTGGGCCCAGTCGCGGCTCTCGAACACGAGGGGCACGACGCCCGCGCGCCGTCCGCCGAAGAGGATGGCGTCGATCGGCACGCCGGCCGGGTCCTCCCACTCGGGCGCGATCGCCGGGTCCTGGGCGGCCGGGGCGGTGAAGCGGGAGTTGGGGTGGGCCGCCGGAGTCCCCTTGTCGGGGCTCCAGGGCTCGCCGCGCCAGTCGGTCAGGCCGGCCGGCGGCTCGCCCATCCCCTCCCACCAGACGTCCCCGTCGGCGGTGAGCGCGGTGTTGGTGAAGATCGTGTTCGCCTCCACCGAGTACATCGCGTTGGGGTTGGTCTCCATGTTGGTGCCCGGGGCGACGCCGAAGAAGCCGGCCTCGGGGTTGATGGCGTAGAGGCGCCCGTCGGGGCCCGGCTTCATCCAGCAGATGTCGTCGCCGATGGTCTCGACCTTCCAGCCCGGCAGGGTCGGCACCAGCATGGCCAGGTTGGTCTTGCCGCAGGCGCTGGGGAAGGCCCCCGTCACGTAGCGGCTCTCGCCGGCGGGGCTCGTGAGCTTGAGGATCAGCATGTGCTCGGCCAGCCAGCCGGCGTCGCGCGCCAGCACCGAGGCGATGCGCAGGGCGAAGCACTTCTTGCCGAGCAGGGCGTTGCCGCCATAGCCCGAGCCGTAGGAGATGATCTCGCGGGTCTCGGGGAAGTGGACGATGTACTTGTTCTCTGCGTCGCAGGGCCAGGGCACGTCGGCCTGGCCCTCGGCGAGCGGCGCGCCGACCGAGTGCAGGCAGGGCACGAACTCCCCCTCGTCGCCGAGGACCTCGAGGGCGCCGGTGCCCATGCGGGTCATGATCCGCATCGAGACGACGACGTAGGGCGAGTCGGTGATCTCGACGCCGATGTGGGAGATGTTCGAGCCGAGCGGGCCCATCGAGAAGGGCACCACGTACATGGTGCGCCCCTTCATCGAGCCGGCGAACAGCCCGTTCAAGGTGGCCCGCATCTCGGCGGGGTCGCGCCAGTTGTTGGTCGGGCCGGCGTCGATCTCGGCCTCGGAGCAGATGAAGGTGCGGTCCTCGACGCGCGCGACGTCGCCCGGGTCCGAGGCGGCCCAGTAGCTGTGGGGGCGCTTCGCGTCGGAGAGCTTGGTGAAGGTGCCGTTGGCCACGAGCAGCTCGCAGAGCTCGTCGTACTCCTCGGCCGATCCGTCACACCACTGGATACGATCGGGGGTCGTGAGCGCCGCGACCTCCTCGACCCAGTCGATGAGACGACGATTGCGGGTGGGGTACGTCACAGTAGGTCCTTCCATCTCTCGCGCACCGCACCGCTGCGGCGCTCTCTGGCCCAACCTGTGCCATGACCACGGCCGATGACCCACCCGCTCCCTCGAGGGAGCTCGTCCGGCGCGAAGATGACGTCCTGGAGCGTATCGCGCGCGTCGTGACCCGCGGAGCGGTGCCCCGCGGCGAGGTCCACGTGGGCGACGACGCCGCCGTGCTCGCGCCCCTGGTCGGGGAGGCTGTCGTGTCGACCGACGTGGCCGTCGCGGGCGTCCACCTCGACCTCACCCTGTTCAGCCTGGAGGACCTCGGCTACAAGGCCGTGGCCTCGGCGGTGAGCGACCTCGCCGCGATGGGCGCCTGGCCGCGCGGGTGCGTGGTGGGGGTCGCCGCCCCGCCGGGGACCGACCTCGAGGCCCTGCACCATGGCGTCGGTGACGCCGCCGAGGCCCTCGGCTGTCCCGTCGTCGGGGGAGACCTCACCGCGGCGAGCCAGGTGATGCTGTGCGTGACGGTGCTCGGCGAGTGCCCCGGGCGCGGGGCTCTGCTGCGCTCGGGGGCGCGCCCGGGGGACACGATCCTGGTGACCGGTCCGCTCGGGGCGGCGGCGGCCGGCTGGCGGCGCCGGCGCGAGGGCGCCGATCTCGAGGACCCGCTGGTCCTCGCCCAGCGCCGACCCCGGCCTCGTCTCGCCGAGGGTCGGGCCGCGCGCGGCGCGGGCGCCAGCGCCGCGATGGACCTCTCGGACGGGCTGGGGCTCGACCTGCACCGCCTGGCCGACGCCTCGGGTGTCGGCTTCGAGCTCGACGGGGTGCCCGTCGCCCCCGGGGCGACCCTCGAGGAGGCGCTGCGCGGTGGGGAGGACTACGAGCTGGTGATCACGACCGCCGACCCGGGCCGGCTCGAGATGGTCTTCGCGTCGAGGTCCCTAGCGGCGCCGCTGCGCATCGGGCGCGTGGTGACAGATCCCGCCCATCGGGTCCTCGGTGGGGAGCCCCTCGCGCGCGGGGGCTTCGAGCACCGCCTCTAGGCCTGGGTGGCCGAGGTGCGCCGGGTCGGCTTGGTGACCTTGCCCGAGCGCAGGCAGCCGGTGCAGACGTTGAGGCGCCGCGGCGTGCCGCCCACCAGCGCCCGCACGCGCTGGATGTTCGGGTTCCAGCGGCGCTTGGTGCGCCGGTGGGAGTGGGAGACGTTCATGCCGAAGGACGGCTTCTTGCCGCACAGGTCGCACACGGATGCCATGGTGGGGTCTCCCTCATCACCCGGGGGGCCCAGGCCCACCGGTTAAACCGAGGGGTCATTGTAGCATCGCTGTCGATGAGCCCCGCCTCGACGCTCAGCGCGGCCGACCTGCGCGGGACCCTAGAGACCTTCGCCCACCTGTTGCGCGAGCACCGTGAGGTCATCAACCGCCTGAATGTCTATCCCGTTCCTGACGGGGACACCGGCACCAACATGACCCTGACCCTGGAGTCGGTGATGGAGGCGGTGGGGGCGCTCGGGCCCGATCCCGAGATGGCCCCGCTCTGTCAGGCCCTGGCCCACGGCTCGCTCATGGGCGCGCGGGGCAACTCCGGGGTGATCCTCTCCCAGCTGCTGCGGGGCCTCGCCGAGCGCTTCGCCGCGGGCGAGCCCGTCGACGGTCCCGGCCTCGCCGAGGCCCTGGCCCACGCCGACGCCCTGGCGCGCGCGGCCGTGGTGCGCCCGGTCGAGGGGACCATCCTCTCGGTGGCCCGGGGCGCCGCCCAGGCGGCCGCCGACCATGAGGACCTGCTCGGCGCCGCGCGCGCGGCACGCGAGGGAGCCCGCGAGGCCCTCGCGCGGACCCCGACCCAGCTGGAGGCCCTGGCGCGCGCCGGCGTCGTCGACTCGGGCGGGTCGGGCCTGGTGCTGCTCTTTGACGCGCTGTGCCACCAGCTGGGCGAGGACCCCCTGCCGAACCCGCCGGAGGTGGACGAGGTGAGCGTGCACGTGGCCGCCGGGGCCCGCGACTCCGAGCCCGGCGGGCCGCGCTACGAGGTGATGTACCTGCTCGAGGCGGAGGACGCGACCATCGCCGCCTTCCGTGAGGTGTGGGCGGGACTAGGTGACTCGATCGTGATCGTGGGCGGCGACGGGCTCTACAACTGCCACATCCACACCGACGAGATCGGCGCCTCCATCGAGGCGGCCCTCGACGCCGGGCGACCTCGCGACATCCGCGTGACCGACCTCGACGAGCAGGTCCTCGAAGAGCGCTGGGTCCGGGAGGCCGCCGCCTCGGGGGCGGGCGACGAGGAGCTGGGGCCCGCGCCGGCGACCGCGGTCGTGGCGGTCGTGGTGGGCGAGGGCATCGGGCGCATCTTCCGCTCCCTCGGCGTGCGGGTCCTCGTCCCCGGGGGTCAGACGATGAACCCCTCGACGGCCGACCTCATCGAGGCGGTGCGCGCCACCACCTCGAACGAGGTGGTGCTGCTGCCCAACAACAAGAACATCGTCCCGGTCGCGCGTCAGGTGGCCGAGCTCGTCGACCAGCGCGTCGTGGTGGTCCCGACCTGCTCGACGGTCGAGGGCTTCGCCGCCCTGCTCGCCTACGACCCCGACGCCGGCGCCGAGGCCAACGCCGCGGCCATGGCCGAGTCGGCCGCCCACGTCCTGGCGGGCGAGGTGACCCAAGCGGTGCGTGACGCCGACACCGAGGCCGGACCGGTGCGCGAGGGCGAGTGGCTGGGCCTGGCCGCGGGGCGGGTGACGGTGGTGGCCGACACGCTCGGCGTCGCGGCGGTGCGCCTGGTGGCGGGGGTGGCCGGCGCCGAGCACGAGCTGGTCACGGTGATCGAGGGGGAGGGGGCCAGCCCGGCGGTGACCCGGCGGCTCTCCGAGGCCCTGGCCGACGAGCATCCCGAGCTGACCGTCGAGGTCCACCACGGCGGCCAGCCCCTCTATCCCTACCTCTTCGGCGTCGAGTGAGCCGGCCCCTCAGCCGCCTCGCCGCCATCCCCGTCGACCAGCTGCGCGCGGTCGGACCGAAGCGTCGCGAGGCGCTCTCGCGCCTGGAGATCGACAGCGTCCTCGACCTGCTGACCTTCTACCCCCGGCGCTACCTCGACCGGACCCGTCGGGCCGACCTCTCGGACCTCGACGTCGGCGAGGAGGCCGCGGTCTTCGCCGAGGTGCGCAGCGCGCGTCGGCGCCGCACCCGCCAGGGGCGCGACCTCGTCGAGGTCGAGGCGGTCGATGGCGAGGAGCGCCTGAAGGTGGTCTTCTTCAACCAGGGCTGGCGCGAGCGCCAGCTGGTGACGGGGGTCCAGGCCCTCTTCTTCGGTCGCCTCAGCGACTACCGCGGGCAGCGGCAGATGGCCAACCCGGTCGTCGACGTGCTGGTCGGCCCCTCGGGCGAGGAGCGCGACCCCACGCGGGTCGGCCGGTTGGTGGCCCTCTACCCGGCGACCGACCGGGCCGGGCTCACCAGCTGGGAGATTGGGGGCTACGTCGAGGAGTCGTTGCGCCGCGCCGGGGAGCTCTCCGACCCCCTCGAGCGCGAGGCCGTCGAGCTCGGACTGCTGGGTCGCACCGAGGCCTTCTCCCAGATCCACCTGCCCACCGACCCCGAGTCGGCCGGCGCCGCGCGCCGCCGGCTCGCCTTCGACGAGCTGATGCGCCTGCAGCTGCTGGTGGTGGCGCGCCGGCGCCGCCTCGACGAGGGGGCCCTCGGCGTCGCCCACCCCTTCGAGCCCGGCGCCCTCGATGGCGTCGGCGAGAGCCTCCTCGCGCGCTTTGTGAGCGCGCACCGCTTCACCCTCACCGGCGCCCAGCGCCGGGTGCTCGGCGAGATCGGCGCGGACCTGGCGAGCCCGCGGCCGATGCACCGCCTACTCCAGGGCGACGTCGGATCGGGCAAGACCCTGGTGGCCCTGGCCAGCTGTCTCGTCAGCGCCCAGGGCGGGCGCCAGTCGGCGCTGATGGCGCCGACCGAGGTCCTGGCCGAGCAGCACGCGGCGGCGCTTCGCGCCGACCTGGCCGGGCTCAGCGTGGTCGACCCCGACACCCTGGCAGGCGAGCGGCCGATCGGCGTCGAGCTGCTGACGGGGCGCCTGCGCGCCGGCGAGCGACGCGAGGCCCTGGCCCGGATCGCCGAGGGCCGCGCGGACGTCGTCGTGGGCACCCACGCGCTGCTCACCGAGTCGGTGCGCTTCCGCTCCCTCGGACTGGTCGTGATCGACGAGCAGCACCGCTTTGGGGTCGAGCAGCGCGCCACCCTGCGCGACAAGGGACGGGCCGCCTCGGGCGAGGCGCGCGACCCCGACCTTCTCGTCATGACCGCCACGCCCATCCCGCGCACGGCGGCCCTCGTGCTCTTCGGCGACCTCGACCGCTCAGTGCTCGACGAGCGCCCGCCCGGTCGTCAGGAGGTGACGACCCGCTGGCTGGGAGGCGAGGAGGCGACGGCCTGGGCGAGGGTGCGCGAGGTGGTCGCCGCGGGCCAGCGCGCCTACGTCATCTGCCCGCTGGTGGAGGGCTCGGAGAGGGTCGAGGCCACGAGCGCCGTCGAGGAGCGCGACCGGTTGGCCGCCGGGGAGCTCGCCGGGCTGCGCGTGGGGCTGCTGCACGGGCAGATGCGCGCCGCCGACAAGGAGGCCGAGATGGCGCGCTTTCGCTCGGGCGAGTTGGACGTGCTGGTGGCGACCGTCGTGATCGAGGTGGGCGTCGACGTGCCCGAGGCCACGCTGATCGTGATCGAGGACGCCTGGCGCTTCGGGCTGGCCCAGTTGCACCAGCTGCGCGGACGGGTCGGTCGAGGTCGGGAGGCCTCCGAGTGCCTCCTGCTCGGCGAGGCGCCCTCCGCCGAGGCGGCGACCCGCCTGGAGGCCTTGGTGGGCTCGAGCGACGGCTTCGTCCTGGCCGAGGTGGACCTCGCCCTGCGCGGCGAGGGCACCCTGCTCGGCGCGCGCCAGCGGGGGCGCTCCGATCTGCGCCTGGCCTCGTTGACCCGCGACGGCGACCTGCTCGACGCCGCGCGCACCTTCGCCGAGTCCCGCGCGGCCCACCTCGACGCCGAGCCCGAGCTCGCCGAGGAGCTCCGTCTCTTCGTCGAGCCCGAGGAGGCC
>CAYUZO010000037.1:0-18655 GCA_964449735.1 uncultured Ferrimicrobium sp.
GCCCGGGCCGTACAGGTCGTCGCCGTCGACGAGCACGGAGCCCTCGACGCGGGCTGACACGATCCCGGGGAACCACTCGGCGATCGACTCGGGGACGGTGACCACCGCCCAGACCCGGTCGGCCGACGCCTTGCTCCTGCGCACGTGTCGAATCGACGCCATGACACCCCCTCGGCGGCCCAACCTACAGCGCCAGGTCCTAACCTCGTCGCGTGCGCCCCCTCCTCGCCGTCGATCTCGCCCTCGGCCCGGGCTTCGAAGAGGCCGTGCGCGACCTCGTCTCCCATCGTCAGCCCTTCTGCGTGCTCGACCCGCGTCTTAGCCCCCAGAGCCGCCGCCGAGAGCTGGAGCGGCTCGGGGCTGGCGCGATCCTCGACGCGGGAGGTCGACATCGCCTCGAGGGAGGTCGAGCGGTCGACGACGAGGTGGGCGTCGTCATGCTCACCTCGGGCTCCTCGGGAGAGCCCAAGGCCGCGGAGCTCACCTGGGCGGCGCTCGAGGCCAGCGCGCGCTTGACCCAGGGTGCGCTACGTCGAGAGGGCCCTTCGGTCTGGGCTCCCTGCCTGCCGGCCCATCACATCGGCGGACTGGCGGTGATCCTTCGCGCCGTCTTGCACGACGCCCGCCTTCTCTGGGGCCCGGCTGACGACCTGGCGGCCAGTGCGCGAGGCGGCGCCACCCACGTCGCCGTCGTGCGCACCCAGCTGGCCCGCCAGGACCTCAGCGCCTTCTCCGTGGTCCTCCTCGGGGGCGCCCACCCCCCGGCCGAGCGACCTGGGAACGTCGTGACGACCTGGGGGATGACCGAGACGGGCTCGGGCATCGTCTACGACGGCGAGGCCCTGCCCGAGGTCGAGGTCGCCTCCCAGGACGGCGAGTTGCTCGTGCGCAGCCCGACGCTCTTCCGTTCCTATCGCGACAGCCCTCGTCCTACCCGACGCGGGCCCGATGGCGCCGAGGACTGGTTCCCCACCGGCGACGCGGGTGAGGTGCGTGACGGACGAGTCTCGGTCAAGGGACGTCTCGGCTTCGTCATCAATACCGGCGGCGAGAAGGTGTGGCCCGAGGACCTCGAGCGCGTCCTCGCGGCCGTGCCGGGCGTGGCCGACGTGGCGGTGACCGCCGAGGACGACTCCGAGTGGGGGCAACGGGTCGTCGCACTGATCGTCGAGGCGAGTGCCGTGAGCGACGAGGCGCTGCGCGAGGCGGCCGCCGAGGCGCTCGGCCCGTGGGCGAAGCCCAAAGTCGTTCGCCGCGTCGTGGCGATCCCCCGGACCGGCAACGGCAAGATCCGTCGAGGGGACCTGATCCACCTCGGCTAGTCGGTGACCACCCCGCCGGTGGGCCGGGACGTCGTGCCCCCGTCGACCACGAGCGTCTGACCGGTGACCCACCCGCTCAGGTCACTCGCCAGCGCCAGCACCGCCCCCGCCACGTCGTCTGGCTCACCGATGCGCCCGAGTGGGATCGTCGCGTTGAGGAGCTCCTCCTTGTCCTCCCACAGAGTGCGGGCGAACTCGGTGCGCACGAGGCCCGGGGCAACCGCGTTGACGCGCACGCCCGGCGCCAACTCAATCGCCAGCTGACGGGTCAGGGCGATGAGGGCCGCCTTGGAGACGTTGTACCAGCCGATGCCCGGCTCGGGCTGGATCCCCCCGATCGAGGCCACGTTGATGACCACGCCACCACCCTCTCTCATCGCGTGGCGCCAGGCCGCCGCGACGTGGTGGAGCGCCCCTTGCACGTTCACCTCGAAGGTCTTCCTCAGGCGCCCCTCGTCGATGTCCACGAGCGGTCCGAAGTAGGGGTTGGTGGCGGCGTTATTCACCAGGATGTCGAGCCCGCCGAAGCGCGCCAGCGTCTCCTCGACGACCCGGCCGGCGTCCTCGGGCGAGCCGGCATGGGCGGCGAGGCCGAGCACCCCTTCTGGACGGCCGAGCGAGTCGGCGGCCCGGGCCACTCGCTCGGGGTCCCGCGAGGTGATCGCGACCGAGGCACCCTCCTCGACGAAGCGACGCGCGATCGCGAGCCCAATCCCTCGACTGGCCCCCGTGACGAGAGCCACGCGGCCCTCGAGGAGGCCCGCCATCAGGCCCCGGACTGCGAGGAGCGCCGCGCCAGCGCGTCGACGATGACCGCCGCCAGCAGGATCAGGGCCGTGGCGATGTTGAGCCCCGAGGCGCTGATGTTGATGAGCGCCATGCCGTTGTCGATGGTGGCGATGACCAGGCCCCCGATCACGGCTTGGATCATCTTGCCGCGACCCCCGAACAGGGAGGTCCCGCCGATGACCGCGGCCGCCACCGCGTAGAGCACGTAGTTGCCGCCCTCGATGCCCGAGGAGATCCCCCCGAGGCGCGAGACGTAGAGCAGTCCGGCCACCCCGGTCACGAAACCCGAGAAGACGAAGGCGAGCAGCCGGTAGCGATTCACGGCGATGCCCGCGCGCCGCGCAGCCTCGACATTGCCTCCGATCGCGTAGATGTAGCGACCGGCCCTCGTCTTGGTGAGGATGTAGGTGCCACCTCCGAGGATCCCGAGGTCGATGGGGATGGCGAAGGGCATCCCCACCAAGTGCGTGAAGCTCGACCGGTTCGTGTTGAAGACCACGGCCAGCCAGACCCCCGCGGCCAGGAGGATGACGATCTTGGTCATCGTCAGCCACATCGGCTTGCCCCCGAGGCCCGCCGACCGGCGGCGCTGCTCCCCGCGCAAAATGATGAGGGCCAAGAAGGCGACGGCCGCCACGATGAGGACCCAGGTCCACAGTGGTGTCACGTTGCCATTGACTAGGTTGTAGAGGACCTTCTCCTGGACCGGCAGTGCTCCGCCCGTGTTCCCCTGACTGTCGATCAGGTACAGCAGCACCCCGAACAGACCGATCTGACCGGCCAAGGTGACGATGAAGGACGGGATGCCCAGACGGATGCAGATCGTCGCCCACAGGGCGGAGAAGGCCATCGCCGCGAGGATGCCGATGGGCAGGGCGATCCAGAAGCCCCAGTGGTAGCGCGGACTGGTCAAGATGACGGCCGCGGCGCCCGAGATGCCCGCGGAGTACCCAATGGACAGATCGATGTCGCCCAGTAGCAGAACCCAGATCTCGGCCATCCCGAGCAGGATGAAGATCGTGGCCTGGGTGAAGAGGTTGGTGATGTTGCCCGCTGACAGGAAGACGTTGTTGCGGACCTCGAAGTAGATGATCAGGGCCAGCAGTCCGATCAGGATCGGACCGAGGCCGCTGTCACCCTGCCAGAGTCGGCGGATCTGAGTCCACAGACCGGCAGGCTGCTCGCTCGCTAGAGCAGGGGCGATGTCGTCGTCGATGCTCGACACGGGGAGCCTTTCGAATCAGTTCGCCGCCGTCGACGCCCCCACCCTCGACGAGGTGCCGGTGGTGATGAGGTCGACGGCGCTCGCGGCGTCGTAGTTGGCGATCGGCCCCTGGCTGACCAGGGTGCCCAGGTGCATCACGGCGATGCGATCGGCCACGGTGAAGACGTCGTTGAGGTTGTGAGAGATGAGGATGACGGCGATCCCACGCTCGGCCAGGCGTCGCACGAGGGCGAGGACCTGGGCGGTCTGGGAGACGCCGAGGGCGGCCGTCGGCTCGTCCATGATGACGAGCTTGGACTCGCCCATGACGGCACGCGCCACCGCGATGGCCTGGCGCTGCCCTCCAGAGAGGGAGGCGACCAGTTGGCGGACCGACTTGACGGTCGAGACCGCCAGGTCCTTCAGGAGCTCCTTGGTCGAGAGCTCCATCGCGATCTCGTCCAGCTGGGCGAAGCGGGTCCGCTCGTGCCCGAGGTACATGTTCTGGACGATGTCCAGGTTGTCGCACAGCGCCAGGTCCTGATACACGGTCGCAATACCCAGGTCGCTGGCGTCACGAGGGGTGTGGGCGTGGACCTCGCGCCCCTGCCAGAAGACCTGCCCGGCACTGGGCGGGAAGATGCCAGAGATCGTCTTGATCAGGACCGACTTGCCGGCCCCGTTGTCCCCGATCAGGGCGGTCACCTGGGCCGGGGGGACGTCGAGGTCGACGTGGCGCAGGGCCTGGACCGGCCCGAAGTTCTTGGTGATCCCCCGCAGGCTCAGCAGGTGCTCTGCCGAGGTGGGGTCCCCCGAGCCGCCCCCGGCCGGCCCCGATGGGGCCGGACCGGTCGTGGGCAGCTCGGGGGACGACGTCACCTCGTCCACCTACTTGATGCCGTAGGTGCTGCAGTCGGCCGCGTAGGTGGGCTGCGTCGAGCCCGCCACGGTCGGCGACGTGCTGGTGCACAGCTGAGCGGCGCTGATGACCTTGTCCTTGATGACGGTCTTCTCGACGGTCGAGGCGGTCACCCAGGTCGCGGTCAGCAACACCGAGGGAACGCCACGGTTCTCAAGGGTGTCCTTGGTTGAGCCGTTGACCAGGCCCGCCGGCGGCTTCACCCCCGCGCGCAGGTAGACGGCGAGCGAGGCCGCAGCCTGAGCCTCAAGCCAAATCGGCTTGTAGACGGTGCCGCACTGGTAACCCGAGATGATGTTCTGGAAGCCAACCAGCGAGGCGTCCTGACCCGTGAAGGGGATCGTCTTGGGCTTGAGGCCCTTGCTCTGCAGGTAGGAGATGATGCCCGCGGCGTTGTTGTCGTTCGGGGTCAGGACCGCGTTGATCGACGGGTGGGCCGTGAAGGCGCCCTGGAAGTCGCTCAGCGCCGTCGCCTGGTCCCAGGTGCCGGAGCTCTCAAGGACGGTCTGCTTGTTCCCCGTGGTCGTCGTGGCCGAGGTGTTGAAGCCAGCGGCCGACAGGACCTTGTTGTAGCCCTGGGCGAACAGCGTCGCGTTGTTGTCCGTCGGCGAGCCGTAGGAGATGTACAGCACCGTCGGCGTCGGGACGCTCCAGGACGTCAGGCAGGAGACCTCGCCCTGGCCGATCAGCTGGCCGACCTTCACGTTGTCGAAGGACACGTAGTAGGTGCGCTGGCCACCGAGGGTCAGGCGGTCGTAGTCGATCACCTTGACGCCGCGAGCCTTGGCGTAGGCCTCGATGGAGGCCCCGGTCACTGAGTCGAGCGGGTCGACGACCAGCACCTTGGCGCCCTTGGCGATGTCCGCCTGGGCCATGGAGAACTGGGTCGCGTCACTGCCCTGAGCGTTCTGAACGATGTACTGCTTGCTCGTCAGACCCGCCGCCTTGAAGGCCTGCTTGAGGTACGGGGCGTCGAACTCGGTGTAGCGCGCCGACGACTTCGTGTCGGGCAGAATCACCGCAATCGAACCCTTGCCCTTGGCAACCAGGGCCTTCAGGTACTTCATGGTCGAGAAGCTGGTGTTGAACGTGGCGTTCGACACCGTCTTGGTCGCCGCGGAGGAACTCACCGCCGGCAGCGCCATCACGGCCATGCCCCCCGCCAGCGTCAGGGACGCCAGCGTTCTTGCATACTTAAAAGTCATTCGTTTCCCCAACCCTTCTGTGGCGCCAACCGACGCCGTAGATGTTTCTACTACGTGAACCCCCCATTAAGCAGGGTGTCCAATGGGTGAAAGTAGCATGACGGCCGCGCGCATTGGCGCCAGACCGGGACTTAGGCCCCTAGGAGCCCAAGTGGCTCAGGATCTCGTCCATCGTGTCCATGATCTCGATGGACTCATCCAAGGGCATGACGGGACTCTCGAGCTCGCCCGCCGCCAGGCACCGCGCGACCTCCACGGCCTGGAAGTGCAGGCCTCGGCCGCGGACCTCGAACTGGTGGCGCGTCGAGGTGCCATCGCGGCCCACAACGCTGAAGGCGGTCGGCGCGTAGAAGTCCCCGTCGATGAGGACTCGCGCGTCGGTGCCCACGATCTCGGCGCGAGTGGAGGACCGGGCGCTCGAGGTGCAGGTCAGGAGCGACTGGGCGCCACTGTCGTAGGAGAGGATCATGGAGGCCTGCCCGTCGACCCCGGTGAAGGCGGGCTCTACCGCCGCGACCAGGCCCCGGGGGCGACCGAGGACCATCGAGGCGAAAGAGACCGGGTAGACGCCGAGATCGAGCAGCGCCGACCCGCCTAGCTCGGGCGCGAAGAGACGAGAGGTCGGGTCGGGGGCGAACCACTTGCCGTGGTCCGCGTAGAGGGCCACGATCTCGCCGAGCGAGCCTTGCGCGAGGATCTCCCGCAGGGCGACGACGTGGGGCAAGAAGCGAGTCCACATCGCCTCCATCGCGAACAGCCCCTTGGCCCGAGCCACCGCCACCACGTCACGAGCCTCGGCTCCGTTCATCGTGAAGGACTTCTCGACCAGCACCGGCTTGCCCGCCTCGAGGGCCAGGATCGCGTTGTCGTGGTGCAGGGGATGGGGGGTCGCCACGTACACGGCGTCGATGTCCGGGTCCTGGACCAGCTCTTCGTAGGAGCCGTAGGCCCGCGCCGCCCCGTGGCGCCTCGCGAAGGCCTCGGCCGTGGCGAGTGAGCGCGACCCCACCGCGGCCACGACCCCCTCCTCGATGTGCCCGAGGTCGGTCGCGAAGGTCTCGGCGATGCGCCCCGTCCCGATCAGTCCCCAGCGAACCGGTTCCACGTGGTCCTCCCTCTGCTGCGCACGGTGCCCTGGTCACCCTAGGCGTGGACCGGAGCCCCCCTCGAGCCACTCAGAGGCGAGACAGGCGTAGACCCTCTCGTCGGTCCACTCCCCCTTGACGAACTCGTTCTCGACGAAGTGGGCCTCGAGTCGCCAGCCCAAGCGCTCGAGCAGGGCCCGGGACCGTTCGTTGCGCGCGTCGAGTCGAGCGATGACCCGGTGGGCGCCGAGATCGCCGAAGGCCAGACCCGCCACGGCTCGCACGGCCTCGGTTGCGAATCCCCGTCCCCGGGCCCAGGACCCGAAGACGTAGCCGACCTCGACCTGGCGATGGACGATGGAGGTCCGACAGAGGCCGACCTCGCCTAGGAACTCACCCTCGTGCTCGACCGCCAGGTTGAGCCACTGCTCGTCGGGCGGCCAGGGCGCACTGAGGCGTCGCTCGAGGTGGGACTGGAGCGCGACCCCTTCGAGGACCTCGTCGTAGAGGAACCGCACGACCTCGGGGTCGGAGAAGAGCCGGCCGTGGACCTCGAGGTCCGAAGCGCTCAGAGCGCGCAGCACGAGCCGCTCGGTGTGCAAGGGCCAGGGTCGGGACATGTCCACACCTCTTCAAGTCGCCCGTAGGCTACGCCCGTGCCGACGGACCCGCGCCCACGCTGGCGCACCCTGTCGCTCGCGACCCGGGACCGCTCTTGCCGCACCTGAGTGACCTCGATCCCGCGACCCTGTCGCCGTATCTGGCTCAACACGTGGCCAACCCCGTGCGCTGGTGGGCGTGGGGTGCGGACGCGCTCGAGGAGGCGGTCCGCCGCGACCGGCCCATCTTCCTCTCGGTGGGCTACGCGGCCTGCCACTGGTGTCACGTCATGGCCCACGAGTCCTTCGAGGACCCCGACATCGCGCGGCGCTTGAACGAGGCCTTCATCCCCATCAAGGTGGACCGCGAGGAGCGGCCCGACGTCGACGAGCTGTACATGGCCGCAACCCAATTGCTCTCGGGCCACGGCGGCTGGCCGATGTCGGTCTTCACGCTCCCCGACGGCCGGCCCTTCTACGCCGGCACCTACTATCCCCCCGTCGACCGGGGGGGTCAGGTGGGCTTCGCTCGCCTGCTCGACGCGCTGGACGACGCCTGGTCGCGCCAACGGGCCAGTGTCGAGACCCAGGCCGCCGAGCTGGCCGAAGCGACCACCCGCGAGGTCCGCCTCGTCGACCACCTCGCCCCGAGCGCCGCCCGGGTGGACCTGCCCGCCGCACGCGCCGCCTTGCGCCGTGGCCTCGTCGAGCGGGCCGACGGGCTGGGCGGCTTCGGACCGGCACCGAAGTTCCCCCGCCCGAGCTACGTCACGGCCTTGCTCGACGGGGGCGACGAGTCCGAGCGCGCCCTCGCGCGCGACACTTTGGACGCGATGGCCCGTCAGGGCCTCTACGACCACCTCGGTGGTGGCTTCGCGCGTTACAGCGTGGACGCCCGCTGGCACGTCCCCCACTTCGAGAAGATGCTCTCCGACCAGGCCCTACTGGCTCGGGCCTATCTCCTGGCCGACCGGGAGGCCGGCGGGGGCACGTGGTGGCGCCAGGTCGGCCTCGACGCCCTGGGGTTCGCCCGGCGCGAGCTCGCGGTCGATGGGGGGTTCGCCGCATCACTTGACGCCGACGCCGGCGGAGTGGAGGGCGGCCACGTGACCTGGACTCCGTCCGAGGTCCGCGAGGCGCTCGAGAGGGCCGACGCACTCGACCTGCTCGACGAGACGCTGCATCGCTGGCGCCTCGACGAGCCCGTCCTCGAAGGCCGGTCCGTGCCGAGGCTCGCCGACGGTGAGCCCTTCTCGACTCCCCCCTCGCTGAGAAGAGCCCACGAGGCGCTGCTGTCCGCCCGGCGACGACGCGCAGCGCCCGCGCGCGATCGCAAGGTCGTCCTGGAGTGGAACGCCATGACCGCCTCAGCCCTGCTCGCCACTCGCGACCCGGACCTCGAGTCCGAAGGGGTCGAGCGACTGGAGCGCCTGCTCGGCTCCCATCACGACGGCACGGACTTCTGGCGCACCCACCCAGGGGGCGCCCGGGCGACCGCGGCCGATCTCGCCTGGCTGGCCGACGCGCTCGTCGACGCCTACGAGTCGACCGGCGAGGATCGTCACGCCACGGCGGCCCACCGGGTCCTCGTCTACCTCCTCGATCACCATTGGGACGGCGAGCGACCCGATGGCGGCGACCCTCTACGGGGCCAGGGCCTCTTCACCACCAGCGACGCGGCCCACGATCTGCCCGTTCGACCCAAGGAGATCCTCGACGGAGCCACCCCCTCGGCCCACGCCGTCTCGCTGCGGGCCTTCGCCCGGTTGGGAGGGGTTCTCGGCGATGCGCAGATGCTCGCCATCGCCGAACGCCTTGTGAACCTGGCCGAGGAGCTCCTCGTCGAGCACCCGCTCGCCGTGCCCGACCTGCTCGAGGCGGCGGGCTTTGCCCTCGAGCGCGTCGAAGCGGTCCTGCCCGGACCCCCCAACCCCCTCGGCGCCCTCCTACGATCGAGGGCCGTGAGACGCACCGTGCTCGTGAGCGGAACCGGAGGATCGCCCCTGCTCGAGGGACGTGCCGCGGGACTCGCCTACCTGTGCCGGGCGGGGGTGTGCGAGCTTCCGGTCGCCGACGGCCCCGCCCTCCTGGCCCGCCTGGTCGAGATGGGGGCGTGATGGCCACGTGGCGCGACCCCGCGGCGCGGGCCACCAAACGCCTCGTGGAGCGGACCCCGCACCGGCCGGCCGTGGACCTGACGCCCGGATCGACGATGGCCGGGCTGGTGCTGGGTTCGACCAACGAGTCCACGACCGTCGTCGACCTCGCCTCCAACGCCGTCGTGCGCTGGCGCGTGCCCTGGCCCGACGGTGTCGAGACGGACCTCGCGGCCTTCGACGTCGTCGAGGCCGAGTTGGCCGATGACCCGCAGCGCGACGACCTGGCCCAGCCCGAGGCGGTCTCGCTGCTCGACCTGCCGCGCCGCTTGGGCACCTACCGAGGACGGCGCGTGCGCGAGTGGCTCGCCGCTCTGGCGACGCCCCCCGACGGTCCGCTGTTCGGCTTCCGCGGGCCGAGCGCCCCCTACTGGGAGTTTCGGGGCGAGCGCCCCTCGGTGGCCCTCATCGCCGCCGACCGCGGCCCTCAGCTGCTGCGCCGCCACGAGGACGGCTCGACCTGGGTGCGCTTCGGGTGGTACGGCGATGACGTGTGGCTGGTGTGTGAGGACGCCTACGCCGTGCGCGCCATGGAGGCGACCCGGCGCACCTCCCTCGCCGGCAAGGACCTGGCGACCGCTCTCGGGTATCGCCCGACCTACGTGCTGACGACGCTGTCCGCCCCCATCGACGGGCACTGCTACAAGATCTGCACGGGGCTACTGCCCCGCGGATGACCTAGCGGGGCAGCTTGCCCGAGGCCAGCAACTCGGCCATGGCCCAGCCGAAGACGATGAGGCGCTCGCCGCGCTCGGGGCGGACCCCCTCAAACAGGTCCGAGGCCCCGTCGGGCAGCGCCGCCTTGGCCGCCAGGTAGTCCACTCCCCCGACCGGCCCTGGCAGGGGCGCCATGATGAAGGTCTTGTCGTCGACGGCCTTCTCCGCGCCGAAACGCTTGGCCAGTCGACGGGCCCACGCCCGGTCCTCGCCGGTGGGCTTGTAGCCCCGGCGCGGCACGACCTCCTCGAGCCCGGAGAAGGCACGGAACCCGTCGGCGCACATCAGCCGCGCCCCGAGCAGGACGTCCTCGTCCGGGAAGGCGAGCAGTGCCCGACGGAACTGATCCTGGAGGATCGCCTTGAGGGTCTGGTCGGACTTGGAGTTGCGATCGACGAGCAGCAGGCCAATCAGCAGCGACGGGGTGCCCCCGATGCGCTCCAGGGTCGAGAAGGAGTAGCCGCGCAGCTTGTTGCCCTCGCGCGCCGCCGTGACCAGTACCCACTCCTCTCGCTGCTTCGACAGGAAGCCGATGTCGAAGTTGGGCTCGCGGTCGACACACAGGTCGGCCATCTCGGCCAACTCAGCGTCGCTGAGGGCCGTGGTGTCCTTCGTCGTGTCGGTCACTGGCCTGGTCCCCTTTCTACGGGACCGCCCCGGGGGGTCTCTCGGGGCCTAGGCCTTGATCACGTGACGCCCGAATTCACTGCGAAGTTCGGCCACCACCGAGCCCAGGGCCACGTTGAAGTCCGGCCCCAGGCGGAAGGCCTTTCCGCTGGCGGGGGTCTCGACGACGACCGGGGTCGGGCCCGGGTAGCGGGCCAGGATCTGCTTCAAGGTGGCGATCGAGTCGGCGTTGAGGTCCTCGGGACGCAGGCTCAGGCGCAGCTCGGCGTCCACCTCGCGCGGCAGGGCGCTCACCTCGAGGGCCGTGAAGCGCACCTCCTCGTCGCGGTGGTCGAGACGCCCCTTCACCAGCACCACGTTGTCCTTGGCGAGGAACCCGCTGTACTCGCCGAAGCGGCGTGCGGACAGGATGATCTCCATCGAGCCAGTGAGGTCCTCGAGCACCACCCGCGCGTAGGGCTGTCCGGCCCGGGTGGTGCGCATCTGGACCTCGGCGAGCAGGCCGCCGAGGGTGAGGGCCCGGCCCGCCGCGGCGAGCTCCTCGCCCCGGTCGAGGACCCCTTGGATCGTCACGTCACAGCGCGCCGCCAGGGCCGCCTCCACCTTGTAGAGGGGGTGGTCCGAGACGTAGGTGCCCAGCATCTCGCGCTCGAAGTCGAGCTTGACGGCCGGTTCCCACTCCTGATCAGGCAGGGCGATGTCGGTGCCCTCCCAGTCGTCGCCCCCCTCGTCGAGGGAGGCGAAGAGCGTCGAGATCCCCATCGAGAGGTCCCGACGCCTCGTCAGGGTGGCCTCGGTGAGCTCCTCGACCTTCAAGAGCAGCCCCAGCCGCTTCACCCCCAGCGCGTCGAAGGCCCCCGCCTTGATCAGCGACTCCATCGTGCGCCGGTTCAAGACGGCCGGGTCCACCCGTCGGGCGAAGTCGTAGACCGAGGCGAAGGGGCCGCGCGCCTCGCGCTCGGCGACGATGCGCTCGACGAGGCTCTCGCCCACGTTGCGCACCGCGGCCAGCCCGAAGATGATCCGGCTCTGCTCGGTGGGGCTCGGGGTGAAGTCCGCGCCACTCTGGTTGACGTCGGGCACGCCAATCGAGATCCCCATCTGACGGGCCTCGTTGAGGTACAGGGCCGTCTTGTCCTTGTCGTCCTTGAAGGAGGTGAGCAGGGCGGCCATGTACTCGACCGGGTGGTTGGCCTTCAGCCAGGCGTTCTGGTAGGCGATGAAGGCGTAGCCGTAGGCGTGGCTCTTGTTGAAGGCGTAGTCGGCGAAGGGCTCGATCTTGTTGAAGATCGCCTCGCCGAGGGGCCGGCCGTAGCCCTCACGCTCGGCCCCCTCGACGAACTTGGTCCGCTGGGCCTGGATCATCTCGCGGATCTTCTTCGAGCAGGCCTTGCGCAGGTCGTCGGCCTCGGTCATCGAGTACCCGGCGACCTTGGTCGCCACGCGCATGATGTCCTCTTGGTAGATCATCAGCCCGTAGGTCTCGCCGAGGATCGCCTCGAGGTCGGGGTGGTCGAAGCTCACCGGCTGGCGCTGGTTCTTGCGGTCGGCGTAGTCGTTGTGGACGCCCTCGAGCAGCGGTCCGGGCCGGTAGAGCGCGACCAGGGCGGCGATGTCGTCGAAGGAGGTCGGCGCCAGGCGGCGCATGAGCTGGCGCATCTTGTCGCCCTCGAGCTGGAAGACCCCAATGGAGTGGCCCTGGCGCAGCATCTCGAACACCTTGGGATCGTCGAGGGGCAGGTGGTCGATGTCGACCTCGATCCCCCGCCGAGCCAGGTGCTCGACGCAGCGCTCCATGATCGCGAGGTTGCGCAGCCCGAGGAAGTCCATCTTCAGAAGTCCGAGCTTCTCGATCGCCGTGGCCTCGTACTGGGTCACGATCGGCGCGTCCTCGGGCGAGGCGTTCGGGCCGGCCTTGCGCTGGACCGGGACGTACTCGAGGACCGGCTCCTTCGTGATGACGACCGCCGCCGCGTGGATCCCGTCCTGGCGGCGCTTGTCGACGAAGCCCTTGGCCACGTCCACGACGTGGCGGACCTCAGGGTCGCTCTCGTACAGGCCGCGCAGGTCGGCCGCCTCGGCGTAGCGACCCTCGTAGCCGGGCGTCGGCGTGAAACAGGCCTCCAGGGGGAGGTCCTGGCCCATGACGAGCGGCGGCATGGCCTTGGCGATCCGGTCGCCCAGCAGCGGCGGGTAGCCGAGGACCCGCGCGGCGTCGCGCACGGCGGCGCGGGCCTTGATCGTGGAGAAGGTGATGATCTGGGCGACGTGGTCGGAGCCGTAGCGCTCGGCGGCGTAGCGGATCATGTCGCCGCGGTAGCGCTCGTCGAAGTCCATGTCGATGTCGGGCATCTGCTTGCGGCCCGGGTTGAGGAAGCGCTCGAAGATCAGTCCGTAGCGAATCGGGTCGAGATCGACGATGCGCAGGCAGTAGGCCACGCAGCACCCCGCCGCCGAGCCGCGCCCCGGCCCGACCCGGATGCCGGTGTCGCGGGCGTGGCGGATCAGGTCCCAGACCACGAGGAAGTAGTCGGCGAAGCCCATCTCCTCGATCACGCCGAGCTCGTAGTCCAGCCGCTCGCGCACCACCGCGGGCAGGTCGGAGCCGTAGCGCTCGCGGGCCCCCGCGTAGGTCAGCTCGCGCAGGTAGCGACTGGCCCCCTCCTTGTGGGGCAGGCTCCCCAACTCGGCCGGCAGGGGGAAGGCCGGCAGGGCGTCGTTATCGAACTCGATCGTGACGTCGGCGCGCTCGGCCACGAGCAGCGTGTTGTCACAGGCCTCGGGGAGCTCGGCGAAGAGCGCGCGCATCTCGGCGGCCGACTTGAGGTAGTGCTGGTCGCTCTGGAAACGGAAGCGGTTCGGGTCGGCCACCAAGGAGCCGGTCCCCACGCACAGCAGCGCATCGTGCATCTCGGCGTCGCCGTGGCGCACGTAGTGCAGGTCGTTGGTCGCGAGCAGCGGGGCGCCGATCTCGCGGGCCAGCCGCACCAGGTCAGGGTTGGTGCGGCGCTGCTCGGGTTGGCCGTGGTCTTGGAGCTCGATGAAGAAGTTCTCGCGCCCGAAGATCGACTGGAGCCGATCAGCCTGCTCCAGCGCGCCGGCGTAGTCGTCGCGCAGTAGGGCCTGCAGCACCACCCCGCCGAGGCATCCCGAGGTGGCGACCAGCCCGCCGGCGTAGCGGCTGAGCAGCTCCCAGTCGACGCGGGGTTTGTAGTAGTAGCCCTCGAGGAAGGCCATCGAGGAGAGCTCGCGCAGGTGCCGGTATCCCTCGTTGGAGACGGCCAGCAGGGTCAGGTGGTGGTAGAGCTTCTGGCCACCCTCGGTCTCGCCCCCGGTGTCGTCCATGCGACCCCGGCGGGTCGGCCGGTCGAAGCGCGAGGTCGCCGACATGTAGGCCTCCAGCCCGAGGACCGGGGTGACCTCGTGCTTGCGGCAGGTCTGGTAGAAGTCGATGAGCCCGTAGAGGTTGCCGTGGTCGGTGATCCCGAGGGCCCGTTGGCCGTCGGCCTTGGCCGCGAGCACCAGCTCCTCGACGCGGGCCGCGCCGTCGAGCATCGAGTACTCGGTGTGGTTGTGGAGATGGATGAACTCCCCGGCCACGTCAGAGGTAGGTGCCCGGCCGGGCGTCGGTGCCCGGGTTGAGGGAGCGCTCGCGCATCTTCTCCAGCTGGGCGGCCGCGGCCGCCTGCTGGGCGAAGAGGGAGGCCTGGATCCCGTGGAACAGCCCCTCGAGCCAGCCGACCAGCTGGGCCTGGGCCACTCGCAGCTCGGACTCACTGGGCACGTCGGCCGAGAAGGGCATCGCCATGCGCGCCAACTCATCGCCGAGGTCGGACGAGAGTGCCGAGGACAGCTCGTGGATTGAGGTCTCGTAGATCTCGCGCAGCCGCTGGCGGCCGGCCTCGTCGAGCGGCGCGACCCGGGCCTCGTCGAGGAGGGTCTTGACCATCGAGCCGATGCGCATCACCTTCGCGGGCTGGCTGATGAAGTCGGTCTGCTGGTCGGACTGCTCGTCGGGGGTGCCCTGTCCGGGGGCGAGCACCTCGTCGGGCCCCACCCCCTCGGTTGCGGTCTGATCTGTCACCCCAGCAGTGTGCCAGACCTCTGAGCCACCCCGTGACCCTCAACGGGTGGCGGGCGGGTGGCCGGTAGGATGGCCGGGTGAGGGTCTCCACCCGAGGCGACTACGCCAGCCGGGCGCTGTTGAGCCTGGCCCTGCGCGAGGACGCGGGGGCGCCGGTGTCCGTGCGCGACCTCGCCGAGCGGACCGGACTGCCCCAGCCCTACTTGGAGCAGATCCTGCTGACGCTGAAGGGTGCGGGCCTGGTGCGCTCCAAGCGCGGAGTCGGCGGTGGCTACCTGCTCGCCCGCTCCCCCGAGTCAATCTCCCTCGCCGAGGTGGTGGCCGCGGTCGACGGGCCCATCGTCGCCGGCGACTTCGGCCAGCCCCATCAGGACGGGGCCTGCGACCACGAGGGCCAGTGCGTGCTGCTCGCCGTCTGGGCCGACGTGGGTGAGCACATGAGGGTGCACCTGGCGAGCTACACGCTGGCCGACATGGTCCGCTCGGCCCGCGGCGGTGGCCCGGTGGCCCGGACCCACGCCGACGCGCACGCCGATGCCTTGCCCGGCTGAGCCGGGCGTGGTAGATTAGTCCTGTCCCGATAGGAGAAATACCCGAGGGACGAACCCCCATCCCCTATCCCCACAAGGAGAAGGCCATGAGCACAGCCCCCCGACGCTCCGCGGTGAACACCAACGACATGCTGGGTCTGCTCATGCGCGACCTCGATCGCTACCCGATGCCCAACTACGACGAGCAGGTCGAGTTGGCCAAGCGGGTCACCGCGGGCGACGAGGAGGCGAAGAAGCAGATGGTGGCCGCCAACCTGCGCCTGGTCCTGCACTGGGCCCGGCGCTACCAGGACCGCGGCGTCGAGATGGTCGACCTGGTCCAAGAGGGCACCTTCGGGCTGCTGCGCGCGGTGGAGAAGTTCGACTGGGAGCGCGGCTTCAAGTTCTCCACCTACGCGACCTGGTGGATCCGTCAGGCACTCCAGCGCGCCGTCCAGCAGCACGGGCGCACGATCCGCATCCCCCTCGAGGTCGGCGAGCAGCTCCAGCGGCTCGAGGCGACGACGGCCGAGTTGACCTCGACCCTGGGCCGCAAGCCCACCGACGAGGAGCTCACCGAGGCGACGGGCATGGCCAAGGAGGTCCGTGACTCCCTGCGCGGACTGGCCGGCGTCACCGCCAGCCTCGACCAGCCCGCCTCGGCCGACTCGGCGACCACGCTGGGTGACCTGGTGGCGCCGAGCGAGCACGACTGGGTCGGTGAGATCGAGCGGACGATGGTCGACGAGGACCTCCACCGCGCCCTGGGGCAGTTGACGGACCTCCAGCGCGAGGTGGTGACCCACCGCTTCGGGCTCGACGGCTCCTCGCCCAAGTCCCTCCAGGCCACGGCGACCGCCATGGACATCGGCGTGCGCCGGGTTCGTCGTGCCGAGGAGGAGGCCCTGGCCGTCCTTCGCCGCGACGACAAGGTCATCGCGGCCCACGACGCCATCGAGGCCTAGGAGTCGGCCCCTTCGGGCAGCAGGGCCGCCAGGTCGGCCGGCAGCGCGGACTCGACCAGCACCCTCTCGCCCGTGCGCGGGTGCACGAAGGCCAGCCGTTTCGCGTGCAGGAAGACGCGCTCGGGCTCGAGTCGGGGCTCGCGCCGGCGCCCGTAACGGCTGTCGTTGACGACGGGATGGCCGATCGAGGCCAGGTGGACCCTAATCTGATGGGTCCGCCCCGTCTCCAGACGCAGGGCGAGCAGCGTGCGCCGCGGGTTCTCGAGACGTGCGCGCACCTCGTAGTGGGTCCGCGCCGGCCGCCCGTCGGGTCGCACCGCCATCAGGGTCGGCCGAGAGGTCGACCGGCCCAGGGGGGCGTCGATCACCCCGCGGGCCTCGGCGAGGTGACCCTCGGCCAGCCCCACGTACTCGCGGGTGACCGCGCGCTCGGCCATCTGCTCGCTCAGCGAGCGCCAGGCCCGCTCGGTGCGCGCCACCACCAACAGCCCCGAGGTCCCCTTGTCGAGCCGGTGGACGACGCCCGGCCGCCAGGGATCGCAGCCCGCGCTCTCGGTGAGCTCGGCCACCTCGGGGAACCGCGCGAGGATCCCCGCGATCAGGGTGCCCTCGCGCTGCCCGGCTCCCGGGTGGACCACCTGGCCCGGGGCCTTCTCCACGACGAGGAACTCCTCGTCCTCGACCACGACGGTGACGACGACCCGGTCGTCGGGCGCCACGGCCGTCGCCGGTTCGGGACCGAGGTCGACTTCCAGGCGCTGGCCCGCCCGCAACGGGGTCGAGCCCTTGGCGACCACCTTGCCGTCGACGCTGACCGCGCCGGCCGCCACCCGCTCGAGGACGGCCGAACGGGACAGCCCCGACACCAGCGCCAGGGCGCGGTCGACCCGTTGGCCCTCGAGCCCGTCGGGGACGATCAGGTCGAGCCGGCTCACCGGGCCACCAACGCCCGTCCCCTGAGGGCCACCACCACCAGGGTCACGAAGCCGGCGCTCACGCACAGATCGGCGAGGTTGAACACGGGCAGCCGTCCCAGGGCCACGAAATCGGTCACCCGGGGCGGACTGGAGGAGAGCCGGTCGACCAGGTTGGCGACCCCTCCCCCGATCATCAGACCGAAGCCCACCGTGGGAGCACCCGGCGAGGCCACCGTCCCCGCGCCGAGCAGGGCGAGGGCCACGAGCAGGGTCAGGACCGACCACACCACGGAGTGGCCCGCGCCGAGCGAGAAGGAGATCCCCGAGTTGTACTCGAGGTGCAGCCCCAAGGGCCCGAACAGGTGACGGGGGTGGTGCAGGGCGCCACGGGCCCACGCCTTGGTGGCCTCGTCAGCCAGGATGACCGCGGCGCCGACGAGGAAGACCCGGGCGTTGACGCGCCGAGCTAGACCGCGGCCCGGCACGACACGCAGGTGAACACCGGCAGCTGCGCGCGCAGGCGGGCCATGGAGATCGGCTCGAAGCACTCGTCGCAGCGCCCGTAGCTGCCGTCAGCGATCCTCGCCAGAGCGACGTCGATCTCGTCGAGCTTGGTCCGCTCGCCCTGGGCGAACTCCTTGATGAGGTCGCGCTGATAGTCCGCGCCCACGCTCGAGCCGTCCTCGTCGTCGTACTCCAGGCGCTCGCGGTCCACCAGCATCTCGTCGGCCTCGGCCTCGGAGATCTCGAGCTGGTGGGCGGTCAGCTGGCGCTCGGCGCTCAGCAGCTCGCGCAGCTCCTCCAAGAAGGCGGGGTCCTCGGCGTAGGGCTTGGAGTGCATCTTGCGCTCCAGCGCCTCCTGGCGCTTGCGCTCCTCGGCCTCGCGACGCAGCTGGCGCTTGACCTCCTCTTGCTGGCGGCGCTCGATCTCGCGCAGCTTGCGGGCCTTCTCCGCCTCGATCGCCTTGCGCTTGGCCTCGGCCTCCTTGGCCTTGCGAGCCTCGACGGCCGCCTTCTCACGAGCCTTGGCCTTGACCTCGGCCTCCTTGGCGCGGGCTCGAGCCTTGGCCTCGGCCTCCTTGGCCTTGGCCTTCGCTTTGGCCTCACGCTCGCGCTGGGCCTTGGCGGCGGCGGCCGCCCGGGCCCGCTCAGCGACGGCCTTGGCCTTGGCGGCGGCCTTGGCCTTGGCGTCGCGCTCTCGCTCGGCCTTGGCGGCGGCGGCGGCCTTGGCCTTGGCGGCGGCGGCGGCCTTGGCGTCGCGCTCGCGCTGGGCCTTCGTGAGGGTGGCGGCCTTGGCGACGGGCTTGGTGGCCTTGGCGGACTTCGCTGCGCCCTTGACCGGCGCCTTGGCGGTCTTGGCCGGGGCCTTGGCGGACTTCGCGGCCGACTTGGTGGTCTTGGCGGGGGCCTTGGCGGTCTTGGCGGCGCTCTTGGCGGACCTCGCGGAGGTCCGGGCAGTCTTGGCCGACGCCTTGGCGGGGGCCTTGGCGGTCTTGGCGCTCGCGCGCGCGGTGCTCTTCTTGGCCGGCGACTTGG
>CAYUZO010000038.1:0-17889 GCA_964449735.1 uncultured Ferrimicrobium sp.
TGCGCGACGACGAGCAGGTCCTCGGGGGGGCACCAGCCCGCGCGCACCAGGCCGCCGGCCAGCGCCGAGCCCATCTTGCCGCCGCCCACGATGACCAAGGAGTAAGGCATGGCGACACGCTACTGGCGCGGCCCGGGACCGGTCGGGCCCCGCTCCCGCGGTACCGCCCGGTACCGAGGGGCCCCTTCCTCCCAGGTCCGGAGGTGTCGCCGTCCTAGTTTGGCCCCATGGCCCACGAGCTCCAGTCCCTCCAACTCCGCGTCGACCCTCCCGCGCCCCAGCGACGGCTCACCGTCCTCGTGCGCCTCCTCCTGACGATCCCCCATCTCGTGGTGCTCTACTTCCTCGGATTGGCCCTCTTCGTCGTCACGGTCTTCGCCTGGTTCGCCGCCCTGGTCACCGGTCGTCACCCGGCGGCGCGCTTCGCCGGCGGCGTGGTGCGCTGGCAGGCACGGGTGCAGGGGTACCTGCTGCTGCTCACCGACCAATACCCGCCCTTCTCACTCGATCCCGCCCCCTACCCGATCGTGGTGGCCCTGCCCGACGCGACCCACCGGCGCGTGACCGTCTTCTTCCGGCTCCTGCTCGCGATCCCGGCGCTGATCCTCGCCCAAGTCGTCGGGACGGGGGCCTTCCTCTTCGCGCTCGTCGGCTGGATCGTGACCCTGGTCACCGGGCAGCTGCCCCGTCCCCTCCACGAGGCGGCGAGCGCCACCTTGCGCTTCTCGACGCGCACCTACTCCTACCTCGCCCTGCTCCAGTCGGGCTACCCCTCGGGACTCTTCGGCGAGGGTGAGTCCGCCGCCGAGGTCGCCCCGACGACCCGCTACGAGCCCGAGCTGGGCCAGTACGTGGTCGAGGCCGTTCCCGCGGCTCCCGCCGAGGCGCCGAGCGGCCTCGCCGGGCTGCGCCCGATGCCCGCCGAGCGCGAGTCCCCGGCGGCCCCCTTCGCCGCCTGGCCCCTGCGGGTCGGCGCGACCGCCCGTCGGCTCCTCATCGCCCAGATCGTGCTCGGCTGCGTCGTGACGATCGCCCAGTACTCGATCTCGCCGCCCAAGTTGCCGGCCTCCCATCCCGGAACGATCGGCGCTCCCGCCCCGAAGCCCTAGGAGGGCCGTCGGCGCCGGTGCCAGCCGGGCAGCCCGAGGGCCATCACCGTCGGGTAGAGCGAGTCGACGACCTGCACGCACTGACCGACCACCTCGTCGAGGCGGTCCTCGTCGAGGAGCTCGACGGGCAGCGCACCCACCAGGTAGATCCCGTTCTCGGGCCCGATCGCCAGGTGCAGGTGGTCGAGGTCGGCGTTCTTCACGAGCAGGTAGCGGTAGAGCGCCTCGAGCTCGGCCTCGGGTGCCCCCATGAGCTCGGTCTCGACGCGCACGGTGCGCTGGCGCAGGTCCAGCCAGATCGTGATGGTGGCCCGCTCCTCGCCACGCACGCGGATCAGCCAGTGCCAGTGGCCCCGCTCATCGGGGTGGTCGCGGTGCTCGACCTCGGCGCTCAGCCCTCCGTCGCACCAGCGCTGGTGCCAGGACTCGACGACGGCACCGAGACGCTCGTGGCCGTCGGCGCCTGGCGCGCCCATCACTAGCAGCTGAGCAGGGCGCCCGAGGCCAACCGCTCCGCGAGGTCGGCGAAGCGCTCGGCGGCGGCGCGCCAGGTGTAGGGGCGCGCCTCGAGCACCGCCCCGGTGGAGAGGGTCGTGGCCCGGCCCTCGTCGGCGACCCAGTCGACGGCCTCGGACCACTCGGCGGGGTCTCGTCCGGTGAGCAGGACTCCGTTGCGCCCCGGGGTGACAAGGGTGGTTAGTCCGCCCACGGCGCTGGCGACGACCGGCGTCCCGCAGGCCGAGGACTCCAGGGCCACGAGACCGAAGGACTCCGAGCGCGAGGGCACCAGGGTCACGTCGGCCGCGCGCATCCAGGTCGACAGCAGCTGATGTGACTGGGGGGCCACGAAGGAGACGGCCTCGATGACGCCGGCCTGCTCCACCCGGCGGTGCAGCGCCGCCAGCGTCTCGCGTCCGTCCGAGCCCGAGGGTCCCCCAACGATCGCCAGGCGAGCCGCCCGGCCACGGCGACGCTGCTCGATCACCGTCTCGAGGGCGAGGTCCACGCCCTTCAGCGCCTGGAGGCGTCCGACGTAGAGCAGCAGCCGACCGGCCACGTCGAGCCCGAGGGCCCGACGGGCCTGGGGGCGGTGGCCCGGGGCGAAGAAGGCGTGCTCGACGCCGAGGGGCACGACGTGGACCCTCGAGGGGTCGGCGCCGTAGAGGCGGATCAGCTGCTCGGCCTCGACGTCGCAGCTGGCGAGGACCGCGTCGGCGCAGCCGAAGATCGAGGCCTCCTGCTCGGCGCGCTCCTGGGACTCGGCGAGGAACTGCTCGGCCTTGACCCGCTCGAGGGTGTGGAAGGTCATCACCAGCGGCACGTCGAGGGCGTGCTTGAGCCGGTGGCCGGTGAGGCCCGACAGCCAGTAGTTCGCGTGGATCACGTCGGGCGAGCCGCCGCAGCGAAAGGCCGCCACGACGGCGTCGCCGAAGGCGCCGACGTGCTCGAGGAACTCACCGCGGGCCAGGGGTCGCGCGGGGCCGGCGGTGACATGGTGGACCGAGAAGCCCGGCTCCACCTCGACGACCTCGCTCTGGCGGGGATCCTCGCGCCGGGTGAAGACCTCCACGCGGTGGCCAAGTCGGGCGAGGCCCGACGCGAGCTCGCGCACGTAGACGTTCATGCCGCCGCCGTCGCCCGTGCCCGGTTGGGCGAGCGGCGAGGTGTGGTAGGAGAGGACGGCGACGCGGGCCACGGGCGGAGCCTACCGGCGCGACGCGCCGTGAAGACCGGCCACGACCAGCCATTTCACGTCTCGCGCGGGCACCAGACCGAAGTCCCGGCTGTCGGTGGAGGCGGCCGGGTTGTCCCCTCGAAGGTCGACCATGGCGCCGACCCTCCCAGCGCAGCGCTTGAGCAGCCAGCGCGAGGGCTCCCGTGGGTCACGCACCACCACCACGTCACCCGCGCGCACCGGTCGCCAGCGGCGCACCGCGGTCAAGCGCTCGCCGGGGCGCGCCGTCGGCCACATCGAGGACCCCTCCACGGCGACACGCCGCACGACCAGCCCGATCAGGCCCCGCACCGGGGGCACGCTAGCCCGGACGTCGCTAACCTGCTTCGAGAACCAAGGAAAGGGAAACCATGTCGCTGCTGACCCGTCTGAACGCCCTGCTCGACGCGAACGTCGAGCCGCTCACCGCCCACGCCCACTGCGACCTGCCCTGTGGCGTCTACGACCCCGCCCAGGCCCGCATCGAGGCCCAGTCGGTGAAGGCCTGCATGGAGAAGTACAGCGCCTCGTCCGACCCGGACTTCAAGACCCGCGCCCTGCTCATCAAGGAGGAGCGCGCCGAGCTCGTCAAGCACCACCTGTGGGTGCTGTGGACCGACTACTTCAAGGTCGACCACCTGAAGGAGTTCCCGAACCTGCACGACCTGTTCTGGATGGCGACCAAGTCGGCCGGCGAGGCGAAGAAGACCAACGACACCGTCGTCGCCGACCGCCTGCTGAGCGAGATCGACGCGATCGCCGAGATCTTCTGGGCGACCAAGAAGTAGCTCTCCGAAGACAGAACGAAGCCGGGCCCCTCTGGGGCCGGGCTTCGTCGTCTCTAGAGGGAGAGGTGCGCCGCGCAGAGGGTGCGCACCGGGTCGGCCTCGAGGTCGGCGGGCTCGAGCGGCTCGCCGCAGGACTCGCAGACCCGGTAGGTCCCGTGGCGCAGTCGCTCGAGGGCGTGCTCGACCGAGGCCAACTGGGCCTCCACCCGCACCACCGTCTCGCTCTCTTGGTCCACCATGGCCACCGAGGTTACAGCTGCCGTAGCGAGGCCAGTTGCTCCTTGATTCGAAATGCCATTGTTCTTGGCGGGCTCTCACCGCCCAGTCGTTACGAGTCCGCCAATCGTCGCCATCACATGGCTGGCGGACTCGACCACTCGTGTCGCGCCCGCCGACTTCAGATCGTCTGCATCTTCCCCACTGCTGAGTACCCCTACTGACATCAGACCATTCCGTTCCGCGGAGTCCACGTCGTGAATTGAGTCACCGACGATAAAGATCGAGTCAAAGTGGACTCGATTGGTCTCTTCCCACCCTCGGATCCGGGCAAGGCCCGAATGCACCATCGCTGAGCGTTCCTCTTCCTCATCTCCGAAACACCCCAAATGCATGGCGAGATGGGGCAGAAGACCAGATGCCCGGACTTTGGTAAGCGCCCTCAAAAAGGTGTTGCCAGTCGCGAGGGAGTGGATGACGGTATGTTGACCCACCTCGCTAGTCCTGAGAGCCGCCACGACGCCTGGTAAGACAGGAGATTGTTCGGCGACCCGAGCAGACTCCTGGTCTTGTCTGAGTCCCAACTCTCGGCACGCTGCGGGCAGAATCGCTTGGACGTCAGCCTCGATGACCCCAGCCTGTCTCAGTCCGCTGGCCAAGATTCGGCGATCGGTGAGGCCTTTGGAGATTGGCACCCACGAATCGAGGAACCCCTGGTCAAGCCATGGCTCCAGAGCTCGACTGAAGAGCAAAGCTCGGTCAAACTGGCGCAGGAGAGTCCCGTCTATATCCCAGAGAATCAGCACGGGTGCACATTGACCCCGATCGGTGCCAACCACTTCCGTCACGGAATCTCCTTCCAAAGCAAGACTTCCGAAGTCGTGGGGATTCCGTTCTTGATATCGACGGCCAAGACTGCGATGAACGATGGCCACTTCCGACCCAAGTAGTGGAGCGGATGCCCTCCTCGAGCACCACGCCACTTCCACTGACCTTCGAACGCGAATCGTACACCTGAGATTGAGCCGTGCGATGTAAAGCCAGCGCACAAGACTCCACGACGTCTCTTGATCGTGAGCCAGTTGCGACTGAAGACAACGAGGACGAGGTCACGGACAGGGTTCTCGGTTCCGGGCTCGTTCTCCAATTCAATGCTTCGCGTCCACTGGCCCACCGACAAACTGCAGCGGTGCTTGTCGTGATGGCGCTCGATTGCCAGGTCTCCATGTAGCTCGTTGAACTTGGACAAGTAGTCCCCCGCGACCCGATTCTTCAACTGTCCACCGATGATCACCAGGTCTCCATCCAGCGAAACGCGACTTGTCTCACTGAGCCACACTCGAAGGTCCTTGCGTTGGCGAAGCGCTCCACTGGCGGTTGCCACCAGGACCGCTGCCTCGACGTTCGAAGCCGACACCGTTGGTCTCAAGTACTCGTCCTTATCAGGCCCGCCTTTGCCGACGTCACTCGTTGCCACGACAATGTCGAGAGGTTCCGAGCCGGAGAATCTCATGAACCGCCTCGACAGTAGGAGTTGCCTCGCCCACACATAGGAAGAGGCGATTCCCGTAGCGCCGATGATTCCAAGTATGGAAAGCAGCATCACTGACCCCCCGTCGCTACACAGTTCTCCATGCCCGATGACCCGAGTCCTGTGGCTGACCAGGCTATCGATGTGCTCTGCACGCGGGGTCAGTTTTGGGGCGTCCTCGACCTGGAGCCTGTTGCACTGCGCAACCTGAGGAACCTAGAACACCACCACCGCTCGCCCGGCCAGCGACCCGTCGTGGAGCCGCTTGTAGGCGTCTGGGGCCTGGTCGATGGTGAAGCGCTCGACGTGGACGTCGATCTGGCCCCGACTGGCCATCTCGATGACCTCCATCAGCTCGGAGCGGTAGCCCCAGTAGGTGGTCATGATCGAGGCCTCGTAGGGGGTGGTGAAGAAGCCGACCGGGATCGTGGCCCCGCCCATCCCCAGTCCGACGATCTTGAAGTCGCCGCCGACCGCCACGAGCTGGCGGGCGACCTCGAGGCTCGCGGGGAACCCGGCGAAGTCGAAGACGCCCTCGGCGCCGCGCCCACCGGTGTACTCGCGCACCCGCTCGACGACGTCGGGGGCGTCCGAGCGCAGGGTCAGGTCGGCGCCGACCTCGCGCGCCAGGTCCAACTTCGCGTCATCCACGTCCAGCGCGACGACGCGTGCACCGCTCAAGGCCTTGAGCATCTGAATCCCGACGTGCCCGAGGCCGCCGGCGCCCAGCACGACCGCCGTCGTGCCCGCACCCAACTTCCCGAGCGAGGGCTTGATCGCGTGATACGGGGTGAGGCCCGCGTCGGTCAGCGGGGCGGCGAGCGCCGGATCGAGGTCCCCGAGGGGAACCAGGTGGCGCGGGTCGTCGATGATCATGTACTCAGCCATGGCCCCGGGCGCACCGAGCCCCGGAGCCAGGATTCCGAGCGCCGCCGCGCGCTCGCAGTAGTTCTCGTGGCCCTCGGCGCAGGCGTGACAGGTCCCACAGCCCCACGGGCCGTAGACCGCGACGGCGTCGCCGACCGCCACCGTGGTGACGCCCTCACCGAGCTCGTCGACGATCCCGACGCCCTCGTGGCCGAGGGTGAGCGGCAACGTGCCGAGGAAGTACTGGTCCTCGGGAATCGACATCACGAACACGTCGGAGTGGCACAGACCGGCCGCGGTGACCTTGAGCAGCACTTGACCCGGTCCGGGACGGGGCTTGTCGATCTCGACGACCTCGGGTGCGCCGCCGAACCTGCGGTACTGGACAGCCTTCATGGGGGCCTCCTTATGAACTGGCGGGTGGGGCGCGCCCAACCGACGCGCCCACCACCGGGCCCACTCCCATGATGCCCCCACGTCGGCGAGTCGGACCCGGGTCCGACGACCTATTCCCCCGTACGGTGACGAGGGTCCATGATGGACTCGTGGCGACGCGTGCCTTCGAGCCTTGGGTCTACCCGGCCGATCTGGCCGACGAGGTCTCGACCCCTGAGGGCACCTACGTCGTCCGGCCGATTCGTCCCGAGGACGCCGCCGCGCTGCTCGCCTTCCACCACCGGCTCTCACCAGGCTCGATCTACCGGCGGTACTTCTCGGTGCACCCCGATCTCAGCGCCGACGAGCTCGTGCACCTGACCAACGTCGACTACGTCGACCGACTGGCCTTCGTCGTCACCCGCGACCTCGAGCTGGCCGGCGTCGGGCGGTACGACCGACTGCCCGGTACGACGAGGGCCGAGGTCGCCTTCATCGTCGAGGACGCCCACCAGCACCGGGGCCTCGGCGCCGCCCTGCTCGACCACCTCGCCGCCGCCGCGTGGGAGCGTGGGATCACGATGCTGATCGCCGAGACCCTCGCCGACAACCGCGACATGATGGCCGTCTTCCACCAGGCGGGCTTCCCCATCGACTCACGACTCACCGACGAGGTCTACTCCGTGCGCCTCGCGATCGATCCGGCTAGGCGCGAGACGTGAGGCTGTTCGTCAACGAGCCCCTCGGAGACGAGGTCCACGCCGACGACGGCCACCCCGAGAGGCCCGAGCGGGCCCTGGCCGCCCGGGCGGGATTCGAGGACCTCCACCTCGGTGAGGACCTGGTCCTCGTCAGCGGGCGGCGGGCCTCGCGCACCGAGTTGGCCCGCGTCCACGAGGGGGCCTATCTCGACCAGCTCGGCGCCTTCTGCTTCGAAGGTGGCGGCGACCTCGACCCGGACACCTACGCCACCTACGACTCCTTCGACCTGGCCCAACGTGCGGCCGGCGCCGGACTGGCGGTGGTCGACCGACTGCGCGAGGAGGGAGAGGGCGTCGGCTTCGTGGTGGCCCGTCCTCCCGGTCACCACGCGGTGCGCGACCGGGCCATGGGCTTCTGTCTGATCAACAACGTGGCGGTCGCGGCCGCCGCGCTGGCCGACGCCGGTGAGCGCGTAATGATCCTCGATTGGGACGTGCACCACGGCAACGGGACCCAGGACATCTTCTGGGACGACTCGAGGGTTCTCTACGTCTCGACTCACCAGTGGCCCCTCTACCCCGGCACCGGCGGGACCCAGGAGGTCGGCGGCACCCACGCGGCCGGCCTCAACGTCAACCTGCCGCTGCCCGCCAAGGCGACCGGCGACGTCCTGCGCGCCGCCGTGGAGGAGGTGGCCGCTCCGGTGGTGGAGGCCTTCGCACCCACCTTCGTCCTCGTCTCCGCGGGCTTCGACGCCCACCGCGATGATCCCCTCGCCGACCTCGCACTGACCAGCGGGGACTTCGCCTCGCTCGCCGCCTGGGTCGCGCCTTACGCCGGACCGGGCCGGCTGGCACTCTTCCTCGAGGGCGGTTACGACCTCCCAGCCCTTCGCCACTCGGTGGCGGCCACCGCGGGCGAGCTCGTCGACGCCATCGTCGAGGTCGAGCCTCGCACGCACGGAGGGCCCGGGCGCGAGCGGCTCGCAAAGGTTCGCGACGAGCGGGCCAGCGCCCTCGAGCAGATCTTCATCACGGCAGCGGAGGAGGAGCGATGAGCGAGACCGTCATCGCGGTGGGTTTTGATGGCAGTGCGGACTCCGTGACGGCCGCGCAGTGGGCCGCCCATCTCGCTCTGCGCCTCAACGGCCGTGTCGTTCTCGTGCGCGCCAAGGGGCTCCTCGACCGCTTCGAGGGCGAAGACGTCGAAGGCGAGACCGCACGGGCCTGCATCGAGCTCAGCGAGGCGACCCACCTTGACCTCGAGCGGATCAGCGCCCGGGTCGTCGAAGGCGATCCCCTCGACACGCTGCTCGCGGTCGGCGAGGACCCGCTTCACGCCTCGATGCTCGTCGTCGGCACCCGAGGGGCTGGCAAGCACTCGGGAATGCTTCTCGGCTCGACGAGCCTGCAGTTGGCCGAAAGGGCTGAACTTCCGTTGGTCGTTGTCCCCGGCCCACCTGAGGGAAGTACCACTCCCTGACTCTCAACCCGAAGTCTGAAACCAGACGACCCGAACACCCACGTGGGGCCCCATCACGCCCTTGAGCAGCGCGATCAGTTGCTTGGTGGGCGGAGGCGCTTCGGGGCCCGAGAGCTGGACTCTCACATCGGTCCCCACCACCGATACCCCGTCGACGGTGAGGCGCGGGAACGGGGCGAGCCAGGTCACAATCGTCTGGTTCACGCTCTGGGTGACACGCGCCTGGCCCGCGCTGCGAATCGAGGCGAAGGTTAGCGGAACCGCGACCGCGATGAGTGCGACCACCAGGGCGGCCAATGAGAGTTGGATACGCCGTGAGGCACTGCGCAGGAGCCCGTGGGGTACGACTCCACTGGCGAGGAAGACCGCGGCGCCGACCAACGTAATCGCCACAAGGTTGACACCGAAGAGTAGGAGCGCGCCGCGAGCCAGGTCGAACCTCGAGAGCGAGAGCGCGAAGCCAACCACGCTCAAGGGTGGGATGAGAGCAACAGCAACTGCGACGCCCGGTAAAGAGGAAGAAACATCGTCGCGCGTCGTGGCGTAGGCTCCCGCCGCCCCCGCCGCCAACGCGACGATCAGGTCCCGAAGATCGGGACTCGTGCGAGAGAGGACCTCTGACGTGAGGACCCGGTCCGACGAGGGAAGAAGTGAGGTCAAGAGCCACGAGATGGCGACCGCAGCGCATGACCCGGCAAGAACAGCCAAGAAGGAGTCGCGCAGCCTCGACAGCCAGCCCATCACCATGGCTGCCGACATGCCCAGCACGGGAGTCATGAGCGGGGCGATCAGCATCGCACCAATGACAACCGCCACGGAGTTGAGGGAGAGCCCCATCACGGAGATGACCACGGAGAGGCCCATCATGACGAGAAAGCGGAACCACCAGTGGCTGGCATCACCTGGAGGAGGGAAGAGACTCGCCACAATCCTCCGACGGTCCTCTGGGGTCTTCGAGGCGCGCCAGAGCAAACCCCGCCTGGACGGTGTCTCGACCGCATCGGCTCTCGTCACTTGAGGCGCCGACACGTATTCGCTCTCGGGCGACGACGATTCCACGGTGCACCCTCTCCCGCTCATTCCGTGACATCGACGGTATCTGAAGGCTCGATCAACGAGGCCGCGAGCAGGTCACCTTGTCAGTTCACCTCGGGCAGGTAGTGCGTTGCCCCCATGGATCGGCCCACGAGAGAGACTCACCGTACGGGGCGTGCTTCGGACTTAGGCTCGCGCAACCCCGCGGTGGCGAAGGAGCGCGCCATAGGACGAAGAATGTTCCGAGTCGTCCCCAGACTGCGTCCCCTCTACTGGTCGCTTTGCCAGAAGTCAGACCTGAGCACTTGGCGACGCCACCTGTTCTTTGGGTCTCGGAAAGGGATCCTCTCCTCCGTAGGTATCCTGCAGCGCTGCACAATGCCCTCGGCGCGTAGTGTTCCGGGCCTCTAACGTGGCGAGCGGGCCGCTAGCTCATCGGGAAGAGCAGGAGACTTTTAATCTCAAGGTGCCGGGATCGAGACCCGGGCGGCCCACAGTTCAGTTGTGAGAGTTCGGGGATTGGTTGGCAGAACCGCTCCGGTAGGGGTGCATCGAGGCCGCTCCGGGAGCGACTTGCCGTGTTGGGTCCCAACCAGGACACGAATCGACGGGCGCAAGGCCTACCGTTGTCTTAGCTGGTGGGGCTCCTCCACGGGCTCAGGTTTCATGGGGGCAGCGTGAAAGACGTCAGCGTGGACCGTCAGAACAGGGTTCCCGCCCGCGAGGGATGGGCCCTCGCCTCGCTCTCTCTCACCATCTTCATCATCAGCGCATTGCGTCACACGCCGTCGAACTCACCTGGGGTCTTCTACCGACCGTTCTTCTGGATGCAGTACGGGAACGGGATCTACCGCTACCGCGTCGTCGGTCGCGAGTTGATCGTCGCGTTGAGCACCATGGTGAACTCCCTCACCGGCGGGCCGCGCATCACAGGTCTCAGCGCCGCCTCCTTCCACGTCGAGGCCTCCGTCTTCACCGCTTTCGTGCTCGTCAACGGCGCCTCCCTCCTCGCCCTGACACTGCTCATCCAGCGCGTGACCGCCCGCTCGAAGGAGTGGCTCCCCGCGGCCATCGTCCTCATCGTGATCGTCGCCGAGAGCTCCTACGTCGTAACGCCCTACGACTTCTTGAGCTACCTCCTCATTGTGGCTGGACTCCTCACGGCCCTCCGCCCAGGGCGAAAGGCATGGGTCGTGAGCGCGGCTCTGGCGGTCTTGGGAACTGCCACCAGGGAGTCCTACTTCGTCGTGGTCGCAGCCCTGCTGGCCGTTCGCTTGAGCGAGCCCAACAGTTGGCGCACCCTTCACTTCCGACCACGACGGACCGATCCACTGTGGATGTCGACGGAGGCTGCCGCGGCCGCGGCTGTCGTGACGTACGTCGGTTTGCGTGTGTTCCTCAGTCGAGGGTCGGACGCCAGCACCTTCTTCCAGTCATTTCCCGGTCGGGCGAACTTCAATGGAGCGAGCCTCGTCGCGGCGGCAGTCGTCGCCCTGAGCGCAGTGGCCCTGGGCACCCTGCTGCCCGGAGCGGACACCCGCGACCCTCTACTGGTCAGTCGTCGTCGACGCTCCCTGCATCTCCTGTGGCTTCTCTCGTCTCCCTATCTTGTGGTCTCTGCACTAGGCGGGATCTGGTCGGAGGCGTTGCGGCTGGTCTTGCCAGTAGCCCTTTGTCACTATGTGATCGCCTGGTACTTCTCTGAGGCCGGACCCTCCCCCCACTCCCCCGCGTCCCTATCTACGGGTTCCTAGTGACGGCCTGGACCTCGCGGTCATGTCACCGCGCCGGCCCAGCCACATCGCTCTCGGCACGTCTCAGGAGGTTGCGCGGAACAGGAGGTTCGGACCGAGGTCGTAGTTGAGGGCGCTGAGTCCATGGGCTGCGTAGGTGAAGAACCAGTTCGGTCGCACCATGGTCCTCACCTGCGTCAAGCCCCCGGCGCCGTTGCCCACCATGGCGAGATAGCGAATTGCGGAGTTGATGGCGGACTTCTTCAAGTGCGGCGAGGCCACGTAGTGATTCGTCAGCGAGACCCAGGCGACGGAGTAGCGGTCGTGGGTGTTCAGCCGCACCGGCGCGGACAGCGCCACGTAGCGGTAGACGCCCCGGGCCGGTGAACTGCCGCGAACGGTGACCAACGCCAACCGCGCTCCCGTCGTCATGTCGTAGAGGGCGACCGGGACTGCCGCGAAGGTCTCGGCACCGTTCGCCAAACGCGAGAGGTTCGAGTCGTAAGCGCCGAGCTGGACGACCTCGATGGGATGGCGCGCCGTGAACTCGAAGCCCTCGAGGTAACTCCCCTGGGTGTAGTTGAATCCTCCGCTGCCCGCCACCGGCACGTCGAGCGCCGGCTGGAGTGGCGTTGATGCGCCCGCGCTAGACGAGACGAGGCCCGCGACGCACGCGCTGGCCGCCGCCACCATCCGCGCCCACCTCGCACCGCGAGACGTGATTGGACCGCTCATTTCCCCCTCCAGTGGACCTTCGGTCGCTCCGACGTCCTCCGGCGAGGCGCGCCGGGTCCACTCCCAGTGTGGACCAGGTCACGAACCGGCCCCAGGGCCCTAAGTCCCTCGGCCGTCCTCGGTGCGCCCGCGCACGGCCCCAGGTATGGCCAAGGTCTCAGCCCCCCGCGAGCTGCTCTCGGATCGAGGGAGGCACGAAATTGTTCTCCTCGGTCGTCTCCGCCTCGACGAGGGTGACCATCGTGTCCACGACCTCGACGGGATCGAGCTGGTTGTTGACGACGAGGTCGCGCACGAACTCGAACAGTCCCGTGGAGGGTGCGTTGAGCGAGCCTTCGCCGAACCACTCCCACATGGAAGCGGCCATACGGTCGTTGAAACCCGTGTTGTAGGGCCCGGGGTTGAGCAGGGTGACGTCGACGCCTTGGCCGGACAGCTCCCCACGCAGGGTCTTACCCATGGCCTCGAGGGCGTGCTTAGTCATCGCGTACGGGCCGAAGCCCGGACCGGGTAGCACCCCCGCGATGGAGGAGACGATGATGACCCGTCCCGAGCCGCGCGCCAGCATTCCCGGCAGCACCGCTTGGGTCGCCGCCAGCGTACCGAAGACGTTGACCTCGAAGAGTCGGCGCACGATCTCCAAGGGGACGTCGGCCAACGGCCCGGTCTGGCCCACCCCTGCGTTGTTGATGAGCACGTCGGCACCCAGCCCGTCCAACTTCGCGAGGTCGTCGGCTCGGGTGATGTCGACCTTCAGCACCTCGAGCGAGGGCGCCTCGGCGGCGAGCGCCACGGCCTGCTCCTCGGTCTCGGTCGTCGCGATGACCGAGTGACCCCGGGCCGCCAACGCCAGGCTGGCCCCCTTGCCGAAGCCGCTGCCGGCTCCGGTGATGATGACGCGCTTTGCCATGTCCACTCCTTCGACGCTCCAGTCAAGCCGATAAGACGTCGCGGCGACGACCCCCTCGCTAGGGTGAGCCGATGGCGAGCTGGGGGGAGTTCCGCAACAGTGAGCCCGATCTGGCCCAGCGGGTCGAGGACCTCTTCAGCGGCGGCCGTCACAAGACCATGGCGACGGTACGGGCCGACGGCCGACCGCGGATCTCGGGCATCGAGTGCACGATCGACGCCGAGGAGCTGCGCTTCGGCTCCATGGCGCCGGCGAGGAAGCTCGCCGATCTGCGGCGCGACGCTCGAGTGGCGATCCACGGTCCGACCATCTCGCCCGAGGAGGGCCGAGAGGGCGACTGGCCGGGCGAGGCCAAGGTCGCCGGTCGAGCCGTCCCCGAGAGCGAGGATGGGTCCGGACCGGCCCCCGAGGGCGCCGCGATGTTCCGCCTGGACCTCGAGGAGGTCGTCGTGACCTCCCTCAACGAGGACGCGACGCGACTCCTCATCGACTGGTGGACCCCCCAGGGAGGGCGCCGGCGCGTCGAGCGCGACTGAGGGGCGCTAGCCTTCCATAAGTGGCTGCGCAGAAAGCGAAGGACCCCTCCGCCCGCGAATTCGATCGAGCGGCGGCCTGGCTCAAGTTGCTAGCGGACCCGACCCGGCTTCGCCTGGTGTGGGCCCTGCGCGACGGCGAGGCCCCGGTCAACGAGTTAGCCCGTCGCCTCGGGGTGAGCGGACCGGCGGTCTCCCAGCACCTGGCCAAGCTGCGCCTGGCTCACCTGGTGAGCGTGCGACGAGAGGGCACGCGGTCCTTCTACCGGTTGGAGGACCCGCACGTGCGAGCCCTGGCCGAGCAGTCACTCTTCCACGCTGGCCACACCACCCCACCGCGACGAGCGCGGCACCACGGCGAACCCGAGAGTCGCGCGACCCACCGATGAGTGAGACCGCCGGTCCCCGCCACTCCCACGACCACGGGCCGGCCGCCGGCACGCCCCGCCGGCGCCTCGTCCTCGCCCTCGTCCTCGTCGGGGCCTCGATGGCCCTCGAGGTGGCGACGGCCTTCTTCGCCCACTCCCTCGCCCTGCTCGCCGACGCCGGTCACCTCCTGACCGACGTCGGGGCGCTCCTCGGAGTCCTCTGGACGATGGACCTCGCGCGGCGACCGGGGTCGCCGACCCACTCCTTCGGGCTGAAGCGCGCCGAGATCCTCTCGGCCGCGGCCAACGGTGTGACTCTGGTGGCCGTCGCCCTAGCCCTCTTCATCGAGGCTCTCCAGCGACTGTGGCACCCCGCCAGCGTGCGCGGCGGGGTCATGGTCGTCGTGGCCGCGATCGGCATCCTGATCAACGTGGCCGCCACCGCGGCCCTCGCCCAGGGTCGCGACCGCTCATTGAACCTGCGCGGCGCCTTCGAGCACCTGCTGAGCGACCTCTACGGCGTCGCGGCGACCGCGGTGGCTGGGGTCATCATCCTCATGACTGGCTGGGAGCGCGTCGACCCGCTGGCCACCTTGGTCGTGGTGGCCCTGGTGGCCCGGGCCGGCTGGCGGCTGCTGCGCGCCTCGGGCCACATCCTGCTCGAGGGCACGCCGGAGTCGGTCGACCTCGAGACCGTCCGTGACCACCTCCTCGCGCTTCCCGAGGTGCTCTCGGTGCACGACCTGCACGCCTGGACCCTGACCTCGGACCTGCCGGCGCTGACCGCCCACGTCGTCGTCACCGACGAGTGCCTCGGGCGTGGCGGCACACCGGCCGTGCTCGACCGGCTGCAGCAGTGCCTGGCCGA
The DNA here is from genome assembly GCA_964449735.1 of uncultured Ferrimicrobium sp. Taxonomy (GTDB): domain Bacteria; phylum Actinomycetota; class Acidimicrobiia; order Acidimicrobiales; family RAAP-2; genus RAAP-2. The sequence continues at coordinate 14,967 of CAYUZO010000038.1, forward strand.
GCACTTCGACGTCGAGCACTCGACCTTCCAGATCGAGGCGGCCCGCCACGTCGAGCACGAGTCCGGCACCCACGACTAGGGGCTAGGAGGCGCCGAAGTCCTCGGGCATCTGCAGGGCGACGACCTCAGCGACGACGCGGACCTCGCCGGCCGCCTCTAGGGTCGCCTCCACGAGGACCTTGCGGCCCTCGACCCCCCGCACCGTGCCGCGCAGGGTCAGCTCGGGCCCGAGGGGCGTCGGGCGCCGGTAGCGCAGGGTGAGGGTCCCGGTCGCGCAGTAGAGGGGCGGGCCGCCGTCGTCGAGCTCCCGTCCGGCCGCCCGGTAGAGACCCCAGGCGGCCACGGCCATCGAGTGGCAGTCGAGCAGGGAGGCGAGCAGACCGCCGTAGACGACACCGGGCACCGCAGTGTGAAAGGGCTCGGGCGTGAAGCGCGACACCGCCTCGTCGCCCTCGACGACGGTGCGCAGCCCGTAGCCGTGCTCGTTGAGTCGCCCACAGCCGTAACAGGTGGCCCGGTGCTCGGGGTAGAGGTCCTGGATGGCGAAAGGGCCGCTCATCGCCGCGATGCTACCCAGCGCCTAGTACCGCGCGAAGGCCGCGATGTCGGCGTCGAAGAGGTCACAGTCCTCCGGGCTCACCGAGGGCCGCGTCGAGGCGAGGGCCCGCTCGAAGTCCTCCGGTCCGATCTCGGAGTCGCCACCGCTCGCCAGCGCTCGCTCGAAGGCGCTCTGGGCGGCCTTGCGCATGACGTGGTCGAGGTCGGCCATGGTGTAGCCCTGGGTCCGCGCGGCGATCTCGGCGACGTCGACGCCGGTGGTGGGGACCTGGCCGAGGAGCCGATGCAGGGCCTCGAGACGCGAGTCGAGGTCCGGCGGGCCGATGGGGATCAGGTAGTCGAAGCGACCGGTGCGCACGAAGGCCGGGTCGAGCCGGTTGATGTTGTTGGTCGCGCAAATGAGCAGGCGCCCGGGCATCGCGCGAAAGCCCGGAATCGCCTTCAAGAGCTCGTTGGTGATCGCCTGGCCGGCGTTGTGCTCCTGACGGCGGCTGGCGATCTCGTCCACCTCGTCGATGAAGACGACCGCGTGCTCGACCCCGCGTAGCCGGTCGAAGGTGGCGCGCACCCCGGCAGCGATCTCGGCCGGCGAGGCCCCCAGCTGAGCCGGGAAGACCTCGATGAAGGGCCAGCCCAACCGCCCCGCGACCCCGCGGGCCAGAGAGGTCTTGCCGGTGCCCGGAGGCCCGAAGAGGATGGCCGCCCCCGGCGGGCGCAGGCCGTGGCGCTCGGCGACCGAGGAGTGGGCCAGGGGCAGGATCAGGCTGCGCTCGATCAGCTCCTTGGTGGCGGCCCCTCCCCCGAGGCTGGCCCACACCGCGGGGGGCACCACCCGTCCGCCCAGCTCATGGACGATCTGGGCCTGGCTCGCGCCGTAGGACTCGCGCCGGTCGAGGAAGCGAAGGGTCGTCGGCCCGGCGTAACCCTGGTTGCGGAAGGCCTCCTCGCCGATCTCCTCGTCGTGCAGCAGGGCGCTCATCCGGGTCACCCCCGTGGCGGTGAGGTTCTGCTCCAAGGCCACGAGCATCGCCGAGCCGATCCCCTGGTGTCGCCAGGCTGGCGAGATCGCCAGCCGGCAGATCCAGGCCCGGTCCCCGGTGACGACCGAGCAGGCCGTGCCCACCACCCGTCCGTCGGCCTCGGCGAGGACCGCGGGGTCACCGTCAGAGATCGCGTGGATCACCTCGGCCACGCTGAAGGCCGGGTCGGCGACGGGGGTCCCCGCCTCGTCCCACACCACGAGCGCGGCGTCGAGGTCGGCCGCGCGCATCTCACGAATCGTCCACTGGGCCATGGCGGACACTACCCCAGCGTTCTCGCGGCCCCCGGCTCAGGCCAGCTCGGCCTCGACCGTGTCGCCGTGGCTCACCGAGGGGTCGAAGTAGAACTGGGCCCGACCGACCGAGCGCGAGACGAAGCTCAACACGAGTCCCAAGGCCGCGAAGCCGAAGCCGAAGGCCATCTCCACCCCGTTGAGCGCGTGGGTGGCCAACTCGTAGATGATCACGAAGGCCATGAAGGCCGCCCCGAGGCCCGGCAGGACGCCGCCAAGCAGGAAGCTGCTCGCGCTCGAGGTGATCGAGTGGCGGTAGGCCCAGATCGCCGTCACGGCGGTGAGCAGGTAGAACATCGCGGCCATCAGCCCGAGGGTCGACACGACGTCGGACAGCGCCGTGCCGATCGAACCGACCAGCGTCGAGCCCCACAGGAAGACGACGTTCAAGAGCCCGAGCAGTACCGTCGCGTTCATCGGCGTGCGGTAGCGAGCCGACACCTGGCCGAACCAGCTCGGAAAGACCCGGTCGCGGCCCATGGCGTAGGAGATCCGCGAGGCCGAGACGATGGCCGCCTGCAGGCTCGCGAGGGTCCCGCCGAGGACGGCCACGATCATGACGTTCTTCCAGAAGCCCCCGCCGATCTTGTCCCCGACGAAGGCGAGCACGTTGCCGGCGTGAGCCTGCATCGCGCCGTTGGGCGCCACGCCCTGCAGGGTCAGGACGCCCACGGTGTAGACGACGAAGAGCAGGACGACGCTCGTCAGCGCGGCCGCCCCAGCGCGACGTCCCTTGACCTCCTCGCCGACGTAGGCCGCGGTGTCCCAGCCCGAGTAGAGGAAGATCGCGATGAGCACCCCGGCGATCAGCGCGTGGAAGCCCCCGGCGCCCGAGAGGGTGAGCCAGGAGGTGGCGGCGTGCACGGTGTCCTGCAGGTGCCCGGAGTAGATGAGGGCGAGGGCCGCCACGGCGAAGCCGAGCAGCACCGCGTACTCGAAGACGGCCCAGGCCCACTGGAACCGGGCCGAGAACTTGATGCCCACCGCCGCGACCACCAGCACCACGATGTTGAGGATCGAGCCCACGAGGGC
>CAYUZO010000039.1:0-17449 GCA_964449735.1 uncultured Ferrimicrobium sp.
GCGAGCTCCTGGCGGACTCGATGCAGCTGGGTGGCGTGCGGGTGACCGAGCGCGCCCTCGCGTCCGGCGCCCTCGACGAGGAGCGCGAGGCGGCGGCGCGGGCGATGATCGACGCCGAGGTCACTCGGGTGGCCGCCGAGGTCCCCGGACTCTTCGAGGGGCCCTCTGACCTGCGATTGATCGGCCTGGCGGGGACGGTGTCGACCCTCGTCCAGCTCGAGCGGGCCCAGGCGACCTACGCCCGCGAGGCCGTCCACCACCAGGAGGTCTCGCGCGAGGCCCTGGCTCGCTGGCGCGCCACCCTGGGCGCGCAGGAGCCCTCCGCGCGCCTCGCCTGGCCGGGGATGGTGGCGGGTCGCGAGGACGTGATCGTGGCCGGTCTCATGGTCCTCGAGGCGGTGATGGACCGCTTCCAGGTGGACCACCTGCTCAGCTCCGAGAGCGACATCCTCGACGGCGTCGCTGCGGCCCTGCGCGCGAACCGTCCCGGGCCTGTCACGATGGGTGGGTGAGGAGTCCGAGGTGAGCGCGCGCGGGTCGATCTACTCCCCGGTGACCCTGCACGGGCGTCGGGTCGTGCTGCGCACCCTCTCCGAGCACGACTACGAGGGCTGGCTGGACGTGCGCCAGCGCTGCCGGGACTGGCTCCAGCGATGGGAGCCGCGTTCGGCCCACTCGCCCCACCTGGCCGAGGACCGGCGCAGCTTCGCGAGCCGCTGCGCCATCCGCGAGCGCGAGCGCCAGCTGGGGACCGGCTTCGGGTTCGGGATCTTCCTCGCCGGGCGCTTCGTGGGCGAGATCACGCTCTCCTCGATCCAGCGCGGTCCTCTGCAGTCGGGCTTCATCGGCTACTGGATCGACGAGGCGGTCGCCGGGCAGGGCCTGATGCCCGAGTCGGTCGTGACGTTGATGCAGTACGCCTTCGAGTCGCTGCGCCTGCACCGGGTCGAGGTGAACATCATCCCGCGCAACCAGGCCTCGCGCCGGGTCGTCGAGAAGCTGGGGCTGCGCATGGAGGGGGTGGCCGAGCGCTACCTCGAGATCGACGGCGCCTGGGAGGACCACGCGCGCTACGCCATGACCGCCGAGGAGTGGGCCGACCGGGCGCCGGCCCTGGTGGCCGACTGGCTGCTGCCGCGTCGCGAGCCCTAGACGGCCTCGAAGGAGCGCCCGCGCAGCTCCCCGACGGGGGCCGTCGTGATGCGCCCGCCGAGGGCCGCGGCCAGGCCGGCCCCCCCGAGGGCCCCCTCGCGCGGCAGGACGAGCAGGGAGTCGGCCGACCCGCGCGCGAGCACCAGGCCCACCAAGCGGGCCTCGCGGGCCAGGGGAGCGAGCGCCTCGAGGCTCTGGTCGGCCCCCAGGCGCACGACGGGATTGACGTAGCGGGTGCGCGGCAGGGCCATCAGGTCGCGCAGCATCTGGTAGGAGTCCCGTCCCACCCGCACCGAGGAGCCCGCCACGTCGTCCCAGGTCACGGCGACCGGCTCGACGCTCAAGCCGAGCTCGCCGGCGAGGAAGAGCATCTCGGCGTCGTAGGCGAAGCGGTCGTTGAAGCCGAGCAGCGCGAGGAGGCGGGCCGGGCCGAGCCGCAGGCCCTTGAACCCGCACTGGGTGTCGCGCAGCGCGCTGTGGGTGTAGTGGCGCACCAGGCGGTTGAAGACTCGCCCGGCCAGGGTGCGCAGCGCCGAGTCGTAGCGCAGGTGGCCGTCGAGGACCCTCGAGCCCGGCGCCAGGTCGGCCCGGTCGAGGGCGTCGAGAAGGGCGGGCAGGTGGACCGGGTCGATGGACATGTCGGCGTCGGCCACCACGACCCGCGCGCCGTGGGCGGCGCCGATCCCCAGGCGCACCGCCGCCCCCTTGCCCCGGTTGGCCGGCTGGACGATGACCCGCAGGTGCTCGAGGTGGCCGTAGACGCGCTGGGCGGCCTCGCGGGTGCCGTCGGTCGAGCCGTCGTCGACCAGCACGACCTCCGTGAGCGCCTCGCCGTGGGCCTCGATCACCGGGGCCAGTCGGGCGTAGCCCGTCTCGAGGCGCGACGCCTCGTTGTAGGCCGGGATGACGAGGGAGAGGTCGACCACGCCTAGGGCCGCGCCGCGCCGATCAGTCCGAAGGTGAACATCGGCGACAGGCTCACGGTGGTGCCCGAGTGGGCCGCCGAGATGATGGTCGAGCTGCCCCAGGGTCCCGAGCCCACGTACATGACCACGTGGTCGACCTGGTGGTCCCCGTCGAGGTTGTAGTAGTAGAGGAGGTCCCCGGGCTGGAGGGCGTTCAAGGGGACGTGGTGCAGGGCGGGGTACTGGGTCTCGGTGGTGCGCGGGATGGAGAAGCCGGCCTTGGCCCAGGCCCACTGCACGAGGCCCGAGCAGTCGAAGCCGACCCCGGGGGTCTCGCCGCCCCAGGCGTAGGGGACCCCGATCTGGCTCTCGGCCCAGTGCACCGCGGCCTTGCCCTGGGGGGTGCCGGCGATCGTGCCGGTGACCGTGGGCGGCACGGCGCGCTGGATTGCCTCGAGCACCTGGTTGGCCGCGGCCTGGCCGCCCACCGCCGAGGCCGAGGCGACGGCGCGCTCCTCACCGGCCACGTCGCGCCGCTTGGCGGCGGCGACGCCGGTGGCGATGGCGTAGGCGATGATCTGGCCCTTCAGCTTGGCCGTCACGGCGGCCAGGGTGGCCCGGGTCACCGACTCGTTGTGGGCGTTCTGGGCGAGCAGGGCCGAGATGTGCTGGGTCTGGGCGACGGCGGCGGCCTGCTGGTGGGCGACCTTGACGATCGTCGAGTCGAGTGAGCTCTTCTGGCGCTGGTAGCGGTTGCGCAGGGCGGTGAGGTCGCCGACGACGCGCTTCTGGTACACCTGGCGGTCCTGGACCGTGGTGACCCCGCCGGAGGCGAACATGTCGAGGTCCTGGGAGGTCGCCGCCCCGAGCACGTAGGCGCGCACCGCCGCCACGGCGAGCCGCTGGCCGGTGGAGGCGAGGACCTTGCGCTTGGCGGCCTCCTCGGTGCGCAGGTGGGCGATGTTGACGTTCAGCGTCGCCAGGGTGGCCTTGGCCGCGTCGTACTGGTTGGAGGTGATCTCGCTGATGCGCTCCTGGTCGGACAGGCGCTGGGAGAGGGCGGCGATCTCGGCCTTGGTCGCGGCGATCGAACCCGCTCCGGCCGGTGCGGGGAGGAGCGTGGCGAGCAGGGCGCTGGCCGTCAGCGCGAGCCCTCCGACACGGCACGCGCCCCGACGACGCACGCGACCCATGGGGAAAGCCTAACGACGACCTGGCGGTCACCTCCAGCCTTTAGCAACCCTTTAGGTTGCGTTACCGTGAAGTGCCCTGGGGGTGTAGCCCAATTGGCAGAGGCAGGGCGCTTAAACCGCCTTCAGTGAGGGTTCGAGTCCCTCCGCCCCCACGCACGACGACCAGTCGCGAGGTCGAGTCGCCCTCACATCGTGAGATTGGGGGGCCAAGGGCGGGATTCGGTGTTGGCGCCGACCTCCACATTCTCGCGTGGCGTGCTGAGAGGCCGCCGAGCAACCTTTCAGGCCGAAAGTTGCCCACCGGTGGTGTAGCGGGGATCTAGCAGGGTGCGGTCTAAGTCGGTCCTTCACTGCCTCCAAGGGACTGGAGGCAGTGCGCGGGCGTGTCCGGCTAGCGGGCGAAGTCGTTGAGTGACTGCACCACTCGGGGTCCGAGTTCGACATCGGGGTGCGCATTGAGTGCCGCGAGCAGGAGAGGCGCCCACGGGGCACCTGCCCGGGCCGTGTTGATGGACATCCGATGGCCGCTCGCGTCCTTGATGATGTAGCCCTGGACGGGCGTCACTCCACCCCAGTCGTCGGGGGCCTTGTAGGACCAGCGGATGTTCGAGCGACGATCTCCCGTCTGGGGGTCGCGCACGTTGCTTCGGCGCACAACATCAATCACCCGCACAGATGTCAGATCTCCCAGGGCGACGGTGGTCCGAAGAGGCCCGCGACGAAGGGTGAAGGAGCTCGATGAGTAGCGAAGCGTGGGGTGTGTCAGCACATGGAGAACCGCGAGCGCGAGGACGACCGCGACGACGTCGATGGCCCACCACGGAGCTGAACCTGAACGCACCAACGCTGGCAGCACGAACAAGTCGAGAAGTGCCGGCGCCCACCAGCCCGCACTGGTGCTGAAGCGAAGAATGCCGTCTCGGGTGCCCTCGTTGTCCATCAACTCAGTATCGGTCCCGTTCGGAGGGGAGTTCAGTCATCGCCGCTAACGCTCGCAATGACGATGGCAGGGGCCAAGTGGCGGCATGGTCGCTGGCGTGAGGATTGTCGTCTCCAATCGGCGGCACGAGAACCGGTGGCCTGTCGCATCTCCTCCCATGAAGTTGCCAGTTCGCCTAGGGAGGATCACGACGGGGGTCCAACGTGCTCTTCGAGGCGGAAGGTCGGTAGCCACTGAGAACTGCGTGACCACTTCTGATCGTGCTGACGGCGGCGGCAGCGAGTACCGGAGGCTCACTCAGCGGCCCTCCTAGTCCCGAGGGTGCTGCCGCCGAGACCTCCGCCCATCGGTCTCGATGAACCATACCGAGACCGAGCCCATTTGAATATATGCCAGAACTGGTATATATTGGCACCATGTCCCACTCGTCCGTTGCGTCCGACGTCTTCAGCGCGGTCGCCGGCGCGCAACGTCGGGCCGTCCTCGACTCGCTGGTGGGTGGGGAGCGCTCGGTGGGATCGATCGTGACCGACCTCTCGATCCCTCAGCCCCAGGTCTCCAAGCACCTTCGCGTGCTGAGTGAAGCCGGTCTGGTGCGGTGCCGCGCGGCGGGTCGTCGCCGTCTCTACCGACTCAACCCCGCTCAGCTCCAGCCCCTGCGTGACTGGATTGCCCAGTACGAGAAGGTGCTCGGCGCTCGGCTGGACCAGATGGATTCCTACCTCCAGGAACTTCACGGCAAGGAGAGCCCCAGTGGCGACTAATCGACACGGAAGCCAGATGGTCGAGTACCCGAGCCCCCTCGAGATCGTCACGACGAGGCTCTTCGACGCGCCGATCGAGCTCGTCTTTGACGTCTTGACCCAGCCCCAGCACGTGCGGCGCTGGTACGCCACCGGTGGCGACACCATGACCACCTGCGAGATCGACCTTCGCGTGGGCGGCGACTTCCACCACGTCTTCGTGACGCCAGACGGCGGCGAGTGCTCCTTCCGGGGCACCTTCCTCGAGATCGTTCGCCCCACCACGGTCGTCGCCACCTGGCACTTCGAGGGTTGGCCGGACGCCTGGGCCACCGAGACCAACTCCCTGAGTGAGGAAGAGGGCGTGACGACGCTGCGGATGACCTTGGCCTTTCGCGACGCCCAGGGCGCCGCGCACCTGCTGGCCGCCCACGAGCGCGCACGTGAGAACGGTGACGAGAATGGGCACCCGGCGAGCCTCGACGCTATCGAGGACCTCCTCAGAGAGCTGCAGGGAACCGGTCGGTCCTGACCCCGCGTCCAGGGGCGAGGGCACCTGGGGGGGAATCCTCCCGGCACCGTGACGAGACCCGGTGCCGTACGGGTCCGCCGGTCCTTTTCTCGCCGGCCGAAGGGGGAGGGCCAATCTTTAGTAGCGTGGCCCCCGTGGCAAAAAGCACGACGGGCAAGTGGGTGAGCAGGGTCGGGGCCTCCGGTGGCGGCAAGGCCTACTCCCGCCGTCGCCCCTCGAACTACTACGGCATCCTGGCGATCATCGTCGTGCTGGGGATCGCCGCCACCGTGCTCGCGCGCTACGACTACCAGCACCCCGCGAAGAAGGTCCTCGGGCCCCAGCCGCGCGTCGGCACGGTCTGGTACGCGGCGCTGCACGTCGAGTCCTGTGGGGCGAGCCTGCCCTACCTGGCCGCCGACCCGAGCTACACCGGCGGCTTCAACGTGCTGCCCGCCAACGTGATCCGGGTGGCGCCCGTGTCGGCCGCCGACTCGGGCACCCACGCGACCGTCGCCCAGTTCGCCAACGAGTACCCGGGCCTGGTGGCGACCTCGAGCACCCTGGCCATCCCGACCGCCAAGGGCAACCCCAACCCGGCGACGACGTACCACACTGGCGACACCTGCAAGGCCGGCACCCCTGACGCGGGCCAGAAGGGCCGGGTCGTCTACGCCTACTGGACCACCTTCGGTCAGGCCAAGCCGAAGATCACGACCGACCCCACCACGATCCACTTCACGAACTACCTGCGGGTCACGATGGCCTTCCTGCCCCAGGGCGTGACCCCGACGGCGCCCACCCAGGCCACGGTGACCGCGATGGTCACCGCCGGGGCCAGCGGCACCACGACCACGACGGCGCCCGTCACCACGACGACCGGCGCGGGCACGACCACGACGACCGGCGCGGGCACCACCACCACCACGTCGGGCTCCTCGACGACCACCACCACCGCGAGCACCACCACCACGAGCGCTAAGGGCTGACCTTGCGCTCGGTCATCCTCGTCGGCGGGGAGGGGACCCGGCTGCGGCCCCTCACCTTCGAGACGCCCAAACAGATGCTGCCCCTGGTGGGCCTGCCGATGATCGAGGCCGTCCTCGAGGAGCTCTCGCGCCACGGGGTGACCGAGGCGGTCCTCTCGCTCGGGTACCTGCCCGACCGCTTCATCGAGGCCTACCCCGACAACGTGATCGCCGGCGTGGCCGTGACCTACGCGGTCGAGCCCGAGCCCCTCGACACGGCGGGGGCCATCGCCTACGCCGCGGCCTCGGCCGGGTTCGACGAGACCTTTCTCGTGATCAACGGCGACATCCTCACCGACCTCGACATCTCGGCGCTGGTGGCCTTCCACCGAGAGCGCGGCGCGAAGGCCACGATCGCCCTGCACGCGGTGGAGGACCCTTCGCGCTACGGCGTCGTGTCGACCGACCCCAGCGGGCGGGTCCTCGCCTTCGTCGAGAAGCCGCCGCGCGAGGAGGCCCCGACCAACCTCATCAACGCCGGCATCTACGTCATGGAGCCCTCGGTGCTGACGCGCATCGAGCCGGGTCGTCGGGTCAACGTGGAGCGCGAGACCTTCCCCGCCCTCGCGGACGAGGGGTCCCTCTACGCGCTCTCCTCGGAGTGCTACTGGCTCGACACCGGGACCCCCGACACCTACCTCGAGGCCAACGCCGACCTCCTGGCCGGACGGGACGGGCGCACCGTGGACGGGGTGCGCGAAGGATCGTGGACCCACGCCGAGGCCCGGGTGGCGTCGTCAGCGGAGCTGGTGGGGGCGGTCGTCGACCGCGGCTGCGTGGTCGAAGAGGGCGCCCGGATCCTCGGCGCGGTCCTCCTGCCGGGCGCCGTCGTCGAGGCTGGCGCCGAGGTACGCCATTCGATCATCGGTCCCGGCGCGGTCGTCGGGGCGGGGTCCCGCCTCGGGCCCACCTGCGTCGTCGGGGCCCGCGAGCGGGTCGAGCCGGGCAGCGACCTCGAGGGCGACGTCCGGGTGGGCGGCCAGGGCCGCTAGCGGAAGAGGTCCTCGCCCGGTCGACGCACCAGGGCGCCGGCGACCGATCCGGGTCCGAACAGCGAGGGGTCGAGGCCGCGCACGATCGCGAAGGGGGTCCCGGCCGACTTGGCGAGGACCAGGTTGGCGGCGGCGGCCACCTCGTCGGCGACCGCCACCTCGGTGGCCTCGAGGATGCGACCGTGGGCGTCGGGGGTCCCGCGTAGGTCGAGCAGGGGGATGAGGCCGGCCGATCCGATGGCCACGTCGACCACCCCGTTGCGCCAGGCCCGCCCGAAGGTGTCGGTGATGAGGACCGCCACCTCGACACCGGTCTGGCGCTGCAGCGCGGCGCGCAGGCGCCGGGCTGAGCGGTCGGGGTCGCGCGGCAGCAGGACGGCGGTCCCGGGCTCGGTGTTGGACAGGTCGACCCCGGCGTTCGCGTTGACGAAGCCGTGCTCGGTCTCGGTGATGCGCAGCCCCCCGCGCCGGCGCAGCACCCGTCGGGCCTCGCCCTCGACGAGGGCCACCTTGTCCTCGAGCGTCGGACCCACGGTCACGACCCGTCCTTCGGACTTGGCGACCACCTTCGAGGTCACGACGAGCAGGTCGTCGCTCTGGAGGCTCTCGCCAGCGCCGGCGAGAGCCTCGAGGACCAGGTCGGCCAGGTCGTCGCCCGCGCGCACCTCGCCGACCGGCGCGAGCGCGAACAGCTCGATCCTCACGAGAGGACCGCCGCGGCCAGGCGCTCGGGCACCCCGGGCTCGCTCATCACCGTGTCGGCGACGACCACCCTGAGCCCCCAGCGCTCGAGGGCCGGAGCCTCGACGGCGTCGACGGTGTCGATCACCATCGCGCCGACGAGCCCCTCGTAGACCTCGGCGACCCCGAGGGTCGAGGCGGGGTAGCCGAGCTCGCGAAGAAGTCGGTCGGCCGGCCCCTTGAGGGCCTGGCCACCGACGAGTGGCGACACGGCCAGGACGTCATTCCGACGGCGCTCGAGCACCTCGCGCAGGCCCGGCACGGCCAGCACCGGTGCGATCGACACGAGGGGGTTGGAGGGGGCGATCACGATCCGCTCGGCGCTCTCGAGCGCGTCGAGGACCCCGGGCGCCGGCCGCGCCTCCTCGGCGCCGTCAAAGGCCACGGCGAGGGCCGTCACGTCGTGACGACGGCGCACGAAGTACTCCTGGAAGGCGAGAGGGCCCTCGGCGGTCTCGACGATGGTGGCGAGGGGGTCGTTGGTGACCGGCAGGAGGCGCTGGGCCAGTCCGAAGCGCTGCGCCAGCTCGGCCGCGACCTCGGACTTGGTGGCCCCTCGCGCGAGCCGCTCGGAGCGGTAGAGGTGGGTCGCGAGGTCCCGGTCGCCGAGGGAGAACCAGGCCTCCCCGCCGAGGGCCGCCAACTGGTCGCGGACCACCCAGGTCTCGTCGGCGAGCCCCCAGCCCCGGGCGGCGTCGTGTCGGCCCGAGAGGGTGTAGAGGATCGTGTCTAGGTCCGGGCAGATGGTCAACCCGTGCAGCACGAGGTCGTCGCCGACGTTGACGATGGCGACGGTCTCCTCGGCCGGGTGGACCCGGGCGAGGGCGTCGAGGAGGCGGGCCGCGCCGACGCCGCCGCACAGGACCGTGATCACCGAAGGAACACTAGGGGCCCTTCGGTAGCATCTCGTCGTGGAGGACGCCTGGCTGCTCGAGGGCTGGCCCGAGGGGTCCAGTGTCCTCGCGCTGCGCCTCGAGGGGGGGATGGTGCGCCGGGTCGCCGAGGCCGGCCCGACCGAGGCGACCCGCGAGTGGGCCTCGGTCTCCAAGCTGGTGGTGGCCCTCGCGGTGGGGGTCGAGGTCGACTGGGGACTGCACCGCTTCGAGGAGCCGGCCGGGCCGGTCGGCTCGACCCTCGCCAACCTCCTGTCGCACTCCTCGGGCCTCGGTGTCGAGCCCGGCGATCCGTCGCGGGCGGTGGGGAGCCGGCGGGTCTACTCCAACGCCGGCTACGACCTGCTCGTGGAGAGGTTGGTCGGCGAGCGCGATCCCGCCGACTGGCTGGCCGACCGGGTCTTCGTCCCCCTCGGCCTGGAGTCGAGCTGCCTCGAGGGCCGTCCCTCGGCCGGGGTCGTCGGCCCCGCTGAGGACCTCGCGCGCCTGGCGGTCGCCTGGCTGCGCCCCGACGGCCTGGCCGTGGCGACGCGGGACCGGATGATCCGCCCCTACGCCCCCGACCTAGCGGGCGTGGTGCCGGGCTTCGGTTCCTTCGACCCCTGCCCGTGGGGCCTCGGGCCCGAGATCGCCGGCCACAAGGGGCACTGGATGGGCGACTGGCCGCCGGAAAGCTTCGGTCACTTCGGTCGCTCCGGAGCGCTGCTGCTCGCCAACGCGGCGCTCCAGGTGGCGGTGGTCGCCACCTCGGGCGCGCCCTTCGGCCCGTGGGCGGTGAGCCTGTGGCCCGAGTGGACCAGTCGGGTCCTCGACCTGCTGGAGCGATGACCCTGAGGGTCGCGCTCGACCTCGACGGCTCGCTCGAGTCGCTCGGCGACTCGATGCGCGACCTCGCCGACGCGCTCAGCGCGCGCGGCGTCGAGGTGCGGCGGTGGCGCTCGAGGGGGCCCGTGGGCCCCGAGGAGCGGGCCGCTCCGGGCCGGCGCCTCTGGGGGCCGTGGTGGCGGCGCGGACGGGGCCCGGCGATCGACCGGCGTGAGGCCGTCGACGTGGTGCACGTCGCCGGTCTCGTGACCCCGCCCACCCGCGCGGCCCTCGTCGTCTCGGTCGACGACCTGCGGCCCTTGCGCGAGGAGAGCCGCATCCACCAGCGCGTCGCGGCTCTCGAGAGGGTGCTCGCCCGCGGGGCCACCCTGGTCGCGTCGAGCCGCGCGGCGAGCCTCGAGGTCCTCGAGGTCCTCGGGGCGCCCCGGTCTCAGGTCCGGGTCCTGCCGCCCGCGGTGCCGGTCCTCGAGCGCACGGTCGACGGCTCGGACCTCGTCGTCAACGTCACCGGGGTCGTCGAGCGGGCCATCGAGTTGGCCCGACCCCTCGCCGAGGTGGCGGCCGCGCGGGGCGCGCGGGTCGTGATGGTGGCCAGTGCGCAGGCCCGTCAGAGGCTGCGCGCGGCCGGACTGGAGGTCGAGGCGCGTCCCCGCGAGCGCGCCCGCGAGGCCCTGGGGGGCGCCCGAGTCGTGGTGCACCTCTCCGATGGGGCGAGGTTTCCCTCCTTCGCCGTCGCGGCCCTGAGCGCGGGTGTGCCGACGGTCGCGCGCTCCACGGCCGCCACCCGCGAGCTGCTCGAGGGGGCCGCCTCGCTCGTCGACTCCGACGAGGGGCTCGTCGCGCGGGTCGGGGAGCTCTTCGACGACGAGGCCCGCCGCGCCGTGCAGGTGGCCGCGGGACTCGCCCGGGCTCAGGACTTCTCCGCCGCCACGGCGGCCGGGGCCTACGAGGAGCTCTACCGCGGCCTCGTGGAAGGATGGCGGCCGTGAGGCGGGTCGTGGCGCTCGGGATCGACCAGCTCTACCGCCCACAGCCCGGGGGGATCGGCACCTACGTCCGGGGTCTGCTCGAGGGGTTGGGCGAGCTCGCCGCCGAGCGCGAGCTCGACCTCGTGGCACTCGCCCCGCGCGGGCCCCGGCCCGAGGGGCTCGCCGACTCGCTCACCCTGGCTCAGGCGCCCTTCACGGTGGCGGCGCTGACGCGCCTGTGGTGGGACTGGCCCGTCGCCGTGCCGCGCCAGGCCTCGGTGGTCCACGCGACGACCTTGGCCGGGCCCTCCCGGGGGGCCCGGGGGGCGCGCCACAGCGTCGCGCTGCACGACCTCTTGTGGCGCGACGAGCCCAACGCCTCGACCGCGCGGGGCCGACGGTTCCACGAGCGGCGCCTGGGCCGACTGCTCGGGCGCGAGGAGCTGACCATCATCGCCACCTCGCCCACGCTCGTGGCGCGGCTCGCCGACCTCGGGGTCCAGCCTTCCCGGCTGCACTTCGCCCGCCTAGGGGTCGATCGCAGTCCCGCCGCGCCGGTCGAGCGGGTGCGCGCCGAGCTGGCGCGCGCCGGCGTCGAGGGTCCCTACACGCTCTACGTCGGGACCCGCGAGCCGAGGAAGAACCTCGCGCGCCTCATCGAGGCCCACCGTCGCGCCCGGGCCGAGGAGGCCGGACTCGGGCCCCTCGTGCTGGTGGGACCGGCCGGTTGGGGGGCGGTCGACACCGCCGACGCGGTCGTGCTCGGCTCGGTGGAGCGGTCGCTGCTCCACGGTCTGGTCGGCGCGGCGGCGGTGTGCGCCTACGTGCCGGTGGCCGAGGGGTGGGGCCTGCCGCCGGTCGAGGCGCTGGCCCGCGGGACGGCCGTCGTGGCGAGTGAGACGACGCCGAGCGTGGCCGGACGGGAGGGGGTCGAACTCGCCGCTCCGCTCGAGGTGGACTCGATCGCCGGCGCCCTCGTGCGCGCGGCGCGCGCGCCCGGGGACGTGGCGGCCCGCGCGGCCCGTGTGAGTGCGGTCGCGGACCTGACCTGGCGCCAGTGCGCCCTCGACCACCTGGCGGCCTGGGCGTGAGGGTCGCTCTGGACGTCTCGGCCGTCCCGGCTCGACCGGCGGGGGCCGGGCGCTACATCGTCGAGATCGCCCAGCGCCTCCCCGCCGCCGGCGTCGAGCTCACCCTGGTGACCCGTCGCGGCGACGCCGAGCGCTGGGCCCGGATCTCGCCGCGCGCGCAGCGCGAGGCCGAGGTGCCCGACGCCCGGCCCGCTCGTCTGCTCTACGAGGCGGTGGCCCTCGGACGCAGCGCCCCGGCCCGGCATTGCGAGGTCTTCCACTCGCCGCACTACACGATGCCCCGCGGGCTCGAAGTCCCCTCGGTCGTGACCATCCACGACCTCACCTTCTTCACCCACCCCGAGTGGCACCAGGCGAGCAAGGTCGCCCTCTTTCGCCGCGCGATCGCTCGCGCCGCCCGACGGGCCGAGGTCGTGATCTGCGTGTCCCAGCACACCGCCGACGAGCTCTCCGAGCACGTCGGTGTGAGGGCCGCCGTCGTGGTGGCGCCCCTCGGCGTCGACCTGGAGCGCTTCACGCCGGCGGGGGCGGACGACGATCACGTCCTCGAGGTCGAGGGGCTGGTGCCCACCCGTCCCTTCATCCTCTTCGTGGGCACCGCCGAGCCGCGCAAGGGTCTCGACGTCCTGCTGGACGCCTTCGCGGACCTCGCCGGCGAGGACCCCGAGATCGAGCTCTGGCTGGCCGGTCAGTCCGGGTGGGGCACCGCCGACCTCGAGCGGCGCCTGGCGACCCACGGGGCCACGAGCCGCATCCGGCGTCTGGGCTACGTGAGCGAGCCCGCCCTGCCGGCCCTGCTGCGGCGCGCCGGCGCCGTCGCCTACCCCTCGCGGGGCGAGGGCTTCGGACTGCCGGTGCTCGAGGCCCTGGCCTGCGGAGCCCAGGTCGTCACCAGCGCTGAGACCGTCATGGCCGAGGTCGCCGGGGAGGCCGCGGACCTGGTGGCGGTGGGCGACGCGCCCGGGCTGGCCGAGGCGCTGCGGACCTGTCTGAACCGCACCGGCACCGCCCGCGCGGCCCACG
The DNA here is from genome assembly GCA_964449735.1 of uncultured Ferrimicrobium sp. Classification (GTDB taxonomy): domain Bacteria; phylum Actinomycetota; class Acidimicrobiia; order Acidimicrobiales; family RAAP-2; genus RAAP-2. Next base: position 13,006 of record CAYUZO010000039.1, read on the forward strand.
GTGCCCGGGCGCGCGCGCGGGCCGAGCTGTTCACCTGGGAGCAGACGGTCGCCCGACACCTCGAGGCCTACGACCGGGCGAGGGGCGCCACGTGAGGGTCCTCGTGACCGGCGCGCGCGGCTTCGTCGGGCGCCACCTCGTGGCCCACCTGCGCGAGCGGGGCGACGAGATCGTCGAGGTCGACCGGGAGGTCGACGTCACCGACGGCGAGGCGATGGCGTCCGCGGTCGCCGAGGCCGCCCCCGAGGCGGTCTGCCACCTGGCGGCGCTCAGCCACGTGGGGGACTCCTGGCGAGACCCCGAGGCGGCCGAGCGGGTCAACGTCGGCGGCACCGCCCACTTGCTGGCGGCGCTGCGCCACGCGGGGCTGGACGCGCTGACGCTGCTCGTCAGCTCGGCCGAGGTCTACGGGATCGTCGAGCCCGGTGAGCTGCCGCTCACCGAGGCCCGCCCACCCCGTCCGGTCAGCCCCTACGGGCGGTCCAAGCTGGAGGCCGAGCAGGTCGCGCGCGAGGCGGCGCGCCAGTTCGCCCAGCGGGTCGTGGTCGCGCGCCCCTTCAACCACGTCGGCCCCGGCCAGGCCCGGTCCTTCGTGGTGCCGGCCCTCATCTCCCGTCTCCTCGAGGCGCGCGAGGAGGGGCGCGCGGTCGTGGCCGTCGGCGACCTCTCGGCGCGACGTGACTTCACCGACGTGCGCGACGTGGTGAGGGCCTACCGCGGGCTGCTCGAGCACGGGCGGCCCGGCGAGACCTACCACGTCGCCTCCGGTCACGACGTCGCCATCGGCGAGCTGGCCACCGAGCTCGTCGAGCGCCTCGCCCCGGGGGTCCGTCTCGAGGTGGACCCGGCACTGGTGCGCCCGGTCGAGGTGCCGGTGCTGCGCGGCGACGCCAGCAAGCTGGCCCGCGCGACGGGCTGGAGCCCGCGGATCCCCCTGTCGCGCTCGCTGGAGGACGTGATCGCGGAGTGGACCGACGGTCGCACCCTCTGACCAGGCAGGACAAGAGGCCTTCGCGGGCCGGCCGTCCTGGGGGGCGCCAAGGGGGACAGTAGCCTGGAGGGTCTGATGGAAGCGCGCGCTCCGGCCGTCGTCGCCGTGGTCATCACGACCGCCCCCGGTCCGGGACTCGAGGCCACCCTGGCCTCTCTGGTGGCCCAGGACTACTCCGCGCTCGGGATCCTCGTGCTGGCCCACGGCGACCCCGAGGCCGCCGCCCGGGTGGCCGCCGTGGCGCCCCAGGCCTTCGTGCGGGTCCTCGAGGAGAACCGCGGTTTCGGCGCCGCCTGCAACGAGGCCTCCCTGATGACCCAGGGCGCGGCCTTCTACCTGCTCTGTCACGACGACGTGCGCCTCGACCCTGACGCGGTGAGCCGCATGGTCGAGGGGGCCTTTCGCACCAACGCCGGCATCGTGACGCCCAAGGTGGTCACCTACGAGGACCCCCTGGTGCTGCTGCACGTGGGTCAGACCTGCGACCGCTTCGGCGTCGTCCAGGAGCGCATCGAGCCCGGCGAGATCGACCACGGTCAGCAGGACCTCGAGCGCGACGTCTTCGTCGCGCCCGGCGGCGTGACGCTGGTGCGCGCCGACCTCTTCGCCGCGCTGCGCGGCTTCGATCCGCTGATCCCCGCCCTCGGCGAGGACCTCGACCTGTGCTGGCGGGCCCAGGTGGCCGGCGCGCGCATCGTCGTGGTGCCCTCGGCGCGGGTGGCCCACCGCGAGACCGTCCTCACCGCCGAGCGGACGGTGACTGCCATCGGCACCCGCCGGGCCAGCCGGCAGGACCTGCTGCGCCGCCACCAGTTGCTCGTCGTGGCCACGGGCTGGAGCTGGCGGAGCCTGTGGGTGGTCCTGCCGCTGCTCGCCGCCCTCGACGCGGTCGAGGTGGTCGTCGCCCTGGTGGGACGGGACACCGACCGGGCCGGGGCCATCCTCGGGGCCTGGCGGTGGCTGGCATTTCACCGGCGTCGGGTGCGCGACCGTCGCCGACTGCGCCGAGAGGTGGCGGTCCTCGCCGACGGGGACCTCCGCCAGCTCCAGGTCGGGGGCGCCCCGCGGCTCAAGCGCTTCGTCACGACCCTGATCAGAGAGGGCCTCGACGCCGCTCGCGGGATCCTGCCGGCCCCCGAGGGGGAGCCTCCGAGCCTCGCCGAGCCGGCCGAGCCCGGCTCGGGGGTCGGATTCGCCGCCGCCTTCTCCGAGGCCGAGGAGTTCGACGAGTTCGCCGGCGCCCTCGACGAGGGCGGTCGCCGGGGCCAGCGCCTGCTCACGAGCTTCCGCTCCCAGGCCCTCGTGATCGCGGCCCTGGCCCTGGCCTGGACGATCGGCGCGCGCAACCTCGTGGCGATGCACCTGCCACTCGTGGGGCGCCTGGCGCCGCTCGACTCGTGGTGGGGCTCATGGCGCCACCTGTTCGCCAGCTGGTCCCCGGTGGGGCTGGGATCGGGCGCCCCGGGCGCCCCGGGGTACGGGGTGCTGGCCCTCGCGGGGACCTTCGTCGCCGGGCGGATGGGCATCCTGCCGCGCATCGCGCTGATCTTCGCCGCGCCGATCGGCTCGATCGGGGTGGCCCGTCTCTTGAAGGGCCGGGTCTCGAACCGCGCGCGGGTCGTCGCCTCCTTCCTCTACCTCGCCGCCCCCCTCGGGCTCGACATGGTCGCCCAGGGTCGTATCGACGTGCTGGCGGTGGTCGCCGGCCTGCCCTTCCTCACCCGGCGCCTCCTGTCCCTCGCCGAGGTCGACGGCTACGCCACGGCGTCGGCCTCGGTCCCCTTCGGCCAGCGCGGGTGGCGGGCGACCCCGGCGGGCCAGCGCATGGTGGCCGCGATGCTCGCGGCGGTGCTGATCGCCCTGGCACCCCCCGTGATTGTCGACCTGGTGATCGTGGCCCTCGCCCTCTGGCTCGCCCGCCAGCTCGGACGCCTCGGCCCGGCCCGGCCCTGGTCGGCCCTGGGCTTGGTCCTCGGGCGGGTGGTCCTGCTTCTCGCGCCCCTCGTCGTCACGACGCTGCTCGGGGGACGCCAGGGCCTCCAGCTGCTCGGCCTGGCGCGCGGTCCCTGGTCGACGCCGTCCTTCGCGACGCTGGCGCGGGCCGCCGACGGGGCCTTCGGCGCGGGCTGGTGGGGCTATCTCCTGCCGGCGGCCGCCGTGCTCGGCTACGCCATCACCCGCGCCGAGCGGCGCCAGCTGGCCGACCCGGTCGCCGCCGCCGCGGCGCTGTCGCTGATCGTGGCGGCGCTGTCGGCGCGGCACTGGATGGGTCCGTTCACCCCCGACCTCGACGTCCTCCTCGCCCTCTACGCCCTGTGCCTGGCGACCCTCGTGGGACTGGGCATCAGCTCGCTCGAGCGGGACCTGCGCCAGGTGGGCTTTGGCTGGCGCCAACTGAGCGCGGGCGCCGTCGCCCTGCTCGCCACCGCGACGGTCGTGCCCTTCGTCGGGGCGCTCGGCAGCGGACGCTTCGACCTGCCCACCAGCTCCACCGCCCAGTCCCTGAGCGCGCTCGCCCCGAGCGGCGCGGGCGCCTACCGCGTGCTGTGGCTGGGCGACCCCTCGGTGCTGCCCCTCGCGGGCTGGTCGGTCGCCCCGGGGCTCGCGGTGGCGACCACCCTCGACGGCCTGCCGGGGGGCAACAGCCTCTTCGCGACGGCCGACGCCGGCCCCTCCGACCGTCTCATCCACGACGTGGCCCTGGCCCTCGAGGGGCGCACCGTCCACCTCGGGTCCCTGCTCGCGACCGCCGGGGTCTCCTCGCTCGTCGTGATGAACTCGGCGGCCCCCTCGATCGCCGGGGTCCAGAGCGCCCCGGTGGACCCGGTGCCCTCGACCCTGACCGCCTCGCTCGCCAACCAGACCGACCTGGCGCTCGAGCTGACGACGCCGGACGTCCTCGTCTACGGCGACGCCCTCTACCGGGGCACCGTCACCGTCGCCGCCCCGAGCGGCCACGTGGGCGCGCTGGCCCCCGACGCGGGGACCTTCGCCGCCGGCCCGGTCGCCGCCGGGGACCAGGTGAGCGTGGGCCTCGCCCCGGCGAGCGACTTCACCCTCTCGCTCGGCGCGGGTCACGCCACGCGGTCCTTGGTGGACGGCTGGGCCCCCACCTTCACCCTCGGGTCCGACACCCCCGCGGGCACCACGGCCCAGGTCCGCCTGTCCGCGTGGCCCTTCAACGGCCTGCTCGCGGGGGCGACCCTGCTGGTGTGGCTGTTCGGCGCGCTCGGCTTCGGTCGACTCGGGGGGCTCGGGGCGCTCGGCGCCGGCGCCGCCCGGCGCCGCGGCGCGGCCCGCCACGCTCGGGGTGAGCGTGGCTAGGCGCGCCCCGCTGGCGGCGCTGCTGGCGGCCGGACTGGTCGCGGCGGGCACGCTGAGCGCCCTCACCCACGCCGCCAACCCGACCGCCCCGCCTCCCGCCACGCCCGCCCAGGCCGAGCCGGCCTCCCC
>CAYUZO010000040.1:0-15596 GCA_964449735.1 uncultured Ferrimicrobium sp.
GGCGGTTGTCCACCACGATGACTTCGAAGTCCCCGTAGTCGAGGTCGAGGAGGGAGCGAACGGTGCCGCGCAACAGCTCGGGGCGCTGGCCAATGGTGGCCACGATCACGCTGGCCCGGGGAAGAAGCTCGGCAGGCAGCTTGACCCAGGAGGAAGAGGAGGCGGGCTCGTAGCGGCGCGCCAGGTCGGCGACCAGTTCCTCGCTGATCCCCTCTCGATCGGCCACGGTCTCGAGGACCCCGACCACCTGGTGGTGTCGCAGCACCTCCATCCAGATTCGCGCGCCGGGAGAGGTACGGACGCTGGCGAGCGCGGTGGGATCGTCGAGATCGACTCGGACCAAGGTGACGGGGCTGATCTCACGAGGGTCGCGCACGACCTCGTCAATCCCCTCACGCGCCGCCCGGCCCTTGGAGCCGCGGCCCCGCCAGAGACCGGCCAGGGTGGCCGCCGCGCCCAGGGCCACGAGGCCCGCCCGCCGGGCGGCCGGTACCCCCTCGCGGGGAAGGGCGAGGAGGGACCGCACCAGCTCGCGCGGCATGGCGGTCGCCGCGTGACGTCGCTCGGCACCGAGCGAGCCGACACCGCCCGCGAGGGCCGCGATGGCCGCCTTCGAGAGTCCCTCCGCGTAGCAGCGCCGCGCGAAGTAGCGCGTCGTCAGTCGGGTCGCGACGACGTGGTGGCGCACCATGGAGCGCCGGGCCAGCACGAACCGGGCCTCGGGGTGCTGACGGGCGTAGCGCATGCAGATCTCGGTCTCCTCCCCGCCGAGGGGGATGGTGCCGATCCGTCCGAGGTCACTGGCGAATCCGCCCGCCTCGAGGATCATCTGGCGCCGCAGGGCCATCGAGGCCCCGATGGGGTTGCGGATCGACTCGCCGTCGGGTGGCAGGCCGTCGTAGCTGCAACCGAGCACCCACAGGAAGCTCCGGGGGAACCAGGTCGGCTCGGGTCCGTCGAAGCGGGGCAGGATCCATCCCCCCACGCCCGCGACCTCGGGCTCGGCGAAGGGCTCGAGGAGTCGCTCCAGCCAGTCAGACTCGGCCTGGGCATCGTCGTCCAAGAAGGCGACGACGTCGCCGGTGGCCAGCTCGACACCGGTGTTGCGCGCTCCCGAGAGACCACGCGGCCCGGTGCTCGCCACGACCTCGGCTCCCTTGAAGGCCGAGCGTGCCCGCTCGAGGAGGGAGTCGTTGTGGTCGATCACGACGACGACCTGGTCGGGAGGGCGAGTCTGGGCTCCCAGCGAGGCCACGGCCGCGCTGAGGTCCTCCCATCGCTCCTCAGTGAAGGCGCACAGGACGACGGTGGCGCTCATGGCGCCGGCGGGACGACCTGCAGCGCGAAGTCGCCGGTACGGCTCCGGCGGGTCGAGGTGGTGAGCCGGGCGGCCAGGTCGTCCCACGACTCGGGAGTCGGGAACTGCAGCTCGGCCAGGCGCAGGGCGTGGTTCAGAGCGACGTGTACCGACACCGGCCGGTTGACGTCGGCCAGCAGTCCACCGACGTAGCGTTGGCCGACTCGCGGGGGGTTCGACTCGGCGAGCACGACTGTCGCGATGCCGTGGTGCATCGCGGTGATGAAGGCCCGCGAGTCCACCGCCGGGTCGGCGACGATGACCGCCGAGGACATCTCGGCGAGCTCGGAGACCTGCTCGGACGTGAGATCACGGTCGACGAGGCGCACGAACTCGCGGTGGTAGCTGCGTTCGACGAGTGACGGCACCTCCTCCCCCTCGTAGCGCATGATGACGTTCAGCTGGTACCGGTCGATCCAGGCCTCGGGGATCGCGTCGAAGGCGGCCAGGAGGGTGGAGAGGACCGTGGCGTTGTCTCGGGGCAGGAAGGCGGAGATCTCGTAGATCGACCGGCGTCCCGAGCGACCGTGCAGAGCGAGGGCGCCGTGGTACTCCACCGCCGGTCCGCCCGGCCCGAGGTGGCCGCGCAGCTCCTGGGCGTCGATCGGCGAGCCCACGAGCACCAGATCGGCGTCGCGCACCTGGTCCACCAGGCTCGCCAGGCGCCCCCGACTCGAGCGCGGCAGACTGACGCACACCACGACCGCGGCCGCCCCCACTCGATGGGCGGCGGTGACCAGCTGGCGGATCCAGCTGTTGTCGAGGCTGGGCCAGGCGAAGGCCACCGCTACCTCGACCTCCTTGGAGATCCACTGGCGTAGCGCCTGTCCCCGAGGACGGGCCGCCACGGGAGCCACTCGATGGGTGACGCCGGTGATGCGCGCCTGACTGTGGGCCGCGGCGAGTGACGGCGCGCGATGCAGGCCGGTCTCGTAGTCGACCCCGAGGTCCACCTCGACGCGGGTCACCGGCCGGTTCGCGGCCAGGGCGTTGACGATCTCGGTGACGACCAGCCCTGGCACCGTCAGATGGGAGCTCGGTCCGGCCACGACGACCTCGTGACGATCGCTCATGACGATGCTCCCCGAGAGGAGGGCGACGCCGGCTGGTAACCGCGCAGGCGCTCGCGCACGATGGTGCGGAAGATCCTCAGGCCGTCCTTGGCGGCCGAGAGGTTGGAGACGCCGTGGATCCGATCCGACTCGAAGCAGGGCACCTCGGTGATACGCAACCGCGCGCGCCGGGCCCTGATGCCGATCAAGGTCTCGACCTCGAAGCCGTCGGTGTCGATGTTCAGCCGGTCCACCGCGTCCGCCCACAGGGCGAAGTAGCCGTAGGTCACGTCCGAGTACCGCCGACCCCCAAAGAGGGTCCAGATCAGCATGCCGATGCCCCAGTCGCCGAAGCGGCGGAACCGGGTGATGTCGGCCGACCCGGCCCCGGCCATGAATCGGCTGCCCTTGGCGTAGTCCGCGCCCTGCAGCAGAGCGTCGCGGAAGCGAGGGATCTCCGTGCCGTCCATGGAGCCGTCGGCGTCGATCGCGATGATGATGTCGCCCTTGGCCCGGTTGAGCCCGGTGCGCAGGGCCGCACCCTTGCCCGCGGTCGTCTCGTGCACGATGCGCACATTGGGCCACAGGACCTTGGCGACGCGCTCGGTGTCGTCGGCCGAGCGCCCGTCGACGAGCAGGATCTCGTCGACCCACTCGGGGATCGTGTTGAGGACGTACGGGAGGTTCCCCGCCTCATTCAAAGTCGGGATCACGACCGACGTCGTGGGGTTCGCCGGCCGAGTGGCCGAGGCACCGCCGCGGTCGGGCCGTGACCCGACACCAGGCTCAGTCCCCACTAGCGAACGTCTCCCCATCTGCCCTTGCACCCGTCATCCTCTCAAAGCATCGCTGGCACTGTCAATAAAATGATTCTTCCCGGCCTGGTCGCCGCGATTTCGAGACCTCAGGCCGCGGTGTACTCCGCCACCCAGTCGACCTGCATGGACTGGGGCGTCGAGGGGCAGGCCCAGCCAGAAGAGCACCAGGTCTGCTGCTGGAGGTCGAGCGTCATGGCGATGCTCGGAATCTCCGCGGTGTTGGTCACCGTTCCCCAGACCCGGCCGTCCACAGTGTACGTAATCGAGGTGGGGGTCCAGATGACGCCCCACGTGTGCCACTTGGTCATGTCGATCGAGAGGCTGCGCTGGTCCTGCTTGTTCGTCGAGGAGTAGTGCACCGTCGCCGAGGTCCCACCGACGCCACCACCGGTCTCGTTGAAGTCGACCTCGGGCGGCCACACGTTGGCCGACGGCCACAGGAGCATGACCCCCGTCGGACCGGCACCGGTGAGGCGGGCGCGCACGAAGTAAGCGCCGTAGGCCTGGGCGTGGCCGCACTGGCAGAGTCCGCCGCTAACCCACTCCCCGCCGTAGCTGGAGTCCTGGTAGGTGTTGAGCTGGAGCAGTCCGCCGCTCACCTGGACGTGGCCGGGGGCCCACTGGGCGCCCGGGTCACCGCCGGGCTGGCCCGAGTAGGTGTACCAGCCGCTCGGCAGGCTCGAGCCGGAGAAGTCGGTGACGTAGGACTGGCTGTAGCCCGAGAGCGCCGACGCGCTCGGCGGCGCCATGCCCGACGGCTCCGACGAGTCGGCCGTGCCGACCGGGAAGGCGGTGGCGGCCGTCGTGGTCGTCACGGGAGCGGCGGTCGTGGTCGTGACGGGGGCCACGGTCGTCGTGGTCGCGGGGGCCGACGTGGTCGAGGTCGTCGAGGTCGTGGCGACCGGTCCCAGGGTCGTCGTGCTGGTGGGCGTGGGGGCGACCGTGGTGGTCGGCGAGGGAGCGACCGTCGTCGTGGTGGAGGAGCCGAAGTTCCCGCCGCCGTGGTGACGGCCGGGCGAGAAGGAGTCGAAAGTGCTGAGGGTGCTCTGGGCCCCGCCGAACTGGGTGTAGCGCGCCTGGAGCGAGGCCCGAGCCAGCTGGACCGTCTGGTAGGGGGAGGCGGAGGCCACCGCGAAGGTGGTGAAGCCGAGAAGGACGGTGAGGGCCGAGGCGAGCACGGCGACGCGTGAGGCGCGGCGGGAGGTGGTGCGCTGGAAGCCCTTGGTGAGAGCGGAAAACTTCATGGACCCACGGTTCCAACCGCAGGTCAAGGCCCACCCAGAGAGATATCAAAGATCTCTCAATTCCCCTACCGGCAACGGCGCGGGCCGCTCAGCGACCGACGAAATGAGCCCAGGCGTCGGCGACGACCTGGTCGAGCGTTGAACGCCGTGGCGTCCACGAGAGGACCTCGCGGGCCCGAGTGTTGCTCGCCACCGCGGCCGACGGGTCACCGGGCCGGCGCGGCGCGCGCACGATCGGCACGGGGTGACCGGTCGCGCGTCGCACGGCCTCGACCACCTCGAGGTTCGTCGAGCCCAGCCCCGTGCCCAGGTTGAGCACGAGCTCCTCGTTGCTCTCGAGAGCCTCGATAGCTCGCGCGTGAGCCTCCGCGAGGTCGAGGACGTGGACGTAGTCGCGCACACAGGTACCGTCGCGAGTCGGATAGTCGCCCCCGAAGAGCGACAGCGACTCGCGCGCCCCGCTCGCCACCGACAGCGCGAGCGGGATCAGGTGGGTCTCGGGGCGATGGTCCTCAGGGTGGGCCGCCGTGGCCCCGGCCGCGTTGAAATAGCGCAAGCTCGCGACCCTCATCCGGCCCCGGGCGCTGAGCCACGCCAGAGCCTGCTCGACCATGGCCTTGCTCTGCCCGTAGGGGCTGTGGGGCACGACGGGCTGTTCCTCGTCGATCTCCCCGTCGACCCGGTCGCCGTAGACGGCGCAGGAGGAGGAGAAGACAAAGCGCGTCGTCCCCCCGTCGACCAGCGCACGGGTCAGGCGCATCGTCGAGCCCACGTTCACGTCGAAGAAGCGCTCCGGCTCGCGCATCGACTCGGCCGGTTCGATGAGGGCGGCGAAGTGGACGCAGGCGTCAAAGGCCCCGAGTTCTCTCACCACCGTCGGGTCGCCGAAGTCCCCCTGGACGAACTCGGCCCGCGAGGGCACGTTCGCGCGCTGGCCGTGGCTCAGGTCGTCGAGGGCCACCACCTGGTGTCCCTCGTCGAGGAGGAGTTCGGCGGTGTTGGAGCCGATGAACCCCGCGGCCCCGGTGACAAGGATCCTCACCAGGGACCGTCCAAGGCTCTACGCATCGTGGTGTCCACCGTCTCCTCGGGTCGAAGTGCCGATGGTACCCCGGGCGCTGGCTACCGTGAGCCCGTGGAAGAGCGCACCGAGCAGTGGCAGGTGGCGCTCGAGTGGGCACGCGAGATCTGGGGCGAGGGATCGGCTGCCCAGTTCCTGCTCTCTCCGCGCCAGTTCCGCAACGCCCGCCGCAGCGGGCGCTCGCTCTCGCTCACCTTGGTCGACACGGACGTCGTCGGGGCGCTCTTCGGGGACCTCGCGCCCGAAGAGGGGTGGTCGACCTGGCTGGTCGACGAGGGCAGCGAGGTCCTCATGGGTCGGCACCGTCGTGACCGGTGGGACTTCCTGTCACGACCCACCTCCCCTGGGGCCACCACGGGGCTCACCGACTTCGCGCTCGAGGGCGAGGGCGCCATCGCCGCCTTCCTCGCTGAGAACGCCCCGCACTCGGCGGTCCTCCCCGGCGACCCCGAGGTCATCGAGTGGCCCACCCTCTACGACGAGGAGGGGCCCGTGGCGACCTGCGCACTCACCCGGTGGGAGTCCGGCCTGCCTCTGCTCGCTTCGGTGGCCACCCGCCGAGACGCTCGCCGGCGCGGGTGGGCTCACCGCCTCGTGGAGGGGTCCGTCGCGCGGGCCCACGAGCTCGGCGACCCCTGGATCGGGCTCGGCGTGGGACACGACAACGACGGGGCGCGCGCCCTCTACTCCGCGGTCGGCTTCGCCGTTCGCGCCCGCTTCTCGGTCTATCCCTAGAGGGCCTCGGCGAGGTCGAACAACAGCTGCTGCAGGGTGCGCACCGTCACGAGGTCCTCCGGTGGGGCGCCCTCGAGCCGGGCCTCGTCGATCAGGCCGAGCGAGAGTGCGGTCGCGCGCAGGGCGACCTGCAGGGTCGTCAGCCAAGCCCAGGCCTCCGCCTCGGTAAGGAACTGCTCCCGCAGCGTCAGCACCACGAGTTCGGCGTGTCGCGAGATCTCCTGACCCCGCGCGAGCACCGCGACGGGATCGTCGACGTCGGCTGACGGGTCGAGCGGTGGGCTGAGGGCCGAGCGCCACTCGTGGTCGGGGTCCTGCTCGGCGGCCACCACGTGGCCCACCGCCTCGCGGACCACCTCGCGACCCGCGTCGTTGAGGCGAACCTCCACTCGACCGTCCCGTCGGCGCACGAACAGTCGATGCCGGCCCATCAGTCCTCCTGCTCGATCGTCGACTGGAGTCCAGAAGCCTGGAGCTTCGCGCAGTATCCCTGGGCGCGCTCCTTGGCGCCGGACCACACGATGGCGCGGCCCTCGTGATGGACCTTCAGCATCAGCTGGGTGGCCTTGTTGTTGGGGTAGCCGAAGATCCGCCGCAGGATGATCACCACCACCGGCATCGGGGTGACCGGATCGTCCCAGACGATCACGTTCCAGACCCGCTGCGCCAGCGCGTCGTCGCGCGGCTCGACGGTCGGGGCCGTCGTCGGGGAGAGCGCGGGCTGGGCCGTCACCCCTCCAGTGTCGCAGCCGCCGACGGGGCGGCGCCGGTCCGGCCGTACACTGGGCCCGAGGAGGACCGATGAGCATCGCCCAGTGGGTCGGCGAGGCCCCCGAGAGGCTGCGCCAGCGCGTCAATCAGGGAATCCGCCGATCCGCGGGACTGACCCAGGATCCCCCGGCGATCTGTGAGGACCCCGAGCTGGCCTTCACGAGAGTCGACGCCGTGGCGAGGCTCGTCCACGGCGACCTCCCTTCGATGATGGTCGGTGGCCTCGCCTCTCTCTTCTTCGAGATGCTGCACCCGCATTCGATGGCCGGGGTGGCCCAGCACTCGCGCTACCGGGACGATCCCCTGGGCCGGGTGCTCCAGACCGCCAACTTCATCGGCGTCACGACCTACGGGCCGCGCGACCGGGCGGAGGCGGCCATCGAGCGGGTGCGGGCCATCCACGAGGGGGTCCGCGGCGTCGCCGACGACGGACGTCCCTACCGGGCCGGCGACCCTCACCTCCTCGAGTGGATTCACTGCGCGGGCTCGGCGATGTTCCTCGCCGCCTACGAGCGCTACGGTGCTCGCCCTCTGGTGGCCCACGAGGCTGACGAGTACGTGGACGACGTCGCCGCCACCGCGACGGCGCTGGGGGCCGAGCGAGTCCCCCACTCCGTGGCCGAGTTGCGCGACCAGATCGACGCCTTTCGCCCCGAGCTACGCCTGAGCCCCGAAGGGGCCGAGGCGCGCGACTTCATCCTTCGCGGCGTCCATCGCGCACCGGCCCAGCGCGCCGCCTACCGTCTGCTCGTGGAGGCGGCGCTCGGGCTCCTCGAGCCCTGGGCCCGAGAGGGGTTGGCGCTCGAGGCACCTCCGGCCCCGGCGGCCGCCCTCGTTGCGCCGGCCACCAGGCTCCTCGCCCGAGGCATCCGCCTGGCCGTTCCCCCCGCCGTGCCGCCTAGGTGGCGAGGGTGAGCCCGCCGTCGACCGCGACGACCTGACCGGTGACGTAGGCCGCCTCGGCGAGCGACAGGACCGCCTCGGCAACGTCGTCGGGGGTGGCGCTGCGACGAAGAGGGGCGACCTTGGTCACGAAGTCCCGTACGACGTCCCAGTCGGCGGTCCAGGGTGTGTCGACCAGACCGGGGGCGACGGCGTTGACGCGCACCTCGGGGCCCACGACCTTGGCGAGCAGCACGGTCAGGTGGTTTAGGGCGGCTTTGGAGGCGGCGTACGGAATGGACGAGCCGGTCGGCCGCAGCCCCGCGATGGAGCTGACGTTGACGATCGAGCCCCGCGCGGCGCGCAGTGCCTCGATCGCCGCCACGGAGACCGACCACGTGCCAAAGAGGTTGACTTCGAAGATCTCGCGCCAGATCTCCCGGGTGGCCGAGGTGAGGTCGGCATGGGGGATGACGCGAGTGGTGCCCGCGTTGTTGACCAGCAGGTCCAGTCGGCCCGTCTCGGCGAGGACCTCGTCGACCAGTCGGGTGCACTGCTCCTCGTCCGCGAGGTCGGCCCGCCGGTAAAGAGCGCCCGGGCTCTGAGCGGCCAGTCGCTCCCCCTCCTCCACCGAGGTGCTCGAGTGGAAGACGACCCGATCGCCCCGAGCGATCAGTCGTCTCGCGACGGCCAGCCCGATGCCGCTCGTCGAACCCGTGACCAGTGAGACCCGCTCACTCACGGCGTGCGCCGACGCATGCGCCACGAACCCGCCCAGTGCTGGCCCGGCTCGAGCACGACGATGTCCTTGCCACTGCGCAACGCATCAGGAGGACAGGTCATCGGCTCGACGGCCACCGCGGTGCGCCGACGTCCCCGCTCGAGGTGGTCCCCGGTGTAGACCTGGACGTAGGGGAAGTTGCGGTCCATCGAGACCTCCACCTCCGCTCCGGTCGAGTCGCGCAGCGAGACGGTCGCCAGTCCGAGGTCGTCGCGGACCAGCTCGGTGAAGGTCACGTCGAGCTCGTGGCCGTTGACCGACTTGGCCCGTGAGAAGTCGAGGGCGTGGCCCGAGACCGGCAGGATCTCCCCAGTGGGCAGTTGCTGGTCGTCGGCCGCCACGAAGGCCCTCGCCGGGACGCACAGCTCGGCCCCCTCGATGGTCGGTGTGGTGACGGCGAGGTAGGGGTGAAAGCCCAGGCCGAAGGGAATCGGCACCTCGTCGCGGTTGGTGACCGTGGTCGTCACGGTCAGACCCGAGGACCCCAGGTGGTAGGCGACCGCCACCTCGCTGAGGAAGGGGAAGTCCGGCGAGGGGTGCAGGACGAGCGAGAGCACGCAGCGGTTCTGATTGACCGCCTCGACCTTGAAGGGCCGCCAGCGCACGAGTCCGTGTAGCGCGGTGGCGTTGGACAGGTCATCGGCCGAGGAGCGGGCGTGCCGGTCGGAGAAGGACCAGCCCCCCACGCCCAGTCGATTGGGCCACGGGAAGAGGACCTGCCCGCGAGCGCCGGTGGGCACCTCGTCGGCGGCGAATCCCTCCACGACGGGCACACCGCCCTTCACGTAGGTGCGCAGCGTCGCCCCCACCTCAGTGATGACGGCTCGCTGGTCGCCGTGGGCGATGGCGATCTGCTCGCCCGAGGGGAGCATCAGCCCACCTCCCGTCGGGTCACGAGACGGTCACGCACGGCCGTTATCGTACGCCCTGTGCGCATCCTCATCACCAATGACGACGGGATCGGCGCCCCGGGACTGGCCACGCTGGCCCGCCACGTCGCGCGCTGGATCGAACGGGCCCCGGCCGGCGAGGTCCGCGAGGCGCTCGTCGTCGCCCCCCACGTGAACCAATCGGGCATGTCCGCGGCGGTCGGCGACGTCTTCGCCCGACCGAGCGTGCCCTACCAGCGCCACCGCATCGCCGGGGCCGAGGAGATCGCGGCCTTCGCCTTGGAGGCCCCGCCGGCGCTGTGCGCCGTCGTCGGGGCGTTGGGGAGCCTCGGGATGCGGCCCGACCTCATCGTCTCGGGCATCAACGCCGGGGCCAATGTCGGCCGGTCGGTGCTGCACTCGGGCACCGTCGGCGCCATCTTGACGGGCGCCCAGCTGGGCCTCTCGGGTCTCGCGGTCTCGGTCCAGTGGGGCGAGGAGGTCCACTACGACACGGCGGCCGCCGTCGCCATCGAGGTCCTCGAGCACCTGATGAGCGCACCGTCGCGCACCCTGCTCAACCTCAACGTCCCCAATCTCACGGGCGCCGAGCTGCGCGGCGTGCGCCGAGGGCGGATCTCCACGGCGGGCATCGTCAAGGCGGCGGGCCCCCTGGCCGGGGGCGAGCCCCTCGGCGAGGAAGGCGAACTCCCCCTGCGCCTGGGGGCGGCCACCCCGGCGCTCGGTGACGTCTCGGACGAGGCCGAGGACGACGACGGCGCGCTGATCGCCGCCGGTTACGCCTCACTGACCGCCCTTCGCGGGCCCCACGAGGACACCGACCTCGCCCTGGAGGACACGTTGCGCAACGCCCTCGAGGCGATCTCACAGCACCTGGCCGGCCTGGCCCCCTAGTCCTCGACGGGCCTCCCCCGACCGGCCTTGAGGCGCGAGCGCGCGCGCTTGTCCTCCAACCGTCGCGTGCGCGAGGCGCGGGTCGGTCGGGTCTCTCGGCGAGTGGGCACCGGGGTGAGCGCTTCGGCCAAGCGTTGAGCGAGCACCTCGAGGGCGGCCTGGCGATTGAGCGATTGGCTGCGTCTCCTCGAGGCACCGACCCTCACCACCTCACCCAGGGCCTCGACGACCCGCGCGCGCTGGGCGGGGGTCAGGGTGGACGACAGACCAGGCCGGAAGGTCACCACGACGCGGGTCGCCGCGCGGTTGGCGTGCTGACCACCCGGCCCGCCGGCCGTCGCCACACGCCACTCGAGCTCCTCGGCAGGAATCGTCAAGCTCGGGGTCACCGCGACGTCGCCGCGGGTCATGCGCCGTGCTCGAAGCGCACCATCGCCACCTGGCTGGAGGTCGCCACCAGGGCTCCCGACTCGTCGAAGAGGTCGCACCGCTCGTCCACCAGGTCGCCGGCCACCACTTCGCACCACTGGCGCCCGCGCAACCACTCACCCTCGGGGACCCTGCGAACGTAGGAGGTCATGTGCAACGTGGGCACCCAGCCCACCGAGCCCAGGGGGAAGGTCGCCGGCGGCAGAGCGTCCAACGCGAAGAGCAGGCTCGACGGATCCCACCGGCGTCCCGACCCGTCGTCCAGTCGCAGCCAGGCTCGGACCTCTCCTCGCCCCCGTCCGCCCGAGCGCCAGGTCGCGGTCGCCGGATCCAGTCGGACCTCGATGACGCTGCGCACGTCGAGCTCCTCGGAGCGCTCCGAGGCCGGGCAGTCCTCCAGAGGCGGCAACTCCGGCGGCTCCCCGCTCTGGTAGCGCGCCTCGGCCCCGATCGAGCCCAGCGTCACGAGCGCGCTGACGCAGAGTCGGTCAGCCTGGCTGACCTTCGCCTCGACGAAGGTGACCCCCCGCCCGACCCGAGTGACCTCCACCGCGACCAGCGCCTGGCCCGCGCGGGTGCCGCCCACGAAGGAGGCGGTCATCGCCACGACGTCGCGGTGGGCCGAGCCGGACCGGGCCGCCGCGTCGCGCGCCGCCTCGGCTACGACACACTCCAGGTAGCCCCCGTTGGGGTGGCCCATGATCGAGAAGTGCTCCGAGAGCGAGGCCTCGTAGTGTCCCGGGCCGATCTCGGTGACCCTCACGGCCTCGGCCAGGGCCCGGGCCGGGGGCGACGCGCTCATCGCCCTTACCCTACGGGACCCCGAGGCGCCCTCGGTAGATTGGCGGGGAAGAGAGGTGCCATGAGAGCCATCAACCACTACCTAGACGGCGCCGCGCGCGCCGGCGCGGGCGCCCTGCCCGTCTACGACCCGGCCACCGGACGCGAGAGCGCCACCGTGCCCGTCGCCGACGGTGCCCTGATCGACGAGATGGTGGCGAGCGCTCGCCGAGCGGGAGCGGCGTGGGCCCAGGCCTCGCTCTCGGTGCGCACCTCGGTCCTGTTCTCGATGCGCCAGCTGCTGGCCACCCACACCGACGAGCTCGCCGCTCTCATCACCTCCGAGCACGGCAAGACGCTGCCCGACGCACGGGGCGAACTCGCGCGAGGGCTGGAGAACGTCGAGTACGCCTGCGGTTTGATCGAGCACCTCAAGGGTGAGTTCTCGGGACAGGTGGCCGACGGGGTCGACGTGCACTCGGTGCGCGAGCCGGTCGGCGTCGTGGCGGCGATCACCCCCTTCAACTTCCCCGCGATGGTGCCCCTGTGGATGTGCGCCAACGCCATCGCCGCGGGTAACGCGGTCATCCTCAAGCCCTCCGAGCGCGACCCGTCCACTGCGGTCCGCCTGGCCGAGCTGTGGAGCGAGGCGGGGCTGCCCCCGGGCGTCCTCAACGTGGTACACGGCGACGCCACCGTCGTCAACGCTCTGCTCGAGCACCCGGGCGTCGACGCGGTGAGCTTCGTCGGCTCGACCCCCGTCGCCCGTCACGTCCACCTCACCGGCACCGCCCAGGGCAAGCGGGTCCAGGCCCTCGGGGGGGCCAAGAACCACATGGTCGTCCTGCCCGATGCCGACCTCGACGTCGCCGCCGACGCCGCGGTCTCGGCGGGCTTCGGCTCCGCGGGCGAGCGGTGCATGGCCATCAGCGTGGTGGTGGCCGTCGGCGCCATCGCCGACGAGCTGGTCGAGCGCATCGCCCTGCGCGTCGACCGACTGAAGGTGGGGCCCGGCACCGAGGCCTCGAGCGACTTCGGCCCGCTCATCACCCGCGTCCACCGTGACCGGGTCGCTGGCTACGTCGCCGGGGCCGCCGAGCACGGGGCCGTCGTCGTGCGCGACGGGCGTGCCCTCGCCGACGACGAAGGCTTCTTCCTCGGGCCGTGCCTGGTCGATGGGGTTCGCCCCGGCACCCCCGCCTACGACGACGAGATCTTCGGTCCGGTCCTCTCGGTCGTGCGAGTAGACAGCTACGACGAGGCCGTCGCGCTGATCAACGCCAACCCCTACGGCAACGGCGTGGCGATCTTCACCCGCGACGGCAACGCCGCCCGCCTGTTCTCGCGCCAGGTCACCGTCGGCATGATCGGCGTGAACGTCCCGATCCCGGTGCCCATCTCCTCCTACTCCTTCGGGGGTTGGAAGGCCTCCCTCTTCGGCCACGCCCACATCTACGGGCCCGAGGGCTTCGCCTTCTACACCCGGGCCAAGGTCGTCACCAGCCGCTGGCCCCAGCCCTCGGACTCCCAGGTCGATCTGGGCTTCCCGACGACCCGCTAGCCGTGGGACGGCGCCAGTCCTCCACCCGGGCCTACGGCGTCTTGGTCGAGCAGGGGCAGGTGCTGCTCGTGCGCTCCTCCAACCCGCACTACGACCCCCCGCTGTGGTGGCTGCCCGGAGGGGGGATCGACTTCGGCGAGACGCCGGAGGAGGCGCTGGCGCGCGAGTTCGTGGAGGAGACCGGGCTAGTGATCGGCGAGCCGCAACTGCTCGGGGTAGGCGCCGACACCCGCCGACGCGACAACGGCGACCAGGTGCACACCGTGCGCATCACCTACCGCGTGACCCGCGTAGGCGGCGAGCTCACCGACGAGCTCGAGGGCACCACCGACCGGGCGCGCTGGTTCAAGTTGGAGGGCCTCGAGGCGCTGCGCCTGGCAGGGTTCGTCCTGCCGGCTCTCGCCCTCGCTCAGAGCGCGAAGTAGCGCGAGGGCATCTCGC
The DNA here is from genome assembly GCA_964449735.1 of uncultured Ferrimicrobium sp. Lineage (GTDB taxonomy): Bacteria > Actinomycetota > Acidimicrobiia > Acidimicrobiales > RAAP-2 > RAAP-2. Next base: position 13,717 of record CAYUZO010000040.1, read on the forward strand.
GCTTGAGGAACTTCCCCGCGGCGTTGCGCGGGAGTGGCTCGTTGGTGAAGGCGATCCGCGTGGGCACCTTGAAGGCGGCCAGTCGGGTCGCCAGGTGGGCCCGCAGCTCCTCGGCCGACAGCCTCTCGCCGCCCCTCAGCATCACCGCGGCGGCCACCTCCTCGCCCAGGCGCTCGTCGGGCACGCCGAAGACGGCCGCCTCGAAGATCGCCGGGTGCTCGTAGATGGCGGCCTCGACCTCGGCGCAGTAGACGTTCTCACCACCACGAAGGATCATGTCCTTGACCCGGTCCTCGACGTAGAGGAACCCCTCGGCGTCGATGCGCCCCAGGTCGCCGGTGCGCAGCCAGCCGTCGACGATCGTGCGAGCGGAGTCCTCCTCGCGGCCCCAGTAGCCACGGATCAGGGTTGGCGACCGCATCCAGATCTCCCCGTCCGAGCCCACTGGCACGGGGCGCAGGTCCTCGTCGCGGACCTCCACGTCCATCACGATCGTCGGGGTGCGCCCGGTGGAGGTCGGATGGCTCACGTAGTCGTCGCCGAAGTTGCCGGGCCCGTAGGCGTTGGTCTCAGTCATGCCGTAGCCCAGGCTGGGTCGCCCGCGGGAGAAGGACCGCTCGACCCGCTCCACGAGGGTCGGCGGCGCGGGCGCCCCACCCCCGCCGACGGCCGACAACGAGCTGGTGTCGTACTGGGAGAAGGCCGGGCACTCGAGGAGGTCCCAGCTCTGGGTGGGCACGCCCACGAAGTTGGTGACGCGGTGCCGCTCGATCAGCTGCAGCGCCCGCTCGGGCTCCCACCGGTGCATCATCACGAGCTTGAAGTGCCAGGCGAAGCAGGACATCATCACCGGGATGCAGCCGGTGACGTGGAAGAGCGGCACGATCAAGATGAAGCAGGGCTTCATCCCCGACCCGGCCTCGCCGGGCCCGCGGCGGGCGTCGGTGACCTGAGCGCCCGAGGCGAAGGCCATGATCGCCTGGCTGACCGCCCCGTGGGTGGAGACCGCACCCTTGGGGAAGCCGGTGGTCCCCGAGGTGTAGAGGATCGTCGCGTCCATGTCGCTGGTCACCTCGACCTTGGGCAGGGAGACCCCACTCTCGAGGACCTCCTCCCAGCGCTCGATCCCCGGGTCGAGTGGCCGATCAGGGTCGAGACGGACCCCGAGGATCCGCACGCCGGCGCGCCGGCAGGGTCCGTGGGCACGGGCGGTGCGCTCCAGGTCGGCGATCAGCACGGTGAGGCCCGCGTCGTTGATCGCGTAGTCCAGCTCGTCCTCGGTCCACCACGCGTTGAGCGAGACCGAAATCGCCCCCACTGAGAGGATCGCCGCGAAGGAGACGACCCACTCGGGGAGGTTGCGCATGGCGATGCCCACCCGGTCTCCGGGCCGAACGCCATAGTGGTGCACCAGGGCGTGGCCCAGGGCGTCGACCTCCTGCATCACCCGGGCGAAGCTCCACTCCTCGTCCTCGTAAACGATGAAGGTGTCCTCGATCCCCCGCGCCAGGTCGAAGAAGTCCTTGACGGTCGCCGGAGCGTTCTTGAAGGCTCGCCGGCGACCGCCGGGCGCCGACATCTCGACTACCTCGAAGGGCTGTCCGGGGGCCGCGACCGCGGCAATGGCCTCTTCGTACGACAGTCCCACCTCGACCTCCCCCGGGCAAGGGGATTCTACGCACGACCGGGGTTGGGACCGGTTGCTAGAACGGACGGATGGGCCCACCCGCGGACTCGATTCGCGTCGCGGTCCACGTCCATCCCGGCGCACGCCGACCGCACGTCGGAGGGACCCGCGGCGGCTCTCTCGTGGTGAAGGTCCGCGCGGCGGCAGTCGACGGCGCCGCGAACGAGGACACCCTGACGATGCTCGCTGCGGC
>CAYUZO010000041.1:0-15117 GCA_964449735.1 uncultured Ferrimicrobium sp.
CGACCCGGTCGGTAATGACCTCGTGGTCGGCCGGGTGCAACTCGGCCACGCCCTCGATCGTGAGCCGGGAGGTGCCCAGGCCCTCGATGCGCGCGCCCATCGCCTGGAGTTGGCGTCCGAGGTCCTCGACCTCGGGCTCGCGCGCCGCGTTGTCGATCACCGAGCGCCCCTCGGCGAGCACGGCGGCCATCATCAGGTTGTCGGTGGCCGTGTGACTCGGGTACTCGAGGGTGATGCGGGTCGCGCTGAGTCGCGGACCGGTGGCGGCGGCGTGGATGGCCCCGTGGTCGTTGTGGAAGACGGCCCCCATCGCCCCGAGCCCGTCGGTATGGAAGTTGATCGGGCGCTGCCCGAAGTCGTCGCCGCCCGGCAGCGCCATGTGGGCCTCACCGCAGCGCGCGAGCAAGGGACCCAGCACCACCAGCGAGGCCCGCATCGCCTCGAAGAGGTGGGCCGGCCCCACGGGGTGCAGGTCCCGGGCCTCGGGGACGGTCACGCGCAGCTGTCCCGGACCGGGCCGCTCCACCCTGCAGCCCAGGGCCCTCAGCAGCTCGGACATCACGCGCACGTCCGAGATGTCGGGCACGTTGGTGAGCGTGTGGGTGCCGGTCGCCAGCAGGCAGGCCGCCATCTGCTTGAGCACCGCGTTCTTGGCGCCCAGCGCGACGACGTCGCCCGCTAGGGGTCCGACGGGCTTGATGACGAGCGAACCCATGCCCTCCAGTATGGCCGTGGCCCGGACCCCGCCGGTCAGGTCCTAGTACGATGCCCCCGTGCAGCCGCCCGACAGGCCCGACCGCAACATCGCCCTGGAGCTGATCCGGGTGACCGAGGCGGCGGCCATCGCCGCCGCCCGCTGGTCGGGGCGCGGGGACAAGAACGCCGCCGACGGCGCCGCCGTGGACGCGATGCGCTTCGTGCTCGGGGCCGTCGCCATGGACGGCATCGTGGTGATCGGCGAGGGCGAGAAGGACCAGGCGCCGATGCTCTTCAACGGCGAGGTGCTGGGCGACGGCCGACCCCCCAAGGTCGACGTGGCGGTCGACCCGATCGACGGGACCACCCTCACGGCGATGGGGCGCAACGGAGCCCTCTCGGTGATCGCCCTCGCCGAGCGCGGCGCCATGTTCAATCCCGGCCCGGTCGTCTACATGCGCAAGGTGGCCGTCGGTCAGCGCGGACGCGGCGCGATCGACGTCAACGCCTCGGCGACCGACAACCTGAAGGAGCTCGCCAAGCGGTTGAAGAAGCCTCTCACCGAGCTCGGCGTGGTGGTGCTCGATCGACCGCGCCACGACGACCTGATCGCCGAGGTCCGCGAGACCGGTGCGAGGGTCCTGTCGATCACCGACGGTGACGTCGCCGGCGCCATCGCCACCGGCTGGCCCCACTCGGGTGCTGACGTCCTCTTCGGCATCGGTGGCACACCCGAGGGCGTCATCGCCGCGGCCGCGCTCAAGGGGCTCGGCGGCGAGATCCAGGGCGTGCTGCACGCGCGCGACGAGGCCGAGCGGGCCCACGCCGAGTCACTGGGCTACGACTTCAACCGAGTACTCACCACCGACGACCTCGTGGCCGGCGACAACTGCTTCTTCTCGGCCACCGCCATCACCGACGGGGACATCCTGCGCGGGGTCCGCTTTCACGACTTCGGCGCGACCACCCAGTCGCTCGTCGTGCGCTCGCGCTCGGGCACGGTGCGCACGATCGAGACCTTCCATCGCCACTCCAAGCTCGAGGAGTTCGCGACTCCCGCCTTCTGAGCGACTAGCTCGTGCAGAGGCAGAACGGGTGTCCCGCCGGGTCCCGGTAGACGCGAAAGGACGCGCCCTCGGGCGCCGACAGGAGGGCACCGCCCCCCGAGAGGACCTCGGCCTCGGCTCCCGCCAGGTCCTCGACGACGAGGTCGAGGTGCATCTGCTGGGGAGCCTCTGCGGAGGGCCAACGGGGTGGGCGGTAGTCGGCGACGCGCTGGAAGCAGATGCAGTCGCTCCCGTCAGCGGGACGGATCTCGGCCCACCCCTCCCGCTCGAGGGTCTCCCAGCCGAGCAACCCTCCGTAGAAGGCGGCCAGGGCCGAGGGGTCGGGGCAGTCGATCACGAAGGAGGGGTACCGGGCGACGGCCACGCCCGCAGGATAGGACTTGGCTCCCCGGCGCCGCTACCATCGCCCGGTGGCCGCCCTCTCGAGCGTGTTGATGTTCCACGGACCCCACTGCGGACGAGCCCTCGAGGCCGCCGAGCACTACGTGGCGGCCTTCGACGACGCCGAGGTCCTGCAGGTCGATCCCCTGCCCGCGGCGTCGCAGGACGCCCTGCACCGGGTGACGCTGCGCGTGGGCGACGGTCGCCTCGTCACCTTCGACAGCGCCATCGAGCACGCCTTCTCTCCGAGCCCCTCGCTGTCGCTCTGGGTCGACCTCGCCGCCCGCGAGGAACTCGAGCGGGCGAGCCTCGTCCTCAGCGAGGGCGGTCAGGTCCTGATGCCCCTTCAGGCCTACGGCTTCGCGCCGCTCTTCGCCTGGGTCCAGGATCGCTACGGCTTCTCCTGGCAGCTCAACCTGACCCGTGCGCACCGGTGATCGAGGCGGGTCAAGCCCTTTCGCCAGACCCACCTGCTAGAACTGACGGGTGAGTTCTACGCGTACGGATGCCGCGGACGAGCCCCGCGAGACCCCCGTCACCTTCTCTCGCGACCAGATCCTCACCGAAGCCATCACCCTGCTCGAGGAGAACGGCACCCTCGGATTTCGCCTCCACGACCTGGCCCAACGCCTGGGCGTCACGGTGTCGGCCCTCTACTACCACTTCCGCAATCGCGACGCGATCGTCCAGGAGGCCTACCTCGAGGTCTTCCGGCGCGACACCCGCGCCAACCTCGCCCTGGTGACGGCATTGGCGACCACCCAGCCGAGCGACGACGAGCGGACCCGCCGGCTCAGCGAGCTCGTGAGTGAGCTCACCGAGGCCCGCGTGCGCCGGATGCGCCGCACCCGTCTGACCGCCCTCACCACCTTGCCCGACGAACGGCGGTTCCGCGAGGCGCTCGGCGAGGTCCTCCACCACGCCCAGACCGAGACCGCCGACGCCTACCGCGAGCGCCAGCGCGCCGGCACGATTCGCTCCGACCTCGACCCGGCGGCCCTGGCCCTGTTCACGCGAGCCCTCCTCGCGGGGTTGGTCGTCTGGGACTACGACCAGTCGATGAACGTCTCCCCGGAGGCCTTCGCCAAGGTGCTCAGCGCGGTGATGGAGGGCTTGTCCACCTCCGCGCAAGGCGTTGCGCCACCCAGCACCGAGGCCTAGAGTCCGGCTCAGGGGCACCCGCCCCACTGCGAAGGAGGGCGCCATGCGCGTCGAGCAGATCCTCGCCACCAAGGGGCGCGACGTCGCCTCGATCTCCCAGGAGCGCAGTGTCGCCGACGCCGTGGCGATGCTGCGCGAGCGGCGCATCGGTGCCCTGGTGGTCACCGCCCTCGACCAGCCCCTCGCGGGCATCCTCTCCGAACGGGACGTGGTGCGGGCCCTCGCCGAGCGCGGGCCCGATGCGCTGGAGGTGGACGTGGCCCAGCTGATGTCGCCAGAGGTGGCGACCTGCGCCGAGGACACCAGCGTGACCGACCTGATGGGCCTGATGACCGCGCGGCGGATCCGCCACGTCCCGGTCGTCAAGGAGGGTCAGGTCGTCGGGATGGTCTCGATCGGCGACGTCGTCAAAGCCCGCTTCGACGAGCTCGAGGGCGAGAAGCGCGAGCTCCTCGAGTACGTCTCGGCCCGCTAGGCCCGCGCGGCGGCCTGGAGGCGCAACTCGGCACGCTCCAACGCAGCGTGCAGTCCCCGGTGGTCGGGGTGGTCGTCGGCGTCCGAGCGGCCCTCGGCGGCGAGGGCCGCCTCGGCCCGGACGCGGGCCGCCTCGGCGCGCGCCACGTCGATCTCGCTCGCCCGCTCGGCGATGCCCGCCAGCACCGTCGCGCGAGTCTCGCCCTCGGCCTCACCGGGGCCCACCTGGAAGTAGCCGCCGTGCACCGCGAAGGCGATCTCGCCCTCCTCGGCGGTGTCCACCCTCACGATCCCCGGGACGATGTCGCCCACGGTCGGGGTGTGGGCCGGCAGGATCGCGAACTCGCCGTCGCTCGAGCGCGCTAGGAGCGCGCGGGCCGGGCCCGCCCACAGGGCGGACTCGGGCGTGACGATCTCGACGCGCAGCGTGGCCACGTCAGCCCTTGGCCAGCTCGGCGGCCTTGCGCTCGACGTCGCTGGCGCCGCCGATGTTGAAGAAGGCCTGCTCGGGGTACTGGTCGAGGTCGCCGTTGACGAGCAGCTCGAAGGACTCGATGGTCTCGGACACCGGCACGTTGATCCCGTCGATGCCGGTGAAGGTCTTGGAGACGAACATCGGCTGGGACAGGAAGCGCTGGATCTTGCGCGCGCGCGAGACGGTGACCCGGTCCTCCTCGGACAGCTCGTCGAGGCCCAGGATCGCGATGATGTCCTGGAGCTCGCGGTAGCGCTGGAGGATCTGCTGGACGCGACGGGCCACCTGGTAGTGGCGGTCGCCCACGATCTCGGGCGCCAGGATGTTCGAGGTCGAGGTGAGCGGGTCGACGGCCGGGTAGATGCCCAGCGCGGCGATCTGTCGGCTCAACTCGGTGGTCGCGTCGAGGTGGGTGAAGGTGGTGAAGGGCGCCGGGTCGGTGTAGTCGTCGGCCGGCACGTAGACCGCCTGGAGCGAGGTGATCGAGCGTCCCCGCGTCGAGGTGATCCGCTCCTGGAGCTCACCCATCTCGTCGGCCAGCGTCGGCTGGTAGCCGACCGCGCTCGGCATGCGCCCGAGCAGGGTCGAGACCTCCGAGCCGGCCTGGACGAAGCGGAAGATGTTGTCGACGAAGAGCAGCACGTCCTGGTTCTTCACGTCACGGAAGTACTCGGCCATCGTCAGGGCGGCCAGCGCCACGCGCAGACGCACCCCCGGCGGCTCGTCCATCTGGCCGTAGACCAGTGCCGTCTTCTCGATGACGCCCGACTCGCGCATCTCGATCAGCAGGTCGGTGCCCTCGCGGGTGCGCTCGCCCACCCCGGCGAAGACCGACACGCCCTCGTGCTGCTCGGCGACGCGGCGGATCATCTCCATGATCAAGACGGTCTTGCCCACGCCGGCACCGCCGAAGAGGCCGATCTTGCCGCCCTGGACGTAGGGCGCCAGCAGGTCGATCACCTTGATGCCGGTCTCGAACATCTGGGCGCGCGGCTCGAGCTGGTCGAAGGACGGCGGGTTGCGGTGGATCTCCCAGTGGTCCTCGATGCCGGCGATGTCGTCGGTGTCGAGGGCCTGCCCGGTGACGTTGAAGACGTGACCCAGCACCGCCTCGCCCACCGGCACGGAGATCCCGCGTCCGGTCTGGCGGACCTCGGTGCCGCGGACCAGGCCGTCGGTGGGCTTCATGCACACGCAGCGCACGCGGCCCTCACCGATCTGCTGGGCGACCTCGGCCACCACGGTGACCAGGACTCCGTCGATGTCGATGTCCATCTCGACCGCGTCGTTGATCTCGGGCAGCGAGTGGGGCGGGAACTCGACGTCCACCACCGGGCCGGCGATGGCGACGACCCGTCCCGACTCCAGCGCGGTGTGGTCTGGGGCGATGGTCATTGCTTTCTCACTTTCCCGAGCGGAGCGCCTCGGCTCCGCCCACGATTTCCATGATCTCGGTGGTGATGGAGTCCTGACGGGCTCGGTTCATGATGCGCGTCAGGGTGCGGTTCAGCTCGTCGGCGTTGTCGGTCGCCGCGGCCATGGCCCGCTGTTGGCTGGTGTGGAAGGAGGCGGCCCCCTCCAAGAGGGCCGTGAAGATCTCGCTCTCGAGGGCCCGCGGGGCCAACTCGGACAGGAGCTGCTCGACCTCGGGCTCGAACTCGGTGTAGCCCTTGGCGCCGGTGCTGGCGGGCTCGATCGCCTCGGGCATCTCCAGGGGCAGCAGCTGCTCGGTCTCGACGACCTGGGAGCCGGCCGACAGGAAGCGGGTGGAGACCAGCAGGACCTGCTGGGCCTCGCCGTCGATGTAGGGGGCGGCCACGGTGGAGGCGACCAGGCGGGCGTCGGAGAACTCCGGGCGGTCGGCGAACCCCGAGAAGACCTCCTCGGGCTCGAGACCGCGGTAGCGGTAGTAGCCCGCCGCCTTGCGCCCCACGCAGAACAGTCGCACCGCGGACCCTCCGTCGCGCAGGGAGCGGATCAGTCGCTCCCCGGCGCGCAGCACCGAGGAGTTGTAGGAACCCGACAGGCCGCGGTCGCCGGCGACCACCACGACGATCGCCGTGTCCACCCGCTCCGGGGCCGCCAGGAGCTTGCGGGCCGCCGCCGGGTCACCGAGCGCCGCCTCGCGGATGATGCGCCTCATCCCCTCGCGGAAGGGGCGGTTGGCGGCGATGCGAGCCTGGGCGCGGGCGATCTGGGAGGCGGCGATGAACTCCATCGCCTTGGTGATCTTGCGCGTCGCCTGGACGGACTTGATCCGTCGGCGCAGTACTCGTTCCTGTCCGCCCGCCATCTCAACCCCTAGTTGCTCGTGGCGAAGGAGTCGACGAAGGACCGCAGCGCCCCGTCCACCTTCTCGGTGTCGGGCAGAGCCTTGGTGGAGCGGATCTCCTCGAGCAGGTCAGCGTGCTGGGCCCGCAGGTAGGTCAGCAGCTCGGACTCGAAGCGGCGCACGTCGGCGACGGGGATCGTGTCGAGCCAGCCGCGGGTCCCGGCGTAGATCACCACGACCTGCTCTTCGACCGGCACCGGCGCGTTCAGACCCTGCTTGAGCAGCTCGGTCAGGCGGTAGCCACGGTCCAGCTGGGCCTGGGAAGACTTGTCGAGCTCGGAACCGAAGGTCGCGAAGGACTCCAGGTCGCGGAACTGGGCCAGGTCGATCTTCAGCGTCCCGGCCACCGACTTCATGGCCTTGATCTGCGCGGCGCCACCCACTCGCGACACCGAGTTGCCGACGTTGATCGCCGGACGGACGCCCGAGTAGAAGAGGTCCGACTCCAAGAAGACCTGGCCGTCGGTGATCGAGATGACGTTGGTCGGGATGTAGGCCGAGATGTCGCCGGCCTTGGTCTCGATGATCGGCAGGGCCGTCAGCGAGCCGCCGCCCTTCTCGTCGCTCAGCTTGGCCGCGCGCTCGAGCAGGCGGCTGTGGAGGTAGAAGACGTCGCCGGGGTAGGCCTCGCGACCCGGTGGGCGGCGCAGCAGCAGCGAGATCTGACGGTAGGCCTCGGCCTGCTTGGACAGGTCGTCGTAGACCACGAGAGCGTGCTCGCCGTTGTCCATCCAGTGCTGGCCGATCGCGCAGCCGGCGTAGGGAGCCAGGTACTTGAAGGGCGCCGGGTCCCCGGCGGAGGCCACGACCACGACCGTGTACTCCAGGGCCCCGTGGTCCTCGAGGGTCTTGACCGTCTGGGCGACCGAGGAGTTCTTCTGGCCGACCGCGACGTAGATGCACTTCACGCCCTGGCCGCGCTGGTTGAGGATTGTGTCGATCGCGACCGTGGTCTTGCCGGTCTTGCGGTCACCGATGATCAGCTCGCGCTGGCCGCGGCCAATCGGGGTCATCGCGTCGATGGCCTTGATGCCGGTCTGCAGGGGCTCACCCACCGGCTGGCGCCCGGTGATGCCCGGCGCCTGGATCTCCATGCGGCGGGTCTGGGCGCCGGCGAGGGGACCCTTGCCGTCGATCGGCAGTCCGAGGGAGTTGACGACCCGACCGAGCAGGGCGTCGCCGACCGGCAGCGAGAGGATCCGGCCGGTCGAGCGGACCACCTGCTCCTCCTCGATCCCCTCGACCGAGCCCAGCACCACGGCGCCGATCGTCTCCTCGTCGAGGTTCATGGCCAGGCCCATCGTCCCGTCCTCGAACTCGAGCAGCTCGTTCACCTTGGCGCCCGGCAGACCCGACACACGGGCGATCCCGTCGCCCACCTCCACCACGCGACCCACCTGCTCGGTCCCGACCGAGGGCGAGAACTCGGCCACGTGCTTGCGCAGGGCCTCGGTGATCTCCTCGGCGCTGATCATCAGCTCTGACATGACGGTTTCCTTCTTGTTATCGACTAGTCGTTGCGAGAGAGTGCGGACTCGAACAGGTGGCCGGCGGCCACCGCGTCGCGCAGGTCGCCCAGGCGGCCCCGCGTCGTCGCGTCCAGGCGGAGGTCCCCGACCTCGACGAGGACGCCGCCCAGCAGGGCGGGCTCCTCAGCCACCTGGAGCTCCACCGAGTGTCCGGTGAGGGTGGTCAGCGAGGCGCGCAGCTCGTCGGCGCTGCCGGCGTCGAGCGGGCGGGCGGTGTAGACCCGCGCCACGCGCCAGTCGCGGGTCTGCGCGACGTAGTCCACGAGGAAATCGAGGGTGCCGACCAGGTCCCGGGGGCGTCCGCCCACCACCGAGTAGAGGGCCAGGCGCATCGTGGTGGGTCCGACCTTCCCCTCCAACAGCGCCCGGGTCGCCCCGAGGCGGGCCTCGAGGGGGGCATCGCGGTCGAGCAGCAGGCGGCGCAGCTCGACGTGGTCCTCGACGGCCCGGGCCCAGGCGAACAGCTCCTGCTCGACCTGGGCGAAGGCGGAGGTCTCGAGGTCCTCGAGCAGCGCGTCGGCGTAGCCACCGACCCGGTGGCGCGCAGCCATCAACCCCAGCGGGCTGAGCTCGAGCTGACCGGTGTCGGCGAGAACCCTGGCGCCCTGGGCGACCTCGCTGAGCGAGTGGGCCACCTCTTGGGCGGGGGCCACCGAGGCGCAGAAGACGGCGAGGCGCTGGGCCAGAGGGGAGACTTTGCCCGCCAGGAGGTCGGACAGGACCAGCCCGCGGGTCACCCCGGCGAGAGAGGTGTCGGCCAGCACGGCGCGCAGGTCGCCACGCGACAGCACCGTCTGCTCGAGCCGGCTGAGCTCGTCGGCGACGGCGCGACGCTCCTCGCCCGAGAGCGGCTCCTCCAGGGCCGCGGCGTATCCCTCGATCCGGGCCAGCACGTTCAGTCAGCCCTCCGGGCCTCGGCCGACAGGGCGGCCACGGCCTCGCGCACCAGGTCCTGGTGGGTGCTCTGGTCGACCTCGCGGCCGACGATCTTGGTCACCAGGTCGAAGACGATCTCGCCCACCCGAGCGGAGGCCTCGTCGACGGCGCGCTGACGGGCCGTCGCGATCTCCCCCTGAGCGGAGGCGACGATGCGCTGGAACTCGGCCTCGCCACGCCCGGCGGCCTCGGAGCGGACCTGCTCGGCGACGGCCTGGGCCGACTCCACGATCTGGCGGGCCTGCTCGCGGGCCTCGGCGAGGACCCGCTGGCGCTCGTCGTCAGCGGCGGCCGCCTCGGCGCGCGCGGCGTCAGCGGACTCCAGGGCGGTGCGGATCTTCTCCTGGCGGGACTCGACCATCTTGTTGAGCGGCGGGAGGATGTACCTCTTCGCGACCCAGAGGATGACCACAAGGACCGCCAGCTCAACGAACCAGGTGCCGTTGGGCAGGAGGAAGACGGACTCGGCGATCATGTCGGCGGACCTTTCCTTCTCTCTAGGGGACGGGACGTGCCGGCCAGAGCCGGCGGCGGACTACTGCTTCTTGAAGACGTAGATGAAGACGACCATGAACAGCAGGTTGATGAAGTACATGGCCTCCACCAGACCGACCGTCAAGAAGAAGTAGGTGCGGGCCTTGTTCTCCACCTCCGGCTGACGGGCGATGGCCGCGATGGTCTGGCTGCCGGCCAGGCCGTCGCCGATCGCCGCGCCGATGGCGCCGCCACCCAGCGCCAGTCCGCCGCCGACGAGGGCGCCGGCGGTGCGGACCGCATCTCCGATGCTCGACGAGTTTGCCATTGTCAGTGTTCCTCCTGGTTGTGGTTAATGCGAGGCCTCGAGCGCGACGTCGTGGGACTCCTCGTGGCTCATGGCCATTCCGAAGTACAGGATCGTCAGCAGCATGAAGATGAACGCCTGGATCAGCCCGAGCAGGCCGGTGTCGAAGAGCTTCCACACGACCTCGACCGGCGAGCTGAACACCGGCAGGAGGGTCGTGAGCACGACGACGAACAGGCCGCCGGAGAAGATGTTCCCGAAGAGTCGGAAGGTGAGGGTGATCGGCTTGGTGATCTCCTCGACCGCGTTGATCGGCCCCAGGGCGGCGTAGGGCTGGAAGTAGTGCTTGACGTAGCCCTTGAGGCCCCGGGCGCGCACCGACTCGAAGTGGACCCACACGATCACGAAGAAGGCCATCGCCAACGGGAGGTTCACGTCCCCGGTCGGCGAGGGCAGGAAGGGGTCGGACTGGCCAGGGTGCATCGCGGTGGGCAGGAAGTCGAGCCAGTTGCAGATCAGGATGAAGAGGAAGAGCGTCACGCCCAGCGGCACGAAGCGCCGGCCCTGGGGGCCGATTGCCGAGTCGGCCACGTCGGTGACCATGTCGACCAGGGACTCCCACATGATCTGGAGCTTCCCGGGGACGCCGTCGGTGGCCTTGGCGCGCATGCGCAGCCCGAGGAAGAGGAAGATGCCGGCCGCCACCACCGTCGAGAGGATGACATCGATGTCGAAGGTGAGGCCGAAGAGGTGGAACGTCGGATGGACGCCCACCGTGATCGTCTTGGCCGCGAACAGCGTCGTCACTCCACTCCTCCCTGGCCCACGACCACCCGGAAGACGTTCGCTACGAACACCACCTGGTAAATCACGAGCCCCGCAACAATACCGATTCCCAGAGGGGGGTCGAGGAAGACCAGGACCAGCACGACGGCGGTCACCGCCAGCAGGCGGGCCGAGGTCTTGCCCCGCAGCTGGCGTCGCACGGCCTTGACGTTGGTCTCGCCGGCGAGCTCGACTCGGGCGCTCTGGCGGTCGAGGAAGCGCAGGTTCATCACGGCCAACCCGACGCCGGCGGCCTCGCCGAGCGCGGCCTGGGCGGGGGCGAGCAGCATCGCCACGAGGAAGCCGATACCGCCGACGATCAGGGCGGAGACCGCGGTGCGGCGAAGGAGGCGCGGGAGCGTGTCAGCAGGCAGGTTCTCGAGCACGGGCACAGCTTCCTAGAGGAACCGTCGGACCTGTTGAACAACGCTCACCACGGCGACGACCGTTCCCAACACTATCCCGACCAGCAGACCCACTGGCGAGGTGTGCCAGTGGCTGTCGACCCACAGCCCGCCGATCACCCCGAGGGCGAGCAGCGAGGCGACGGTGGTGCCGATCACGGCGAAGGCGGCGGCCGCGGACATCGATGTTTCCCCTGGTGGCGGCGGACCCTCCTCCGGGGAGGGCGGCGGCCCCGGGGGCCGGTCACTCACGGGTGTCCGGCACTCCCGGGCCGGCGCCAACTGCGCGAGCTCACCCGTTCGAGCAGCGGGCTGAACCAGGTGAGCAGCCCGATCAGCAAGACGGCGACCCCGAAGGGGATGAAGACGTTGACCGAGGGCGAGAAAAGCGGGAAGAGGACGAAGCCGCAGAGCACTGCCGTCCAGAGCCAGAGGATGATCACGGTGCGCCGGTGGCCGTGGCCGAGGCGCATCAGGCGGTGGTGGATGTGATTCTTGTCGGGGGTGTGGAACCCCTGGCCCGACGCGGTGCGGCGCGCGAAGGCCCACACCGCGTCGGCGAGCGGCACCCCGAGGATGAAGACCGGGATGAGCAGGGGCGCGAAGAAGAAGAAGGTCACCCCGCTCGCGGGTGGGGTGCGGCCCCCGATGACCATGGTGGCCGCCGACATCAACAGGCCCAGGAGCAGGCTGCCCGCGTCACCCATGAAGAGCTTGGCCGGATGGAAGTTGTCGCGCAGGAAGCCCACGCAGATGCCAAAGGTCAGGGCGGCCACGAGGGGCCCGACGTTGGTCACCGGCAGCAGGCCGAGGTCCTCGAGACGCAGCCCGTAGAGACACAGGGTGCCCGACGCGATGGCCACGATCCCCCCCGCCAGGCCGTCGAGCCCGTCGATCAGGTTGATGGCGTTGCACAGGGCGAAGACCCACACCGCGGTGATCACCGGCAGGATCGATGGCCCGAGGACCACGAACCCCGCGAAGGGCAGCTTCAGCTGGTACATCGTGGCGCCCGAGAAGTAGAGGATGGACGAGGCGAGGAACTGACCGGCCACCTTGGCGGGCGCGCTCATCTCGCGAAAGTCGTCCACCACCCCCACGACGAAGATCGCCCCGGCGGCGAGCAACACCCCGAGGACCTCGTGGGACGACTGGATCACGGTGTGCAGCGCCGGCACCCCCGCCGCCACCAGGACGCCCACGCACAACCCGACCAGCATCGCCGCTCCCCCGCCGTAGGGGGTGACCCGTTCGTGGACCTTGCGCTCGTCAGGCTGGGCGGCGTAGCCCACCCGCAGGGCGATCGCCCGCGCCGGTCGATTGGCGACCAGCGTCACCAGCGCCGCGACCAGGGCGACGACGCCGTAGGCGGGCAGCTCGGACACGGTCTAGGCGAAGGCGGCGTAGGGGTTGAAGCGGCCGCAGAGGTCCGCCACCTCCTCGCGCACCGCGCCGAGCGCCGACTCCTGCTCGCGACCGCGCAGGGCCCGCGCCATCAAGGCGGCCACCTGGGCGAACTCCGCCTCGCCGAGGCCCGCCGTCGTCTCGGCGGCGCTCCCCACGCGCAGGCCCGAGGTGACGAAGGCGCTGCGGGGGTCGTCGGGGATGGTGTTGCGGTTGGTCGTGATCCCCGCACGGTCGAGGACCTCCTGGGCCACCTTGCCAGTCAGCTCGGCGTCGAAGTCGCGCAGGTCAAGCAGCACCATGTGGTTCTCGGTCCCGCCCGAGACCAGCCGGAAGCCCTCCCCCGCCAGCGCCTGGGCGAAGGCCTGGGCGTTGGTGACGACTCGCTGGGCGTACTCGGCGAAGGAGGGCTGGGCCGCCTCGCGGAAGGCCACGGCCTTGGCCGCGATCGAGTGCTCCAGCGGCCCGCCCTGGAAGCCGGGGAAGACCGCCATGTCGATGGCCTTGGCGTGCTCCTCTCGACAGAGGATCGCTCCCCCGCGCGGGCCCCGCAGGGTCTTGTGCGTGGTGAAGGTCACGACGTCGGCGTAGGGCACCGGGTTCGGGTGGGCGCCACCGGCGACCAGGCCGGCCACGTGGGCCGAGTCGAACATCAAGAGGGCCCCCACCTCGTCGGCGATCTCCCGGAAGGGTGCCGGGTCGATCCGGCGGGCGTAGGCGGTGGCGCCGGCGACGATGAGGCGGGGCCGATGCGCCCGGGCCAGGTCCCGCACGTTGTCGAAATCGATCAGCTCGCCGGGCGCCTCCGGGTCATCCGAGCGCGGCGTCACGCCGTAGGACACGAAGCTCCACATCTTGGAGGTGACCGAGGCGGGCGACCCGTGGGTCAGGTGACCGCCCTGGTCGAGTCGCATCGCCAGGATCGTGTCACCGGGCTCGAGCAGGGCCTGGTACACCGCGAGGTTCGCGTTGGCCCCGCAGTGGGGCTGCACGTTGGCGTGGTCGGCTCCGAACAGCGCGGTGAGTCGCCGGCGGGCGAGGTCCTCGACCTCGTCGACGACCTGGTTCCCGCCGTAGTAGCGCCGTCCCGGATAGCCCTCGGCGTACTTGTTGGTCAGGATCGAGCCGGTCGCCGCCATGACGGCCGGCGAGGCGAAGTTCTCACTGGCGATGAGCTGGAGCGTGCTCGTCTGGCGCCCCCACTCCTCGCTCAACAGCGCGGTGAGCTCCTCGTCCTGGGTGATCCAGGCGTCGAAGGGGGATGGGCTCACGTGGGCTCCTCGGGGGTCAGGGCCGCGTCGAGGGCGGCCAGTTTGGCGATGCGAGCGAGGTGGCGCCCCTCGCCGGGCGTGGCGCCCAGCCAGGCCTCGAGGGCGTCCACGGCGACGGGGGCGCCGATCAGGCGCGCGCCCAGGCACAGAACGTTGGCGTGGTTGTGCTCGCGCGCGAGGCGCGCCGAGGTGGCGTCGTGGGCCAGGGCCGCGCGAACGCCGGGGACCTTGTTGGCCGCGATCGAGATGCCGATGCCCGAGCCGCACACGGCCACGCCGAGTTCGCAGTCACCCGAGGCGACCGCCCGCCCGACGGCCTCGCCGTAGTCGGGGTAGTCGACCGACCTCTCGCCGTCGGTGGTCCCCAGGTCGACGGCCTCGTGGCCCCAACCGTGCAGGGTGGCCACCAGCAGGGCCTTGAGCTCGTAGCCGGCGTGGTCCGAGCCCAGCGCGATTCTCATCGGGTCCACCCTACCCGGGGGTCCTCGCCGACCCCGGCCCCGGGCGGTGCTCGGGGACCTCGGTAGTATCGGCCCATGAGGCCCGGGCTCCTCGCCTCGCCGCTCGCGACGGCCCTCGACACCTCCTCCGACCAGTTCCAACGCAACCGCGCGGACCTCCTCGAGCAGATAGAGGCCATCGACGGGCTCCTCGACCAGGCGGCCGAGGGCGGGGGCGAGGCGGCGATGGCTCGCCTGGTGAGCCGGGGCAAGATGCCGGTGCGCGAGCGCATCGCCGCGGTGCTCGACCCGGACACCCCCTTTCTCGAGATCTCCCCACTCGCCGCCTACGACTCCGACTACGCGTTGGGCGGCGGGATGGTCGTGGGCATCGGGGTGATCGCCGGCACCGAGTGCGTGATCATGGGCAACGACCCGACCGTGCTCGGCGGCGCCCTCACCGCCTACTCGGCCAAGAAGTGGGCCCGCGCCCTCGAGATCGCGCGCGACAACCGGCTGCCCTACGTCTCCTTCGTCGAGTCCGCGGGGGCCGACCTGCGGGTCCAGGGCGGATCGGGTGGTCGGATGCACACCGCCCACTTCGCCGAGAGCGGGCGCTTCTTCTACGACCTCATCGAGCTCTCGCGCCTGCGCATCCCCACCGTGTGCGTGGTCTTCGGCTCCTCCACCGCCGGCGGCGCCTACCAGCCGGGCCTATCCGACTACACGATCGTCGTGCGCGAGCGCTCCAAGGTCTTCCTGGCCGGCCCACCTCTCGTCAAGATGGCCACCGGGGAGGAGACCGACGACGAGACGCTCGGCGGGGCGCAGTTGCACGCGGAGGTCTCGGGACTCGGCGACTACCTGGCCGAGGACGAGGGGGACGCCCTTCGCCTGTGCCGCGAGGTGGTCTCCCACCTCAACTGGCGCAAGGCCGGACC
>CAYUZO010000042.1:0-13700 GCA_964449735.1 uncultured Ferrimicrobium sp.
TGGCCCGGCCCGTTCGACGTGCTGGCCGGTGCCGGGGTGCTCTTCGTCGGCTACGAGGGCTTCGGGCTGATCACCAACGCCGCCGCCAACATGGCCGACCCGGCCACGGAGCTGGCCCGTTCGATCTACGGCTCGATCGGGGTCGTCACCGTGGTCTACCTGGCGGTGGCGGTGGCGGTCGTGGTGAGCGTGCCCCTCGGGACCCTCACCCACCTCGGGGACTCGGCCCTCGCCGTGGCCGCGCGACCGACCCTCGGTCGGGTGGGCTTTCGCCTGGTCTCGGTGGCCGCCCTGCTCTCGACGGCCTCGGCGGTGAACGCCACCCTCTTCGGCGCGACCAACGTGGCCTACCAGATCGCCAAGAACGGCCACCTGCCCCGGGCCTTCGACCGCGCGATGTGGGGTCGCGACGTCGAGGGCCTCTTCCTCACCGCCGGCCTGGTGATCGTCGTGGTGCTGGCCTTCCCCTTGGACGCGGTGGCCTCGATGGGCTCGGCCGCCTTCCTCGCGCTCTACCTGGCCGTGGTGGTCGGCCACCTCAGGGTGCGCCGGCTCACCGGGGCCCGGGCCACCCCGATCTGGCTGGCCGCGCTGGCTTGCGCGGGGCTGCTCGGGGTGCTCATCGCCCACATGATCGGATCCGCCCCCTCCTCGGCGATCGCCCTGGGGGCGACGCTGGCGGCGAGCCTGGTCGCCGAGCTGCTGGGGAGGGGACGGCGCCGGGCCCCGCTCGCCTCCGCGGCCCCCTAGGCGCCGAGCCGGCGGGCCACCGCCTGGGCCAGGGCGCGGGCCGCCGGCGGGTGGTGGGTCAAGAAGAGGGAGGGCTCGACCAGCTCGACCTCCATCACGGCGAAGCCCCGCTCCGTCGCCACCAGGTCGACGCGGGCGTAGAGGAGGTCCTCGAACCCGAGCCCCTCCAGGATCGACTCGGCGAGCGCGCGGGCCTCGGGCTCGGCCTCGGCGCGGCTCATCGCCTCCGCGCGGAAGAGCCTCGTCCGGTCGGTCTCGGGCGCGTTGAGCATGGCCGACTTGGTCATGGCGTGGGAGAAGGCGCCGTCGATGAAGATGAGGGCCCGCTCGCCCACCACGTCGACGCTGGCCACGTAGGGCTGGACGAGGGCCGAGCGGTCCTCGAGGTGCAGGCGCGCGACGTGGGCGTAGGCCTCGTCGCGCTGGTGGGCGCCGTAGCGGGCCGCGTCGACCGACCCGGCCCCCACGGCCGGCTTGACGACGAAGTCCCCCTCGGGCAGGGTGGGCGGCTGGCCGGGGGCGTAGTGGGCCGTCTCGATGACCGGCACCCCGGCCTCGGCCAGCTCGAGCAGGTAGGCCTTGTCGCTCGACCACTCGAGGGCCGGCACCGGGTTGGCGACGGCCGTGAGGGAGCGGGCCCAGGCGAGGAACTCGTGGCGCCGCGAGGGGTAGTCCCAGGTCGAGCGGATGACCGTGAGGTCGGCCTCGCCCCAGTCGACCGTGGGGTCGTCCCAGGCCCACTCCACGGCCTCGACCCCGACGCCTTCGAGGGCGTCGAGCAGCAGCGGCGCGTCCGCGTCAATGCCGGCCACCGAGCAGGTGGCCACCGCCACCCTCACGGCGTGAAGAGCGCCGTCGCGTGGCTGGCCAGGGTCGCCAGCGGCCCGGGCCAGAGCCCGAAGAGGACGCTGAGCACGACCCCCAGGCCGATCACCAGGGCGCTGGCGCGCGGCACCGCCACCTTGATCGCCCCCTCGGGCGCGTCGTCGGCGTAGAGGGCGAGCACCCAGCGCAGGTAGAAGAAGGCGGCGATGGCCGCCCCGAGCAGGGCGATCAGGGCCAGCGAGCCCCCGCCGACGTCCACCGCGCCCGCCAGTACCGCGAACTTGGCGTAGAAGCCGGTCGTCAGCGGCATGCCCAGCTGGCTCAGCAGCAAGAGGGCGAAGGCCCCGCCGAGCCAGGGCTGGCGCCGCGCCAGGCCGCGATAGGCGTCGACCCCGGTGGCCTCGTCGGAGGCCCCGGCCACGAGGGTCACCACCGCGAAGGAGGCGACGACCGTCGGCGCGTAGGTCATCAGGTAGAAGAGGCTGGCCGCGCTGCCGCGCGTCGAGGCGGCCCACAGGCCGAGCAGGATGAAGCCGGCGTGGTTGATCGAGGAGTAGGCGAGCATGCGCTTGACGTCGCGCTGGACGACGCCCAGGGAGGCCCCCACCAGCGTCGAGAGCACCACGAGGACCCAGACCATCGGCCGCCAGGCCGTCAGCTGGGTCCCCAGCGCCGAGACCAGCACCCGCAGGAAGGCCGCGAAGGCGCCGACCTTCACCACCGAGCCCATGAAGCCGGTCACCGGGCTCGGCGCGCCCTGGTAGACGTCGGGGCTCCACAGGTGGAAGGGCACCGCCGCCACCTTGAAGGCGAAGCCCACGAGCAGCAGGCCGGCCCCGGCGTAGAGCAGTCCGGGGTGCAGCGGGGTGGCCGAGCCGAGCAGGTAGCCGATCGAGGAGAGATTGGTGGTGCCCGTCGCCCCGTAGACGAGGGCCGCCCCGTAGATGAAGACCGCCGAGGCGAAGCCCCCGAGCAGGAAGTACTTGAGCGCGGCCTCGGTCCCGGCGCGGCGACGCCGGTCGATGGCGGCCAGCACGTAGAGCCCCAGCGAGAGGATCTCGAGCCCCAAGAAGACGACGATCAGGTCGTTGGCCTCGACCATGATCACCGCACCGGCGGCCGCCGCCAGCGCCAGCACGTGGAACTCGGCGCCGGCCACCCCGGCGCGGCGGGCCCAGTCCTGGGCCACCAGGGCCGACATCACGAGTGAGAGCGACACGACGGCTCCGGCGACCGTGGCGAAGCCGTCCAGCACGACGGCGTGGGCCATCGTCGTCGAGGCCCCGTGCACGTCGAGCGAGCGCCACTGCAGGACCGCCACCACCAGGTTCGCCAGTCCCGCGGCGACCGTGGTGGCGGTCGCCAGCGCCAGGGGCAGGGCTCGGCGGGCCAGCGCCGCGCCGATCAGCAGGGCCAGGGAGGCGCCGAAGAGGATCAGCACCGGCAGGATCGCCAGGTAGTGGATCGAGGGCAGTGTCAGGGTCGTGCTCACTTGATCGCCCCCGCGCTCACGTGGGTCACCAGCGGCGTCACCGAGGGCGTGATGCGCTCGAGCACCGGGCGCGGATAGACCCCGAGGACCAGCACGAGCGCCACCACCGGCACCATCACCCAGCGCTCGGCCCGGGTGGCGTCGGCGATCTCGGCGTTGGGTCCCTCGGCCCGACCCTGGAAGACTCGCTGGTAGGCCCAGAGCAGGTAGAGGGCCGCGGCCACGACCCCGAGGGCCGCCACCGCCGCCCACCACGGGTGGGCGGCGAAGGTCCCGAGCAGGATCAGGTACTCGCTCACGAAGCCCGACAGGCCCGGCAGGCCGATCGAGGCCAGCATCACCACCGTGAAGAGGGCGGCCAGCACCGGGGCCGGGCGCTGCAGGCCGGTGAGCGCCGCGAGGTCGCTCGTGCCCCGGCGACGCTCGAGGAAGCCCACGAGCAGGAAGAGGCCGGCCGTGATCACCCCGTGGTTGAACATCAAGAGCACCGCCCCGGTGAGGGCGATCTTGGTGCCGGCCATGAGGCCCAGGGTCACGAAGCCCATCTGGGCCAGGGAGGAGTAGGCGACGACCCGCTTGAGGTCGGTCGTGACGCAGGCCATCGCCGAGCCCCAGCCGATCCCGATCACCGCCAGGGTCAGCATGGTCGGGCGCACGTTGGCCAGCGCCAGGGGCAGCAGGCCCACCCCGAAGCGCACCAGCCCGTAGGAGCCGAGCTTGGCGAGCAGGGCCGACAGCTCCATCGAGCCGGCCGTGGGCGCCTCGGCGTAGGCCAGGGGCGACCAGGTGTGCAGCGGGAAGATCGGCGACTTGACCCCGAAGGCGATGGCGAAGGCCACGAAGAGCCAGGTGGCCGCGGCCGAGCTCATCGAGGTCTGGCGCAGCGCGTCGTAGGCGAAGGTCAGGGCGCCGCCGGCCTGGTGCTGGTGCAAGAAGCCGAGGTAGAGCAGCCCCGCGAAGAGGAAGGCCGAGCCGGCGAAGGTGTAGACGAAGAACTTGAGGGCCGCGCGGGCGCGCTGGGGCCCGCCCCAGCCGGCCACCATGAAGTAGGCGGGCACCAGGGTCGCCTCGAAGAGGATGAAGAACTCGAGCAGGTCCCGGGCCGCGAAGCTGGCCACCGTCACCGAGGTGAGCAGGAGGATCCAGCTGACGAAGGCCCGCTCGCGGCGCCGTTCGCGCCCCCCGAGCAGTGACAGCAGCCCCACGACCGCGGTGAGCACCACCAGCCACAGGCTGATCCCGTCGACGCCGACGTCGTAGGCCAGGCCGAAGGGCGCCGCCAGGACGGCGCGGTAGGCGAAGTCGACGCCGTGGGCCCCGGCCACGTGGGCGTTGTAGAGGGCGGCCAGCACCCCCGACAGGACCACCTCGAGGCTCGCCACCACGACGGCGACCCGGTAGGCCACGCCCTCGCGGCGCGACAACGAGGTGAGCAGTGCCCCGGCGGCGGGCAGCGCGATGAGCAGGGTGACCCAGATCGAGGAGTGCATCAGCCCGCCCTCGCCACCAGGTAGACGACGATGACCGCGAGTCCCATCGTCATGGCCAGCGCGTAGTGGCGCACGAAGCCCGACTGGACCTTGCGCAGGCCCTCGGCGCTGTTGCGCACCGCGGCCCCCACCCCCTCGACGGCGCCGTCGAGGACCCGCGTCTCCACGACGCGGTAGCCGACCTCGCTGGCGGCGGTGAGCGGTCGGCCGATGGTCGCGTCGTAGAGGTCGTCCCAGCGCCAGACCCTGGCGAGGAAGTCCCGCTCGAGCGCCGGGTACTCGACCCGCGAGCGCCACACCGAGACCGCCGCCGCGATGCCGATCAGGGCCACCACCACGTCCACCAGGGCCAGCGCCCACTGGACCCCGGTCGTGGCGTCCCCGTAGTGGGGCACGAAGCCGAAGGTCGGCGTGAGGAAGGTCGCCAGCGAGCGACCGTGGGCCCAGGGCAGGTCGATCGCCCCACCGAGGGCCGAGAGCACGGCGAGGATCACCAGCGGGGCGCTCATCACCCAGGGCGACTCGTGGGGGTCGGCCCCGTGGGTCACCTCGCGGAAGCGCTCGGTGCCGAGGAAGGTCAAGACGAAGAGTCGGCTCATGTAGTAGCCGGTGAGCAGGGCGGTCACCACGCCGAGCAGCCACAGCGGGCGCGAGTAGAGGTAGGCGTTGGTGAGCACGTCACCCTTGGCCCAGAAGCCGGCGAAGGGCGGCACGCCGGCGATCGCCAGCCAGCCCACGAGGAAGGTCGGGTAGGTGAGGGGCAGGTAGCGCCGCAACGCCCCCATGCGCGAGAGGTCCTGCTCACCGTGCAGGGAGTGGATCACCGAGCCCGAGCCGAGGAAGAGCAGGGCCTTGAAGAAGGCGTGGCTGATCATGAGGAAGATCGCCGCGGCGTAGGCCCCCGAGCCCACCGCCAGGACCATGTAGCCGATCTGGGAGACGGTCGAGAAGGCCAGCACCTTCTTGATGTCGCGCTGGGCGGTCGCGATGGTCGCCGCCACGAAGGCCGTCGCGCCCCCGATGATGGCGATGGTCATGCGTCCGCCCGACGAGAGGGCCAGCACCGGGGACATGCGCACCAGCAGGTAGACGCCGGCGGTGACCATGGTCGCCGCGTGGATCAGCGCCGACACCGGGGTCGGGCCCTCCATCGCGTCGGGCAGCCAGTTGAACAGCGGGATCTGGGCCGACTTGCCGGTGGCGGCGAGCAGCAGCGCGAGGACCACCAGGGTCGCCACCGTCGGGCTCAGCAGCCCGGCGTGGGAGAAGACCGAGAGGTAGGTCAGCGTGTGGGTGCGGGTGAAGAGCAGGAACATCGCCAGCAGCAGCCCGACGTCGCCGACCCGGTTGTAGATGAAGGCCTTCTTGCCGGCGGTGGCGGCGCTGTCCTTGTCGAAGTAGTAGCTCACCAGCCAGTAGGAGCAGACCCCCACGCCCTCCCAGCCCACGAAGGTCATCACCAGGTTGTTGGAGAGCACCAGGGCCAGCATCGAGAAGACGAAGAGGTTCAGGTACAAGAAGAACTTGCGGTAGTCGGCCTCGCCGTGCATGTAGCCCATCGAGTACAGGTGGATCAGGGTGGAGATCCCGGTGACGAAGAGGCTCATCGTGATCGAGAGCGGGTCCACCAGCAGGGCGGCTGGCACGTGCAGCGTGCCCACGTCGATCCAGGAGAAGAGGTGGACGGTCACCTCGCGGTGGCCGCGCCCCAGCAGCTCGAAGAAGGCCACCACGGTCGCCACGAAGGAGAGCCCGACCGCCGAGGTGGCGAGGGCTCCGATGGCCCGCTCGCTCATGCGCGAGCCGTTCAACAGGACGAAGAGGAAGCCGGCCAGGGGCAACAGCAAGATCAAGGTGGCGTCGTGTCCCATCAGCCCTTCAGCTCCGTCAGCTCGTCGACCGAGGTCGAGCTGCGCCGTCGGAAGACGGCGACCACGATCCCCAGACCCACCGTCACCTCGGCCGCGGCCACCACCATCACGAAGAAGACGGTGGCCTGGCCCCCGATGTCCGAGAGGGTCCGTGCGAAGGTCACGAAGGTGAGGTTCACGGCGTTGAGCATCAGCTCGAGGCACATGAACATGATCAGGGCGCTGCGGCGCGTCAGCAGGCCGAAGGCCCCCACCCCGAAGAGCAGGGCGGCCAGCACCAGATACCAGGCGGCGGGGACGTTCACGCTGCCTCCTCGTCGCGGCGCCGCTCGCGCCGGGCGAGCACGACGGCCCCGACGACGGCGATCACCAAGAGGGCGGCGGTGGCCTCGAAGGCGAACAGGTAGGTGGTGAAGACGGCCTGGCCCACGGCCTGGACGTTGCCCTGGCCGGTCGGGCTCGCCACGCCCCCCGTCGAGGCGGCCGGGACGCCGGTGACCCAGTGGCTGCGGGCCATGAGGGTGATCAACCCGGCCACCGTCAGCGCGACGCCGACCCCGGCGAAGGCCCGCTGGCCCACCAGCGGCTCCACGCGCACGCTCTCGCGTCGGTCGACGCCGAGGAACATGATGACGAACAGGAAGAGCACGACGATCGCCCCGGCGTAGACGATGACCTGGACGGCCGCGAGGAAGTCGGCCGACTGGGCGACGAAGGCGACGGCCACGCCGAGCAGGGTGAGGATCAGGCTGAGCGCCGAGTGGACCGGGTTGCGCAGGGCCAGGACCCCCACGGCGCCCGCCAGGACCATCACGGCCGCGGTGGCGAAGACCAGGATCGCCGGCCAGGCGTAGGCGACGGCCAGCATCACTTCTCCCCCTTGGACCGGCCGACGCGCCGGCGCAGCTCCTCGGCGCGGCGCTTCAGTCCCGCCAGCCCGCGCCGGTCGAGCGGGACGTCCTCGCGCTCGAGGTGGCGCGAGAACTCCTCGCGGATCGACTTGATGCCGGTCGCGGCGTCGTCGCGGACCCCGCCCTGGCCGGCCTCGGGGGCGCGCACGCCAAAGCCCAGGTCCCCGCTCCACTGCACGACGCCCTCGAACTCCGCGGCCCCCGCGGGCGAGGTGGCGCGCATCCAGCCGCCGGTCATCTCGGCCTCGCCCTCGCGCCAGTCCTCCCAGGGCAGCCGCTGGGGGAAGCCGTCGTCGTCCACGAGCAGCTCGGCCTTGGTGTAGATCGCGTCGGCCCGGTTGGTGAAGGAGAACTCGAAGAGCTTGGACTCGGTGATCGCCTGGGTCGGGCAGGCCTCCACGCACAGGTCGCAGTGGATGCAGCGCAGGTAGTTGATCTCGTAGACGTAGCCGTAGCGCTCCCCCGGGCTGACCGGGTGGTCCGGCGGGTTGTCGAGGCCTCGCACGTGGATGCAGTCCACCGGGCAGGCCCCCGCGCACAGCTCGCAGCCGATGCACTTCTCCATGCCGTCCTCGTAGCGGTTCAGCACGTGTCGACCGTGCTGGCGCGGCTGCTTGGGACGCTTGGCGTCGGGGTAGGAGGTGGTGACGCGGGGCCGGCCGATGTGGCGCAGCGTCAGGCGGAAGCCGCCGAAGAAGTCGAGTCGGCTCACGCGCCCTCCTCGTCGCTCAGCCGGCGCAGCACCTCGCCGGGCACCGGCCGCTCACCCACCGGGGGCAGCACCGCCTCGGGCCCGCGCTCGCGGCCCTGGCCGAGCTCGAAGGCCCGGGTCAGGAGGGTCCAGGCGATCAGCACCACCGCGGCCATCGCGAAGCCCCAGGCCAACTTGATGAGGAAGCCGGCCACCACCAACATCCAGCCCAGGCTCAGCGGGATGAGGCGCTTCCATCCGAGGTCCATCAACTGGTCGTAGCGGAAGCGCGGCAGCGAAGCCCGGAACCAGATGTAGGCGAAGGCGAAGGCCGTCGTCTTGACGAGGAACCACAGGATCGGGAAGACCCACTTGAGGTGCGGCACCGGCGGGATCCAGCCCGCCGGGCCCCCAAAGAATAGGGTCACGATGACCGCCGACATGGTGATCGTGTTGATGTACTCAGCGAGGAAGAAGATCGCGAAGCGGAAGGAGGAGTACTCGGTGTGGAAGCCCCCCACCAGCTCGCTCTCGGCCTCCACCACGTCAAAGGGCGGCCGGTTGAGCTCGGCGGTGATGGCGATGATGAAGACGACGAAGGGGATGATCCCGAGCCGGATCAGGTTCCAGTGCCAGAAGCCGTGGGCCTGGGCGGCCACGATGTCGTGGGTCGACAGCGAGCCCGTCGCCAGCACGATGGTGACGATCGTCATCCCGAGGGCGGCCTCGTAGCTGATCATCTGGGCGCTGGCGCGCACCGAGGAGAGCAGCGGGTACTTCGAGCCCGAGCTCCAGCCCGCCAGCATCACGCCGTAGACCGAGATCCCCGACATCGCCAGCATCACCAGGATCCCCATCGGCGGGTTGGCCGCCTGGAGCTCGACCGTGTAGCCCGCGATGTGCAGGGTCCCCCCGAGGGGCACGATCGCGAAGGTCACGAAGGCCGGCACGACCACGAGGAAGGGGGCCAACTTGAAGACGAGGCGGTCGGCCTCGGCCGGCACCAGGTCCTCCTTGAAGATCAGCTTCATGCCGTCGGCCAGCGTCTGGAGGAGCCCGAAGGGGCCCCAGCGCTGGGGCCCGATGCGGCTCTGCATGTCCGAGATCGCCTTGCGCTCGAACCAGATCATGACGATGACCGAGTTGAGCAGCACGAGGAAGGCGAGCACGAGCCGGATCACCACGATGAGCAGGATCTGCCAGGTGACCCCGTGGACGTAGATCGGGTCGACGACGCTCATGCGCTCTCCAGTCGAACCTGGGTCACCGGGCCCTCGCCGCACAGCGCGGCCAGCGCGCCGGCGCCCTCACGCGCCCCGAAGGCCACGTGGACGCAGCCGCGCGGCATCGAGGGGTCGGCGGCCAGGGGCAGTCGGACCTCACCGCGCGGTCCGACCGCGCGCACCGACGAACCCTCGGGCGCGCCCACGCGGTCGAGGTCGAGGGGGTGCAGGGTCAGCACGGCCGGCTCCACGAGGGCGGCCAGGTGGGCCGAGGCGCTCACCGCGGCGCCGGCGTCGTAGAGGCGGCGCCCCACGACGAGGCGCCAGGCGTAGTTGTCGGCCGGGGGCATCGCGGGCAGCTCGACCGGCGCGAGGTCCTCGAGCCGGGCCGGGACCCGCGCGCTCGCCGCCTCGGCGCTCAGCACGGCCACGGCGCCGGCGCGCGGCGCCAGGCCGACCTCGTCGGTGGAGCGGATGCCGGGGAAGGCGATGGGGCCCAGGGGACGGCGCTCTCGGGACTCCTCGGCGCGACCCACGACCAGGCCCTCGCCGTGGCGCCCCTCGAGGACCGACAGCGCGGGGTAGCCGGTGGCGCCCTCGTAGGCGGCGGCGGCCGACCACTCGTCCTCGAAGGCGGGCTCGACCCCCAGGGCGCGCGAGAGCTCGGCCGCGATCGCCACGTCGCTCCAGGCGGCGCCCGGAGCGGCGACCTTGGGGGCCAGCGCGACGACGCGCCCCTCGAGGTTCGTGAGGGTCCCGGTGCGCTCGTAGGAGACGGTCGCGGGGAGCACCACCTCGGCGTGGGCGAGGTCGGTGCCGCCGTGGCCGCTGACGGCGATCACCCGGGCCCGCTCGAGGGCGCGGGCCGCGAGGTCGGTGTCGAGCAGGTTGGCGCTGAGCTCGGCGCCGAGCAGCACCAACGCGCGCTGGTCGCCGGCGGCCAGGGCCTCCAGCTGGGCGTGCGCGTCACGACCGCTCGCCCCGCGGCGCCATCCGCGACCGGCCAGGGCCCCGGGGAAGAGTCCCGCGTCGAGGGCGCCGCGCACGTTGGCGCGCCGCAGCGCGACGAGGAAGCGGGCCGCCGGGAGCGCCGCGGCCAGGCGGCGGGCGGCCGCCTCGACGATCCGGGGGTCCTCGGCGAGGTTCGCCCGACCGAGCACGACGACGACACCCTCGCCGTCACCGAGCAGGGCGCGGGCCTGGGCGAGGGACTCGGCGCTGAGGTGCAGGTCGTGGGGGGCGGTACCGGTCGCCAGGGCCTCGGCCACGAGGTGGGCCTCGCCCGGGCGGGTCGCCAGGACCGCGCTCGCCAGGGGCCGCAGGTGGCTCGGACCGGCCGCCAGGTCGATCAGGTGCGCGCTCTGGCGCGCCAGGTTGCGCCGCAGGCGCAGGTAGGCGACCGGCAGCTCCTCGCGCAGGTCCCCGCAGAGGGTCACCAGGACCCGCGCGCCAGCGGCCTCGTCAAGGGTCGCGCCGGGCAGGGCCTGGACCAGGGCCGGGTCGAGCCCGTCACCGTACTGACAGTCCAGGCTCTCGACGCCGAGGGCGCCGCGCAGCAGCCGCTCCCAGGCGTAGGCGCCCTCGTTGGTCAGTTGGGCCCCGCCGATCGCGCCGAGGGCGCCGGGCGCCTCGGCCTCGCGCAGGATCGCCGCGGCCTGGGCCAGGGCCTCGCCCCAGGTCGCCTCCACCAGCGCCCCGTCGCGACGCACCAGGGGCGTGCGCAGGCGGGTGCGCGGGTCGAGCGGGTCGCTCGACCCGTCGTTGCCGTCGACCGCGTCGAGGGTGAAGCGGCCCCGGTCGCAGAGCCAGCCCTGGTTGATGGGGTCGGCGTCGAGGCCGAGCACCCGGGTCAGGCGGTTGCCCGAGGACTGGACGGCCACGCGACAGCCCACCGCGCAGGAGCTGCAGGTGCTCTCGACCTGCTCGAGGTCCCAGGGCCGGGCGCTGAAGCGGTAGGGCGCGGCGGTGAGAGCCCCCACCGGGCAGATCTGGACGGTGTTGCCCGAGAAGACCGAGTCGAAGGGCTCCTCGGGTGCCGGGGCCACCTCGATGAGGTCCCCGCGACCGGCGAAGTCGATCTGGGCCTCGCCGGCGACCTCGGCGGCGAAGCGGGTGCAGCGCGAGCACTGGATGCAGCGCTCGCGGTCGAGCAGCACGAGCGGGCCGATGGGGATCGGCTTGACGAAGTGTCGCTTCTCCTCGACGAAGCGGGTCTCGCCCGATCCGTGGGCCAGGGTCTGGTCCTGAAGCGGGCACTCCCCACCCTTGTCGCAGACCGGGCAGTCGAGGGGGTGGTTGGCGAGCAGGAACTCCAGCACGCCGTCCTGGGCCTTCTTCACCTTCTCCGAGTCGGTGACGACGCTCATGCCCTCGCTCACCCGCAGGTAGCAAGCCGGCTGGAGGGTGGCGCCGCGCGGCCCCTCCACCTCCACCAGGCACATCCGGCAGACGCCGACCGGCTCCATGCGCGGGTGGTAGCAGAAGCGCGGCACGAAGGTGCCGGCCCGCTCAGCCGCCTCGATGAGCAGCTCGCCCGGACGAGCCTCGACCTCGCGGCCGTCGAGTCGGATGGTGACGCTCTCGTGCTGCTCAGGCATGGTCACAGCCTCCCCGGTGCGCGTGGGCCAGGAAGTCGTCGCGGAACATGGTGATGGCCGAGTGGATCGAGGAGGGGATCGAGGGCCCGAGCACGCAGATGGTGGTCTGCTGGGGGGGCCAGGTGAGGCCGGGGGCGATGTTGTCGCACAGGTCGAGCAGCAGGTCCACGTCCTCGGTGCGGCCGCCACCGTGCTCGAGGCGGTAGAGGATCCGCTCCAACCAGCCCGAGCCCTCCCGACAGGGCGTGCACTGGCCGCAGGACTCGCGGCTGAAGAACTTGGTGATGCGCCAGGCGGCGCGCACCACGCAGGAGGTCTCGTCCATCACCACGATCGAGCCCGAGCCGAGCATCGAGCCGGCCGCCCCCACCTCGTCCTGGCCGAGGGGCATGTCGAGCTGGTCGGGGCCGAACCACGGGGCCGAGACGCCGCCGGGGATGAAGGCCTTGAGCGCGCGGCCCTCCTTCACCCCGCCGCCGAGGGCCGGGTCGTAGATCAGGTCCCGGAAGGTGTTCTTGACCATCTCGACCTCGTAGACGCCCGGCCGCTCGACCCGACCGGCCAGCGCGAACATCCGCGTGCCGGTGGAGCGACCGGCGCCCAGGGCCGCGAAGGCGGCCCCGCCGTGGGTGATGATCCAGGGCAGGTTGGACATCGTCTCGACGTTGTTGACGACGGTCGGCTCGCCGTAGAGGCCCTGGACGGCGGGGAAGAAGGGGGGCTTGATGCGGGGGAAGCCCCGCTTGCCCTCGAGCGCCTCGAGCAGGCTCGTCTCCTCACCGCAGATGTAGGCGCCGGCGCCGGGGTGGACCACGATGTCGAGCGAGAAGCCGCTGGCGAAGATGTCCCGCCCGAGCGCGCCGTGCTCGTAGGCCTCGTTGACGGCCTGCTGGACCCGCTCGAGGCCGAGGGCGAACTCGCCGCGAAGGAAGATGAAGGCGCGGGCCACCTGCAGGGCGTAGGCGGCGATGATGACGCCCTCGACGAGCTGGTGGGGGTCGTGCTCGACCAGGTAGTGGTCCTTGAAGGTGGCCGGCTCGCTCTCGTCGCCGTTGATCACCAGGTAGGAGGTGGGCGCGGGGCGCAGCATCGACCACTTGCGACCGGCCGGGAAGCCCGCTCCCCCGCGTCCGAGCAGCGACGCGGCGTCGACCTCGGCGGCGACCTGCTCGGGGTGCATCGACAGGGCCTTGCGCAGGGCCTCGTAGCCACCGGTGGCCAGGTAGCGCGCGAGGGTGTGCGAGTCGGCGAGCTCCTTGCGCGCGGTGACGATGTGGGGGGCGTCGAGCACGGCCATCAGGACTCCTTGACCTCGGCGCGCGCGGCCTCGGCGCGGCGGCCGGCGGCGCGCCCGGCGGCCACCCCCCCCTCGCGGCCCCGCGGGCCGCCCTGGCGCTTGACGCGGATCAGGGTGCCGTGAGAGGGGATCTCCCCGTCGCGCCGTCCGGCGCGCAGGTCGCTCACCAGGTCGTCGAAGGCCTCGGGGGTCGTCGTGCGCACGTAGCGGTGGTTGACCTGGACGCAGGGGGCCCGGTCGCAGTCGGCGAGGCACTCGGTCTCTTCCAGGGTGAACAGGCCGTCCTCGCTCGTAGCCCCGACGGCGCAGCCGAGGGTGGCCTCGGCGTGCTCGAGCATCTCCTGGCCGCCGGCGAGCAGGCAGGCGATGTTGGTGCACACCCCCACGACGTAGCGTCCGACCGGCTCGAGGTGGAACATGTCGTAGAAGGAGGCCGTGCCTCGCACCTCGGCCGGCGTGGTGGTGGCCAGCGCCGCGACGGCGGCGATGCCCTCGTCGGCGGGGTGGCCAGCCTGCTGCTGTCCCAGGTGCGGCAGGAGGAGCATCGCGGCGC
>CAYUZO010000043.1:0-9572 GCA_964449735.1 uncultured Ferrimicrobium sp.
GGCGGACCCGACCGGTGACGTAGCCTGGGGCGGACATGGGACCTCGCCGGCACAGTGAGCGCCAGCGCGTCCCCGCCCCGCTGATCCGCCACCGGATCGCCTCGGGCCGTGGCGCGATGGAGCAGCCCAACGTCACCCACGACGGCGAGGCCGCCCTTGACGGGCGGCTGTGGTTGGCCGTGGTGACGAGCGGCGTGGCGACCGGGCTGCTCGGCGCCGGGCTGATGTGGGTCCTCGCCGAGGTCGGCCGGCTCGCCTTCGGCGTGCGCCACGACCACTACGCGGCGGCGGTGGCCACCCACTCGGGTGGGTGGCGGGTGGCCATGCTCGCCCTGTCGGGGGTCGTCGGCGCGGTCGGGTGGTACCTGATCCGGCGCTTCTTGAAGGGCGAGTCGGCCGAGATCGACGACAGCCTCTGGCGCGGCGACGCCCGCCTGTCGCTGCGCCGCTCGGCCCTGACGGCGGTGCTCTCGGAGGTCGTCATCGGGCTGGGTGCCTCAATCGGGCGCGAGGCGGCGCCCAAGCTGATGGGCGGTGCGGCCGCCAGCCGCCTGTCGGACGCCTTCGGGCTCTCGGACGCCCAGCGCCGACTGGTCGTCGCCTGCGCCGGCGGCGCGGGCCTCGCCTGCGTCTACAACGTCCCCCTCGGTGGGGCCCTGTTCACCTGCGAGGTGCTGCTCGGCAGCTTCGCGCTGCCCACGGTCCTGGCGGCGCTCGCCACCTCCCTGATCGCCACCGCCACCGCGTGGGTCTACCTGCCCACCAGCCCGACCTACCTCGACATCCCGGCCTTCCACCTCAACGCGACCCTCACCGTCTTCGCGCTGCCGGCCGGGCTCGTCATCGGCGCCATCGCGATCACCTACGTCCGGGTGGTCGGGTGGGCCTCCCACGTGCGCGCCCGGGGAGCGCACATCCTGTGGGTGATGCCGCTCACCTTCGTCGGCGTCGGCGTGCTCGGTATCTGGTACCCCCAACTCTTCGGCAACGGCAAGGACATGGCCCACGAGGCCTTCCTCGGGCTCGGGGGCGCGGGCCTGCTCTTCGCCCTCTTCGCGCTGAAGCCGCTGACGACCACGGCCACCCTGGCCGCGGGCGGCTCGGGTGGGGTCTTCACCCCGTTCCTCGCGGTCGGGGCGGTCTTCGGGGCCCTGCTCGGGGTCGGCTGGAGCGAGCTCTGGCCCGGCACCCCGGTGGGGGCCTTCGCCCTCGTGGGGGCGGCCGCGATGATCGGCTCGTCGATGCAGGCCCCGCTCGCCGGTCTGGTGCTGGTGCTCGAGATGACCCACTCGAGCTTCTCACTGGCCATCCCGATGATGGCGGCCACCCTCATCGCTACCTTCCTCGTGCGCCAGGTCGACGGGTACTCGATCTACTCGGCTCGTCTGCCGCGCCACGAAGAGGAGCCGGCGCCTCCGGCCGTCTAGCGCCGGTCTGGCACACTGGGTGCGTGTACGTCCCCTCGCGCTTCACGGTCGAGGAGGCCGAAGCCTGGGAGATCGTCGACCGGGCCGGTGCGGGGATCCTGGTCACGGGGTCCACAGAGAGGCTGAACTCGGTGGTCACGCCGGTGAGGCCCAGTGCCTCGCGCACGGCGATGACCGCCCATCTCGCGCGGGCCAACCCCTTCTGGCGCGGCATCGCGCAGGGACAGGAGATCCTGGCCGTCTTCCTCGCCGCTTCGGCCTACGTGAGCCCCGCCCACTACCCGAGCGCCGCCGAGGCGCCCGGTGTCGTGCCGACCTGGAACTACGTGGCGGCCGAGGTGCGCGGTCGGGTCCACGTCGTCGAGGACCGCGACTGGCTGCTCGCTGAGGTCTCGGCCCTCACGGAGCGTTTCGAGTCGCGCCGGGACGTGCCCTGGCGGCTCGACCAGTCCGACCCCGCCTACGTGGAGCGGCTCCTCGGCGCCATCGTCGGCCTGGAGATCGAGGTCACCGCGATCACCGGGGTGACCAAGCTCTCCCAGAATCGCCCCGACGTCGACCGGGACCGGGTCGCGGCGGCCCTTGCAGAGGGGGACCTGCCCGCTCGCGAGGTGGCGCGCTGGATGGGGGAGCGGTGATCGTGGAGGTGCGCCGGGGAGCGGAGGGCGACGTCGAGGCCCTGCGGGCCATTCGGCTCGAGG
Organism: uncultured Ferrimicrobium sp.; assembly: GCA_964449735.1. Taxonomy (GTDB): domain Bacteria; phylum Actinomycetota; class Acidimicrobiia; order Acidimicrobiales; family RAAP-2; genus RAAP-2. The sequence goes on from CAYUZO010000043.1 coordinate 2,129, forward strand.
CCCTGGCCGACACCCCCGAGGCCTTCGGGTCGACCTACGAGATGGTCGCCGCGTGGAGCGAGGAGCGCTGGCGTGAGGCGGCGCGGACCTGGAACTTCCACCTGGCCCTCGAGGGCAGTCGGGCGGTGGGACTGGCGAGCGGCGGGCTCAACCCTGAGCACCCGGGGACCCACTGGCTCTACGGCATGTACGTCACCGCCGAGCACCGTGGTCAGGGCGTGGCCGGCCAGCTGGTGGAGGCGGTCGTCGAGTGGGCCCGCGGCGAGGGGGCCGACTCGCTCTACCTGCACGTCACCGACGCGGTGCCTCGCGCCCGGGCCTTCTACCTCAAGATGGGCTTCGTCGAGACCGGGGAGAGCTTCGCGATGGACCGAGACCCCTCCCTCACACTGATCACGATGGCCCGTCCCCTTGTCTGAGGAGTTCCGCGTCGAGCGGGTCGACCCGCGTCGCCTGCACGACCTGCGTCGGCGGATCCTGCGCGGGGGACGACCCGACGCCGTCGTGAGCGACCCGCGCGACGACGACGCCACCGCCCGCCACTACGCGGGCCTGCTCGGCGAGCGGGTCGTGGCCAGCGCCTCCTTCTACCCGTCGACCTCGCCGCGCGGCGGCGACGCCTGGATGCTGCGCTACATGGCGACCGACCTCGACGTGCGCGGGCGCGGCTACGGCGCCGCCCTGCTCGCCTACGCCGAGGCCGAGCTGCGTGGGCTCGGCGTGAGCGCCCTGTGGGCGAACGGGCGCGACAGCGCCCTCGGCTTCTACGAGCACGAGGGCTGGGAGGTGCTCGCCGACAGCGCCCACCTCTCGCCCGAGACCGCACTGCCCCACCACGTGATCGTGAAGTCCCTCGACGGAGCCGACTCCCGGACTTAAGGTGCGGCTTGTGGCGAGTCGACGCCGACGAGCGGTGGTAGCGGTGCTCGCGGTCGTGGCGGCGCTGGCCGGTGCGCGGGTGGTGAGCCAGACCCTCTTGCTCGTGGCCACGGGGCTGACCGTGGCGGGGCTGGAGGCTTGGGGACTCGGGATCGTGCTGGTGCACCCGGCGCGACGGCGGGCGGATGGAGGTGGAGGGGGACTTCTCCTACCCCCAATTTCGTACCTTCCGACCCGACGACCCCGCCGACGGAGGCACGAGACGCAGAGCCGGTGCCCGCTCGGCCCCGGGGCGGCTGAGTAATTTGGTCCGGTGCGACGTGTCCTGCCCCTGCTCGCCCTCGTCGCCGTCGTCCTCGTGGTCGCCCTCGCTTGGCCCCATCTCTCCTCCCACGCTCCGGCCTCCACGACGACCGCACCCACCTCCACCACCTCGGCGCCGCCGATCGCGCCGCTGACGGGACGTCCGGACCCCGGGGGCCAGTCGCTCACCCGACCGGCGATGGTCGTCAAGGTGGAGAACACCCCCGACGCGCTGCCCCAGTGGGGGATCGACCGCGCCGACGACGTCTACGAGGAGATCGTCAACGGGGGGATCACCCGTCTGGCGGCGGTCTTCAACTCCCAGGCCCCCGCCAAGATCGGCCCGATCCGCTCGGTCCGGCCGACCGACGAGTCGATCGCCTTCCCCCTCGGGGGGATCTTCGCCTACTCCGGCGGGGCGCCCTACGCCGTGACCGCGATCTCCAAGGCCCCGGTCACCTTGATCGACGAGTCCAACGCCGGGACGGCGATGTTCCGTGACCCGACCCGCTACGCGCCCCACAACCTCTACGGCGTGGGCGGGGCCCTCTTCGCGCTGGGCAAGGCCAAGGGCGCGGCGCCCGTGCCGCCGCGACCGCTGTTCGCCTACGGCCAGCCCTGGGGCCCGACCACCAAGGGCACGACGCCGGTCTCCTCCTTTACCGTCGCCTTTCCGTCGATCTACGCGGTCACCTGGACCTGGGACAGCGCCAGTGGTGGCTGGGACCGGACCCTCTTCGGCCAGCCCATCGTCACCGGCACCGGGGTCCGGGTCTCGCCCACCACCGTCATCGTCATGTGGGTCAACTACGTCAACGGCGTGGGCTCCTTCACCTCCTACGCCCAGCTGACGGGCTCGGGTCCGGTCGAGGTCTTCTCCGGGGGGCGCATGGAGCGGGGAACCTGGTCGCGCGGCTCGGACCTCTCGACGCCCCTCGCCTACCACCTCGCCTCGGGCCAGACGCTCACGATTCCGCCCGGCCAGACCTGGGTCGAGCTGCTCAACACCGGCGCGGCCGTGACCACGAAGGGCGCCACCCCCGCGGGCTAGGGGCGCCCGGGGGACCCGCCTAGGGTGGGCCCGGGAGGTGGGAGATGACCCTCGAAAGGATGATCGGCGCCCCAGACGGACGGAGCCTCGAGGTCGCCGAATACGGCGACGGCACGGGACCGGTCCTGCTCTTTCACCACGGCACGCCCGGCTCGAGCCGTCTCGGCGCGCTGCTCGACGAGGCCGCCCTCGCGGCGGGGGTCCGGGTGCTGTGCGTCTCGCGCCCGGGCTATGGCCGCTCGAGCCGCCTCGAGGGCCGCGACGTCGCCAGCGCCGCGCGCGACGCGCGCACCGTGCTCGAGACGCTCGGCGTGGAGCGCTACGCGACGGCCGGCTGGTCGGGCGGGGGTCCCCACGCGCTGGCCTGCGCGGCGCTCGACTCGGCGCACTGCGTCGCCGCCTGGAGCCTCGCCGGGGTGGCCCCCTACGACGCCGGCTTCGACTGGACCGCCGGGATGGGCGAGGAGAACATCGAGGAGTTCCGCCTCGCCCTCGAGGGAGGCGAGCCCTTCCTCGCCCTCATGGAGGCCTTCCGTGAGGGGGCTTCGACGATGTCCGGGGCCGACGTCGCCGCGGCGCTCGCCGGCCTGCTCTCCCCGGCCGACCTCGAGGCGCTGGCGAGCCCCGGGGTCGCCGACGGACTCGCCGCCGCGATGCGCCAAGGGTTCGCCGAGGGCTACTGGGGTGACCACGACGACGACCAGGCCTTCGTCCACCCGTGGGGCTTCGACCCGGCGTCGATCGCGGTGCCCGTCGAGGTCCACTACGGCGACGCCGACCTGATGGTGCCGCCCACCCATGGCGACTGGCTGGCTGCCACGGTGCCCACCGCGGTGCGGGTCCACCGTCAAGCGGAGGGTCACCTCGGGGTCGTGGTCGCCCACCTCGAGGAGATCTGCGCGGGCGCGCGCGAGGCGCTGTCCCGATGAGGCTGGGCAACATGTACGGCCCCGACGCCACCTTTCTCGGCGTGCCGGGCGCCGACCCCGACGAGCCCGCCCAGTGGTCCCACGCGGGAGCGGCCATCCTTGGCGCCCCCTTCGACGGGGGGACCTCCCACCGCTCGGGCGCGCGCTTCGGGCCCCAGGCCATCCGCCTGACCGACTACCTGCCCCACGACGGCAGCCGTCCCAGCCTGGCCCTCGGGGTCGACCCGCTCGTGGAGCTCGGCGTCGTCGACCTCGGCGACGTGGAGATGCCCTCGGGGGAGACCGAGCGCTCCCTCGAGGCACTCGAGGCCCGGGTCAGCGCGGTCGCCGCCGCGGGGGTGGTGCCGGTGATCCTCGGCGGCGACCACACCATCGCGCTCGCCGACGTGACCGGGGTGGCCCGCCACGTGGGCTGGGGTCGGGTCTGCGTCGTGCACTTCGACGCCCACGCCGACACCGGCGACACCCAGTTCGGCTCCCTCTACGGCCACGGCACGCCGATGCGCCGTCTCCTCGAGTCGGGCGCCTGTCGGGGGGACCGCTTCTTCCAGATCGGCTTGCGCGGCTACTGGCCCGAGCCCGAGACCCTCGCGTGGATGGCCGAGCAGGGCATGCGCAGCTACGAGATGACCGAGATCGTGGCGCGCGGCCTCGACGAGGTGCTGAGCGAGGTGCTCGAACGTTCGCGCGAGGACTGCGACGGGATCTTCCTGTCGGTCGACGTCGACGTCGTCGACCCCGGGCACGCGCCGGGCACGGGGACCCCCGAACCGGGCGGGCTCACCTCGCGTCAGCTGCTCGACGCGGTGCGCCGTCTCGCGATGGAGGGGGAGGTCGTGGGGATGGACGTGGTGGAGGTGGCCCCGCCCTTCGACCACGCCGAGGTCACGGCCTACCTCGCCAACCGGGTCGTGCTCGAGGCCCTGGGCGGGCTCGCCTGGCGGCGGCGCGCGGCGCGCGGCGAGCCGGTGCGCTCTCCCGAGCGGCCCCTGCTCGAGGGGCGTTAGGGCGCCATCGAGTCGAGGATCGCCCCGACGGTCTCGTGGGTCGTGTCCGGGTGCAGGAAGGCGATGCGGGCGATGGTCTCGCCCTCCCACTTGGTCGGGGTCACGAAGGCCAGCTGGTCGCGCAGCAGCTGGTGGCTCCACTCGTTGTAGCGGGCCTCCCCCCAGCCGGGTCGGCGCACCAGCACCACCGAGAGGGTCGGCTCGCGCACGAGCTCGAGGAAGGGCCGGCGCTCGACCTCGCGGGCCGTCCAGGCGGCGAGGTCGATCCCGGCCTCCACGGCGCTCTCGTAGGCCGCGGTGCCGTGGGTCGCCAGGGAGAACCAAAAGGGCAGGCCGCGCGCGCGCCGCGAGAGGTGCAGGGCGAAGTCGGCCGGATTCCACTCGTAGCTCTCGTCGTCGCCGGTGTGCAGGATGTCGAGGTAGCTGGCCTGCTGGGCGAGGACCTTGCGGGCGACGGTCGGGTTGCGATAGAGCAGGGCCGCGCAGTCCAGGGGGGCGAAGAGCCACTTGTGGGGGTCGACGACGAAGCTGTCGGCGTGGCGGATGCCGGCGAGCAGGTGGGCCTTCGAGGGCGAGAAGAGGGCCGCTCCGCCGTAGGCGCCGTCGACGTGGAACCAGCGCCCGCTCTCTCGGGCGAGGGAGCCGAGGCCCTCCAGGTCGTCGACGATCCCGGCGTTGGTCGTGCCGGCAGTACCCACGACCCCGACGACCGTCTCGGGTTCGGGGTCGGCGCCGAGGGCCGCCTCGAGGGCCTCGCGGGTCAGGCGGTGGTCGTCGGGCTCGACGAGGAACTCCTCGACCCCGATCACGTGCAGGGCCTTGCCGACGCTCGAGTGGGCGTCGGCCGACAGGGCGAAGCGCAGCCGCCGGCCCTCGAGCTCGGGGTGGAGCATGCGGGCGACGTCGCGCCCGACGGTGAGTCCCGAGAGGTTGCCCATCGAGCCCCCCGAGACGAAGGCCCCGCCGCTGCCCTCGGGCAGGCCGGCCCGCTCGGCCAGGTAGGTGAGGGCCGCGTTCTCGGCGGCGACCACGCCCGCCGACTCCAGCCAGGAGGTCCCGTTCAGCCCCGAGCAGGCCACCACCATGTCAAAGAGCAGGGAGGCCTTCGTCGGGGCGTTGGGGATGAAGGCGAGGAAGTTGGGCGAGTCGATGGAGACGACCGCCGGGGCCAGCTCGTCACGGAAGAAGTCGAGCACGGCCTCGGCGCCTCGGCCTTCCGAGGAGATCATCGTCGCCAGCTCGCCCTGGGGCACGGGGGCCAGTCCGCCGAGGTCGAGGGGCGGGGGGTCGAGCACGAGCCGGTCCCGGCAGTAGGCGAAGATGGCCTCGGCCACCTCTGGGTCGAACTCGAACATGGCGTGCCCCATTGCACCCTCCCGCGGATTGAGCCCTGTCCACTCTAGGCCCGCCGCGCCGGCGCGCCCGGGGCGGCGGGCGGGGCTCACTAGGCTGGCTTGATGGCCACGAGCGTCGGCTACCTGGGCCCCGAGGGGTCCTTCTCCCACGAGGCGGCCTCCCGCCTCGAGGGGGTCGAGACCGTCCCCTTCGAGACCATCGCCGACGTCCTGGCGGCCGTGGCCGAGGGACGGGTCGAGCGGGCCCTCGTGCCCCTCGAGAACGCCATCGAGGGCACGGTGTCGGCCACCATCGACGCGCTGGTCTTCGATCATGACCTGGTGATCGAGCGCGAGATCGTCCTGCCGATCTCGCTGCACCTGCTGGCCCGCCCGGGCGTCACCCGTGAGCAGTTGCGGGGCGTCTACAGCTACGTCCACGCCCTGGCCCAGTGCCGGGGCTACCTCGCGCGACTCGGCGTCCCCTCCCACCAGACCACCTCGACCTCCGAGGCGGCCCGGCTGGTCGCGGCGAGCTCCGAGCCGCTGGCGGCCATCGGCGCCGGGCTCGCCGGCGAGCTCTTCCAGCTGGTGCGTCTCGACTCCGAAGTGGAGGACCACCCGGGCAACGCCACGCGCTTCGTGCTGGTGGGACGTGAGGAGGTGGCTCCTCCGACCGGTCAGGACCGCACCACGGTCGTCTGCTTCCAGGACGCGGACCGGCCCGGTTCGCTCTACGGCATCCTGGGACGCTTCGCGGCGCGTGACCTCAACCTCACCAAGCTCGAGAGCCGTCCGACCAAGCGTGGGCTCGGCGACTACTGCTTCGTGATCGAGTTCGAGGGCCACGTCGCCGACGACGTGGTGGCCGACCTGCTCGCCGACCTCCAGTCCCACCTGGCGCGAGTCAAGTTCCTGGGCTCCTACCCGGTCACCGGGGAGGAGGCGGCCGATCGGCGCGAGGAGCTCTCCACGGCGCGAGTGGCCGCGCGCGAGTGGATCGAGGCCATCCGCGCGCGCATCCGGCGCTAGGGCTCGGTCGCCTCGCCCCAGCCGCCGTTCACCTCGCGCCCACCCCACTGGGCGGGGTCGACGTCCTCGACGCTCTGGGTGAACTGCCAGCGATGTCCGCCGGGGTCCTCGACGGTGGCCTCGCGCTCGCCGTAGGGCCGGGTGGCCGGTCCCTCGAGCAGGTGCGCCCCATGGGCGCGGGCCCGCGCGGCCGCGGCGTCGACGTCGGGCACGCGCAGCTTGATCAGCTGGCTGACCCGGCCGGGCGAGGGGGGATGGCGATCGGCGCCGACGTCGGCGAGGATGACGGCGCCCCCGTGGCCGGTGTCCAGCTGGACGCGGTGGTCCTCGCCCACCCGGACCCGCTCCACGAAGCCGAGCGCCAACTCCAGCCACGCCGCCGCCGCGTGCACGTCGGGGTAGACGAGCACCGGCACCAGGGCCGCGGGAGGGGCCGAGCGGTTGATCACCCCTCGACCCTAGGCCGTCTCCCTAGACCCGGTGCCAGCCCTTCGGGCAGGTGGGGTGGGTGCCGCGGACCGTCTTGAAGCGCGAGGTGGTGCCCTTCTGGCAGATGATCGTGTGGACCTTGGTGGTGACCGGCGTCGTGGTCGTCGTGGTGGTCGTCGGAGAGACGCTCGGGAAGGCGACCGCCGCACTCGAGGAGGCCCCGCCGGCGTTGGCGACCACCGAGACCCCCATGGCCGCCGAGCTCACCCCGTAGAAGGAGCAGCTCGGGGTGGTCGAGGTCGCGGTGAAGCTCGTCGGCAGGTTGAAGCCGAAGAGCATCGTGCAGGTGTAGGAGGTCGCCCCACTCACCGGGTTCCAGGTGGCACTGAGCGTCCCCGCGGAGAAGGAGGCCGACAGGCCCGTCGGGGCCGGGGGCGCAGCCACGCCCACGGAGTTGCCGTAGAAGTCGAAGCCCTCAGG
>CAYUZO010000043.1:9672-12955 GCA_964449735.1 uncultured Ferrimicrobium sp.
GGGCCGGGGGCGCAGCCACGCCCACGGAGTTGCCGTAGAAGTCGAAGCCCTCAGGAGCGAAACCCCCACTCACCGTGTAGGTCGACGACGAGGTCATCGCTGCGTTGTACTGGCAGATCTGTCCCTTGGAGTAGGAGGAGGAGTACAGATTCCCGTCGTACCAGCGCAGGTTCTCGATACCGGTGCCGGCGCAGTCGGCGGGCAGGGTCGTCACCGCCTGTGTCCCCGCGGCCACCTCGTAGACCCGGTTGTAGTCGGAGACGTAGAGGTTCCCGCTGGGATCGGCGGCGAAGCCGTCACCGGAGTAGCCGGGCGTCGACAGGGCGTAGGGCGTGACGGGAATCGTGCTGGAGAAGGTCGCGCCGGCCGGGTCGGCGAAGCGGTAGATGTCTGATCCGATCTGGACGTAGAGGTAACCGCTCGCGTAGATGATGTTCCCGTAGTTCCAGGTGGTGCCCGAGGCGGTGAAGAACTGCGGCGTCGAGGAGCCGGCGGGGATCTCGGCGAGCATGGAGTTCTGGCCGATGGTCCAGACGTTGCCCGACGGGTCGACGGTGACGTACTGGTCGGCGCGGAAGCCGCTGGTGTTAGGCGTGATGACCTCGGTCGAGACGCCCGTTAGGACCGAGGTCTTCCACAGCCCTCCACACCCGGAGTCGACCCAGTACATGTCGCTGCCGACGAGCACCGCTCCCCAGGGGTAGTGGTAGGAGCACGAGGAGGTGTCACCCGTCCCAGCCTTCGAGAGATCGGCGATTGCCTGGGGGGTGCCGCCGCCGGCGGGAATCGCCCACAGCGTGTGGTAGTTGCCGTCGACCGCGTAGGCCATGCCGAGGGTGGGCGTGGGGATGGAGGGTCGGGCCTCCGCGACCGAGACCACGCCGAGGGTGGTGAGGCTGGTCGTGAGCAGGGCGGTCGTGAGGAGGCGAAGTGGGCGCAGCATGAGGACCTTTCTCGGGCCGCTCGCCGCGACTCCGCTGCTCGCAGCCTACCGACGGGCCGGTCTTTACAAGGGAGAAGAAACCGAGCGGTCGCTCAGGTGGGCGGAGGGAGTGGGATTCGAACCCACGGTGGGAGGACCCACGCCGGTTTTCAAGACCGGTACATTCGTCCGCTCTGTCATCCCTCCAAGGGAGAAATCTACCGGGCCGCCTCGGCGCGCTTGCGCACGCGGTGGCGGGTGGCCTGGTCGAGCACGACCTTGCGCAACCGGATCGACTGGGGCGTCACCTCGACCGCCTCGTCGTCGGCGATGAACTCGAGCGCCTGCTCCAGGGAGAGAACCGTGGGCGGGGCCATCTTCTCGAAGTTGTCGCTGCCCGAGGCGCGCATGTTGGTCAGCTTCTTCTCGCGGGTGGGGTTGACGTTCATCTCCTCGGGCCGGGCGTTGGCCCCCACGATCATCCCCTCGTAGACCTCGACCCCGGGGCCGACGAAGAGCTCGCCGCGGGCCTCGAGGTCGATCAACGCGTAGCCGGTCGTCACGCCGCGCCGATCGGCGACTAGGACGCCGCGTTGGCGGGCGCGGATCTCGCCCGACCAGGGCTCGTAGCCGTCGAAGACCGAGTGCAGGATCCCGGCGCCGCGGGTCTCGGTGAGGAACTCGGTGCGGATCCCTACCAGTCCGCGCGCCGGGATGCGCCACTCCAGGCGGACCCAGCCGGTGCCGTGGTTGACGAGGTCGACCATCGAGCCCTTGCGGCCCGCGAGCAGGGTGGTGATGGCGCCGACGAACTCCTCGGGGGAGTCGATCGTGACCCGCTCGACCGGCTCGTGGACCTTGCCGTCGACCTCGCGGGTGACGACCTGGGGCTTGCCGACGGTCAGCTCGAAGCCCTCGCGGCGCATCGTCTCGATGAGCACGGCCAGCTGCAGCTCGCCGCGCCCCTGCACCTCCCAGGCGTCGGGGCGGTCGGTGGGCAGCACCCGCAGCGAGACGTTGCCGATGAGCTCGCGGTCGAGGCGGTCCTTGACCATGCGGGCGGTGAGCAGCTTGCCCTCCTGGCCGGCCAGGGGCGAGGTGTTGATGCCGATCGTCATCGCCAGGCTGGGCTCGTCCACGTGCAGCGGCTCGAGGGGCTGGGGCTCGTCGGGGTCGGCCAGCGTCTCGCCGATCGTGATCTCCTCGAAGCCGGCCACCGCCACGAGGTCACCGGGGCCGGCGCTCTGGGCCGGGACCCGCTCGAGGGCCTCGGTGATGAACAGCTCGGTCACCTTGGCGTGCTCGACAGTGCCGTCCCGCCGGCACCAGGCCACGCGCTGGCCCCGCTCGAGCTGGCCGTTGATGACCCGGCACAGGGCCAGGCGCCCGAGGTAGGGGGAGGCGTCGAGGTTGCACACGAGGGCCTGGAGGCCGTGGCCCTCCTCGAACTCCGGGGCTGGCACGTGGTCGCGGATGGCCTCGAAGAGCGGGGTGAGGTCCTCGCCGGCGGCCGTGGGGTCCGGTCCGGCCCAGCCCTGGCGGGCCGAGGCGTAGAGGATGGGGAAGGCGATCTGCTCCTCGTCAGCGTCGAGGTCGAGGAAGAGGTTCTCCACCTCGTGGACCACCTCGGCCACCCGGGCGTCGGGTCGGTCGACCTTGTTCACCACCAGCACCACCGGCAGACGACGCTCGAGGGTCTTGCGCAGCACGAAGCGGGTCTGGGGCAGGGGGCCCTCGGCCGCGTCGACGAGCAGCAGCACGCCATCGACCATGGCCAGACCCCGCTCGACCTCGCCCCCGAAGTCGGCGTGCCCCGGGGTGTCGACGATGTTGATCGTGAGCCCCTTCCAGGCGACCGCCGTGTTCTTGGCGAGGATGGTGATGCCCTTCTCGCGCTCGAGGTCCCCCGAGTCGAGGACCCGCTCGGTCACCTCCTCGTGGGCGGAGAAGGCGCCGGTCTGGCGCAGCATGGCGTCGACGAGGGTGGTCTTGCCGTGGTCGACGTGGGCGATGATGGCGACGTTGCGCAGGTGGTCTCGGAGCATGGGCCACTCCACGCTAGTGGGGCCAGCGACCCCGCCCCGACCCGGAGGGCAGCTAGGCCGCCAGGGCCAGGCGCCGACGGGCCTGGGTGCCGGCGGCCACCAGGTCGTGCAGGCCCCGGCGCACCTGCTCGAGGTCGGCCTCCAGACAGAGGACCACCCCGGCCTCGGGCCAGATCCCGAGCAGCCGGCCGGGCGCGCGACCCTCCCCGTCAGCCAGGGCCAGGGCGGCCAGGTCGGCGCGCAGACCGGCGCCGGCGTGAGGCCCGGGGGCGCCGGCGCGCAGGCGGGCCACCGCTCCGCCCTCGAGCAGGAGGTC
>CAYUZO010000044.1:0-12792 GCA_964449735.1 uncultured Ferrimicrobium sp.
GGTCAGCTCCTCGACGGCGGCGATGCCCTCCTCGGAGATGTGACCATCCTGCTCCTGGGCCAGGTGCAGCAGGGGCAGCATCGCCGAGCGGCGCCGCGGGTAGAGGGTCACCAGTTCCTCGGCCCGCTGGGCCAGGTCCGGTCGGAAGTAGCTCACCGGTCCACCTCGCCCATGATCGGGTCCACCGTCGAGATGACGGTGATCGTGTCAGAGACCATTCCCCCGCGCATCAGCAGCGGGACGGCCTGGAGGTTCACGAAGCTCGGGGCGCGCACGTGGATGCGGTAAGGCTTCGGGCCACCGTCCGAGACCAGGTAGCACCCCAGCTCGCCGCGGGGGCTCTCGATCGCCGAGTAGACCTCCCCGATGGGCACGCGGAAGCCCTCGGTGAAGAGCTTGAAGTGGTGGATCAGGGCCTCCATCGACTCGCCGATGCGCGCGCGCGGCGGCGGGGTCACCTTGGGGTCCTGGCTGCGGTAGTCGCCGTCGGGCATCATCTCGAGGCACTGGCGCACGATGCGGATGGACTCGCGGATCTCGTTGAGGCGGATGGCGTAGCGGTCGAAGTTGTCGCCGTAGGTGCCCACGATGACGTCGAACTCGACCTGGTCGTAGGCCAGGTAGGGCATCGAGCGGCGAAGGTCCCAGGGCACGCCGGTCGAGCGCAGCAGGGGCCCGGTGAGGCCGAGGGCCAGCGCCTCCTCCGCGGTGATCGGGGCGACCCCCTCCATGCGCTGGCGGAAGATCGGCTGGCCGGTGAGCAGCTGGTCGTACTCGAAGGTGCGCTCGTAGATCGTGTCGCAGATCACCTGGACGTCGTCGCGCCAGCCGTCGGGCAGGTCGGCGGCGACCCCGCCGGGACGCACGTAGTTGAGGTTCATGCGCAGCCCGGCCGTCTTCTCGAAGAAGGCCAGGATCAGCTCGCGCTCGCGCAGCCCGTAGATCATCATCGAGCTGGCCCCGAGGTCCATGCCGTTGGTGGCCATCCACACCAGGTGGGAACTGACTCGGTTCAGCTCGCTCATCAGCATGCGGATCCACACCGCGCGCTCGGGCACCTCGATGTCGAGCAGGGCCTCGACGGCCATCGAGTAGCTCAACTCGTTCAAGATCGGGCTGAGGTAGTCCATGCGGGTCACGTTGGTGGCGCCCTGGACGTAGGAGAGCTCCTCACCGGTCTTCTCCATGCCGGTGTGCAGGTAGCCGAGCACCGGCTTGGTTCGCAGCACGTACTCGCCGTCGAGCTCGAGCATGAGGCGCAGCACCCCGTGGGTCGAGGGGTGCGACGGCCCCATGTTGATGATCATGGTCTCGTCGTCGGCGCGCTCGGCGTCGATCTGGGAGGGGTCGAGGGTGCGTCCGTCGAGGCGCAGCACCGCGCCGACCTCGCGGCCGAGCTCGCCGGCGGGCGTGGCCGAGCGGCGCTGGAGCTCCTGGGGGCCCTCGGAGGTCTCGGCCGTCAGGGCGTCGAGGCGCTCGGCGCTGCGATAGGACAGGTCGCTCATCGGGGTCCGGGCGTCTCCTTGAACTGGACCGGCACGCGGCCGACCCCGTAGTCCTTGCGCAACGGGTGACCCTCCCACTCCTCGGGCATGAGGATGCGGGTCATGTCGGGGTGGTGGGTGAAGAGGACCCCGAGCAGGTCGAAGGCCTCGCGCTCCATCGCCTCGGTACCCGGATAGAGGTCGAAGAGCGACTCCACCTCGGGCGCCTCGTCGCCGGCCTGGACCCGCACGCGCACCCGCTGGCGACGAGAGAGCGACAGCAAGTTCACCACGACCTCGAAGCGGGTCGCCACGACGCCCTCGGGCAGCTCGCGCCCGGGGTGGGTGAGGTAGTCCACCGCGCACAGGTCGGCGCACAGCTCGAAGCCCTCCCGCTGGAAGTGGGCGACGAGCCCGTGGTACTGCTCACGGGTGGGGAAGCAGGCGAGGTCCGCGCGAAGTCCCGTCGAGGTGACGACGCCGGGGGGGGCCACGGGTGCGGGGGCGCTCACTTCGGCGTTCCCAGCCTGACCGCCACCGGCACCTCGGGGGTCCAGGGGCTGCTCTCGGAGAGCTGGACCGGACGGCCCTCGCGGCGCCGATCCAGGATCTCGCCGGTGCGGATCTTCTCGTGCAGGGTGAGGATCGCGTGCATCAGCGTCTCGGGGCTGGGCGGGCAGCCCGGCGCGTAGACGTCCACCGGCACGATCTGGTCCACGCCCTGGACGATCGCGTAGTTGTTGAACAGGCCGCCCGTCGAGGCGCACACGCCCATCGAGATGACCCACTTGGGCTCCATCATCTGGTCGTAGACCTGACGCAGCACCGGGGCCATCTTCTGGCTCACGCGCCCGGCCACGATCATGAGGTCGGCCTGACGCGGGGAGTTGCGAAAGACCTCCATGCCGTAGCGCGCCAGGTCGAAGTCGGCGCCGCCGGTGGCCATCATCTCGATCGCGCAGCAGGCCAGTCCGAAGGTCGCCGGCCACAGCGAGGCCCGTCGCGCCCACTGGACCAGGTCCTCCAAGGGCGCGGTGAGGAAGTTGTGGGGCAGGTCCTCTAAGGCCATCAGGCGGCCTCGGAGTCGGCGCCGATGCGCGCGATGGTCGACGAGCTGGTGCGAGCCGGCATCCCGCGGGTGAGCCGCTTGACCGGGCCCCACGAGAGGGCACCCTCGCTTACCAGGAAGAGCAGGGCCGCGAAGACGGTCGCCGAGAAGACCAGCACCTCGACGAGCCCGAAGGCGCCCAGCTGGCGGAAGACGACCGCGAAGGGGTACATGAAGACGATCTCGATGTCGAAGATGACGAAGATCATCGCCACGAGGTAGAAGCGGACCGGGAAGCGCGTCGGCGGCTCGATCTCGGGCACGATGCCGCACTCGTAGGGAGCGAGCTTCGCGTCAGTGGGACGCTTGCGCGGGGCGAGCAGCCCCGAGGCCAGGAGCGAGCCTCCGGCGAAGAGCACTCCCAGCACCATGAGCCCGACGATCGGCAGGTACTGGTCCACGTCCATCCTTTCTACCAGACGGCCCACCCCCTCTTGGCGGGGTCGGAGGACCCGTAGGCTGGCCCCCATGTCGACGCCCCCACTCAGCGAACCCTTCGACGTCGTCGTGGTCGGGGCCGGCCCCTCGGGATCGGCCTGCGCCTACTGGTTGGCCCAAGCCGGGTGGTCGGTGGCCCTGATCGAGAAGAAGGACTTCCCTCGGGTGAAGACCTGCGGCGACGGGCTCACCCCGCGATCGGTCCACCAGCTCGCTCAGATGGGCCTCGAGGGCGAGGTCGCCGCCGTGGGCCACCGCTACCAGGGCCTGCGGGCCTTCGGCTTCGGCGCCCGCCTCGAGATGGCCTGGCCCGAACACCCGGTCTTTCCCCACTACGGCTACACGATCACCCGCTTCGACCTCGACGGGCTGGTCGCCCAGCACGCGGTCGCCCACGGGGCCGCGCTGGCCTCCCACGCCGAGGCGGTCGCCCTACTCGAGCCCAGCGAGCCCGCGCCCGGGCAGCTGCGCGGGGCCTCGGGCATCGTGGTGCGCACCGCCGAGGGGCGCGAGGTCGAGGTGAGGGCCCGCATCATCGTGGTGGCCGACGGGCAGAACTCCCGACTCGGTCGCGAGCTCGGGACCCAGCGCAACCGCGACTGGCCGATGGGCATGGCGCTGCGGGGCTACTACCGCTCGGCGCGCCACGACGAGCCCTGGATCGACTCCCACCTCGACATCCGCGACCCCGACGGCCAGGTGGTGCCCGGCTACGGATGGATCTTCCCCTTGGGAGACGGACGGGTCAACGTCGGGGTCGGCCTGCTCTCGACGGCCGGGGCTTGGAAGGGCGTCAACACCACCAAGCTCCAGGAGTACTTCGTCGCCCAGGTGGGAGCCGAGTGGGGGCTCAACGAGTCGACCAGCCTCGGCGCGCCGACCGGCGGCCGCCTGCCGATGGGCCTATCGATCGGGCCGCGCACCGGCCCCAACACCCTGGTCATCGGGGACGCCGCGGGGACGATCAACCCCTTCAACGGCGAGGGCATCGCCTACGGCTACGAGACCGGACGGCTCGGCGCCGCGGCGGTGGGCGCGGCCCTGGCGGGCACGGCGCCACTGTCGGCCTACGAGGACTCCCTCGAGCGCGCCTACGGCGACTACTACCAGGTGGCCCGGGCCTTCGTGCGCCTGATCTCCGAGCCCAAGGTGCTGGCCGCCTGCGTGGCCGTCGGGCTGCGGGTGCCAGTGCTGATGCGCGAGCTGTTGAAGGTCATGGCCAACCTGATGCGCAACGACCTCTCGGGCCCGGCCGAGGTCGGCTTCCGGGCGATGTCGCGCCTGGCCACCCTGGTGCCCGAGCCCGCCCTGTCGACATTGCTCGGGCGCGAGGGCTGAGTCGGCGCGGTGAGCCTCGCGCGCACCGTCCTGCTCGGCTTCCTCGCCGGAGCCACGATCACCCTCGGGCTGCCCCTCGGGCGGCTGCGCGCCCCCGCGGCGCGCCTGCGGGCGATGCTGAGCGCCCTGGCGGTCGGGATCCTGACCTTCTTGCTCATCGACGTCTTCTCCCACGCGCTCGATCCGATCGGCGCGGCCCTGGCGGCTGTGCGCACGGGACGCGGCGGCTGGGCCGAGCCGGTGCGCTCAGGGGCGGCCCTCGCGGTGGGCACCGCGGTCGGGGTGCTGGCCCTCGCCGGCTACCAGCGCGCCACCCGACGACGGGCCGGCCCCGGAGCGGACGGCCCCTCGCTCGCGCCGGCCCGACTCTCGGCGACCATCGCCGCCGGCATCGGCCTGCACAACCTCGCCGAGGGCCTGGCGATCGGCGCGGCCGCCCGCTCGGGCCAGCTGACCCTCTCGAGCGTGCTGGTGATCGGCTTCGCCCTGCACAACGCCACCGAGGGCTTCGGGATCGTCTCGCCCCTCGCCGGGGCCGCGCAGCGCCCGAGCTGGGCCTTCCTCGGGGCGATGGCGGCGATCGGGGGCGGGCCCACGACCCTCGGGACGCTGCTCGGCTGGGCGGGGACCAGCCCGACGCTGTCGGTGCTCTTCCTCTCCCTGGCGGGCGGGTCGATCCTCTTCGTCGTCGTCCAGCTGCTCTTCGTCGCGGCGCGCTCGCCCCACCCGACGACCGTCTACCTCGGCGTCACGGCCGGGCTGCTGGCGGGCTTCGCGACCGACCTGGTCGTCACCTACGCCGGCGCGTAGTCCTAGGCCGCCGTGGAGCCGGTCGAGCCGACGCGGGCCTCGACCACGTTGATGGCCGACTCGATCTGGCTGCGCGACTGGGCGAAGTCCCCGGCCAGCGCGGTCAGGGTGACCTCGTAGTGGCCCCGGGCCACGACCGCCACCACCAGGTCGAGCGGTTGGGAGAGGCCCGTCGAGATCGACACGTAGCCTGCGCGCACCCACCCGCCGAGGTAGGTCACCGGCCGCCAGGCGACGCCGGTGGCGGGTGTGGAGGGCACCGCGCTCGTCAGCGCCGTGCGCAACAGGTCCGAGTTGGCGGCCGCGAAGCAGGTGGGGAAGCCGGCGCGCGACATCTCGGCGCGGTCCTTGGCGACCATCGTCGTGCTGCGGTAGTACTGGGCCGTCGTGACGAGCTCGAGCCCCCCCTCGCGGGTGGTCGTGAAGATCGGCGAGGAGACCTGGTAGTCGGGCTGCTGGCCGGCCGGACCGAAGACCCGGTCGCGGGTGTAGGCGAGGCCCAGGCAGCTCGCGAAGCGCCGCCCGATCTGGCCCCACGGGGAGCTCGACGGCGGCATGGTCGTCGAGGTGGTCGACGGGACGACCTGACCCGGGGTGCCCACTAGCTCGCGCAGCAGGGAGGTCGAGGTCGTCGTGAACCAGCTCGGCAGGTCGGCTCGGGTGAGGTTGGCCGCCCGGGCCGCCGCCTGCTCGGTGGCGCTGGCCGAGCTGCGCGTGAACAGCGCGGCGATGCCCCCCGCGAAGGAGGCCAGCAGCACGACGGCCACCACGGCCACCACGCCCGCGCGCCGCGGGCGGCGCAGCACCTCACCCCCGTGGGCCTCGACCACCTCGCGCCAGGCCTCGAAGTCGGAGAGGTCGCCCTTGCGCCACGCGTAGCGGACCCCGCCGGCGGTGGCGAACAGGACCATGGTGCGCCCGAGGCGGGCCAGCTGCAGACCACTCAGCTCCTCCCAGGGGGTCTGCCAGGCGACGTCGGGCACCCCGGCGAGCTGGGTCAAGGCCGTCTCGTCGGCGAGCAGGGTCACCCCCTCGGTGGGGCCGTGGGGGACGAAGCTCGGGCGAACCGTCCACCCCGTCGAGCGCAGCGCCACTAGAGGCTCCCGGCCACCTCGGCGGCCGCCTCCCCGGCGGCCTCGACGACCCGGTCGAGGTCCTCGTCGCGGTGGGCCATCGAGACGAAGAGGATCTCGTAGGCCCCCGGCGCCAGCGCGACGCCGCGCCGCAGCAGGGCGTGGAAGAAGGGTGCGTAGAGACCGTTGTCGCACAGCGCGGCGGCCTCGGCGCGCGAGGTCGGCGCGCTGACCGGCTCGCGCGAGAGGAAGAGGCCCATGAGCGGACCCACCACCGGGGTGGTGGCCACGAGGCCGCCCTCGGCGACGGCCGCCGCCAGGGCGGTGGCGAAGCGGGCCACCCGGGCGGACAGGGCCTCGTAGTCGTCCGCCCCGACGCGCTCGAGGACGCAGAGCCCGGCCGCGGTGGCGAGGGGATTCCCCGACAGGGTGCCGGCCTGGTAGACGGGGCCGTTGGGCGCGAGGTGGCTCAGCAACTCGGCCGATCCCCCGAAGGCCCCCACCGGCAGGCCGCCACCGATCACCTTGCCGAAGGTCCACAGGTCCGGGGTCACGCCGAACCAGGACTCGGCCCCACCCGGGGCCAGGCGAAAGCCCGTGATGACCTCGTCAAAGAGCAGCAGCGCGCCGACCCGGTCGCACTCCGCGCGCAGCCCCTCGAGGAAGCCAGGCCGGGGTGGCACCAGGTTCATGTTGGCGGCGACCGGCTCGACGAGGACCACCGCGACGCTCTCGTCGAGGGTCGGGACCTCGTTGTAGGGGCGGACCCAGGTGTCGGCCACGGCCCCCTCGGTGACCCCGGCCGAGCCGGGAAGTCCCAGCTGGGCGACCCCCGAGCCCCCGGCGACGAGGAGGGCGTCGGAGTGGCCGTGGTAGCAGCCGTCGAACTTCACGATGCGCGAGCGCCCCGTGGCCCCGCGGGCCAGGCGCACCGCGCTCATCACGGCCTCGGTGCCCGACGAGACCAGGCGCACCTGCTCGAGTCCGGCCACGCGCGCCACCATCGCCTCGGCGAGCAGGGTCTCGCCGGGGGTCGGCGCCCCGAAGGTGGATCCGCCCGCCGCGGCGGCGGCGATGGCCTCGACGACCGCGGGGTGGGCGTGACCGAGCAGGGAGGCGCCGTAGGACTGGACGAAGTCGACGTAGGTGCGCCCCTCGACGTCGGTGACCGTGGCCCCCGATCCCGAGGCCACGGTGTAGGGCACCCCGCCCACGGAGGCGAAGGAGCGCACCGGGGAGTCCACGCCGCCGGGGATGACCCGCCGGGCCCGCTCGAACCACTCCTGGTTACTCATCCCAGCACCTCGGCGACCTCGCCGGCGAAGTAGGTCAGCACCAGGTCGGCGCCGGCGCGCACCACCGCCCCGAGCTGCTCGAGGGCGACGGCGGTGCCGTCGATCCACCCCTGGGCCGCCGCCGCCTTGACCATGGCGTACTCCCCGCTCACGTGGTACGCGGCCAGGGGCACGTCGAGCTCACGGCGCAGGTCCGACAGGACGTCGAGGTAGCTCATGGCCGGCTTGACCATGACGATGTCGGCGCCCTCGGCGACGTCGAGGCGCGCCTCGCGCAGACCCTCTCGTCGGTTGCGCCAGTCCTGCTGGTAGCCGCGCCGGTCGCCGCCGCCGGCGATCTCGACGTCGACCGCGTCGCGGAAGGGCCCGTAGAGGGCGCTGGCGTACTTGGTCGAGTAGGCCATGATCGGCGTGTTGACGAAGCCCTCGTCGTCGAGGGCCGCGCGGATCGCGCCCACCTGGCCGTCCATCATCCCCGAGGGGGCCACCACGTGGGCGCCGGCGCGCACCTGGGCCCGCGCGACCCGCCCGTAGAGCTCGAGGGTCGCATCGTTGTCGACCGACCCGCGCCCGTCGAGCACGCCGCAGTGGCCGTGCTCGGTGTACTCGTCGAGGCACAGGTCGGCCATCAGCACCATCTCGTCGCCGTGCTCGGCGCGCAGGCGCTCGAGGGCCCGCTGGACGATCCCCTCGGGCGCCCAGGCCTGGGAGCCGGTGGCGTCCTTGGTGGCGGGCAGGCCGAAGAGGATCAGCGCGCGCACCCCCACCGCCCGCAGCCGGGCCACCTCGGAGGAGAGCGAGTCGAGGGTGTGCTGGACCTGACCAGGCATCGAGGGGATCGGAGTGGGCGCCTCGCGCCCCTCGGCGACGAAGAGGGGGGCGACCAGGTGCTCGCGGGTCAGGCGGGTCTCGGCGACGAGGTCGCGCAGGGCGGCGCTGGCGCGCAGGCGGCGCGGTCGAGAGGCCGGGAACACGGCGACAGCCTACCGAGCGTCTCGGGCCGCACTCTCGGCGACCCGGGCGGCGAGATCGCCCTCCCAGCCGACGAGCACCCGGGAGTGGGAGTCCCTCACCACCTCGGCGGTGGTGAGTCCAGGCACCACCACCAGTGTTCGGGGATCGACGTGCGGGCCCACCACGGCCCAGCCCGAGGGGGCACCCACCACGACGACCTGCGCACCGTGCACCGTCGCCACCTGCGCGGGGCTGAGTGCGAGCGCGACGGTCTCGTAGCAGGCCACGTGCCGCCACCGCCACCGCGCCTCGGTGAGGGCCCGACCCAGCTCCTCGCGCGGCGCGGCCGCGCCGAGCACCAGGACGGGGTCCGAGCGGACGGCGCGGGCCAGGTCGGCCCCTCCGGCGTCGCCGACGACGTCGACCTCGACCCCGACCTCGGTGAGCGCCTGGGCGGTGGCCGGGCCGACCGCCAGGACGCGCACCCCCCCGAGTCCCGCGGCGTAGGCGGCGGCCCGGGCCGAGGTGACCACGACCTCGCGGGGCGCCAGCTCGGCGGTTGCCTCGCGCACCGAACCCGGGTCGAGGTAGTGGGTCTCGGTGACGGGCACCTCGACGACCTCGCCGAGTGGCGCCAAGCGGGCGGCCAGGTCCGCGTTGTGCCCGGCCTCGCGGGTGAGGACCACCCTCATCGCCGCTCCCAGCCGGGCAGGTCCCCTCCCCCGCACTCGTCACGCAGGTGGCGAGCCACGTCGTGCCCGAGGGCCTCGGGGTCGGCGCCGGTGACACTCGCACGCACACTGGCCGAGCCGTCGGCCGCGATCAGCACTCCCGAGAGGTGCACGAGGCCGTCACGGACCTCGGCGAGGGCGCCCGCGGGGATCGTGCAGCCGACTCCGAGCTCTTTGAGGAAGGCCCGTTCGGCGAGGAGGCAGCGATGGGCTTCGGGCAGGTCGAGGGCCGCCAGGGCCTCGAGGGTGCCTCGGTCCTGCTCGCGCGCCTCGAGGGCGAGGGCGCCCTGGCCGACCTGGGGCACGAACCACGAAGGGTCGAGGCGTTCGACGACCTGATCGACGACCTCTAGGCGCGCGAGGGCCGCGGCGGCGGCGACCACCGCGTCGGCCCGCCCCTCTCGCGTTGCGGCGAGGCGGGTCGCCATGTTGCCGCGCAGACCGACGACCTCGAGGTCGGGACGACGCTCGAGCAGGAGGGCCCGGCGCCGCGGCGAGCCGGTGGCGACCCGCGCCCCGGGGCCGAGGCCCGCGAGGGTCCGACCCACCAAAAGGTCGGCCGGGTCGAGACGCTCGGGCACGGCGGCCAGCACCAGTCCCGGTGCCGTGACGCTCGGTAGGTCCTTCGCCGAGTGCACCGCGACGTCGGCGCGCCCGTCGAGGACCGCGCGCTGGACCTCCACGGCGAAGACCCCCTGTCCGGCCAGGGCGCTCAGGGGTACGTCGAGGCGCTGGTCACCGGTCGTGACGACCTCGACGACCTCGCTGGCGACGCCGTGGGCGGCGAGGGCCTCGGCGACCCGTCGGGCCTGGGCGAGGGCCAGGGGTGAGCGCCGCGACGCCAGTCGCAGAGGGCTCATAGGTCGAACAGCTGGCGAGTGGCCTCGGTCAAGCGAACGCCGCGGTCGGTCCCCGCAGCCTCCTTGAGCGAGACGGTGGGCCGGTGGGCGATCTTCGCGACCACCGAGCGCACGAGGGAGTGGACCCGCTCACGCTCCTCCTCGCTGAGAGAGTCGAGGTCGTGACGGCGCCGCTCGAGCTCGCCGGCGACGACCTCGTCGAAGTGGGCGCGCAGGTCGCGCACGATCGCCGCGGCGCCGCGCGCGCGCTGGTCGTTGAGAAAGCGGTCCACCTCCTCGAGGACGATGGCGCTGGCCTCCTCGATGGCCCCGCGCCGGTCGTCGAGAGCCCGCTCGACGGCCTCGCCGAGGTCGGAGATGTCGATACGCCGCACCGCCTCGAGGGTCGAGACGGCCGACTCCACCGCCCGCGGCATCGCCAGGTCCATCACGAGCAGCGGGGCCGCGCGTCCGACGAGGTCCTCGCGACCGAGGATCGCCACCGGTGCCTCGAGGGCGGTGACCACGAGGTCGGCCCCTTCGAGCCTGGCGGCCAGCTCGGCGAGGCCGCCGGGGACGGCGCCCTCGCCGAGGTCGCCGGCCACCCGCTCGGCCCGCTCGGGCGTGCGGTTCAGCAGGTCGACCCGGGTGACGCCAGCGCCGAGAAGTCCTCGTGCCACGCCGGTGCCGAGCTGTCCCGCCCCTACCACCAGGGCCCGGCGCCCCTCGAGGCCGCCCAGTTCGGCGTGGGCGCGCTCGACGGCGGCCGCGGCGAAGGAGGTCGTGCCGCGGGCGATGCTCGTCTCCACGCGCACGCGCCGGCCACTGGCGAGGGCTCGGTGGAAGAGCTCGTCGAGCTCGGAGGCGGCGGTCCCCTCCTCGAGGGCCAGCTCGAGGGCCCGACGCACCTGACCCAGCACCTCGTGCTCGCCGGGCACGACTGAGCGCAGCCCGGCGGCCACCGAGAAGAGGTGGGTCGCGACGTTGCGGTCGTAGTGCACGTTCAATCGGTCAGTGAAGTCCTCGACGGCGAGACCCGATGCCTCGGCGAGCACCTCGGTGATCTCCTCGATCGCGCCGTGGAAGCGGTCGATCACCGCCACGACCTCGGTGCGCAGGCAGGTCGACAGGAAGACGGCCTCGTGGACGTTGGCCCGGCTGACGAGGTCGCGCAGGACCTTGCCCCACTCCGCCTCGGGCACGGTGGCGCGCTCGAGGAAGTCGAGACTGCTGTGCTCGTGGTCGATCCCCACCGAGATCAGTGACACCGTTCCTCCTGGCCGGCACCCATGCTAGGAGGAGGGGGCCGGCGTCATCGTGGCGACCCCGAGCGAGTGCAGGACCCCGCCGAGCGGACCGGTGCCGTTGTTCAGGTGGTACATGAGGATCTGCAGCTCGATCGAGAAGTCGACGTAGTGCACCGCCACCCCCACCGGCACATTCACCACCTGGGGCGCGAAGTTGAGGATCGCCCGGTAGCCCGCCGCCACCAGGCGGTCGGCGACCGCCTGGGCCGCGGGGGCCGGCACGCACATCACCGCCACCGTCGCGGACTCGATCCCCTCGTCGAGGTGGCGCACCCGGTGCCCGGCGACCTCGGTGCCCACCACGTGGGGGTCCTGGTCGTAGAGGGCCACGAGCTCGGCCCCGCGCACGAGGAAGTTCGAGGAGTTCACGAGGGCCCGCCCCAGGTTGCCGATGCCGACCACGACCACCCCGTAGCGCTGGTCGTGACCGAGCACCTCGGCGATGCGCGCCACGAGGACGCTCAGCTCGTAGCCCGAGCCACGCGTGCCGATGCTGCCCAGGCCCGCGAGGTCCCGGCGCACCGTCGTGGCGGTGACGCCGGCCAGTTCGCCCAGACGGGTCGAGTCGACCCGAGTGAGGCCGCGCGAGAGCATTCCCTCGACGATGCGCTGATAGACGGGCAGGCGGGCGATGGTCGGCTCGGAGAGCCGACGGGCCCGCAGCCGGGAGCTCGACATCGGCCCTAGCGCCCCAGGTGGCGGCTTCGCTCGGCCGCCGCGGCGACGGCCTCGAGGAAGGCGGCGCGCACGGCGCGCGCCTCGAGCATCCGCAGACCGGCGGCCGTCACGCCGCCCGGTGAGGTGACGTCCGCGCGCAGCTTCTCGGGGGGCTCGCCGGTGAGGCGCAGCAGGTCGCCGCTCCCCTCGAAGGTCGCGCTCACCAGCTCGGTGGCGACGTCGCGGGTCAGGCCCTGGTGGACCCCGGCCTCGATCAGGGCCTCGACCACCATGAAGAGGTAGGCGGGCATCGCCCCCGAGAGGCCCGAGACCGCGTCGAGGTGACGCTCGGCGACGCGCACGACGGTGCCCACGGCCCCGAGGATCGACTCGGCCCAGTCGAGGTCCTCACGGGTGACGTGGGCCCCACCGGCGATGGCGCTGACCCCCTTGCCGACGAGCACCGGGGTGTTGGGCATCGCCCGCACCACCGGGACCGGCCCGGGCAGCACCGCCTCGATCCGGGCGCTCGAGAGGCCGGCGACCACCGAGAGCAGTCGGGAGACCCCCGTCGCGCCCACCAGGCGGGCGACGCTCTCGGCGACGTCGGGCTTGACGACGAGCACGGCGCCGGTGGAGGGCCCGACGTGCTCGATCTCGAGGGCGGGAACGACTCTGACCCCCTCGAGCCTCTCGGCGAGGACCGCCCGGGTGGACTCGGCGTGCTCGACGACGAGCAGGTCCTCGGGGGGGCACCA
>CAYUZO010000045.1:0-12273 GCA_964449735.1 uncultured Ferrimicrobium sp.
CGGTGATCCGCAAGGCCACCCCGGGCGTGGGTCTGGAACTGACGATCGACACGCCGTTGCAGTTCGTGGCGGAGAGGGCGTTGGCCCACGAGATCAGGGTCTCTGACGCTCTGACCGGCGTCGCGATCGTGATGGACGTGAAAACCGGTGAGATTCTCGCCGACGCCTCCTTGGTCAACACCAAGACCGCCGCGGGCCCCCTCGGGCCCTTCCCGGCGTGGGGTACGTCCGTCGGGGTGCCGGGCGTCGAGCAGACCATCAACAACCTGGGCTTCTCCGAGGCCTACGAGCCGGGCTCGGTCTTCAAGGTGGTGACCTTCTCGGCGGCCCTCCAGGACGGACTCATCACCCCGACGAGCACCTTCGCCGTCCCCAACGGTGTGATGGTCGGTGGCCGCTACTTCCACGACGCCGAGTCCCACCCCCTCGAGCACCTCACGGCGACGGAGATCCTGGCCCTGTCCTCCAACGTGGGGACCTACGAGATCGCTCACCGCGTCGGGCCGGCCGGCCTGCTGGCCCAGGTGGAGCGGCTGGGGTTCGGGCAGGTGACCTCGGTCAACTACCCCGGCGAGACCGGAGGGCTCCTCGTCTCGGCGGCCAACTGGTACGCCTCGGACGAGGTGGCGCTGCCCATCGGACAGGTCGACGCCGTCCCGCCGATCCAGGTGCTCGACGCCTACAACGCCATCGCGAACGGGGGAGTGTTCGTCCAGCCGAAGCTCGTCCGAGGGTTCGTGCAGGCGAACGGCACGGTGAAGGCCAGCGCTCCGTCGCCGACGCGGGTGGCACTCTCACCCCAGGTGGACGCGACGATGGTCAAGATGCTCGAGCAGGTGGTCTTGGCGGGCACCGGGACCAGCGCGATCATCCCTGGCTACAGCGTGGCGGGCAAGACCGGCACCTCCTCGATGTACGTCCCTGGCAAGGCTCAGGTGCTCTCGGGGGACTACAACGCCTCCTTTGTGGGCTTCGCACCGGCCAACGCCCCAGTACTGTCAATGATCGTGGTCGTCCAGCGCCCCCGCACGACCATCTTCGGGGGCGAGGTGGCGGCCCCCGTGTTCCAGCAGGTCATGTCCTACGCGCTCCACCACTACGGCATCCCCTCCAACGGCACCATGGTCAAGCCGCTGAAGACCGGCGCCAGCATCTCCTCGGACGTGACGTGATGCAGCTGGGCGACCTGCTCGACGACCAGACCCTGGACCTCGCGACGTCGGCCCTCGAGGTGACCGACGTCCAGATCGACTCACGGCGCTGCGGTCCGGGCTCGCTGTTCTTCGCCCTCGAGGGGACCCAAGGGCACGGCAGCCTTTACGCCGCCGACGCGGTCGAAAGGGGTGCCGTCGCCGTCGTCAGCGATCGTGACCTCGAGGTGCCGGTGCCGGTGGTTCGAGTGCCGACCTCGATCCTGCGCCCGATGATGTGCGACAGCGCGGCCGCGATCGTCGGACATCCCGAGTTCGCCTTCGACCTCGTCGGGGTCACCGGGACCAACGGCAAGACGACGGTGGCCACCCTGGTCGCCTCGATCGCGCGCACCATGGGTTGGGGTGGCGCCAGCCTGGGCACCCTGACCCAGGAGCGCACCACGCCCGATGCCCCCGACCTCTACCGGGCCCTAGGGGCGCTGCGCGACCAGCTCGCCGGGACGCCGCGATCGGTCGTCGCGCTCGAGGTGTCGAGCCACGCGTTAGACCAGGGAAGGGTGGACGGGCTCGTCTTCGCGGTCGCCGCCTTCACCAATCTCAGCCACGACCACCTCGACTACCACGGCACGATGGAGCGCTACTTCGAGGCGAAGGCCCGACTCTTCCGGCCGGACCGCTGCCGGAGGGCGGTCCTCTGGGTGGACGACAACTACGGAGCCCGGCTGGCCTCCGAGGTCAGCGTCCCCGTGACGCGGGTCTCCCGCGCCGACGCCTCCGAGGTGGTCACGACCCTGCGGGGCACCACCTTCCTTTGGCGAGGACAGGTCGTCTCGACGCCCCTGCTCGGCGGCTACAACGTCGACAACCTCCTCGTGGCCCTGGCCATCGTGGTGGAGTTGGGGGCTGACGAGCGTGACGTCGCTCGGTGCGCCGCCGACGCGACCACGGTGCCCGGTCGGTTCGAGCTGGTGGTCGAGGCGCCGACGGCGGTCCTCGTCGACTACGCCCACACCCCCGAGGGGCTGTCACGCCTCCTCACGGACGTGCGGTCCCTCACCACGGGCCGGGTCCTCGTCGTGTTCGGCTGCGGTGGTCACCGCGACCGGGCCAAGCGACCGGTGATGGGCGAAGTGGCCACCCGGCTCGCCGACGTGGCCATCGTGACGAGCGACAACCCGCGTGACGAGGACCCCGAGGCGATCATCGACGAGGTCTGGGAAGGAATCCCTGACGGAGAGCGCGAACGCGCCCACCGACTCTCGGACCGTCGCCAGGCCATTGCTCTCGCGCTCGACATGGCCCAGGTGGGTGACGTCGTGGTCATCGCCGGCAAGGGCCACGAGACCGGGCAGCACTTCGCGGACCGGGTCGAGCCCTTCGACGACCGCCTGGTCGCCCGGGAACTGGCGGGTGCATCGTGTTGAGCCTGATGGAGGCCGGGTCGGTCGGGTTCCTCGTCTCCTTGCTGCTCACGCCGCTGTGGATCCGCTTCCTACGGGCCCGTTCCCTCGGTCAGCAGATCCACGAGGACGTCTCGCACCACAGCACGAAGGCCGGCACCCCGACGATGGGCGGGGTCATCATCGTGCTGGCCGCCCTCCTCGGATACCTGATGGGCCACGTGGGGACCTCCATCACCTTCACCCGGGCGGGAGTCCTGGCCATCTCGGTCACCGTGGCCTCGGGACTCCTCGGCTTCGCCGATGACCTCTTGGCCATCCGCAACCTTCGCAACCTCGGTCTCTCCACGCGGGCCAAGCTCATCGGCCAGTTGGTCATCGCCGTGGCCTTCGCCCTGGCCGCCGCGCGCTGGGTCCACACCTCGACCGCCCTCTCCTTCACGCGGTTGTCCCTGCCGGGTTGGAACTTGACCGTGGCCGGGTGGATGGTGCTGGCGGTGCTGGTACTGGTGTCGACTTCGAACGCGGTGAACCTGACCGACGGCTTGGACGGGCTGGCTGCCGGTTCGGCGACCTTTTGCTTCGGGGTCCTGTCGATCATCGGGTACTGGCAGTTCCGCCATTTCTCGATCTACCATCTGCACGCCGCGCTCGACCTTGGACTGGTGGCCGTCGGGCTGGTCGGGGCGTGCTTGGGCTTCCTGTGGTGGAACGCCGCGCCGGCGCGGATCATCATGGGTGACACCGGCTCGCTCGCGATCGGGACCGGACTGGGCGCGCTCGCCCTGCTGATGAACCTCGACCTCTTGCTACTGGTGCTCGGCGGGCTCTTCGCGGTGGAGACGGCCTCGGTGATCCTCCAGGTGCTCAGCTACCGGATCTTCGGCCGACGGATCTTCCGCATGGCGCCGATCCACCACCACTTCGAGATGAAGGGTTGGCCCGAGACCACGGTGATCATCCGTTTTTGGATCCTGGCCGGACTCCTCTCCGCTTTGGCGCTGGGCATCTTCTACGGCGACTTCGTGAAGATCGCGAAGGTCATCTGATGGCGCCGCTGTTTCGCCCCTTCCCCCGTGACGCCGGCCGGGGCAAGAGCCTGCTCGTCGTGACGAGCCTGCTCGTCGCCCTCGGCACCGTGGCGGTGGCCTCGGCGAGCGAAGGACAGGCCAGCGCCTCGGGGGGCTCGGCCTGGTCAATCACGCTGCACGACCTTGCCTACCTCGCCATCGGGATCCTCGGGCTCTATCTCGCCGCCCGGGTGCGCCTCGACGCCGTGCTCGCCAAGGCCCCCCTGCTCATCGGCGGCGGGCTGGCACTGCTGGCCGCCGTGCGCCTGGTCGGCGTGAGCGCCAACGGTGGCCAGCGGTGGCTGAACCTGAAGGTGATCTACCTGCAGCCCTCGGAGCTGTTCAAGCTGGCGACGGTGCTCTTCGTGGCCTGGCTGGTGGAGCGCCATCCCCACGACGTGGGGGACTGGCGCAGTCTCCTCTGGCACAGCGCACCGGTCACGCTGGGCGTGGGCTTGATCGTCCTCCAGCCCGACCTGGGCACCTCGACGGTGGTGGCGGTGATCGCGCTGGCCATGCTGATCGTGGCGGGGATGCCCCGGTGGCTGGTCTGGCGCATCGGCGCCCTGGGCGTGCTCGGGGTGATCGTCTTCATGAAGGCCAAGCCCTACTCCGCGGCCCGCTTCTTCGCCTTCTTGCACCCCAACTCCGATCTGGCCGGGGCCAACTACCAGCTCTGGCAGTCACGCATCGGCCTCGGGGCCGGTGGCCTCACCGGTCTCGGCCTCGGCCACAGCCGTGAGAAGTGGGGCCTCCTGCCCAATCCCCACACCGACTTCATCTTCACGATCTTCGGCGAGGAGCTCGGCTTCGTGGGGGCCATGGTCGTGCTCGCCCTGTTCGTGTGGTTCCTCTTCGCCTCCCTGTCGATCGCCCAGCGGGCCGCCCGCCCGGCCCACCGCCTGCTCGCGGTCGGGGTGACCACCTGGATCTGCCTCGAGGCGGTGATCAACATCGCCTCGGTCGTCGGCGGCTGGGCGGTCACCGGTGTGCCGCTGCCCTTCTTCTCCTACGGCGGGACGGCCCTGATCACCGAGTTGGCCGCCGTCGGGCTGCTCTACAACGTGGCCAACGACCAGTCCCGCGGGCCACGCGCCACCACTGCGGGGTCCACGTCTGGTCGCCGTCCCCAGGCGGGCGACCGGCGCGGCGCCGCACGACCGGCGCGCACCGGGCGAACATCTCGACCGGTCCGACCCGGGCGCTGATGCGCCCGCTCATCATCACCGGCGGGGGGACCGGCGGGCACCTCTTTCCGATGGTGGCCATTGCCGAGGCCCTCGAGGCGCGGGGGGTGGACCGTTCCCAGTTGCGCTTCGTCGGCTCGACCCGTGGTCAGGACCGCTTGCTCCTCTCCACTCAAGGGATCGACCTGACCCTCCTGCCCGGACGCGGCCTCCGCCGATCGTGGACGGCGGGGGCCCTCTGGGAAAACCTGCGCGCCGTGCTCAGCCTGGCGGCCGCGCAGGTGCGCGCCCTGTGGCTCGTCGGGCGCTGGCGTCCGGCGGTGGTGGTCTCGGTGGGGGGCTACGCCTCGGCGGCCGTCAGCGTCGCGGCGGTGCTCTGTGGTGTGCCGGTGGTGCTGGTCGAGCTCGACGCGGTGCCCAGCGCCGCCCAGCGTCTCGTGAGTCGGCGTGCGCGGGCCCGATGCGTGCCCTTCGCGGTCGGTGACCCCCGCGCGGTGGTGACGGGGGTGCCAATCCGCTCCTCGTTGGCGGCGCTGCCCCGCGATCTCGAGACCCGCCAGAGCGCGGCCGCCCGCCTGACGCCGCCACTCGACCCCCAGCGCCGGGTGGTCGTGGTGATGACCGGTTCGCTCGGCTCGGCTCGTGTCAATCGGGCGGTGAGTGAGTTGGCCCGTCTCTGGGCCGGACGCGCGGACCTCGCGATCATCCACGTGACGGGCAGACGCGACGCCGCCTGGGTGCGGGAGGCGGCGCCCCCGGGGGGCGACCTCGACTACCGCGTGATGGACTTCGCCGACATGGTCGAACTGTGGAGCGTGGCGGACGTGGCCGTCTGCCGCGCGGGGGCGATGACGGTGGCCGAGCTGACGGCGCTGGGCATCCCGGCCATCCTCGTCCCGCTCCCCGGCGCGCCCGGGGACCACCAGGGACGCAACGCGGCGCGCCTCGATGAGGCCGGCGCGGCGATCGTGGTGCGCGACGAGGACTGTGACGGCCCGACCCTCGCCCGGTCCCTCGAGGAGCTGCTCCAACCCTCGCGGCTGGCGGCGGCCGGCGAGGCAGCCCGGCGGCTCGGCCGACGTGACGGGGCGAGTCGCATCGCCGAGGTCGTCGAGGGGGTGGCCCGATGAGCGACGAACTTCTCGCGGGCACCGTGGTCCACGTGGTGGGAGCCGGAGGGGCGGGGATGAGCGCAGTCGCCCGCCTGCTGATCGAGCGGGGCTGCCGGGTCAGCGGATCGGACGCGTCGGACTCCGTCGCGCTGAGCGAGCTCGCCGAGGCCGGGATGAGGACCTGGGTCGGCGCGGACCCCAACCGGGCGGCGGGGGCCCAGGTGGTGCTGTGGTCGCCCGCGGTCGCCCGTGACCACCCCGAGCTCGTGGCCGCCGAGGAGGCCGGTGCTCGCCTCTGGGCCCGTCCAGCGCTGCTCGGCGCGCTCGGGCGGATGGCCCCGGTCATCGGCCTGACGGGGACCCACGGCAAGACGACCGCCAGCTCCATGATGGCCCACGTGCTCGTGGCGGCGGGTCGCCAGCCCGGCTGGCTCGTGGGAGCGGCCATCCGGGGTCTCGGCGCGGGTGGCCACTGGGACGCGGGGCCCCTCGTGATGGAGGTCGACGAGAGCTACGGCGCCTTCGCCGAGCTCGAGCCCGCCGCTCTCGGAGTGACCAACGTAGAGCCCGATCATCTGGACTTCTACGGCACCCGCGAGGTCCTGGAGCGAGCCTTCACCGATCTGATCGGACGCACGTCGGGGCCGGTGGTGCTGTGGGAGGACGACCCCGGGGCGTCACGGTGCGCGGGCGCTCGGGCCGGCGTGTTGGGCGTGGGTCGCCAGTCGGGACAGTGGCGCGTCGTCGACGAGTCCCACCACCGCGAGGGATCACGCTTCGTCCTCGACGGGCCCGAGCACCTGGAGATCTCCCTGGGGGTCGTCGGCGCCCACAACGTCGCCAACGCGGCGGTGGTGGCCGCCCTGGCCCACCACCTCGGGGTGGCGGGCGCCGCGATCGAGGAGGGGCTCGGACGCTTCGTCGGGGCGCCCCGACGCCTCGAGCGCCGGGGCCGGCTCGAGGGGGCGGACCTCTTCGAGGACTACGCCCACCTGCCCGGGGAGGTCCAGGCGACCCTGGAGGCCCTTCGCGCGGTGGGCTACGACCGCGTCGTTGCCCTCTTCCAACCTCACCGGGTCACGAGGACCAAGCAGCTGGCCGAGGACTTCGCCCCCGCATTCGACCTCGCCGAACGGGTGGTGGTGACCGACCTGTACCTCGCCGGCGAGGCCAACCCCGACGGGGTCAGCGGCCGGGCGGTGGCCGACCCGCTCGCCGCCCGGCGATCGGGGGTCACCTACGTGGCCGACCTCGCCGACGCCGGCCACGCTCTCGTTGAGGCGGTGCGACAGGTCGACGCCGAGGTCGCCGTGGTCCTCGGGGCGGGCGACGTGTTCCGGGCCCTCGAGGGGCTGACGTGAGCCTCGCCGACCTCCTCGAGCGCGGCGGCGAGCGCGTGGTGAGTCCCGGCCCCTTCGGCGCCCTGACGACCTACCGGGTCGGGGGCGAGGCCCGGGCGGTCGTCAC
The DNA here is from genome assembly GCA_964449735.1 of uncultured Ferrimicrobium sp. Taxonomy (GTDB): domain Bacteria; phylum Actinomycetota; class Acidimicrobiia; order Acidimicrobiales; family RAAP-2; genus RAAP-2. Next base: position 7,391 of record CAYUZO010000045.1, read on the forward strand.
CCTGGCGAGCCGGGCCGACCTCGAGGAGCTCGGGCCGCTGGTGCGCTCGAGCGGACTGGCGGCGCTCGTCGTCGGCAACGGCTCGAACCTGCTGGTCGCCGACGGCGTCGTCGAGGTCGTCGTCGTGCGCCTCGGTGAAGGGTTCACCGAACTGAGCGTCGAGTCTGAGGGTGACGAGGTGCGGGTGCGCGCCGGTGGGGCCCTCGACCTGCCGATCGGCGCCCGTCGCCTGGCGGCTCAAGGGGTCGCCGGTTTCGAGTGGGCGGTCGGGGTCCCGGGGACCTTCGGCGGCGCTGCCGCGATCAACGCCGGTGGCCACGGCTCCCAGATGGCCCAGTCGGTCGAGCGGGTGCACACCTGGTCCGGTGTTGACCGGGCGTGGAGCCTCGCGGACCTCGACTACGGCTACCGGTCCAGCGCGTTGGGGCCCGAGGACTGGGTGACCGACGTGGAGCTGCGCCTCGAGCGCGGGGACCCCGAGGTCTCGCGTCAGCGCATCAGCGAGGTCGTGCGGTGGCGACGGGCCCACCAGCCCGGCGGGGCCAACGCCGGGAGCGTCTTTCAGAACCCGGCCCACGACTCGGCCGGCCGGCTCATCGAGGCGACCGGGCTGAAGGGCGCCCGCGTCGGGGGAGCCGTCGTGAGCGAGCGTCACGCCAACTTCATCATCGCCGAGCCCGGGGCGTCCGCCCAGGACGTCTACGAGCTGATCCGCCGGGTGCGCGACGAGGTGGAGGCCAAGACCGGCGTCGAGCTGCACCTGGAGAACCGGCTGATCGGTTTCGGGGTCGATCCGTGAGCCGCCGCCGGCCGGTGGACACCTCCGAGGAGGGGGGCGCCCGGCGGGCGACGCGCCGGCCCCGTCGCGAGGGGCGCTCGGCTCGCGCCGCCCGGCGCGCGCGGCGGCGGGTGCTGAGCGTGACGCTCGTGGCACTGCTGGGTCTCGCGAGCCTCGGGGCCCTTGGATGGTGGGGCCTGCACCAGCCCCTGTTCCAGGTGCGTCACGCGACGGTGGTGGGGGTGACCCACGAGAGCGCCGCCGCCGTCCTGGCCGCCTCGGGTCTGGACGCCCACCCGGCGATGATCTCGGTCTCGACGGGCGAGGTCGAGCGGCGCCTGCGCCGCTTCCCCTGGATCGGCTCGGTGGTGCTCGTCAAGCACTGGCCCGACAGCGTGGCCCTGTCGGTGCACGAGCGGGTGGCGGTCGCCGTGGCGCTCGCGGGGACCTCGTGGCGCTACGTCGACGCCTCGGGTCACGACCTCGGACCGGCGCCGCGTAGCGCGAACCTGCCGACCCTGGTGGCCCTGTCGGCGCGGGGCTGGCCCTACCTGGGCTGGGCCCGCCCGGCCGCCGAGGTGGCCAGCCGCCTGCCGACGGCCTTCGCCGCCCAGGTGTCCAAGGTCATCGTCGACCACCGAGGGTCGGTCAGCCTGAAGCTGACGACCCCGGTGACCTTCGTGCTGGGCTCCCTCGATGACCTGCACGCCAAGTTCGTCGACGTCGCCTCGGTGATCGCCCACGCGACCCTCGCCCCGGGCGACGTCGTCGACGTCACCGCCCCCGGCGCGCTCGCCGTCACCGGACCGACTCCGGGGTAGCCATTTGACCGACTCCGGGGTCCTGACTAGCCTTCCTCAGACCGTTTCGTCCGCCTCGACCGGGCGCGCCCGCGCGCCATGGTCCACAATGCTAGGAGCCAACCCCAGGGGGTGCCCATGAGCCTGAGCCAGAGCAACTACCACGCGGTCATCAAGGTGATCGGCGTGGGTGGGGGTGGTGTCAACGCGGTGAACCGGATGATCACGTCCGGACTGCGCAATATCGAGTTCATCGCGGCCAACACCGACGCCCAGGCGCTCTTGCTCAGTGAGGCGGACCTCAAGCTCGACATCGGTCGCCAGCTGACCCGAGGGCTCGGCGCGGGCAGCGACCCCGAGATCGGTCGTCAGGCCGCCGAGGACCACCGCGCGGAGATCGAGGAGGCCCTGAAGGACGCCGACATGGTCTTCATCACCGCCGGCGAGGGCGGTGGGACCGGCACCGGGGCGGCCCCGGTCGTGGCGGACATCGCGCGCAACATGGGCATCCTGACGATCGGCGTGGTGACCCGGCCCTTCTCCTTCGAGGGCAAGAAGCGCGCCACCCAGGCCGACAAGGGGATCGAGACGCTGCGCACCAAGGTGGACACGCTGATCGTGATCCCCAACGACCGGCTCCTCTCGGTGACCCAGACCGACACCTCCATGCTGGAGGCCTTCAAGGTGGCCGACGACGTGCTGCTCTCGGCGGTGCGGGGAGTCACCGACCTCATCACGGTGCCCGGGCTGATCAACACCGACTTCGCCGACGTCAACACCATCATGCGCAACGCCGGCACCGCCATCATGGGCGTCGGCCTGTCCACCGGGGAGGGTCGGGCGGTCAACGCCGCGCGCGCGGCCATCACCTCGCCGCTGCTCGAGACCTCCATCGACGGGGCCCGGGGCATCTTGATGAACATCGTGGGCGGCCCGTCCATGACCCTCTCGGAGGTCACCGACGCGGCCAACATCATCCACTCGGTGGCCCACCCCGACGCCAACATCATCTTCGGCGCGGTGATCGACGAGGCGGTCGGCGAGGCGGTGCGCGTCACGGTGATCGCCGCCGGCTTCTCGGGCGAGCACCGTCCCACCAAGCCCACCACCGTCTCTGAGCCCGTGCTCACCGAGGGACCGCGCAGCGACATCTTCTCGGCGGCGAGCGACGACGTCCTCGACCTGGGTGGGGACGACGACCTTCCGAGCTTCCTGCGCTCCTAGTGGGAGAGGACGCCTCCGGTCTCTGGCCGGCGGTGGTCGAGCGGCTCGCTGAGGTGCGTGAACGCATCGCCGGCGCCGGCGGCGACCCCGCGACGGTGCGGGTGGTGGCCGTGACCAAGACCTTCCCCGCCTCGGCGGTGCGCGCGGCGGTGGCCGCGGGGATCGAGAGCGTGGGGGAGAACTACGTCGCCGAGCTCGAGCAGAAGCGGGCGGACTGCGCGGACCTCGCGGTCGCCTGGCACTACCTGGGGGCCCTGCAGGGCAACAAGATCGCCCGCGCGGCGCTGGCCGCCGACCTGCTCTGCGGGGTCTCGCGGGTCCGCGAGCTCGAGAGGATCGCCCGCGTGGCCCCCGGCGCGGCCTGCTACCTCGAGGTCGACTTCACCGAGATCCCGGGCCGCCCGGGCGCCGCGCCCGAGGCGGTGGCGGACCTGGTGGCGCGGGGGCGGGACCTCGGACTGGACGTGCGCGGGCTGATGACGGTGGCGCCGCCGGACCCTCAGGGGGCCGCGCGGGCCTTCACCCTCACCGCCCAGCTGGCCGATCGGCTGGACCTGGCGGAGCGCTCGATGGGCATGAGTGAGGACTTGGAGCTGGCCGTGCGTGCCGGCAGCACCGAGGTGCGCGTCGGCCGGGCCCTCTTCGGGCCCCGAGACGCGTCGCGGGGGACCGCCTAACATGGGACCTCGTCAGAGCGAGGGGAGCGAGATGAAAGAGCGCATGCGCAAGGCCCTCGGCTTTCTGGGCCTGATCGAGGACGAGTACGGGGACTACGCCCCGAGCACCTCGGTGCGCCCCTTCAGTGAGCAGCCCGAGTACGAGGAGCCCGACTGGGCCTCACCGGCGCCGGTGGCGAGCTCGCGACCCCTGCCCACGAGCGGCCCGACTCCGCTGCGTCCGATGCCGGTGCGCCCGGCGCCCTCGGCCCGACCCGGAGCTGAGGCCCCGCGGCTGCGCCCCCAACCGCCGGCCGGCGCGGCCCCGGCCGGCGCGCGGATCCGGACCCTGGCCGGACCGATCGAGGAGGAGCTGGCAATCGTCTTCCCGGTGAACTACGACGACTCGCGGCGCATCACCGACCTGCTGCGCAACCACCGGCCGGTCCTGCTCAACCTCACCGACCTCGAGGCCGACGTCGCGCGGCGCGTCGTCGACTTCACCGCGGGATCGGTGTACGCCTTCCGCGCCAAGATCGAGCCGCTGGCCCGGGGCGTCTACCTCGTCTACCGCGAGGAGACCGACATCCCGGCCGACGTGCGGGTGCGCCTGCGCAGCACCAACTTCCGCGCCCTCGGTCCGCGTTAGCGACGTGTGGGTCGTCCACGAGGTCATCGGCCTCTACGTCTGGGTCCTGTTCCTCTCGGCCCTGCTCAGCTGGTTCCCCAACCCTGGTGAGGGCCTTCGCTCGATCCAGCGCGTCTTCACCAGGATCACCGAGCCGGTGCTGCGGCCCTTGCGCGCGATCCTGCCTCGACCGGCGGCTGGGGGGATCGCCATCGACCTCTCGCCGCTGGTGGCGATGCTCGGTCTGATCATCATCAACCGTCTCATCTGACCCGGGTCGCCGGGGTCACGCCGGGTAGGGTTGACCCATGGACGGCACGGACAGCGTTTTCTCGGCCCTCGACTCGATCGACACGGTGGCCTTCAAGGTCGGCCTCAAGGGGTACAACGTCGACGAGGTCGACGACTTCCTCGAGCGCCTCTCGGCCGAGGCGCCCCAGCTGCGCGACCGACTCCACCAGCAGAGCCAGCAACTGCGCCAGGCGGCCGAGCGGATCAACCAGCTCGAGTCGGGTCGCGCTCCCGCGCCCGCGCCCGCGCCCGCGCCGGCTCCCGCGCCCGCGCCGGCGGCCCCGCGTCCAGCCCCTCCGGTCGGTGGCAGCGAGCAGGTGGCCTCGATGATCGCGATGGCCCAGCAGTTCATCGACCACGCCCAACAGGAGGCCGAAGCCAAGGCCCACGAGCTGACCGCCGCCGCCCAGGAGCGCGCCCGCGAGATCGTCACCGAGGCCCGCGCGCGCGCCGAGGAGGAGGGGAACCGCCCCACGGGCCTCACGCGGCGCCTCGGCGGGGACCCC
>CAYUZO010000046.1:0-11963 GCA_964449735.1 uncultured Ferrimicrobium sp.
GCTTGCGCTTGCGGGTGATGTCGCCGCCGTAGCACTTGGCGAGCACGTCCTTGCGCCGGGCCTTCACGGTCTCGCGCGCGATGACCCGCCCGCCGATCGCCGCCTGGATCGGCACGTCGAACATCTGGCGCGGGATGAGCTCGCGCAGCCGCTCGGCCATCTTGCGCCCGTAGGTGTCGGCGTTCGACTTGTGCACGATCGTCGAGAAGGCGTCGACCGGCTCGCGGTTGATCATGAGGTCGACCTTGACGAGCGGGCTCGTGACGTAGCCGGCCGGCTCGTAGTCGAGGCTGGCGTAGCCCTTGGTGCGCGACTTGATCGCGTCGAAGAAGTCGATGACCACCTCGGCGAGGGGGATGGTGTAGCGCAGCTCGACCCGCTCGGTCGAGAGGTACTCCATCTTCTTCATCTCGGCCCGGCGGCTCTGGCAGAGGTCCATCACCGGCCCCAGGTACTCGGCGGGCGTGAGGATCGTGATGTCGAGCAGCGGCTCGTCGATGTGGTCGAGCCGGCTCGGGTCGGGCAGGTCGGTCGGGTTGTCCACCTCGACGCTCGAGCCGTCGGTGAGGAAGGCCCGGTAGGCGACCGAGGGGGCGGTGGCGATGAGGGAGAGGTCGAACTCGCGCTCCAGGCGCTCGCGCACGATCTCCATGTGCAACAGCCCGAGGAACCCGCAGCGAAAACCGAACCCCAGGGCGTGGGAGTTCTCGGGCTCGAAGGTGATGGCCGCGTCATTGAGCTTGAGCTTGTCGAGCGAGTCGCGCAGGTCCGCCAGGTCGTCCCCGTCGATGGGGTAGATCCCGCAGAAGACCATCGGCTTGGGGTCGAGGTACCCGGCGAGGGGCTCGGCGGCCGGGCGCTGGGCTTCGGTGACCGTCTCACCGGAGCGGGCCCCGCCGACGTCCTTGATCCCGGCGATGAGGTAGCCGACCTCCCCGGGCCCGAGGGAGGCGACCTTCACCATGTCCGGGGTGCGCACGCCGATCTCTTCGACCTCGTGGGTGAGGCCGGCCTGCATCATGCGGATCCGCCCGTGCTCGCGCAGCGTCCCCTCGACCACCCGAATCGAGGAGATGACCCCGCGGAACTGGTCGTAGTAGGAGTCAAAGACGAGGGCCCGCAGCGGCGCACTGGGGTCCCCGCTCGGGGCGGGGATGCGCTCGATCACCGCGCGCAGCAGCTCGGCCACCCCCTCGCCGGTCTTCGCGGAGATCGACAGCACCTCGGCGGGGTCGAGGCCGAGGACCCGCTCGAGCTCCTCCTTGCAGCGCTCGGGGTCGGCCGCGGGCAGGTCGATCTTGTTGAGCACCGGCACGATCTCGAGGTCGGCCTCGAGGGCCTGGTAGCAGTTGGCGAGCGTCTGGGCCTGGATCCCCTGGCTGGCGTCGACGAGCAGGATGGCCCCCTCGCAGGCCGCGAGGGACCGGCTCACCTCGTAGCCGAAGTCCACGTGCCCGGGGGTGTCGATCAGCTGCAGGACGTGGCCCTCGAAGCCCACCCGGACGTTCTGGGCCTTGATGGTGATCCCGCGCTCGCGCTCGATGTCCATCGAGTCGAGGTACTGGGCGCGCATCAGGCGCGGCTCCACCGCCCCGGTGATCTCGAGGATCCGGTCCGAGAGGGTCGACTTGCCGTGGTCGACGTGGGCGATGATGGAGAAGTTCCGGATGCGGCCGGTCTCGAGGGGCGGAGCGGGCTTGGCCACGGTGGGACAAGGCTACTCGGACGCCTCGGCGCGCCCTTCTGCTAGCCTTGTACGGCCCGCCGGCGACCCGGCGCAGAAGAACGAGGACCCCGTGGCGAACATCAAGAGCCAGATCAAGCGCAACCGTCAGAACGAGCAGGACCGCGAGCGCAACAAGGCCGTCAAGTCCGAGCTGCGCACCCGCGTGAAGAACGCCACCGCCGCCGTCGGCTCGCCCGACGAGGAGGCCGCGCTGCGCACCGCCGTCAAGCGCATCGACATGGCCGCCGCCAAGGGCATCATCCACAAGAACCAGGCCGCCAACCGCAAGAGCGGTCTGATGAAGCGGCTCAACGCCCTGCGCCAGGGCTAGCCCCGGCGCGCCGAGCGGCTCAACGAGGCCAGGCGCGCCACCAGCACCTCGAGCACCGTGGCCTCGGTCGCGTCCTCGTCGCTCTCGAGGTCCCGTCCCCCGAAGTCGGTCCCCCCTTTGAGGTCGGCGTCGGCCTGGGCGAGGAAGGAGACCGCGCCCGCCAGTCGCTCCCGCCCAAGGCGCTGGGCGCCGCGCAGGGCCTTCTCCGCCGGGAAGGGACTCATCGAGAGCAGGGCCGCGGCCTCCTCGCGTGAGCGCACCCCGGCCCCTTCGAGGCGCACCATCGCCAGGTAGTGCCGCTCGAGCAAGCTGATCAGCTGCAGGCCCGAGCGCTCGCGCGACTCCAGCATGCGCCGCGCCGTCGCCAGCGCCCCAGCGACGTCGCCGCGGTCGATGGCGTCGGTGAGGTCCCAGGGCGGCACCGCGCCGGCGTCGCCGACGTAGGGCGCCACCTGGGCGGCGCTGACGGGCCCGGGGCCGAAGATGGTCACCAGGGTGCGCGCCAACGCGTCGACCCGGGCCACCTCCTCGCCCACTCGCTCGGCCACGAACTCCACGCACTCTGCGTCGGGCACCAGGCCGTAGTCACGTAGGCGCGTCTCGACGAAGGCCGACCGGTCCTTCGCGCGGGTGCCGACACTCGCTTCGACGACCCGCCCGGCCGCCTTCACCAGCCGGTGGGCCTTGCTGCCCACTACCGCGACGACGAGGTCGGCGTCGGGGGTGGGGTCGGCCATCCAGGCCTCGAGGGCCTTGGCCTCCTCGGAACTCAGGGCCTGGGCCTCGCGCACCACGACGACCCGTCGGGCCACGAGGAAGCCCGGCGTGCGCAGCGCCTCGAGGGCCCGGGCCAGGGCCTCCTCGGCACCGGCCTCGCGGGCCGTCACGTCGACGAGGGCGATCGCCGGGTCGAGGTCCCCCAGAGTCTCGACGAGGACCCGGCGCACCTCGTCGTAGACCATGGTGCCGTCCTGGCCGACGATCGCGATCGAGCTCACCGGGCCCCCTCCACTGCCGCCAGCGCGTCGCGCACCCGCACCGCGCCGGCGACGTCGTGCACCCGTAGGACCCGGCACCCCTCGCTCACCCCGAGTGCCAGGGCCGCCATGGTCGCCTCGCGCCGCTCGGTCACCTCGAGTCCGAAGAGGGTCCCGAGGAAGCCCTTGTTCGAGGCCGACAGCAGGAGAGCCGAGCCGAGGGAGGCGAGGCGCGCCGAGTCGCGCAGCAGGGTCAGCGACTGGGCGGGGGTCTTGCCGAGGTCGAGACCGGCGTCGACGATCACCCGCTCGGGCCCGAGCCCGTGACGGGCCGCCCGGGCCAGGCGCTCGACGAGGAAGGCCTCGACCGTGGCGGTGACGTCCTCGTAGTGGGGGTCGGGGTCGGCGACCCGCGGGGCCAGGCGGATGTGCGTCGCCACGACCGTCGCCCCGGCGTTGGCCGCCACCTCGAGGTAGCGCGGGTCGGCGAAGCCGCTGATGTCGTTGCCGAGGACCGCCCCTTCGGCGAAGGCGGCCTCGGCGACCGAGGCCCGCCAGGTGTCGACGCTGATCGCGACGTCGAAGCGCTGGCGCAGCGCGGCGACGGCCGGCACCACCCGCTCGAGCTCCTCTGCCTCGGTGACCTCCGGCCCGGGTCCCGCCTTGACCCCGCCGACGTCGAGCAGGTCGGCGCCGGCCGCCACGAGGGACTCCGCGCGGGCGAGGAAGGCGTCCATCGCGAGGGTCGCCGCCGGGGCGTAGAAGGAGTCCGGGGTGCGGTTGAGGACCCCCATGACGAGGGCCCGACGGCTCACGTCGAGGATCGTCGGGCCGAGGGCCACGCGCAGCGGCGCCTCGAGCAGGGCCGGACCCACTAGTAGAGGCGACTGGCCAGTCGGCGCCGGTAGGTGAGGTAGCGCGGGTCCTCGGGTCCGAGCGCGTCGAGCAGCTCGAGCAGGCTCGCGCGCGAGCCCTCGTCGGCACTCTGGTCGAGCAGGTGCTCGAGGGTCAGCTCGAGGTCGCCGTCGAGGCGCACGCCCTGGCGCGCGAGGGAGAGCCGCGCCAGCACGGTGCGCGCCGCCGTCTGGTGGGCGTGGGGGCTGAGCAGCGCCTCGGCCTCCTCGTAGGCCCCGCGCTCGACGAGCAGGTCGGCGAGGCGCACCGCCGCGTCGAGGCTCGAGGGGTCGTGGGCCAGCGCCTCGCGCAGGTCGGCCTCGGTGCCGCGCTCGAGCAGCTGGTCGACGACCGAGGCGCCCGGTGCGAGCTTTTCGACGAACTCGCGCACCGCCGCCTCGGGCAGGGCACCGACGAAGTGGTCGACGATCTGCCCGTCGCGCAGGGCGAAGACCGCCGGGATCGACTGGACCTGGAAGGCCTGGGCGACCCGGGGGTTGGCGTCGACGTCGACCTTGGCGAGCTCGACCGCGCCGCCGGTCTCGCTGATCACCTTCTCGAGGATCGGTCCCAGCGTCTTGCAGGGTCCGCACCACTCCGCCCACAGGTCCACCACCACCGGGACGGTGCGCGAGCGCTCGACGACGTCGGCGGCGAAGGTGGCGTCAGTGACCTCGATCACCCACTCAGCCTAACGGGGAGGTCTGCCAGAGGGCCGGGCCGCGGGGCGCTGTTAGGGTCACGGGGATGGGGGGCATCACCGGAATCGATGAGGCCCGGGTCAGCGAGTGGATGGCCCGCGAGGTCGCCGCCGTCCCCCCGCTGAGCTTCGAGCTGATCGCGGGCGGGCGCTCGAATCTGACCTTCGAGGTGGGCGACGCCGAGGGGCGGCGCTACGCCCTGCGCCGCCCGCCAGTGAGCCACGTGCTGCCCACCGCCCACGACATGGTGCGTGAGCACACGGTAATCAGCGCGCTGGGGCCCCAGGGGGTCCCGGTGGCGCGCCCGCTCGGGCTCTGTGTGGACGAGACGGTCACGGGAGCGCCCTTTTACGTCATGGAGTTCGTCGAGGGGCAGATCCTGCGCAGCCGGGACCAGGCCGAGGCCGCCTACGACCTCGCCACCCGGCGCGAGATCGGGCCGGAGCTGGCGCGCACCCTCGCCCACCTTCACCAGGTCGACGTCGAGGCGGCCGGCCTCGCGGGCCTGGCGCGCCACGACGGCTACGTCGAGCGCCAGCTGCAGCGCTGGCGCACCCAGTTCGACCAGATGCAGGTCGAAGGTGTCGACGACGGGGGTCTGGTCGCCGAGGTCGGCGAGCGCCTGGCCTCCGAGATCCCGCCGGCCCAGCGCGTCTCGGTGGTCCACGGCGACTACCGGCTCGACAACACCGTGCTCGACGAGCGCGGCGCCGTCAGGGCGATCCTCGACTGGGAGATCTGCACCCTCGGCGACCCCCTGGCCGACGTCGGGCTGCTGATGGTCTACTGGAGCGAGCCCGAGGACCTCTCCCCCCTCGGCCCCGCGCCCACGACCGCCCCGGGCTTCTCGACCCGGGCCGAGGTGCTGGCCGCCTACGGCGCCCACAGCCCGCTGGACCTCTCGCGAGTCAGCTACTACCAGGCATTCGGGTACTGGAAGCTGGCCTGTATCCTCCAAGGCGTCCTGGCGCGCTACCTGGCCGGGGCCACCGCCGGGGACCGCGGCAGCGTCACCGAGTTCCCCGCCCACATCACCGCGCTGGCCCGCCTGGCCGCCGAGACCCTGGAGCAGCACTGATGGACGACGAGATCTTCGACCGCATCATCTTCCTCGCCGACCCCGACCTGCACGAGCCGGTCCTGGTGATCGGCCTCGAGGGCTGGATCGACGCCGGCCTCGGGGCCGCCACCGCGGTGGGGGCCCTCGCGACGACGCTCGCCACCGAGGTGCTCGCCACCTTCGACACCGAATACTTCATCGACCAGCGGGCTCGCCGGCCGCTCGCCCACATCGTCGACGGCGTCACCGTCGAGCTCACCTGGCCCGAGATCCAGCTGCGCCACGGCCGCGACGGCGACGGGGCCGACGTCCTGGTGCTCACCGGCCCCGAGCCGGACTTCCACTGGAGCGACTTCGTCGACGTGGTGACCGAGGTCGCCAGCCGCTACGACGTGCGCCTGGTGGTGGGCCTCGGCGCCTTCCCGGCCCCGACTCCCCACACCCGCCCGGTCCGCATCGTGGGCACCGCGCCGCGCGCCAGCGAGCACCTGCTGAGCGCGGTCGGCCAGGTGGCCGGGGAGCTGGAGGTGCCCGCCGGGATCGGCGCGGCCCTGGAGCTCGGGTGCGCCGAGGCGGGGCTCGAGGTCATGACCCTCTGGGCCCGGGTCCCCCACTACGTCGCCTCGATGGCCTACCCCCAGGCGGCGGCGGCCCTGCTCGACGGCCTGGCCCAGGTGGCCGGACTGACCCTCGACGCGACCGCGCTGCGCACGAGCGCCGAGGAGGCGAGAGAGCGCGTCGACGAGCTCATCGCCAACAACCCCGATCACCGCGCGATGGTGGCCCAGTTGGAGACGGCGGCCGACGAGGACGAGGGGACGAGCCTCGGCGAGGAGCTGCCGAGCGGCGACGAGCTGGCGGCCGAGCTCGAGAAGTTCCTGCGCGGCGAGGCTTAGGGCCCGACCACGTCGCCGGACTCGATCGCCAGTCCCAGCCCGAGGGCGTAGCCCTCGAGGAAGAGGGCGCTCTCGCGCTGGCGCGGATGGCGCTCGGCGAGCGCGTGGAAGGCCGCCGAGTGGTCGGCCTCGATGAGGTGGGCCAGCTCGTGCACCAGCACGGCGTCGATCACCCACTGCGGGCACTGGGCGAGGCGCGTGGAGAGGCGGATCTCCCGTGTCGCCGGCGAGCAGGAGGCCCAGCGGGTGCGCTGGTTGGAGACCCAGGTGACCCGCGACGGCGCGACCCCATCGAGGTAGAGGTCGGCCAGCTCGCGCGCGCGGGCCTCCAAGGTGCCGTCGCCCGCCGAGGCCTGGGGTCGCTGGGCGAGCAGGCGCTCGACCAGCTCGTCGACGAAGGTCAGCCGCTCGCGCCCGCGCAGGCGCGCCGGGATCTGGACGACGACCCGGCTGCCCGACCAGTGGGCCGAGCCGGTCTTGGTGCGCCGGGTCGAGGCGCGCACCTCCACCTCGGGACGATCGAAGCGCGGTGGCTGGATCTCGATCGAGACGGCGGGGCCGCGCCGGGTCATCGCAGGATGATGTTCACGAGTCGCGGCGGACGGGCCACGACCCGCTCGGGCGCGCGTCCGTCGAGGTGGCGCTGGACGGCCTCGTCGGCGAGGGCCAGGGCTGCCGCCTCCTCCTCGGTGAGCTCGGGGGCGACCTCGAGGCGGGAGCGGACCTTGCCGTTCACCTGGACGACCATGGTCACCGTCGCCGCGCGCACCAGCTCGGCGTCGGGGACCGGCCAGGGCTGGAGGTGCACCGAGGGCTCCTCGGGGCGACGACGCTGCCAGAGCTCGGCCGTGAGGTGCGGGGCCATCGGGGCCAGCAGGAGCAGCATCGTGTCGACCGCCTCGTCGAGCACCCCGACCTCGGCACCCGAGGGGCCGTGGGCCCAGCGCGAGACGGCATTGAGCAGCTCCATCAGCGCGGCGACCGCGGTGTTGTAGCTCCAGCGCTCGATGTCCTCGGTGACCTTGGCGATGGTGCGGTGGACGGCCCGGCGCACCTCGAGGTCCCCGGGCTCGGGGGTCGTGCGGGTAGCAAAGCCCTCCCCGGTCGCCAGGCGCCAGACCCGGTCGAGGAAGCGGCCGCAGCCCTCGATGACCTCCTCGGTCTGGTCGGTCCAGTCGAGATCGTCGGCGGGCGGCCCGGCGAAGAGGTGAAAGAGCCGCAGGCCGTCAGCGCCCACGGTCTCGTAGTAGCGCTCGGGGGCCACGAGGTTGCCCTTGGACTTGGACATCTTGGAGCCGTCGAGGCGGATCATGCCCTGGGTGAAGAGACGGGTGAAGGGCTCGCGGGGCAGGCCCGGCGCCAGGCCGATGTCGACCAGGGCCTTCAGGTAGAAGCGCGCGTAGAGCAGGTGCAAGATGGCGTGCTCGATGCCCCCGATGTACTGGTCGACCGGCATCCACTTGGCCGCCTCGATCGGGTCGAAGGGTCGTCCGGGGGTGAAGGGGTCGGTGTAGCGCAGGAAATACCACGAGGAGTCGGTGAAGGTGTCCATCGTGTCGGCCTCGCGGGTCGCGGGGCCCCCACAGATGGGACAGGTCGCCTGGCGGAAGGCCTCGTGAGTGGCGAGCGGGGACTGGCCCGAGCGGTCCATCACCACGTCGTCGGGCGCGAGGACCGGCAACTCCTCCTCGGGCACGGGCACCAGCCCGTCGACCGGGCAGTAGAGCATCGGGATCGGACATCCCCAGAAGCGCTGGCGCGAGACCAGCCAGTCGCGCAGGCGGTAGTTGACCTTGCGCACCCCACCGGCCCGCTCGACGAGGAAGGCGGTGGCGGCCTCCTTGGCGGGCTCGGTGAGAAGGCCGTCGAGGAAGCCGGAGTTGATGTGCGGCCCGTCCCCGCTGTAGGCGCCCTCGACGCCCTCGGGCGGCTGGACGGTGCGCACGACGGGCAGGTCGTAGACCGCGGCGAAGGCGAAGTCCCGCTCGTCCTCGGCGGGCACCGCCATGATCGCCCCGGTGCCGTAGGTGCCGAGCACGTAGTCGGCCACGTAGACGGGCACCGGCTCGCCAGTGAAGGGGTTGAGCACGTGGCTGCCGGTGAAGGTGCCCCTCTTGGCAAGGCCGGCGCCCGCGTCGGCGCTCGCCGAGCGGTCCACCTCGCTGGTGGCGAGGGCCTGGGCCACGAGGGACTCGACCTCCGCGGCGCGCTCGGGGGTCGTGAGCTCGCCGAGCAGGGGGTGCTCGGGGGCCACGACGGCGTAGGTCACGCCAAAGCCGGTGTCGGGCCGGGTCGTGAAGACCCTCAAGGCCCGGGAGGGGTCGTGGGCGAAGGGCAGGTCGAACTCCACGCCCTCGCTGCGCCCGATCCAGTTGCGCTGCATCGTCTTGACGCGTTCGGGCCACTGGAGCCCGTCGAGGTCCTCTAAGAGCTCATCGGCGTAGTCGGTGATCTTGAAGAACCACTGCTCGAGGTTGCGCCGCTCGACGAGGTCGCCCGAGCGCTCGCAGGTACCGTCGGCGAGCACCTGCTCGTTCGCGAGCACCGTCGCACAGCCGGGGCACCAGTTGACCGGAGCCTCGGCGCGGTAGGCGAGGCCGGCGCGGTAGAAGGCGAGGAAGATCATCTGGGAGTACTTGATGTACTCCGGGTCGTGGCTGTGGACCTGGCGACGCCAGTCGTAGACCGCGCCGAGGCGGCGCACCGAGCTTTTCAGCTCGGTCATGCGGTCTTCGGTGAAGAGGCGCGGGTGGCTGCCCGCCTTGATGGCGGCGTTCTCCGCCGGCAGGCCGAAGGAGTCGAAGCCGTAGGGAGACAGCACGGCCTTGCCGCGCATCGTCTGGTAGCGCACCACGAGGTCGCCGAAGGTGTAGTTGCGCACGTGGCCCTGGTGGGCCGCCCCGCTCGGGTAGGGGTACATGCACAGGGCGTAGTAACGCTCGCGCGGGTCGTCGTTGTCGACCTCGTAGGTGCCGTCATCCAGCCAGTGGGCCTGCCACTTGGCCTCGATCTCGACGACGTTGAAGGGGCGCGCCATTGTGCCAGTCTAGGAAGGCCCGCTCCCGGGTCCCATCAAGGAGGATGGTGACGACCCTCGTCCTCGTTCACGGTGCCTGGCACGGGGCGTGGTGCTACGAGCTACTCGGCAAGGAGCTCGACCGACTCGGCGTCCCCTGGGTGGCGCTCGACCTGCCCTCGAGCCACGACCCCTCGGGGCGCGCCGGTCTCGCCGAGGACACGGCGGCCATCGTCGCGGCCGCTTCGGACCTAGGCCCGGTGACCCTCGTCGCCCACAGCTACGGCGGGGCGCCGGCCCTCGAGGCGGCACCCGCGATCTACGACCTCGCGAGCATCATCTTCGTCGCGGCCCTCGTGCCCGAGGTTGGCGAGGGCGCGACGGCCGCCAGCCGGACCGTGCGCGTGCGCACCGCCCTCGACGAGGCGATCCGCGTCGAGGGAGATCTCCTGCGACTCGACCCAGCCCTCGCGGGCGACGCCCTCTACGGCCAGTGCTCTGCGGAAGTGCGCGACAACGCAATCCCGCGACTCGGCCCCCAGACCTTGGCGAGCTTCGCGGCACCTCGACAGTCTCGTGACGTCGCCATCGCCCGTCACTACCTCCTCTGCACTTCGGACCGGGCCCTCGATCCTTCATTACAAGCGGCCATGGCGGAACGCTGCGACACCGTCGCCCGACTGGAGAGCGACCACTCCCCCTTCCTGTCGATGCCAGAGGAACTGGCGACGCGCCTGGCGCTCGCCGCCGGAGCCGCCCGGCCCGCCTGATAACATCAATGGACCCTTCGGGGGTATAGCTCAGTTGGTAGAGCGCTTGCATGGCATGCAAGAGGTCAGGGGTTCGAATCCCCTTACCTCCACCGAAGATCCAGCCCCTTCGAGGGTCCCGCGACCGTTTTGTCAGCAATTCTGTCAGCGTTCACGCTTCCGCCGAAGTCCGAGGAAGGTTCGCCCGCGACGAAGTCGCGAGCGCCTCCGGCTGGGCACCGCCAAGGATTGAATCGACGCCAAGAAGCATCCCAACGCCGACTCGACGATCTGAGAGTCGATTGGCATTCACT
This sequence comes from uncultured Ferrimicrobium sp., assembly GCA_964449735.1. Taxonomy (GTDB): domain Bacteria; phylum Actinomycetota; class Acidimicrobiia; order Acidimicrobiales; family RAAP-2; genus RAAP-2. The sequence continues at coordinate 10,665 of CAYUZO010000046.1, forward strand.
TCGTCCTCCTTCGCGCTCGCTTTCCCTTCCCGCGATGCGACGCATCTGTCGGGCATCGAGACCATCTGCGTTTCGAAATCGACAATGTGAGCAAGCTTCCAGCACCGAGAACCTTCGCGGACGCCAGCGGTGTTCGGTGGATCCTCAGACGGCTCTCCAGACCTGCCGAAGCCGCGAGCCATCAGAGCCCGCGGCTTCGCACTCAGAATTCTTGGTCAACTGGGATGCGAAGTCTGACTGGTTCGAGAACTTCTGTAAGGAGAAACAAGGCGAAGGGCAAGTTTGGGAGAGTCGGCGACTTCGCTGCCGCCGCCGACTCCGTGTGAGCTCACCGCAGGCCGTTTTGGGCCGCGACTCTCACTCGGCCGTGCTAGGAGTGTCACCATCGAATGGCAAGATGCTCGCGGCATATTGCCCGCATCGCCGCCGCGAGCACGTTAGGTGCCCGCGATTGAGTTCGAATCGTGGTGGACTGTGCCGGAGGGAGACCGGATGCGCAGTGTCGAATTGTTCAGCGGATGTGGTGGACTGGCGCTGGGTACCGCCCGCGCGGGTTTCGAGCACGTCACGTTGGTTGAGTGGAACGCTGACGCCTGCGCCACCTTGGAGTTCAATCGGGCGTCTGGCGTCGAGCACGTGCGCGACTGGCCCTTCGTCCAGGGGGATGTGCGCGAAATCGAGTGGGGAAAGATCCGGGCACGCCTGGACCTCGTAGCCGGTGGTCCGCCCTGCCAGCCATTTTCGATCGGCGGCAAGCACGGGGGCGAGTTCGATGCGCGAGACATGTGGCCAGAGGCGATTCGCGCAGTTCGCGACCTACGGCCACGAGCGTTTCTCTTCGAGAACGTGCGCGGCCTAGCCCGACCAGCCTTCGCCGACTACCTCGACTGGATCACCGCGTACCTGCGCGCTCCGAGCGTGACGCGCGGCCGAGGTGAAGCGCGATCGAAGCACGTTCGGCGCCTCAATGCAGCCGAAGCCGAGTATGAAGTGAAAGTGCTGAGAGTCAACGCAGCGGATTTCGGCGCGGCTCAGAAGCGCCATCGAGTGGTCGTCGCCGGAGTTCGTTGTGATCTGGGATTGAATCTCGCGCCACCGAAGCCAACCCACCCACGAGCGCGACCCTGATCGGTAGGGGCCCGGTCTATAGCCCCAGTCCGCACAAATGTATTTCGCCCACTGCTGACAACCCTCCAAAGATCACCGCTGCTCGGACCCGCAGGTGTGCGCATACCCACGCCGATGATCGCTATCGGCTTATACATGTAGCCCTGACCCACCGTCGCGCTCCTCGAGCGC
>CAYUZO010000047.1:0-10000 GCA_964449735.1 uncultured Ferrimicrobium sp.
CCAGTCCGAGAGGGAAGGCGAAGACGTTGGACAGGAAGGCTCGCGGCGAGCGAATGGCGAAGGGTGCCACCGTCCCCACGACGATCACGGCGAGGGGAGTCGCCACCCGCCAGATCGCGCGCCGTCCGCCCCACAGCCCGGCCAGCGCGATCGCCAGCGCGGCCACGGGCCACGCCGTCAACTTCATCGCCGCGGCCAGCCCCAAGGCGATGCCGGCCGTCGTCCACCACCGACGCTGCAGCGCCACCACGCCGAGGAGTGCCAAGGCCAGGATTGGCATGTCGTCGCCCCCGGTCGCCAGGAACAGCGCCCCCGTGGGCAAGGCGAGCAGCACCTGGATCACGCGCAACTTGCGTTCCCGGGTCGCCGTGAGGGCGAGGATCGCCCCGAGTGAGACCAGCAGGGTCATGAGGCTCATGACGATGCGCGCGTCGGTGAGCCCGCGTCCCTCGTGCGCATCCGCCGACGGGAGACCGAAGACGCCCATCAGGGGGAAGTACGGGAAGAAGCTCTGCCAGCTCGGAATCCCCGGGGTGGCACCGACGAGGTGGCCATTCTTCAGGTAGGTGTGATACGGATCCTGTCCCCGGCTCAGGGACTGACCGGCGCGCTCGATCACCGACACCTCGGGCTGGGCGTAGCCCGAGAGGTGATCGACCTGACGCCACCGGGCCTCAAGGGCGAGCGGCATCGCGACCGCCCCGAGCATCACCAGTCCGACGAGCGCCGAGCGCACCGCCACGTCGCGGCGCCATCGCCAACGAGCCCCGCCGGCGGCCAGCAGGGCGGCCACCGCGTAGGTCCCCACCGCCAGGTAGCCCCAGTGCCACTGGGCCGGCTGGGAGGAGGTGAGAGCGAGGCCGAGGGCGAACAGCGCCGACAGCGCGTACAGCAGGGCGTCGCCGCCCAGCGAAGACAGTCGTCGCCACCCACGGACCTGTTCGACACGCGGGCGCACAAGGGTGGCCAGCACGGGCTCAGTCTACAGGGGCCCCTCCTTGACGGACCTACCATCGGAGTGTGCGCGCCTTCGTGATTGACGCCTCTCACGAGACCTTGACCCTGGGGGTCGACGCCGTCGAACCCCACCCCGCCGAGGAGTCCGACCTCCTGGTGGAGGTCCACTGGAGCGGGATCAACTTCAAAGACGCCCTCGTCGCCGCCTCACCCAGCCGCGTCCGTCGGGTCGAGCGCTTGGTGGGCGGGGTCGACGCCGCCGGTGTGCTCCTGCGCGACGGCGCCGGACTGACGGCGGGGACGCCCGTTGCGGTGCACGGCTTCGACCTCGGAACCGGACGCGACGGCGGCTTCGCCGAGCAGGTCTACGCACCCGCACGATGCGTCTCACCCCTCCCCGAGGGGCTCGACCCGCGCCGCGCAATGATCCTCGGCACCGCCGGCCTCACCGCGGTGGCCAGCCTCCAGGCGCTCGAGCGCCACGGGCTGACCCCGGGCGGGACGGTGCTCGTCACCGGTGCGACCGGCGGCGTCGGCTCCTTGGCCGTCGCCCTGCTGAGCGCGCACGGCTACCACCCAGTCGCCTCCACCGGCTCACTCGCCGAAGAGCCCTGGCTGCGGTCGCTTGGTGCGACACAGGTCATCGGCCGCGAGGAGCTGTCCGACCGTCCGGGGCGTGTTCTGGCGACCGAGCGGTGGGACGGCGCCATCGACTGCGTCGGTGGCGCGACCCTCGGGGAGATCCTGCGCAGTCTGCGCTACGGGGCCGCCGTGGCCGCGAGCGGCCTGGTCGGCGGCACCGACCTCGCGACGACGGTCTACCCCTTCATCACCCGCGCCACCGCGCTCGTCGGGATCGACACGGTCGAGATGGACCCCGCGAGCCGCCAGCGCGTGTGGCTCGGCGCCGCGGAGTTCGCCCAGCGCACCGACCTGGAGGCCCACGTCGAGCGGGTCATCGGACTGGCCGAGCTGCCCGCGGGACTCGACGAGGTACGCCGCGGCGCGACCCGGGGCCGCATCCTCGTGAGTCCGCTGGCCTGACCTACTCGTCGGCGACGAGCGAGCCGATGCGGTCGCCCAGCCCTGGATCACGCGCCACCAGGGCGGTCGCGTAGGCGACCGCCAGCACCACCAGCGCCAACGCCGCGTACGGGAACCAGTTGTAGGGATCTGGCTGACCCGGCTTCGCCAAGTAGTAGAGGGGCACCGCGATGGCCGCGATGCCGGCGGCGGGCAGGAGCGCGTGCCGCCCCCACCGGAAGCGCCGTTCGTGAGACAGGTAGAAGAAAGGCAGGGCCAGATTGGCCAGGGCGTAGACGATCAGGATCAGGATCGTGCCGAAGGTCGACGACTCGTAGAAGAAGTTGAAGGCGCTCATGGACCCCGAGGTAGCGGCTCCCCCGAGGAGATGCCCGATTCCCCAGCCGACGATGATCGCCAGGGAGATGCCCAAGAAGACGAGCAGCGCGTTCACCGGCGTGCGCCGTGTGGGATGGACGCGCCCGATGGGCGCGGGCAGGAGCCCCTCTCGCGCCGCGTGGAAGATGAGGCGCGCCTGAGAGTTGGTGCCGGCGATCAGGGCCCCGAGCGTCGAGGTCATGCCGGCGAGGAAGCCCACGAAGGCCAGCCACGCCGTCACCTCGTGGGCCACCGACAGGAACGGCACGGTGACCGCGCCCATGTTGCCGGTGTCGTAACCGAACCCCACGACCGTCGAGTAGGCGAAGAGCAGGTAGCTCGCCCCCATGATGGCGATCGAGGCGAAGACGGCCCGGGGCACGTTGCGCCGAGGCTGGTCGGTCTCCTCCGCCAGGGCGGCCGAGTTCTCCCACCCGATGAACAGGTAGACGGCCAACGGGAATCCGGCGGCCAGACCCGCGAAGCCCCGCGTGACGTAGCTCGGCTCGAAGGGCGTCCAGTGCAACTGCCCGTGGAACTTGACGAGTGTCGCGATGGAGACCGACACCAGCACGGCCATCTCGACAGCGAAGAAGGCGCCCGCGAGCTTCGTGGAGACCTTCACCCCTCGCGCCATCATCGCCGCGGCGAAGGCCAGGAAGAGCACGGTCCACACCAGCCAGGGCACCCCTTGGAGCCCACTGACGTGGTAGGTCTGCAGGAGGTACTGGAAGAAGCCCCCCGCGATGGCCACGACCGAGGCCATCGCCGCGATGTAGCCGGCTCCCGTCAACAGGGCCGTCATCACGCCGACGCGGCCCCCGAAGGTCGAACCGATGAAGGTGATGAAACCGCCGGTGCTCGGCAGAGCACGGGTGAACTCGGCCAAGGTGTTGCCCAGGAGGGCCACCGCGACGAGGGCGGCGAGAATCGTGAGCGGCGACGCCACCCCGGCGGTCGTGGCGACGAGTCCGAAACCGAAGAAGAAGCTCATCGCCGGACCGATGTTGGCCATGGTGGCGGCCGCGATGTCGACTGGACCCAGCACACCCCGATGGAGCCGGTGGTGGCCGCGAGAAGCGGCTTTCGTGGACCCACCCTGTGAAGCCTGTGCCGACATGATCCCCCTCGCCGCGAGGATAATCGCCGAGGCGGGGTTTAGGTGTTGGCGCGGTAGAGGGGGCTGACCCACACCCTCCCGTGGTCACAGGGCGCCGGCGGGTACTGCGGGGTGACCGGTGTCGTCGAGGTGGCGGTGCCCACCTGGACCGAGATCGTCTGGGCCGCGCTGCAGGTCTCGGTACCCACCGGCACATCGGTGTAGGCCAGCGAGAAGGTGACCTTGTCACCCTGAAGCAGGACCAAACGAGCCGGCGCTTGGTTCGCCCGGGTATCGGGGAAGGTGATGGAACTGCCCTGTCCGGGCACGTCGACCGTGGAGGACGTCAGCGTCGCCCCGTAGCGGTCCTGAAGGACCAGGCGAGGCCAACCGTCCACCGCGCACTGGCCCGGTGCGGACTTGGTGAGCACGATCGCCCCGTAGATCGTCCCCGCCGCCCCCTGGCCCTGGACGAACTGACCGGAGAAGTCAGAGCCCTGGCAGGCCGCCGTGGTGGCGGTCGTCGACGTGACGCTCGACGTGGTCGTGGACGTGCTCGTCGTGGTCGTCGTCGTGGTCGTCAGAACCTTGCGCCCGATGGTCACGAGGACCGCGAAGGCGAAGAAGAGGGCCAGGGCCTTCAGGGCGCGGCTCACCGATTGAAATCCTCGGGGCGGATCGTGTCGAGGAACTCGCGCAACTCAGCCACCAGCTCCGACTCGCTCGGGCCACTCGCCTCCTCGTCACCTTCCTCGTCCTCCTCGAGGTCCATTTCACGCCCCTCAGCGTCCATCAGGGCATCGCTCACCAGGATCGGCGCCCCGATGCGCAGCGCCAGGGCCACCGCATCAGACGGCCGGGCCGAGACCTCGATCTCGTGCCCGTCCTTCAGCAGCCGGAGCCGTGCGAAGAAGGTGTTGTCACGCAGCTCGGTGATCTCCACCGAGAAGAGCCGCCCGCCCAGGGCCGACACCACGTGTCCCAGGAGGTCGTGGGTCATCGGCCGCGGAGTCGTCAGATTCTGCAAGGCGTAGGCGATCGCCGCCGCCTCGGGCGCGCCGATGAAGATGGGCAGGACTCGGTCCCCTTGGACCTCCTCGAGCAGGAGCAGGGGTGTCGACGAACCCACGTCGACCCTCACGGCCCTCAACACGACCTCGATCACGCCGTCAGCCTAGACCTGACCCGCCGCGATGGGCCCTCACCGCTCGAGCAGGTCCTCCACCGCGCGCTCACGCATCAAGGCGCGCAATGCGGCCACTTCAGTACTGATCTGGCGCACTCGCGCCGTGTCGCGAGGCTCCGCGCCACCGGCGAGAATCTCCTCGAGGACACCCACCTCACGTTCGATGTTGCGTCGCAGAGAACCCAGAACTCTCGGGTCGGCACCCGCGGCGAGGACAGCCCCAGCGGCCTGGGCGAGCTGGAGGTCCCGCCGGGCGAAGACCGTCTCACCGTGGCGGTTCGTGGGCCGCAGCAGGCCGATCGCCACCATCTGGTTCACGAGGGCCGGGTCGAGGTCCAGCCGTTCGGTGAACTCCCCCGTGCGCAGGTACTCGGGGGTCTCGTCGAGGTCGTCAGCGTCATCGACCTCAGGGACCACGCTCAACGCCCTCGGCATCACGGGCGCCGTCGTCGGGGCCGGCGCCGAGACGGCGGAAGCCGCACTGTCTCGAGCCACACTGCGCACCGCCGTGGAGGGCCCCCCTTCATCGAGGAGCCCCTGCTCGATCAGACGCAGGCGCACCACCCGCAAGGGAACGAACTCCTCCTGCGCGAGGCGGATCGCCTCGCGCAGGCAGGCGACGTCACGCTCGGAGTACAGGCGATAGCCCTTGCGACTGCGAGCCGGTCGCACGAGTCCCTTGTCCTCGTAGTAGCGGATCTTGGACAACTCAACGTCAGGGAAGTCCTGACGGAGCATGGCGTGGACCTCGCCGATTCGCATCCGCCCTCCCGCCCCACTCATCGCGCGGCCTCCCAGAAGACCAGCTTGAACTTGCCGATCTGCACCTCGTCGCCAGAGTGCAGAGTGGTCTCTTCCACGCGAGCCCCGTTGACGTAGGTGCCATTGAGCGAGTTGAGGTCTCGCAGGGTGATCCGCCCGCTGGCGGTCCTCGTGAGCAGGGCGTGATGGCGCGAGACCGAGACGTCGTCGAGCAGGATGTCGGACTCCTCATGGCGGCCGGCCGAGGTGGTCTCCTTCACCAGGTCCACACGGGTGCCCGCCGCCGGTCCGCTGGTAATGACCATCAAGTCGCCGTGGGGACCGCCGTCGGCGAGTGCGCTCGGAGCGCCGAGGGGCTCCGGCGAATTCACGACGGGAACGGCCACCGTCTCTGCCGAGGTGGCCGTTACGACTGGCGCTCCACAGGACCAGCAGAAGTTCGCATTGGCGTTGAGGATCTCACCGCAGCGACGACAGTTCACCGAAGTCACCCTACCGACAATCAACTGAGAGCGTCGGGGTCAGTGTGCGGTCAGCTCGCCGTACGCCGCAGCGTCCAGCAGGGCCGTGACCTGGGCGGAGTCGGAGATCTCTATCTCGCAGATCCATCCGCTTCCGTACGGGTCGGTGTTGACCAGTTCGGGGGCGCTGCGCAGCTCCTCGTTCACGGCACGGACAGTCCCTGCGACCGGTGCGTAGATCTCTGACACCGACTTGGTGGACTCCACCTCTCCCAGTGCACCACCGACCTCGACGGCCTTGCCCACATTCGGGAGATCGACGAACACGACATCACCCAAGGCGTCCTGGGCGTAGTCGGTGATGCCAACGCGCACGACGGATCCGTCGACGCGGGCCCACTCGTGGTCGCGCGAATAGCGGAGGTCTTCGGGGATGATCATGGCCGCGAATCTACTCCACTCGCCGGCCAGCCCGCCCAGCCCGAAGGGCCGCTTGGGCCGGGCGAAGGTAGCCAACCAGCACCACCCAGGAGAGGGCAAGTCCGGCTACCCCAATGACCCAGCAGAGGACTCGACCGTCGCGCTGCCACGTGCTGAGCGCTCGTCCGGCGTCATTGGACGTCAGCAAGAAGAGGGGGTACGTCGTCATCAGAGCGAAGGTCGACACCTTCCCCCACCACAGGACATCGATCCGAGCTGCCCCGAGGGCGGCGAGGGCCAGGGTGACCCCGGAGACCAGAACCTCGCGGACCAGCGTCGCCCCGGCGAACCACCAGGGCACCCCACCAGCGAGGGCCACGCAGATCAGGCCCGTCATCACGAGGATGCGATCGGCGGTCGGGTCGATGACCTTGCCGACCGTCGACACCTGATGAAGGCGTCTCGCCAGCCATCCGTCGACCCAGTCAGTCGCCCCGAGCGCCCCCAGAAGCCAGGCCGCCAGTGCGCGATGGCCGGTCCCGAAGAGGAGCCAGACGAAGACCGGAACGAGCCCGAGGCGAATGAGCGTGACGAGGTTCGCCCAGGTCCACCAGCCAGCATCGGCCTCTCTCGGGGCCTCCTCCACTGGTTCAGGCGATGGAGATCGAGGCGTCCAAGAAGACGTCCTGGACCGCGTGGACGAGTGAGGCACCCTCGTCGATCGGGCGTTGAAAGGCCTTGCGACCCAAGATCAGTCCCTGACCGCCCGCGCGCTTGTTGATGACCGCCGTACGCACCGCACCAGCCAGGTCGTCGGCGCCCTTCGCCTCGCCACCGGAGTTGATGAGGCCGACCCTTCCCGCGTAACAGTTCACGACCTGCCAACGCGTCAGATCGATCGGGTGATTGGTCGTGAGCTCGGAGTAGACCCGGGGGTCGGTCTTGCCGAACTTCAACGCGGTGTAGCCGCCGTTGTTCTCAGGCTGCTTCTGCTTAATGATGTCCGCTTCGATGGTGACACCGAGATGATTCGCCTGCCCCGTGAGGTCGGCGCTCAGGTGGTAGTCGGCCTCGGGAGTCTTGAAGGCCGGATTGCGCAGATAGGTCCACAGCACGGTGAACAGCCCGAGGCGGTGAGCCTCGGCGAAAGCGTCCGCCACCTCTCTCAGCTGGCGGTCGGACTCGGGCGAGCCGAAGTAGATAGTGGCGCCCACTCCGACCGCGCCGAGGTCAGCCGCTTGGCGCACCTGGGCGAAGGGGACCTGGTCGTAGGTGTTCGGGTAGTGAAGGAGGTCGTTGTGATTGATCTTCACGATGAAGGGGATCTTGTGGACGTAGCGCCGCGAGACCAGTCCGAGGGTCCCGAGCGTCGAGGCGATCGCGCTGCAGTCGGCCGCCAGGGCCAGGTCGCAGAGCCGTGCGGGGTCGAAGTACTCAGGGTTCGGGGCGAAACTGGCCGCAGCGGAGTGCTCGATTCCCTGGTCGACGGGGAGGATGGACAGGTAACCCGTGCCGCCCAAGCGCCCATGGCCGTAGAGAGTGCCCAGGTTGCGCAGGACGCTAGGGCTGCGGTCACTGGTGGCGAAGACCCGATCGAGGAAGTCGCCCCCCGGCAGGGTCAACCTGTCCTTGGGGAAGGCGGTCGCCTGGTGGTTGAGGAGCGAATCGGCCTCTTCGCCGAGAAGTGCGGCAATGTCCATGGCCGAATCCTACCCCTGGGCTCCGATGACCTCCCCGGGGCACAATGGAGCCATGGACCACGCCTACCGCTCCTCCCTCTCGCGACGACTACGAGCCCTCCACTCGCTCTACGAGGACGCGGTGGCGACGATGGACATCGACCACGTCAATCACTTCGAGCGCTCCGGAGTGCTGCCTATCGCCTTCTCCCTGACCCATCAACTGCTCATCGAAGACGGGTCCATCGCCCTGATGGGCGGCCCCGGTCCTCACTTCAACGACAGTTGGAGCGCCCGCATCGGCCTGGCGATCGCCGATCACGGCAAGGAACGCACGGTCTCGGAGATGGAGGCGCAGAGGATCGACGACTTCGACTCCTTCAAGGAACTCCAACGGGTCGTCTTCGCCTCGACTGAGCAGTACGTCGCTCAACTCGACCCCGACGACTTCGACGTCGTCCTGGTCGCCCACCCCTATCCCGACCGGATCGCCAACACCTTCTCCGCCCGAGTCGGCGGAGAAGGGGGCATCACGCGCTCAGACGCTCTCGAGTCCTGGGTCTACCAGCACGGACTGCGCCACATGGGCGAAATCGAGCACGCCCGCGCCCTCGTGGGCCTGGGCGGGATGACTTCGTAAGGAGAGGACCTCTCAGCCCTTGGTCGACACCGGAGGGCGACGACGCGGGCGGTTCTTCCTCACCGCACCCACCCCGAGCTCGCGCAGTCGCTCCGCGGCGTCGTAAGCCTCTGGATCGGCGGCCACGACCCGTGCGAAGAGCTCTCGTGCACCGGCGACGTCACCGGCCCGGTCCAAGATGTCGCCAAGCACGTACCAGAGGCGCACGTGTCGATACGCCGGGTTCCGAAGGCTCTTCGTGGCACCTGCCCGCTGCATCAACTCGATCGCCTCGGCGAATTTCCCCTGGTCAGCCCAGGCAGAAGCGAGCACGATCCGTCCCTCGGCGAGGACATCCGCACTCGGATCATGCGAGCTCAGTTCCTCGAAGGTCTTCTCCAGGGCCCGGTACCGCCGCTGCGCCCGATCGGCGTCCATCACGAGCGGAAGGTGCTCAGGGTCACCGGTCATCTCGAAATGTGCCTTGAGATGGACCTTCGCCAACGGCCACCGCTCCGCGCGATAGGCAGCCAGGCCCGTCAACTCGCGCACTGAGGCGACCCCAGGGACGAGGTCAGCCACCCCGCGGGCTAGGCGAAGTGCTTCCTCATACCGATGCCGGTCGTACGCCTCCGCGCCCTTGGCTAGCTGCGTTACGGCCCTCTCGCGCCCGTGGGCGGTGCCAGAGAACTCCCGGCGCACGTCGGCGGCCACCTCGGCCGGCAATTCGTAGGGTCGTCGGGGCGTCGGCGTCGGGCCTGAGCGCTCAGGCGTCGCCACCTTCTCTTCGATCCAAGTGGCGGGCTCCGGTGGTGCCTGGCGCGGACCCTTCGTTCTCGCCTCGACGGCCGGGTCATGGATTCGCCCCGCGCCCTTGCGCGCTAGTCGTCCCCAGCCTTGCGCCCGTGCGATGGCCTCATCGCGCTCACGACGGATCTCCGCCTCGGTACGCCGCCGCCGCTCGGGCGCGAAGCGGCTCGACTGACTAGTGGAACGCCCCTCTCCAGACCGGTACGGGCTGCGAGCGCGTTCCGTGCGCTCCTCGCCAGGCACCCCTCTCGAACCAGTCCGCCCACCCGTCGGACCTCGCCCAGGAGCCCCGCCCCTGGTCGCTGATCGCGTCGAGTCGCCACGTACGCTCGACCCTTCGCGCCGAGGCGACGGCGCCCGACGACCAGGCGTCTCTGCGCCCCACGTGCTGTCCCGCCTCGGTCCGTCCTGACGGCTTCTGGACCCGTCACGTGGCGGTCCGCTCCTTCGAGGACGATCGCTTGCACCCGAATCTCCCCTACCCCGGGTCGACTCCGGGGAACGTCCCGCTCCGTCTCGACGAACGCGCGAGGGTGATCCCTGAGTGGAACGAGGGCCGGATCCCGTGCGGCTCGCACCCGACGCTGGGCGGCGCCCGGCCGGGGG
>CAYUZO010000048.1:0-10966 GCA_964449735.1 uncultured Ferrimicrobium sp.
TTGGAGAACTGACCCGCGCCCCGGCAGGCCAGCCACCCGCCAACGCTCGCCAGCTCGAAGGACTGAGGGAAGTGGCCCGTCGTCAGGCCCCGCTCGCGCAGGGACGCCTCCAGCGCCGGCCCGAGGATCCCCGCCTCGACGCGGACCTGCTGGGACTCCTCGTCGACCCAGAGCACGCGGTCGAGCCCCCGCAGGTCGAGCGCGAGGGACGACTCGGGGGCCGCCGCGCCGCCCTCGACGCCCGAGCGTCCCCCCTGGGCGGTGACGGCAACTCCCAACTGGTGGGCGAGAGCCACGGTGGCCGAGACCTGTTCGACACTGGTCGGGCGCGCCACCACCGTTGGCCACGCCCGCACCTGACCGCGCGAGGCCGCGCCGATCTCGAGCGGCCACCAGTCGCGCGCGTGCTGTGCCCGGGCCTCGACGCTGTCGTCGCAGGGCACACCGAGGGCCCGCAGCCCCGCCAGCAGCTCCGCATTGGCCGGAGGGGGACTCCACTGCCCGCGAGCGCTCGCCGGGTAGTCGTTGGGAGCGGACCAGCTCACGCGCTCAGGCTACCCAGGCAGTCCCGCGGCGGCGAACTCCGCGTCGACGAGCGCGTGGTACGCGGCGACTTCGGCGGCCTGGCGCTCGGCGTCCCACCCGAGCTCAGGACCCACGAGCGCAGCGACCCGAGCGGCTCCCTGGCGGGTCGCTCGGGCGTCTTGGAGGTGGGCCCGAGTGCGACGGGTGAGCAGGTCGATCAAGGTCAGGGCCATCTCCTCGCGCGCGCCGTAGAGGAACTCGGCGCCGAGGTAGGGGAGGGGCTCGAGGGGGTGCTCCCCGAGGGCCGGGTCGGCGGCGATCATCGCCGACACCGCCGCCCCGTCCGACCCGTAGCGCTGCCAGAGCCGTGCGTCCACCGCAGGGTCCGCCGCGGCACCGTGGAGTCGGTGGTGGGAGGTCGTGCAGCGTGCCGTCGTCCCGAGCTCGCGGGTCAGGGCGTCGACGGCGTCCTCGGCCATCTGGCGGTAGGTGGTCCACTTCCCGCCAGTGATGGTGACGATGCCCCGGTCGACCACGACCGTGTGCCGGCGCGATAGGTCGGCCGTGCGCTCGGACACCTTGGTGCCAGCGGGAGGGGCGAGCAGCGGCCGCAACCCGGCCCAGACCCCGGTCACGTCGGCGCGGGTCAGGTGGGAGGAGGTGGCCGCGTTGACGGCCCCGAGGAGGTAGTCGACGTCCTCGGGCAGGCAGGTGGGCTCGTCCAGGGGCCCCTCGTAGGCCGTGTCGGTGGTCCCGACGAAGGTGTAGGGCGCCTCCTCGAAGGGCACCACGAAGATCGCCCGCCGGTCCCCGGGCACGGGGAGGACGGCGGCCAGATCGGCCGGCAGTCGGTCCCGCGGCACGCTGAGGTGGACGCCCTTGGCCGGACGGACCCGCGGCGCGAGCGCGGAGTCCTCCAGCGCCGCGACCTCGTCGGTCCAGACTCCCGCCGCATTGACCAGCGAGCGAGTGGGTACGAGGAGCTCGCGACCCCCGGCCTGGTCCACGACCCGCACGGCGCTGACCCGGCCGGCCCCGTCGCGCTCCACCCCCGCGCACCGGGCGTAGTTGACGACGACCGCCCCAGCGTCCGCGGCGCTGCGCGCCAGGGTCAACGCGACCCGGGCGTCGTCGCCGCGGGCGTCGGGGTAGAGGAACCCCGCCACCAGGCGGGTCGTGTCGAGCGTCGGCAGATGGCTCAACGCCTCGTGGCGGGTGAGTCGGCGGTGCCGCTGGCCGATCCTCCAGCCGCCGGTGAGGTCGTAGATCCACAGTGCGGTCGCGTAGCCCCGGCTCAGGGCCTTGGAGGCGACGCCGTCGCGACCGAACAGCGGGATCAAGAAGGGGAGGGGGCGCACGAGGTGCGGGGCGTTCTCAATCAGACGTTGGCGCTCACGCAGGTTCTCGTAGACGAGTCGGTACTCACGTTGCTGGAGGTAGCGCAGGCCGCCGTGGACCATCTTGGAGGACTTGGAGCTCGTGCCCTGGGCGAAGTCGCCGGCCTCGACCAGGGCCACTCGTAGGCCCCGCAGTGCCGCATCGAGGGCCACCCCGGTGCCGGTCATCCCGCCGCCGACCACAACGACGTCGAAGGGCTGTTCGGCGAGGGCCGCCCAGGCGGCCTCTCGCGTGAAGGGGGTCACCCGTTCATGCTGCCACAGGGGGCGAAGTAGGTTGCCCAGTATGGACTTCGAACTCAGTGAGGAACTCGTCGGGCTCCAGGCGACGGTCCGCCGCCTGGCTCAGGAGAAGGTCAAGCCGCGAGCGCGAGCGATCGACTTGAGCGGCGAGTATCCCGAGGACCTCTTTGAGGAGTTCCGCCGGGCCGACCTGCTCGGGCTGTGCATCCCCGAGCAGTACGGAGGCTCCGGTGCGGGCATCCTGGGCCTCACAATCGCCATCGAGGAGGTCACCAAGTACTCGAACGTCCTGGGCCTGATGCTGCTCCTCACGCGCCTGCCCACCGGCCCCATCATGATCGCCGGTACCGAGGAGCAGAAGCAGCGCTACCTGCCAGGTATCGCCTCAGGGGCCCAGCGGGCTTCTTTCTGCCTCTCCGAGCCCGGCGCCGGCTCGGACGTGGCCGGAATGTCCACCCGAGCGCTCCCCGATCCCGATCGGCCGGGGGGCTACATCCTCGACGGGACCAAGTGCTGGATCTCGGGCGGCATGCAGGCCGACTGGTTCGTGGTCTTCGCCAAGACCGGCGACCCCAGCTCGAGGAGCCACCGCGACATTGGCTGCTTCATCGTGGACGCGAACACCCCAGGGGTCAGCCGTCCCCGGGTCGACCACAAGATGGGGGTCAAGGGCATCGACACCGCGGAGATCCTCTTCGAAGGCGTGCGGATCGGTCCCGAGCAGGTCATCGGTGGCGGGTTCCATCTCATCATGCAGTCGCTGAACGCGATGCGGCCGATCGTCGCCGCTCGAGGCATCGGCCTGGCCGAGGGTGCGCTGATGTACGCGACCGAGTACGTCAAGGCCCGTCCCGCCTTCGGCGGGACCATCGCCGACTTCCAGGGGATCCAGTGGGAGATCGCTCGCTGCGCCACCGAGATCGAGGCGGCGCGCCTCCTCACCTACCGGGCCGCCTGGCTGGCCGATCGCGGGCGATTCACCAAGGAGTGGGTGCCCTACCTGTCGATGAGCAAGTACTACGCCAGCGAGCTGGCCGTGAGGGCCTCGGGTCTGGCGGTGCAGCTCCTGGGCGCCGCGGGCTACATGGAGGAGCACCCCACCGAGATGTACTACCGCGACGCCCGCCAATTGACGATTGTGGAGGGAACGAGCCAGGTCCAGCTGGGCCTGATTGGGCGCGGCGTGCTGAACCACGACCTGTGGTGGGACTGAGCCGGTGAGCGGTCCCCTGGAGGGCCTGAAGGTCATCGAACTCGCGGGCATCGGACCAGGCCCCTACGCGTGCATGCTCCTGGCCGACATGGGAGCGGACGTCATCCGGCTCGAGCGGGCCGACCCGGACGCCGAGGCGCAGCCCCACTACGACCAGCTCAGTCGCTCGCGCCCGTCGGTCGCCCTCGACCTCAAGAGTCCCGCGGGCCGGGACCTGGTGCTCGAGCTGTGTAAGAGGGCCGACGTCCTCATCGAGGGATTCCGCCCGGGCGTCGCCGAGCGCCTCGGCGTCGGACCGCAGGAGGTCCTCGCGCGCCAGCCCCGCATCGTCTACGGGCGCATGACGGGATGGGGACAAGAGGGAGACCTCGCCCAACGGGCGGGCCACGACATCAACTATCTCGCGATCTCCGGCGCGCTCTGGCCGATCGGCCGAGCGGGCGAGAGGCCGGTCCCCCCGCTCAACCTCGTCGGGGACTTCGGGGGAGGATCACTCTTCTTGGTCGCGGGGGTCCTCGCCGCGGTGCTGCACGCCCGCCTCACGGGCGAGGGGCAGGTCGTGGACGCCGCGATGATCGATGGCTCGGCCTCGCTCTTGACGATGACCCACTCCTTCATGAACGCGGGATTCTGGCGCGAGGAGCGCGGGGTCAACATCTTGGACACCGGCGCCCCCTTCTACGAGGTCTACGAGACCCTCGACGGCTCCTTCGTCGCCGTCGGCGCGATCGAGCCACAGTTCTACGCCGAGCTCGTCCGGGGACTGGGCTGGGACCAGTCCACGCTGCCGGCCCAGTTCGACCGCGACTCGTGGCCTGAGATGAAGGAGCGCTTCCAATCCGCCTTCGCCACGCGCTCCCGGGCCGAGTGGGAGGAGATCTTCGCCGGCACCGACGCCTGCGTGAGCCCGGTGTTGAGCCCCCGCGAGGCGGCTCGACACCCCCACAATCAGCGGCGCGGCCTGCTGAGGGAGGTGGACCACGGATGGGCCCCGGCACCCGCTCCGCGCTTCTCTCTCACCCCATCGAGCGTCTCGTCACCACCTCAACGACCGGGCTCGGGAACCCGTGAGGGACTACGCAGGTGGGGGATTGACGAGGCGAGGCTGGCAGGGCTCAGGGCCGAGGGCGCCCTCGGTGGTGCCGGGTCCTAGATGTTGACGACCGGGCAGGTGAGGGTCCGCGTGATACCGGGGACCTTCTGGATGGCGCCGACGATGAACTTGCCGAGGTCGTCCACGCTGTCGGCGCTGCACCGCACGATCACGTCGTAGGGGCCGGTGACCTCGAAGGACTCGATCACGCCGGGCACGGCGCGGGTGGCCATGACCACGGCCTCGCTGGAGCCGATCTCGCTCTGAATCAGGATGTACGCCTGGACGGCCATGGACTGCCTTTCGTCGAGTGCCTCCATTGTGCCCCCTAGGGGCGCGTGGGCGCTACTCCTCGCGTCCGTGGCGTCCGATGTGCCACTGGTGACAGTGCTCACAGCGGTAGGCGTCGAGGTCGACCCGCTCGAGGGTCCAGGCCAGTTGGGCTGCGGCGAGCGCCTCGGCGCGGGTCCGGTAGGGGTTCTTCGGCTGGCCGTCGCGGCGCACGTGTGAGGAGAGTCGCGAGCCGCCCTGAACCGGGCGTGGACGACGTCGGCGGGCCTTCATCGCCGGAAGGCTACCGGTCGCTAGGGTGACTTCATGGACCCGTCTCCGTCGATCGAGGTGGTCGAGCGGGTCGAGGTCCGCGTCGACGAGGGCGATCACGAGCGGTTCACACACGTCGTGCTCGAGGGCTTCACCCCTGAGGGTGGGGAGTTCGTGGGTCTGGAGAACTCGGTCGTCGAGGGGATGGTGAACGGCACCCCGGTGAGAGCGCTGTGCGGGAAGGTCTGGGTCCCGGGTCGCGACCCTCAGCGCTACCCGCTGTGCCCGACCTGCCGTGAGGTCGCGGCGTCGATGGGCTGGTCCCTGCCCGAGGGCTAGGCCCCTAGGCTTGGGCCATGTCGACCTCGCGCCGCGCCCTAGTCATCCGCCATCACGAGGAGGACCGAGCTGGCCTGGTCGGCGAGGCGCTCGAGGAGCGCGGGTTCGTGCTGCGCACCGAGTTGATGGACGAGAACAGTCCGACTCCGGACCTCGACGAGGTGGACCTGCTGGTGGTCCTGGGCTCCAAGCACGCCGTCTACGACCCCGAAGTGGAGGCCGCGTGGTTCGGCCGCGAGCTCGGGCTGCTCGCGGACGCGGGTCGGCGGGAGGTGCCCATCTTCGGCATCTGCTTCGGGGCGCAGGCCCTCTGCCGACACCACGGCGGGATCGTGCGCCGCGCCGATGAGGCCGAGATCGGTTGGTTCGAGGTCGACCCCGTCGCCTCGGTCCCCCTGCCCGCCGGACCGTGGTTCGAGTACCACTTCGACCGATGCGAGCTCCCCGAGAGCGCTCAGCTGTGGGCCTCCTCGCCCCGCGCCGTCCAGGCCTTCGCCATCGGCCGTGACGTCGGGGTCCAGTTCCATCCTGAGGTCGACGAGCACCAGCTCGCGGACTGGATGGGCGCCGGCGGGGCCCAGGAGACGCGCGACCTCGGACTCGATCCCGACGGTCTCCTGGCCCGGACGGCGGCCGAGACGCCCGCGGCCCGGGCGCGGGTCGCCCAGCTCGTGGACCTCGTCCTCGCGCACATCGCGGCGTCGGCCTGAGCGTGGAGGTCCGCCTCGAGCGGCCGGCCCTCGGGGGCGCGGTCGGCCACCTACCCGACGGCCGTGTGGTCTTCGTGCGCCACGGCGCGATCGGTGAGCGCGTCGATGTCCGTCTCGAGTCCGAGGCGGCCCGGTTCGCACGGGGTGAGGCGATCGCCGTGCTCGAACCATCGGAGGATCGCGTCCCGGCGCCCTGCTCCCACGCGAGACCCGACGGGTGCGGGGGCTGTGACCTCCAGCACCTGAGCGCCGGGGCGCAGCGTCGCTGGAAGTCCGAGGTGCTGTCGGACCAGCTTCGCCGGCTCGCCCACCTCGAGATCGAGGTCGAGGTCGAGGTGGCTCCCTCCCCGGCCCGCGGCTCTCGGGTCCGGCTCCGATGCGCCGTGGGGGACGAGGGCCAGCTCGGACTGAGGCGGTGGCGCAGCCACGACCTCGAGGAGCTGGATGACTGCTACCTGGTCGATCCGCGCCTCTCGTCGGCCTTCTCGGAGACCTGGCCGTCGGGAGAGGTCGAGTTGCGAGCCCTCGGCGACGGGCCAGCCCACGCGGTGTGGCGACCGCGCCCGGGGGGAGCGTCGCGCACCATGGATCTACGTGGCCGACCGGTGCCGACGATGCCGGCGCGGGTCGAGGTGGCCGGCCACGTCTTTGATGTCTCAGCCGAGTCCTTTTGGCAGTCGCACCGCGATGCGCCCTCGCTTCTCACCACCACGGTGATGGGGATGGCTGATCCTCGTCGGGGCGAGTCGGCCTTCGACCTCTTCAGCGGAGTGGGACTGTTCAGCGCGCCCCTGGCCCAGGCGGTGGGTCCGCGAGGTCGAGTGGTCGCCCTGGAGTCCTCCACCTCCGCGGTGGCCGACGCCCGACGCAACCTCGAGGGTCTGCCCGCCCGGGTGCGCCACCAGCCGGTCACGCCCGCGACCGCGGCGGTGATCGACGCGGGGGCGCTCGTCGTGCTCGACCCCCCGCGCTCCGGTCTCGCGAGACAGGTACCCGAGGCCATTGCGGGCCGCGCTCCGTCTCGGGTCGTCTACGTCAGCTGTGACGCCGCGACCTTCGCTCGCGACCTCAGCCGCTTCGCGACCAGCGGTTACCGGCTGGTCACCTTGCGCGCGTTCGACCTCTTCCCCTTCACCGAGCACGTGGAGTTGGTGGGGCTCCTTGACAGGAGGCCCTGAAGGGCGGAGAGTGCGAGTGCGGGCCGCGGGGGTCGGCCCCACGGAAGGGGGCGCGATGAGCGTGAAGTTGGACCACCACCACAAGGTCACCGTCCTGAAGATCTTCGGACACCCGCTCAACCACAACATCAAGTGGCTCGACGTGTGCTCGCTGCTGGGTCGCTTCGGCGAGGTCCACGAGACCCATCGGGGCAACTGGGCGGTGACGGTGGCGGGCGAGACCGTCTCCTTCGGGTCGACGCGCACGCGCGACCTCACCGAGGACCAGGTGGTCAGGGTCCGTGGCTTCCTCCGCTCGCTCGGGCTCTCCCCGGAAGGACTCCGGGCCGCCTGAGTCAGGGCGACGGGATCTCGATCAACACCTTGCCGCGGGGCTCTCGCTCGGCGCGGTCGCGCAAGGTCGCCAACGCGTCGGACCACTGCTCGAGGGCGAAACGATGCGTGACGAGGAAGCCGGGGTGCACCAGACCCTGGTTGAGCAGATCCACCACTTCAGCCCAGGCGGCTCGTGTGTAGGAGAAGCTCGCCAGGATGGTCAGGTCGTCATTGACCAGTCGATCGGGCGCCACCGGCACGGTGGCGCCGTGGGGCGGGAGGCCGAGCAACAGGATCGTCCCTCCCCGCCCGACGCTCCGCAGCGCCTGGGCCACGGCGTCGACGTGTCCGGCGGCCTCGATGACGAGGTCGTAGGACTCACCCTCGTCGGTCTCCAAGAACCGTCGCACGCCGGCTTGGGCGGCGAGTCCACTCTGGGACGAGCGAAGACCCAGCATGTCGACGTGGGCGGGCTCGAATCGCGCGAGGAGGAGGGCGGCCAAGAGCGCGACCGTGCCGTCACCCACGACGAGGCAGCGGGCCCCCGCCGGCGGAGCGGCTCGACGCAGGGCCCGCCAGACGACCGCCATCGGCTCGGTGAGCACGGCGTCGAGCGGGTCGACGTCGTGACCCAGGGGGTGGATCAGATGCGCCGGCACCGAGAGTGCGGGCGCGACGGCCCCCGGGCGCGTGAAGCCGACCTCGTCGTAGGTGGCGCACAGGTTCGTCGCGCCCCGGTGGCAGGCGTCGCACTGGCCGCACGGGATGATGCCCTCGACGACGACCAGGCGTCCAGCCTCGTCACGGCCCACCCACTCGTGACCCAGGACGAGCGGGTACCGGACGTAGTCCGGATCAATAGTGGCGTCGACCAATTCGAGGTCCGTGCCACAGAGCCCGCAGGCAACCGGCCTCACCAGTCGCTCCTCGGGTCCGACGAGGGGCTCGGCGACCTCCTCCAGCGCGACGGAGCCGTCGCCGTGGGCCACGAGAGCTCTCACGCGGGCCGACCTCCACTCAGGAGTCGGCTGAGCTGGTCGGCGCAGTCGCGCACGTTCGCGCCGAGCCGACCGACCTCGCCCTCGCTCACGTCCGCCTTGAGCCCGGTGAGGCTGACCGCTCCCACGCACTGGCCCTGGTGATCGAAGACTGGCGCACCGACGCAGATGATGCCGTCGGACTCCTCTTCGTCGTCTACCCCGAAGCCCATCAGGCGCACGCGCTCGAGCTCCTCGTCTAAGGCGTCACGACGGATGATCGTCGAGCTGGTCCTCGGGACGAGAGGCGACTGCTCGAGGACCCGCTCGAGGTCCTCTGGCTCCAGGTGGGCGAGGATCGCCTTGCCGGCCGCGGTCGCGTGGGGCAGCTCGCGCTGGCCGAGCGGCGTGTGGAAGCGCACCGCACCGCGTCCGTCGACGCGCTCGACGAACACGGGGAAGCCCTGGTCGTTCGTGGCCAGCCGGGCGGTGAGGCCGGTCTGCTCGGTGAGGGCGTGCAGCAGGGGTAGGGCTGACTGGGCGAGCGAGGTCTGCTGGGCGACGAGGTCGCCGTAGCGCAGTAGGGCCAGCCCCAGTCGATACCGCGGGCCCGGGTCGTCGATGCGCAAGAGCCCGTAGTGGGCCAGGGTTCGCGCGGCCGCGATCGTTGAGCTCTTGGCCAGTCCCACTCCATGGCTGAGTTCGGTCAGCGACAGTCCCGCGTCCCCAGCGCGGGCCACCAGTTCGAGCATCTCCATCGCCCGCGCGACGGAACGGACCTGGTAGCGGTCCACCGTTTCGTTCGGCATAAGCGAACAGGGTATCGCAGTTCCGTATACCGATTGGGATGCCTTGACCTGGCCGCTCGAGCCTGCTTGAATGCGGTTCTGATATAGCGAACGGAGTTCGGTGCTTCCTAACACTGTGGACCTGCGGCGAGCCCGGGTGGATCACGCCCGTGCCCGCCTCGCGGCGCTGAGTGAGCGTCACGAGGGAGCCCCCGTGGTCCTGGGAACCCCGGCGGCCGTCGCCTGGGCGACGGGCGGCCTGTCGGTGCCGATTGACCGCACGGCCGCGCTCGACCCACTGTGGGTGGTGGTGCACGACGGGCGAGCCACCGTGGTCGCCAGTTCGGTGGAGGTGGAGCGGGTGACCGGCGAGGGAGATCTCGGCTCCCTGGGGTTCTCCCTGGCGAGCGCGCCGTGGTTCGAACCGGGAGCCGCGCGACGCGTGGCGGAGGAGATCGCGGGCCCCTCGTCGCGGTGGATCAGTGACGGCGTCGGGGGAGCCGACGTCAGCGACGAGCTCGTCGCCTCCCGTCTCGCTCTCGGGGACGCCGAGGTGGTCGTGCTCGAGGCACTGGCCGACATCGCGACCTCGGCGCTCGAGGGGGCCCTGGAGGCCTGGCGGCCCGGCCGCGAGACGGACCGCGACATCGCCGCGCGAGTGGTCGAGGTGGTTGAGGCGGCGGGTGCTGACGCAGTCTGCTTGATCGTCGGGGCCGACGATCGGGTCCGCCGCTACCGCCATCCCTTGATGGTGGGCGCCGTGGCCCGCGAGCTGGTGATGGCGGTGATCGTGGCGCGCGGTCTCGGCCTGCACGCGGCGGCGACGCGACTCGTCGCGTGCGGTGAGGAGCCGGAGTTGACGCGGGGGCTGAGCGCCTGCCATCAGGTGGACGAGGCCGTCCGCGCGGCGAGCGTGCCCGGCGCCACGTGGGGCGAGGCCTATGAGGCGTTGGGGCGCGCCTACGCGGCGAGTGGCCACGACGGCGCATGGCGTGACCACTTCCAGGGTGGACCGATCGGCTACGCCCAACGTGAGTTCGAGCTCTGCCCGGAGGGCCCGGCCGAGCCCTGGTTCCCCCGCCGACTGGCGCCCGCGACGGCGGTGGCGTGGAACCCTAGCCTCGCGGGCGGGGCCAAGATCGAAGACACCTACCTCGTGGGGGAGGAGCTGCGCCGCCTGGGCTCGGCTCGCTGGCCCCGCGTCGCGGGTCCGGACTCGGGCGCAGGACTGCGCCGAGTGGCGTGAGGAGGGACATGACCGAGGACGTCGAGATTGTCGGGGCCGGGACTCCGCGAGGGAGCCAGTCACTCCTGCACAGCGCGGGTCTGGTCCAGGTCCCCGTGCGGCCCAGCACCGAGCGCTTCGCCGACGGGGCCCACCTGCGGGTGGAGATCCCCTCGGTCGAGAACCCCGCGGCGCTGGCGGCGGTCATCGAGGAGGCCGACCGCCACGGCGTGGTCGTGCACCGCGTCTCCCAAGGCAGTGGCGCGATGCTCCTCAGCGACGCTGAGCTGAAGGAGATGGCCACGATGGCCGCCGAACGGGGGATCGAAGTCAGCCTCTTCATCGGGCCCCGCGAGGAGTTCGGCGTGGGGGGATCGGTCCACGCCAGCGACGGGCGCGCCCTCTCGGGCCACCTGAGGG
>CAYUZO010000049.1:0-10962 GCA_964449735.1 uncultured Ferrimicrobium sp.
TACGTAGCACCCATCGTCAGTTATACCGCTCGGCAGGCTTTTGCCAAAACACCGGGTCCGCGACGTCACCGCGGGAATCGACGAGACCGGTATGGACCGAGTGCTCCTGGACATGCCCGAGCCGTGGGCGGTCGTGGCCCACGCGGAGCAGGCCCTGCGCGGGGGCGGCATCTTCCTGTCCTACCTACCCACGATCAACCAGGTCCAGCAGCTGCGCGAGATGCTGCGCGAGCATCGGTTCGGGCTGGCTGAGACGGTGGAGATCCTGAGGCGAACCTGGCACGTCGATGGACGTTCAGTTCGCCCGGACCACCGGATGGTCGCTCACACCGGCTTCTTGACTTCGGCGCGCCGATTGGCGCAGTGAGTGCGAGGCGAGCGGGGACTCAGTCGCGAACGATGAAGATGCACTCGCCCGGGCACTCCTCGGAGGCCTCGACGACTGCCTCTTCGAACTCCGCGGGCACCAGCGCCACGCCCTCGGCGCCGCCGGGGTTGTTGCGGACCTCTCCGTCCTGCTTCACGTAGGCCAGGCCGTCGTCGAGCAAGGTGAACACCGACGGGCAGATCTCCTCGCAGAGGCCGTCGCCTGTGCACAGGTCCTGATCGATCCACACCTTCATCGGCAAGCCCTCCGTGGCCCTAACGCGGTGCCGTCACTCTAGCGGGCGGGCGCACCGTGGTGAACTCGCACGGCCGAGGGCGCTCACCTAGGGTGAGGCCATGGAGCGACTCGACGACCTCGCAGGAGCCGGCGACGATCGCCGACCCGCCGGGGAGGGCCCCGTGGGCTCGCCCGCCCAACGGCGGATCGAGTCGTTGGAGGAGCTCCTCCTCGAAGCCCGCGGACAGTTGGCCCAGGCCCGGTCGAACAACGAGAAGTTGACGATCACCCTGCAGCAGACCCGTGACCAGATCGCGGCCCTGCGCGACGAGGTGGAGAAGCTGACCCAGCCCCCCGCCGTCTACGGGACCTTCGTGGAGTTCAACGACGACGGCACGGTCGACATCACCGCCTCGGGACGCAAGATGCGCGTCGCCCTGCACCCGGCGCTCGACCCGGGCCTGATCTCCCGCGGTGACGAGGTCGTCCTCAACGAGTCCTTCACGGTGATCGCCACCCGACCGCCCGACGGCCAGGGCGAGGTCGTCACGGTGAAGGAGGTGCTCGAGGGGACCCGGGTGGTGATCTACGGCCGCGCGGACGAGGAGCGGGTGGTCGAGCGCGCCGACGCGCTGCGCGACATCCGCCTGCGCAGCGGTGACGCGGTCCTGCTCGACCTCCGCTCGGGACTGCTCACCGAGAAGCTGGTGCGCCAGGAGGCCGAGGAGCTCGTCCTCGAAGAGGTCCCCGACGTGAGTTACGCCGACGTGGGAGGACTCGACGGGCAGATCGAGCTGATCACCGACGCCGTCGAGCTGCCCTATCTGCACCGCGCCCTCTTCTCGGACTACGAGCTGCCAGCGCCCAAGGGCATCCTCCTCTACGGGCCTCCGGGTTGTGGCAAGACACTCATCGCCAAGGCGGTCGCGAACTCTCTGTCCCAGAAGGTGGCCGAGCTGTCGGGCAACCGCAACGTGCGCAGCTACTTCTTGAACATCAAGGGCCCCGAGCTGCTCAACAAGTACGTGGGCGAGACCGAGCGCCAGATCCGGTTGGTCTTCCAACGCGCGAGGGAGAAGGCCGAGGAGGGAGTCCCGGTCATCGTCTTCTTCGACGAGATGGACTCGCTCTTTCGCACGAGGGGTACGGGGATCAGCTCAGACATGGAGTCCACCATCGTTCCCCAGTTGCTGGCTGAGATCGACGGGGTCGAATCGTTGCGCGACGTGATCGTGATCGGCGCCACGAACCGTGAGGACCTCATTGACCCGGCCATCCTGCGGCCCGGCCGACTCGACGTCAAGATCAAGATCGAGCGACCCAACGAGGAGGCCGCCGCTCAGATCTTCCACCGTTACCTCCACGGTGAGCTGCCGATTGACCCGACGACCGTCGCCGAGAGTGGTGGCGGTGACCGCGAGAAGGCGATCGCCTCGATGATCGAGGAGACGGTCAGCGCGATGTACCGCATCGACGACGAGAACCGGTTCCTCGAGGTGACCTACCAGGGTGGGGACAAGGAGATCCTGTACTTCAAGGACTTCGCCTCCGGCGCGATGATCGAGAACATCGTGCGCCGAGCGAAGAAGCTGGCCGTCAAGCGCGAGATCGCCGAGCAGGGACGCGGGCTGCGACTCGAGGACCTCCTCGAGTCGATCCGCCAGGAGTTCCGCGAGAACGAGGACCTGCCCAACACCACCAACCCGGACGACTGGGCGAGGATCTCGGGCAAGAAGGGGGAGCGGATCATCTTCATCCGGACCCTCATCAACCGCGAGGAGCCGACCATCGAGGGCGGGCGATCGATCCAGCACGTCGGCACCGGTCAGTACCTCTGAGCCATGGCCGTCGCCAAGGTCGTCGGCATCGAGACCGAGTACGGAATCGCGGGCGGGCCCGAGAACGACCCGATCGCCGCTTCGAGCATCCTGGTCAACTCCTACGCCCACCAGGGTCGCAGCCGGATCAACTGGGACTTCGACGGTGAGACGCCCGACCTCGACGCCCGGGGTCTCCCGGGCCTGACCTCCTTCGCCCCCGTCGTCGAGACCCACCTGGCGAATACCGTTCTCACCAACGGGGCCCGTCTCTACGTCGATCACGCCCATCCCGAGTACTCCTCGCCGGAGTGTCGCACGCCGCTCGAGGCCACCCTGTACGACGCGGCCGGCGAGGAGGTCATGCGTCGTGCGGCCGAAGCGGCGAACCACTCGCTCGCGCCCGAGAGGCGGATCATCCTCTACAAGAACAACTCTGACGGCAAGGGCAACTCCTACGGCTGCCACGAGAACTACCTCCTGTCGCGCGACCTGGACTTCGCTTCAGTAGTGCGGGCCATGGTGCCCCACCTGGTGACTCGACAGATCGTGGTGGGTGCTGGCAAGGTCGGCGCCGAGACCGAGGACGCCCTGTCCCATCGCCCCTCCTTCCAGGTCAGCCAGCGTGCCGAGTTCTTCGAAGAGGTCGTGGGGCTCGAGACGACCCTGAAGAGGCCGATCGTCAACACCCGTGATGAGCCCCACGCCGACGCCGAACGGTTCCGCCGACTCCACGTGATCATCGGGGACGCCAACATGAGTCAGGTGGCCACCCTCGTGAAGCTGGGCGCCACAGCTCTGCTCCTCGCGGTCCTCGAGGATCGCGGGCCCTCGGTCTTCCCGAGCGCCCCGCGACGCCCGGTCTCCGCGGTGCGTGCCGTCGCGCTGGATCCCGACCTCGCCGGAGTGATCGAGCTCGAAGATGGCACTCACGCCAGCGCCTGGGAGGTGCAGGACGCCCTGTGGACGCTCGCGCGCCAGCACGTCGACGTCACGGGCGGCGACGCCGTCGCGCCGGCCGAGGAAGTCGAGGAGATCCTGACCCACTGGCGTGAGATGCTCGACGGGCTCGCCCGTGATCCCGTCAGCGTCGCTGACCGCGTGGAGTGGGTCGCGAAGCGACGTCTCGTGGAGGGATACCGCGAGCGCTACGGGCTCGAGGACGCCGATCCGAAGTTGCGGGCGATCGACCTGCAGTTCCACGACCTGCGGGCGGAGCGCTCGCTCGGACGGCGGGCGGGCCTGCGGACCCTGATCAGCGAGGAGGTGATTCGTGAAGCCGTTCACAACCCACCCCTCACGACCAGGGCCTTCTTCCGGGGACGCTGCGTTGCGCGTTTCCCGAATCAGATCGTCGCGGCCAACTGGGACTCGGTGGTCTTCGATCTGGGGAGCGGACCGCTGCAACGCGTGCCCATGCTCGACCCTTTGCGAGGTACCGCGGCGCTCACCGCTGAGTTGCTAGAAACGAGTCAGACGGCCGACGACCTGCTGGCCGCTCTGGACAGGTAGAACGGAATCATGAGCGAGCAAGAGCGAATCCAACGTCAGCGGTCGGAGCGCTCGTCGGAGCCGGCCACGGAGGTGCCCGTCGACGCCAACCGCGGCGAGCAGTTGAAGGCCGATCTCGACGACCTGCTCGACGAGATCGACGAAGTCCTCGAGGAGAACGCCGAGGAGTTCGTGCGCAACTACGTGCAAAAGGGCGGCCAGTAGGGATGGGACTGCCCCTCTTTCGGGCCCAGGAGGACCCGGGGCCCTCTTTCCACCAGTACGCCCTGGCGACGGGGATCCTGCGAGAGGACGCGCCCGGTGACCTGTCTCCGCACGCCACCACGGTCGTGGCCGTCCGTCACGACAGCGGCGTGGTGATGGTAGGCGACCGCCAGGCGACGGGGGCCTACATCGCCAGTCGCGACGTTCGCAAGATCGAGGCGGCCGACGAGTTCACCGCCATCGCGATCTCGGGCACGGCGGCGCGGGGCATGGAGTTCATCAAGATGGCCCAGCTCTCCTTCGAGCACTACGAGAAGATGACCTCCACCTCGCTCAGCCTCGAGGGCAAGGCCAACTACCTCTCACCGATCATTCAGCGCAACAACCTGACGACCCCTCTCGTCGTGATCCCACTGCTCGCTGGATGGGATCGGAGCCACTCGCGCGGACGGATCTTCGAGTACGACGGGGCCGGAGGGTGTTACGAGCGCGACGACTTCGCGGTGATCGGCTCGGGTACGCCCTTCGCCGAGAACACGCTGCGCCTCGGATTCCGTAGCGACCTCGACCGCGAGGGTGCTCTCGCACTCGCGGCGCTGGCCATCTACGAGGCGGGGGACAATGACCCCGCCACGGGGGGCCCGGACTTCGTCCGTGGGATCTTCCCGATGATGGTCGTCGTGGGGGCTGGGGGCTACGTGGAGCTGGCGACCGAGGAGGTCGCCGACCGCTTTGCCCAGATCCGCGACCGTCGTGCCTCCACCGCGGGTCGGGCCGAAGGGACGTTGCGATGAGCAACTTCTTCTACGTCCCGCCCGAACAGCTCACCAAGGACCGTGCCGAGTTCGCCCAGAAGGGCATCGCCCGAGGTCGGTCGATCCTGGCCGCGATCTACGACAAGGGCGTCGTCCTGGTCGCCGAAAACCCCTCGGCCTCGCTCAACAAGATCTCGGAGATCTACGACCGGATTGCCTTCGCCGGCGTGGGGCGCTACAACGAGTTCGACCGGCTGCGTGAGGCAGGGATCCGTTGGGCCGACGGCACCGGCTTCACCTACTCGCGTGAGGACGTCGACGCCCGAGCGCTCGCCAACTACTACGCCCAGCACGTCGGGGACATGTTCACCGAGGGCCCCAAGCCCCTCGAGATTGAGATCCTGGTCGCCCAACTGGGCAACCACTTTCGCCCGACCAAGCTCTACCGGATCGCCTACGAGGGCACCTTGAGCGACGAGCCACGCTTCGCCGTGCTCGGTGGCGACGCCGAGACGATCCGCCGGCGCTTCGCCGAATCGGAGGGGGAGGTCCTCGAGCTCCGGGCGACCCTTCGCAACGCCGTCAGCGCGCTCGCCGGCCCCGACCGGACGATCGGCCCGGACGACCTCGAAGTGGCCGTCCTCGAGGACCGTGGCGTGCGACGCACCTTCCGGCGCCTGTCACTCGACGACGTCACCGAGCTCCTGGGCTGACGGGGACGCCATGCTGAGACGGGTCTTCGGCGTGGAGACCGAGTACGGGATCACCTTCTCCTTGCGCGGACAGCGCCGTCTGAGCCCCGACGAGGTCTCGCGCTTCCTCTTCCGCAAGGTCGTGGCGTGGGGGCGTTCCTCGAACGTCTTCTTGGAGAACGGCAGTCGTCTCTACCTCGACGTCGGGAGCCATCCGGAGTACGCCACCGCCGAGTGTGACCTCCTCAGCGACGTCGTCGCCCAGGACAAGGCTGGCGAGGCCATCCTGCGCGAGCTCGTCGGCTACGCCCAAGAACAGCTCTCTGATGAGGGAATCCGAGGCGACATCTTCCTCTTCAAGAACAACACCGACTCTTCGGGAAACTCCTACGGCTGCCACGAGAACTACTGCATCGAGCGCATCGACGACCTCGGGCGGCTCGAGCAGGTGTTCATCCCCTACCTCATCAGCCGTCAGATCTTCACCGGCGCCGGAAAGGTGGTGACGACGGCCAAGGGAACCGCCTTCTCGATGAGCCAGCGGGCCGAGCACATCTGGGAGTCGATCTCCTCAGCGACGACCCGGTCGCGTCCCATCATCAACACGCGCGACGAGCCGCACGCCGACCCCGAGCGGTACCGGCGCCTTCACGTCATCGTCGGCGACTCGAACATGAGCGAGTTCGCGACCTACCTGAAAGTCGGGACCGCCTCGGTGGTCCTCGCGATGATCGAGGACCGCACGACCGTCCTGCGCGACTTCAACCTCGCGTCGCCCATCAATGCCCTGCGCGATATCTCCTACGACCTCTGGAGCAAGGAGCCGGTCAAGTTGGCTTCTGGCCGGGACCTGACGGCACTTGAGATCCAAGAGGACCTGTGTGAGCGAGCCGAGAACTTCGTGAACTCCAGGCCCGTGCCACCCGACCACGTCAAGGTCGTGCGCCTGTGGCGCGAAGTCCTCGAGCAGTACCGAGCCGATCCGATGCTGCTCGCCGACCGAGTCGACTGGGTGGCCAAACTCCAGATGATCGACCGCGAGCGGGAGCGTCGCCAGATACCTCTCTCGGATCCCAAAGTCGCCCTGATCGACCTGCTGTATCACGACACGAATCTCGATCGGTCTCTTTTCTATCGCCATCAGGGTCGTGGTCACATGCGCCGCGTCGTCAGTGACGAGGACATCTCGCGGGCCGTGCAGTCGCCGCCGGGAACGACGCGCGCCCACATGCGTGGGACCTTCATCCGGGCGGCGAAGCAATGGAGGCGCGACTACACCGTCGACTGGGTGCACCTGAAGCTCAATGACGAGTTGCAGCGGACCGTGCTGCTGAAGGACCCCTTCAAGAGCACCGACGAGCGCTTCCAGCGCCTTCTCGCGACCCTCGAGCGCCACGAGCGACGCGACTAGCCTGACGGAGTGACCGAGAACATTGTCAGTGACGAGGTGAACGCCCCGTCGCCGCCGGCCCGGTCAAACCACCGCCGCAAGGTGTTCATCGAGTGGGCCGCGATCGTGGTGGTCGCTGTGGTGGTGTCGCTGGTCATGCGGACCTTCGTGGTGCAGACCTTCTTCATCCCCTCGGCCTCGATGGAGCCGACGCTCCAGATCGGTGACCGCATCATCGTCTCCAAGTTAAGTGTGACCTTGGGGACCATCCACCGAGGCGACATCATCGTGTTCAAGGCGCCACCCGCCGAGCACTGCGGCGACACCGTGAGCGACCTCGTCAAGCGGGTCATCGGCGTCCCCGGCGACACCCTGTACTCGCGCGGCAACACGATCTACTACTCCAACTCCTCGACCCACGGCTTCGTGGCTCTGCGGGAGACGTGGACCCACAACGAGCCACTCGGCGAACCAGTGAGTCGCACCACGGTCGGGCCCAACCAGTACTTCGTGATGGGGGACAACCACCCCAACTCCTGTGACAGCCGCTATTGGGGCACGGTGCCGCGTTCGGACGTGATCGGCAAGGTCTTCCTGCGGATTTGGCCCCTCGGGAGGTTCGGCTTCCTCTAAAAGCCGCAGAGGTCGGCGCCTAGGATGAGCCCGTGTTCAGTCTGAGCCCGATCAAGATCATGGTGATCGTCGCCGTGGTCCTGGTGCTGCTCGGACCCGACAAACTCCCCGAGGTCGCCCACAAACTCGGCAACGCGTGGCGCCAATTCAAGCGCTTCCAGGAGCGCATCGAGAACGAGGTGCGCGAGGTGGTGCCGGACCTGCCGAGCGCGTCGGAGATCGCTCGCATCGCACGAAGCCCGGTGAACCTCTTGAATCAGCTCGCTGACCGCGCCGAGGAGCGTGAGACGGACGCGGAGACGCCTACGGGGTCGCTGCAGTCCGCTGTCGACGACGTCGCACCGATGGGGGAGGGGGGACTGCCAGATCCGGCCGTCGAGGAGGATGTCGAACTCGCCGACGCAACGCCGCTGCGTGAGCCTCCGACGTCGGCCGATCCCTCTCTCAATTAGACGATGAGCCGCTTCTCCCACGCCGCCTCGGGCATGACCCTGGCCGAGCACCTCGCCGAGGCCCGCCACCGCATCATGGTGTCGTTGCTGGCGATCATCGTGCTCGGGGTCGCGGCCTTTCTCTTCTACCCGCAGATCCTTCAGTTCCTCCAACACCCGTACTGTCGCGACGTACCCAAGCGCTGCCAGTTCCTCGTCACCAACCCTCTCGATGGCTTGACCCTGCGGGTGAAGATCGCCTTCTTCGGGGGTCTGCTCTTCGCCTCGCCGGTGTGGTTCTGGGAGATGTGGCGATTCATCACACCGGGTCTGCGGGCGCGCGAGAGGCGCTACGCGGTGCCCTTCGTGGCGGCCTCGGTCCTCTTCTTCGCCGCCGGGTGCGCCGTCGCCTACTTCAGCTTCGGCCACGCCTTGAGTTTCCTCCAGTCCATCGGCGGCCACAGCCTGGTGGCCTTCTACAACCCGAACCAGTACCTCGGCCTGTTCTTGATGATGATGTTCATCTTCGGGGTGACCTTCGAGTTCCCCGTGGTGCTCGTCGCTTTGGAGCTCGCCCACGTCGTGACACCCCGCCAACTCCTTCGTTCCTGGCGCTACGCCCTGATCGCCATCGTCGTGGCGGCGGCGGTCTTCACGCCGAGCGGGGACCCGCTGTCGATGTTCGCGCTGGCGATCCCCTTGACCGCCTTCTACTTCCTCGCCATCGGCGTGGGCAAGCTCTTCAAGCGGTGAGGAGCGACCTCCGCCGGGGGTTCCTCGAGAGCCTGGGCTTTGGTCCCGACGCTTTCCAGATCAGGGCACTCGACGCGGTCGATCGAGGGGTCAACGTCCTCGTGAGCGCTCCGACGGGCTCGGGCAAGACCCTCATCGCCAACTACGCGGTGCACGACGCCCTCAGCCAAGGTCGCCGATCCTTCTACACGACCCCCCTCAAGGCCCTCTCCAACCAGAAGTACCACGAGCTGTGCGCTCGATTCGGTGCCGCTCACGTGGGGCTCCTCACCGGGGACACCTCGATCAATCGCGGAGCCGACATCGTGGTCATGACCACCGAGGTGCTGCGCAACATGCTTTTGACCGACGCCGATCAGCTGCGCACCCTCGGGCTCGTGGTCCTCGACGAGGTCCACTACCTCCAGGATCCCTACCGCGGCGGCGTCTGGGAGGAGGTCCTCATCCTGACCCCGAGTGCGGTGCGCTTCGTCGCCCTATCGGCCACGGTGGGGAACGCCGAGTTCCTCGGTGAGTGGCTCGAGAAGGTACGCGGTGAGACTGCGGTCGTGATCGAGCGGGAACGACCGATCAAGCTCCACGACCACGTCGCCCTGGTGCGCCGAGGGGAGCACGACGTGCA
This sequence comes from uncultured Ferrimicrobium sp., assembly GCA_964449735.1. GTDB lineage: Bacteria > Actinomycetota > Acidimicrobiia > Acidimicrobiales > RAAP-2 > RAAP-2. The sequence goes on from CAYUZO010000049.1 coordinate 9,414, forward strand.
GATCGTGGACCTACTCGACGGTGAGCGCCTCAGTGACGAGGCTCGCCGCGTGGACAACGCCATGCGCGCTACCCGGCGATTCCGCCCCGGACCGCGGTGGCACGGGCCGAAGTCCTCCGCCCCACCACCCCCTTTTCGCCAGCCTCGCCGATCAGAGCTCCTCCGGGGACTCGACGACGCCGACCTGCTGCCGGCGATCGTCTTCATCTTCTCGCGGGCCGCGTGCGACGACGCCGTCCACCAGGTGCGCCGTGACGGGCTGAGCTTCACCACCGCCGAGCAGAAGCGCGAGATTGAGATCATCTGCGAGGAGCGGCTGGTGGACTTCCGCGACGAGGACCTCGCCGCGCTGGAGTTCCCGGACTTCCTCGACAACCTGCGACGGGGCCTGGCGGCCCATCACGCGGGGATGGTCCCCGCCTTCCGCGAGATCGTCGAGGCCTGCTTCGAGCGCAACCTGCTCTCCGTCGTCTTCGCGACCGAGACGCTGGCCCTGGGCGTGAACATGCCCGCCCGTTCGGTCGTCCTCGAACGGTTCTCCAAGTACTCCGACGCTGGGAGGAAGTTCCTCACGAGTGGGGAGTTCCAGCAGATGACGGGCCGGGCCGGTCGACGGGGACTCGACGAGGAGGGCCACGCCATCGTCGCGTTCTCCTCAGAGATCTCCCTCCATGACGTGGCGAGGGTGGCCACCGCGCCGGCCTCGGAGCTGCACTCCTCCTTCCGCCCCACCTACAACCTCACGGCGAACCTGATCGAGCACTTCGAGCGGGACACCGCCCTCGAGGTCGTCCAGCGCTCCTTCGCCCAGTTCGAGGCCGATCGCCGCCCGGCGGCCGGGCGTCGAGCGCTCTCCGACCTTATGGCCGCGCGTCACCGGGTCCTCGAGGATCTGGGGTACGCCAAGGGCTGGCAGCTCACCGAGTCCGGACGCCTGCTGCGCTCGCTGTACCACGAGTGCGACCTCCTCCTCGCTGAGTCGCTCGCGGCGGGGGCCCTCAACGACCTCGAGCCCGCCCAGCTCGCGGGACTGCTGTCGGCCTTCGTCTTCGAGGGGCGGCGCGGGCCCCGGGCCCCGGCCTCCACCTCCAAGGGCGCCGCCAAGCGTCGCCGTGCCCTTAACGACCGCCTTGGTCCCGAGCGCCGGCTGACCCTCGGAGACCGACTGGGGGAGCTGGGCGTCGTCGCCGCGACCGTCCGCGAGGTGGAGGATCGCCACCAGGTGCCTCACCAGCGAGAGCCCGACGGGCGTTTCGCCACCACGATCTCCGCCTGGGCCCGAGGTGCCTCCCTCTCGACGGTGCTCGACATCGCCGACGTCGAGGTCGGGCCGACCAGCCCGGGGGACTTCGTCCGCACGGCCAAACAGGTCGGCGACCTGCTAGAGCAGTTGGGCCGACTCCGCCTCGGCGACGAACTGTCCGACAGGGCTCTCGAAGCCCGTGATCAGGTCCTGCGCTCGGGCGTCGCGGGTTCGGTGGGATTCCCCCCGATGGGCGGGGCGGGGCCCTAGTCTCGTGACGGCATGCACCCCTACCTCGCCGAAGAG
>CAYUZO010000050.1:0-10822 GCA_964449735.1 uncultured Ferrimicrobium sp.
CAAGGGGCGCCGGCCCCACTGTGTACGCTGGCGCCGTGGAGTCACTCGCCAAGAGGCGCCTCGTCATCGTCTCGGGGCGCTGCCACCCCGAGTTGGCCCGCGACATCGCCGAGCGCCTCGGGGTTGGCCTGACCGAGTCGAATCTGCGCGAGTTCGCCAACGGCGAGATCCACTGCCGCTTCGACGAGTCGATCCGCGGGGCCCACGTCTTCATCGTCCAGACCCACTCCTCACCGGTCAACGACGCGGTGATGGAGCAGCTGATCATGATTGACGCGGCCAAGCGCGCCTCGGCGAAGTCGATCACGGCGGTGATCCCGAACTACGGCTACGCCCGCCAGGACCGTAAGAGCGTCGGGCGCGAGCCGATCACCGCCAAGCTCATCGCCGACATGCTCCAAACGGCCGGCGCCGACCGCGTCCTGTCGGTCGACTTCCACTCCGGCCAGATCCAGGGGTTCTTCGACATCCCGGTGGACCACCTGGTGGCCGCCCCGGTGCTCGAGGACTACCTCAAGACCCACGCGAACCCCCACGAGCTGGTGGTGGTGGCCCCCGACGCCGGGCGGGTCAAGGTCGCCGAGCGCTACGCCCAGCACCTGGGCTGCGACCTGGCCCTCGTGCACAAGACCCGCCCGCGGGGCCAGGCCAACGTGGCCGAGGCCCGCCACATCGTCGGTGACGTCGCCGGGCGCCACTGCGTGCTGATCGACGACATGATCGACACCGCCGGGACCATCGTGGCCGCCTGCGACCTGCTGAAGGCCCACGGGGCTGAGGAGATCTGGGTCATGGCCACCCACGCCGTCTTCTCCCCGCCGGCCGTCGAGCGGCTCTTCAACGCCCCGGTGTCGCGGGTCGTGGTGACCGACACGCTGCCCCTGGGGCCCGAGCGGCGCTTCGAGAAGCTCGAGGTCCTGTCGATCGCCACCATCATCGCCAACGCGATCGCCGCCATCTTCGAGGACTCCTCGGTGTCGGACATCTTCGGCGGCGAGAACCTGCTCTAGGGGCCCGGCGCCGACCTGGCGCCGCTGGGCTAGACTCTCGGTCCGGTTCGCGCGCCGACGCGCGCCTCGAAGGAGTCCCCATGTCCCAGGTCACCCTGAACGCGTCCACGGACCGCGTCGAGGGATCGCGCTCGTCGCGGCGCCTGCGCGCCGACGGTTCGATTCCCGGCGTCGTCTACGGCGAGGGCGTCGAGCCCTTCTCGGTCGCGGTGGACGCCAAGGAGTTCCGCACCGCCGTCTCGGGGGACCGTGGACTCAACACGGTCATCACCCTCGAGGCCGCCGGTCGCCAGCTCACGGTGATGGCCCGCGAGATCCAGCGCCACCCGGTGCGCGGCACGGTCGCCCACATCGACTTCCAGGTCGTCGACCCGAACAAGGAGGTCGTGGTGGACGTGGCGCTGCACGTCGTCGGTGACGCCGTCGAGGTTCGCCACGCCGACTGGGAGATCGAACAGCAGATGTTCAACCTCCAGGTGCGCACCCGTCCCGACCGGATCCCCACTCACGTCGACGTCGACGTCACGGCGCTGCGTCCCGGCGGGGCGATCCGCGTCGCCGACGTGATCCTGCCCGAGGGCGTGACCCCGGTCGGGGACCCCGCCCTCTCGGTCGTGAACACCTTCGCCGGTCGCGCGGCCAAGACCGCCTCGCCCGAAGCGCGGTAGCGCGCCGTGGCGCTGCGGTCGGGCCGTGAGGCTCGCCGGGGCGCCGCCAGCACCCTCCTCGTCGTGGGCCTGGCGAACCCCGGCACCGAGTACGAGGGGTCCCGCCACAACGTCGGCGGAGACGCCGTGCGGGAGGTGGCGCGCCGTCGCGGGGTGCGCCTCGCCGTCGAACCCCGTCAGCGCTGCGTGCTGGGCACACTCCCCACGCCGGGCGGTCCGGTGACGCTCGCCGTGCCCACCACCTACATGAACGAGTCCGGGGCGGCCGTCGCACCCCTGGTGCGGCGCACCTCGCTGGCCTCGCTCTCGGCCCTCGTCGTCGTCCACGACGAACTCGATCTCGAGCCCGGGCGGCTCCAGTTCAAGGTCGGTGGGGGACTGGCCGGCCACAACGGACTGCGCTCGATCGCCCAAAGCCTCGCCAGTCAGGAGTTCTGCCGGTTGCGCATCGGGATCGGCAAGCCCCCCTCGAAGGAGCACGGCGGGGACTGGGTGCTCAAGCGACCTCGCGGGGTGGCGCGCGAGCAGCGCGACCGGGACGTCGAGAGCGCGGCCGACGCGCTCGAGGTGCTGATCGACGCGGGCTTCGAGGAGGCTCAGCGCCGGGCCAACGCCCGTGACTGAGCCGTCCACCGGGCTGCGCCGGGTCCTCGACCGCATCGCCCCGGCCGTGCGCGCCGCGCGCGCGGCGGGCCAGCTGGCCCCCGGGGGTGCCGCCTCGCCGCTCGCCGCTGCCGCCGAGGCACTCGAAGGGGGGGCGCTGCTGGTCGTCGCCGCCACCTCGACTGAGGCGGAGGGCCTGCGCGACGCGCTTGCAGCCCTGCTCGGTCCCACGGTCGAGGTCGGGCTGCTGCCCGGCTGGGACACCCACCCCCTCGAGCGGGTCAGCCCGGACGTCGCGGTGATGGCCGAGCGCGCCCTGTTGCGCTGGCGCCTCGAGCGCGGCGAGGGCCCCGACGTGCTGGTGGCCCCCATTCGCGCCCTCGCTCAGGTCGAGCCGCCCGACCCCACCCCGGCCCCGCTGCACGTGGCCCTCGGGGCGACCTGCGAGCGTGACCAGCTCCTCGCCGACCTGGTGGCCCTGGGCTACCGGCGCGAGGCCCTGGTCGAGCACCGCGGCGAGTTCGCGGTGCGCGGTGGCATCGTCGACATCTTCCCGGCCCAGGCCGAGTCCCCGGTGCGCCTGGACCTCTTCGGTGACGAGGTCGAGCGACTGACCCGCTTCGACGTGGCCGACCAGCGCTCGATCGCCGAGCTCGAGCAGGTCGAGATCGCGCCCGCGCGCGAGTGGGTGCCCGGCGCTAGGGGGCGAGAGCGAGCTCGCGCCCTCGCCGAGGCCCAGGACTGGGGGCGCGAGGCGCTGGCGCGCCTCGGCGAGGGGCACCTCTTCGACGGGATGGAGGGCTGGATGCCCCTCCTGGTCGACGAGCCCCGCAGCCTGCTGGCTCGCTGGACCGGTCGGGTCATGGTGCTCGAGCCCGATCGGGTCCGCCACCGGCTGGCCGACCTCTTGGAGGAGGAGCGCGAGCTCACCGACGCCGTCGCCCAGACCTGGGGCGCCGTCGCCGAGACCGCCCTCGGCCACCTTCCCTACGAGGAGCTTTTCGAAGGGCGCGTCGGGATCGAGCTGGCCGGGCTCGTGGGCGAGGGCGGCCTCACCCTCAGCTCGCCGCCCGTCGTCCAGGGCGACCCGGCCCGCCTGGCCGCCCACGTGCGCTCCTGGGGCCGGGCGCGCCGTGGGGTGGTGCTGACCTCCCACGCGGCCGCGGTGGCGCGCATGGCCGACCAGCTGCGCGCCGAGGGTCTCGAGGTGACGACCGATCCCGGGCGGGTCCTCGACGCGCGGGTGTCGGTGCTGGTCGGCGACCTGCCCCAGGGGTTCGCCCTCGAGGACCCCGAGATCGTGGTCTGGGCCGAGAGCGACCTGACCGGGCGGCGCAGCACCCACCGTGCGCCGCGCGAGCGCTCCCGCTCGCGCACCCGGGCGGCTGAGGGCTTCTTCGCCGACCTGGCCGTCGGCAGCTACGTCGTGCACCGCCAGCACGGTGTCGCGCGGTTCTCGGGGACGACGACGCGGGCCATCAACGGCACCGTGCGCGACTACCTGATCCTCGAGTTCAAGGACGGGCGCAGCTACTGGCCCACCGACCAGATCGAGGCGCTGACAGCCTACGCCGGGGCCGACGCGCCGGCCTTGTCGCGCATGGGCGGCGCGGAGTGGCAGCGCACCCGGGCCAAGGCCCGGGCGGCGGCCTACCTGGTGGCCCAGGAGCTCGTCGACCTCTACCGCCAGCGGGCCCAGGCCAGCGGGCACGCCTTCTCGCCCGACTCCGCCTGGCAGGCCGAGATGGAGAGCCTCTTCCCCTTCCCGCTCACCCCCGATCAGGCCCGGGCCATCGAGGAGGTGAAGGCCGACATGGAGGCCCCGCGGCCGATGGACCGCCTGGTCTGCGCCGACGTGGGCTTCGGCAAGACCGAGATTGCCCTGCGCGCGGTCTTCAAGGCGGTCCAGGATCACAAGCAGGCGGCGGTGCTGGTGCCCACGACCCTTCTCGCCAGCCAGCACTTCGCGACCTTCACCGAGCGCTTCGCCGGCTTCCCAGTGAGGGTCGCCTTGCTCAGCCGGTTCGTCGACGAGGCCGAGGCGCGCCAGACCCTGGCCGGACTGGCTGACGGGACCGTCGACGTCGTGATCGGGACCCACCGGCTGCTCGGCGAGGTGGTGCGCTTCAAGGACCTCGGACTGCTCGTGGTGGACGAGGAGCAGCGCTTCGGGGTGGCCCACAAGGAGGCGATCAAGGAGCGCTCGGTGGGGGTCGACGTCCTGACCCTGTCGGCCAGCCCGATCCCGAGGACCCTGGAGATGGCCTTCGCCGGCATCCGGGACCTGTCGATGGTGACGACCCCGCCGGTGGACCGCCGGCCGATCCTGACCCACGTGGGGGAGTACTCCGAGGCCGCCGTCGTCGAGGCGGCGCGCCGCGAGCTGCTGCGCGAGGGACAGGTCTTCTTCGTCCACAACCGGGTGACCGACATCGACCAGGTCGCCCGTCGCCTCGGCCAGCTGGTGCCCGACGCGCGCATCGCCATCGCCCACGGCCAGATGGACGAGGGCACCCTCGAGCGGGTGATGGTCGACTTCTGGGAGCGCCGGTTCGACCTGCTCGTGTGCACCACGATCGTCGAGTCGGGGATCGACCTGCCGAGCGTCAACACCCTCATCGTGGACCGGGCCGAACGGCTCGGCCTCGGTCAGCTCCACCAGCTGCGCGGACGGGTCGGGCGCGGGGGCCAGCGGGCCTACGCCTACCTCTTCCACTCGCCCGAGCGCAGCCTCTCCGAGACCGCCTACGAGCGACTGCGCACGATCGGCGACAACACCGCTCTCGGCAGCGGCTTCAAGATCGCGATGAAGGACCTCGAGATCCGCGGGGCGGGGAACCTCCTCGGCCACGACCAGTCCGGTCCGGTGGCGGCGGTCGGTTACGACCTCTACGTGCAGCTCGTCGCCGAGGCCGTGGCCGAGGCCAAGGGGGAGCTGCCGGTGGAGACCCCCCACGTGACCGTCGACCTGCCGGGCGAGGCTCACCTGCCGCGCGACTACGTCGAGGCCGACGACGACCGCCTCGAGGCCTACCGACGCCTCGCCACGCTGAGCGCCCACGCCGACCTCGAGGACCTGCGCGTGGAGTGGCGGGACCGGTTCGGCCCGCTGCCCGCGGTCGCCGAGAGCCTCCTCGAGCTGGCCGCGCTGCGACTGGACTGCCTGGCTCGCGGGGTGACCTCGCTCGTCGTCAGCCCGCCCGGCACGGCCGGGCGCAGTCGCGCGCAGATGAAGGCCTCCCCCGTGACGCTGGCCCTCTCGGCCCAGCTGCGCCTGCGCCGTCGCTTCGGCGAGCGCGCCTACGACGAGGGGACCTGCGAGCTGCGCCTCGAGCTCGATCGCTCGGCCACCAGCCCGTCGGCGGTGCGCGAGCTGCTCGACGAGCTGCTCGGACCGCGACCGGAGCCCTAAGGGCGCTTCGGTAGGCTGGCCGGGTGCGCCGACTGACTCTGCTGATCGTGGTGGCCCTGGTGGGCGCGGCCCTCTACGGGGCCTCGGGGATCTCCTCGGGGGTCGTGGTGGACGGCCAGTCGGTCCCGGCCAGCACTGTGCGCAGCGAGCTCGCCGCGATCGAGGGCAACGCCAACCTCGCCTGCTACCTCGGGGTCCTCTCGAGCACCAGCTTCGCGCGCGCCGGCGGCGACTACCTCGCCGCCAACGCCGCCGCGGCCTGGACCTCGATGCGCGTCGAGGGGGCGGCGGTGGCCCAGTACGTCACCGACCACTTCGCCCACCACCTCAGCGCCGCCGAGCTGGCCCAGGGGCGCAGCTCGCTCGAGGCCGAGATGACGACGGCCGCCACCAACCAGCAGGCGGCCTGCACCGGCACCAGCGCGCAGGCCCTTGACGCGATGCCCGCCGAGATGAGTCGCACCCTGGTGGCCGACCAGTCGGCCTCGCTCTACCTGGTGGGCCGGCTCAACGCGACGATCCCGCTCACGGCCGCCTCCCTGCAGTCCTACTACCAGTCCCACCAGAGCTCCTACGACAAGCTCTGCGTCTCGGTGGCCCTGGTGGCCCCGACCAAGGTGAGCGCCTTCATCGCCGACGCGAAGTCCGGCGCGAGCGTGCTCGCGCTGGTGAAGAAGTACTCGGTGGACCCCGCCTCGGTCGCCAAGGGTGGCGCGGACGGCTGCTACGACCCGACGAGCCAGTACTACCTGGCGGTGCGCTCGGACGTGGGCACCGCCGCCACCGGCAGCTTCTCGACGACGCCCCACGCGGTGAGCGTGCAGGGCGCCACCTACGCCCTGTTCGTCGCGGCCACCTCGCGCACCGTCACCCCTTTCGCCCGCGCCGAGGCCGCCGTGTACTCCGACGTGCAGAGCTACAACGCCCAGAGCGCCGGGGCCGCCAAGTCCCAGATCCTCTACCGCGCGGCCGTGGCGATCGACCCCTCCCTCGGACGCTGGGGCCTCGGCTCGAGCGGGCCGGGGGTCTTCGCCACCGCCACCCCGCCCAAGCGTGACGTGGCGACCCCCTCCCAGCTGACCAGCCCGAGCACGCTGCCCTATCAGTGAGCCGTCCTCGGGTCCGCGTGGTCGGTCTCGGCCCCGGGGGCGCGGACCTGATGACCGCGCGCAGCGCCCGGCTGCTCGCCGAGGCGCCCATCGCGCGCCTGCGCACGGCCCGCCACCCGGCGGCCGAGGCCTTCGACGTGCCCTCCTACGACGACTGGTACGAGGCGGCTGACTCCTTCGAGGCGCTCTACGCGGCAATCGTCGAGGACCTCTGCCGCCTGGCCGCGGACTCGCCCACCGGCGAGGTCCTCTACGCGGTGCCCGGGTCGCCGACGGTCGCCGAGCGCACCGTCGAGCTGCTGCGCGAGCGAGGCGAGGTCGAGGTCCTCTTGGAGCCCGCGGTGTCGGTGATCGACCTGGCCGCCGCGGCGATGGGGGCCGACCCGATGGCCGTGGGACTGCGGGTGGTCGACGCCCTCGCGGGCCCGCCCCGCCTGGCCGGTCCCGGGCCGCTGCTCGTCCTGCAGACCTACTCGCCCGAGGTGATGGCGGCCCTTAGCGACCGGATCGACCCGCGCGCCCGGGTGACCGTGCTGCACCACCTCGGGCTGGCCGACGAGCGCGTGGAGGTCCTCGAGGCGCGTCGACTGGCCACCTTCGGGGCCGACCACCTCACCTCGGTCTGGGTGGAGGACCTGCACACCGTCGGCCCGGCCCTCGAGGAGCTGGCCGAGGTGATGCGCCGGCTGCGCGCGCAGTGCCCCTGGGACCAGGAGCAGACCCACGCCAGCCTGACCCGTCACCTGCTCGAGGAGGCCTACGAGGCCCTCGACGCGCTCGAGGTGATGGCCGGCGCCGACGCGAAGGACGGCGCCGGTCCCGAGCAGGTCGCCCACGTCGCCGAGGAGCTCGGCGACCTGCTCTTCCAGGTGGTCTTCCACTGCGAGCTGGCCGAGGAGGAGGAGCGCTTCGACCTCGCCGAGGTGATCGACGGGCTCACCACGAAGCTGGTGGCCCGCCACCCCCACGTCTTTGGCGACGTCGAGGTCGTCGACTCCAACGAGGTCGCCGCGCGCTGGGAGGACCTCAAGCGCGCCGAGAAGGGCCGCGCCTCAGTGACCGAGGGCATCGCCTGGCAGCTGCCGGCCCTCACCCTCTACACCAAGCTGGTGCGCAAGGCGGCGCTCGTGGGCCCCGCGCCGCGAGAGGCCCGACGGGCGCTCGAGGACGCGGCCGCCGCGCTGGCGCGGGTGGAGGTGCCCGAGCGCGAGGCCCCCGACGCCGCCGGCACCGCCGAGGCCCCACCGGCCTGGGGGGACCTGCTCGTCGCCCTGCTCGAGGCGGCCCGGGCCAGTGGGGTCGACCTCGAGGGGGTGGTGCGCGAGCGCGCCGCGGCCCTGCGCGAGGCGATCCTCGCCGAGGAGGCGCGCGCGGGCTCGAACTAGCGTGGACCCGTTCAAGGAGGCGTCATGAGCGCGATCGAACTGGTGCGGGCCCGGCAGGTCCTCGACTCCCGGGGCAACCCCACGGTCGAGGCGGAGGTGCTCTTGGAGTCGGGCGCGGTCGGGCGGGCGATCTCGCCCTCGGGCGCCTCGACGGGGATCCACGAGGCGGTCGAGCTGCGTGACGGCGGCGAGGCCTGGTCGGGTAAGGGCGTCTCGCGGGCGGTGGAGAACGTCAACGGCGAGATCAACGACTGCCTGGAGGGCTTCGAGGCCTCCGACCAGCGTGACGTCGACCAGGCGATGATCGACCTGGACGGCACGCCCAACAAGGCTCGCCTGGGGGCCAACGCGATCCTCGCGGTCTCGCTGGCCGTCGCCAAGGCCGCGGCCGAGGAGAGCGACCTCGCCCTCTTCCAGTACCTGGGCGGGGTGAACGCCCACCTGCTGCCGGTGCCGATGATGAACGTCGTCAACGGCGGGGTCCACGCCAAGAACTCGATCGACTTCCAGGAGTTCATGATCATGCCGGTGGGGGCCGCCTCCTTCGCCGAGGCGCTCCAGTGGGGGACCGAGACCTACCACACCCTGAAGGCCCTGCTCGCCGAGCGCGGCCTGGCGACCGCGGTGGGCGACGAGGGCGGCTTCGCCCCGGACCTGCCCGACAACGAGTCGGCCGTCAAGATCCTCGTCGAGGCCATCGAGCGCACCGGGCGCGAGCCCGGCCGCGACGTGGCCATCGCCCTCGACCCGGCCACCAGCGAGCTCTGGCGCGACGGCGCCTACGTCCTTCAGGGCGAGGGCCGCACCCTCACCAGCGCCCAGATGGTCGACTACTGGGCCGAGCTCGCCGAGCGCTACCCGATCGTCTCGCTCGAGGACGGCATGGCCGAGGAGGACTGGGACGGCTGGGCCCACTTGACCGAGCGGCTGGGCTCGCGCCTCCAGCTGGTGGGCGACGACATCTTCGTCACCAACGTCGAGCTGCTGAGCCGGGGCTTCGAGCGTCGGGTGGCCAACTCGATCCTGATCAAGCTGAACCAGATCGGCACCCTCACCGAGACCCTCGAGACGGTGTCCCTGGCGACGCGCCACGGCTACACCACCGTGATCTCGCACCGCTCGGGCGAGACCGAGGACGTGACGATCGCCGACCTGGCGGTGGCCACCAACGCCGGCCAGATCAAGACCGGCGCGCCGGCCCGTTCTGACCGCGTGGCGAAGTACAATCAACTCCTGAGGCTCGAAGAGCAGCTCGGGGACCAGGCCCGGTTCCCGGGGAGGTCGTCAGTGTCGGGGGCGGTCGGTGGCAGTTACTCGTGAGGTCGTAGCCCCGCACCAGCGGTGGCTGCTGCCCCTCGCGCTGGTGAGCGCGGTGGCGATGCTCGCGACCTGGTTCCCCCTCTCCACCCTCTGGCACCAGCAGGCCCAGATCGACTCGATCCGCAGCCAGATCTCGGTGGTGGACCGCCAGAGCGCGGCCCTCACCCGTCAGGCGCGCGCCACGACCTCGGCCCAGGCGGCCGCCGGACTGGCCCGCCAGGAGTACCAGCTGGTCCGTCCGGGTCAGACTCTGATCCAGGTGCTGCCCGGGCGCCAGAGCCCGACCGGGTCCAACGGGGACCCCGGCAACGCGCCCCTCGTCGACCCGGCCACCGCGGTGGCTCCCGGGCTCTCGAGCGCGCCGGCCACCTCGGGTGGGGGCGGCCTGCACGCCTTCTGGTCGCGCCTGGTGCGCACCCTCGAGTTCTGGCGTTGAGTCGCGAGGAGCCCAGCGAGCGCGACCTCGCCGAGGTGAGCGCGGCCCTCGGCCGCCCGCCGGCGGGGCGCTTCCTCGTGGCCCTGCGTGACGGCTCCGGGCGGCCGCTCGTCATCGAGAACGAGCCCCACCTGTTAGACGGCACCCCGATGCCGACCCTCTTCTGGCTGGTCGACCCCTCGCTGCACGACGCGGTCAGCCGCCTCGAGGCCCAGGGGGGCGTCCACCGCTTCGAGTCGCTCGTGGGCGCCGAGGAGCTCGCGGCCGCCCACGCCGCCTACGCCCTCGAGCGCGAGGGACGACTCACCCGCCAGGACCGGCCCGCCCCCTTCGGGGGAGTCGGCGGCACCCGCACCGGGGTCAAGTGCCTGCACGCCCATCTCGCCTACTACCTGGTGGGCGGGGAGGACCCCGTCGGCGCGCTGGTCGCTCAGATGCTCGAGGTCGACCACCCGCGTCAGGTCCGTGATGGCTGAGCGCGTCGCGGTGATCGACTGCGGGTCGAACTCGACCCGGCTCCTCGTGCTCGGGCCCGCGGGCGCGCTGGCGCGCGACATGCGCATCACCCGCCTGTCGGCCGGCGTGGACGCTAGGCGCCTGCTCGCGCCCGAGGCCCTCGCGCGCACCTACGCGGTGCTCGAGGAGTTCCGGGGGCGCTGCGAGGAGCTCGGTATCGATGACGGGGTCGTGGTGGCCACCTCGGCGGTGCGCGACGCGGCCAACCGAGAGGAGTTCCTCGCCGAGGCGAGCCGGCGCGCCGGGCTGCGGGCGGTGGTGCTCGAGGGGCGCGAGGAGGCCGCCTACTCCCTCGAGGGGGCGCTGGCCGACCTCGACGAGCCCACCCGCGCGAGCGCGATCATCGACGTCGGCGGCGGGTCG
>CAYUZO010000051.1:0-10766 GCA_964449735.1 uncultured Ferrimicrobium sp.
TCCAGGCGGTCGCCGTCGACCGCGTCGACGTCTCGGGCGGGTCGCTGCGGGCCCGGGCGGGCGTGGTGGCGACCGACGCGGACGCCGCGGCGCGCCTGGTGGGGACGGAGCCGGTGCGCTGGCTGGCCCAGAGCGCCTGGTGGCTGTCGACCCCCCGGCTCGAGGGACCCGCGCGCCTGCGCGTCGACCTCGATGGTGGGCCGGTGTCGGGGGTGCTCGACCTGAGCGGCCCGGCCCCCGAGCGCGCGCCGACGGGGCGGTCCCTCCTGTGCGCCACGGCCCTGGGCGCGGGCGCTCCCGCGACGCCCGAGGTCCTGGGGGCGGTGGCGCGCCTGATGGGTCTGGGAACCGGCGAGATCGAGCTGATCGCCCAGGACCAGGTGGCCCGGGCCGTCTGGGCCACCCGGGCCCCTCTCGCGCTGGCCACGCCCTCGGAGCGCGACGGGCTCTTCGTCGCCGGGGACCACCTCCAGACCCCCTCGATCCAAGGAGCCCTGGTCAGCGGGCGTCGGGCGGCCCAGGCCGTGCTCCGCGCGCTAGGCCGCTGACCGAGCGGTCGGAAAACCCCTCTCGCCGGTGCCCTACGCTGGCCGGGACGCCGGAAGGCGCTCAGGGGGTTGGTGATGGACAAGAAGGAGTCCCTGACCAGGGTCCACATCGTGGACGTGGCCGCCAAGATGGTGTCCGAGGTCGGGTCCAACGCATTCCGCATAGTGGACCTGGCCGCACGCGCCAACATGGGCGTGCCGACCATCTACTACCACTTCACCTCGCGCACCCAGGTCATCGCCGAGGCCCAGATGGCCAACTACCAGGCGCTGGCCGCCCCGATCCACGGGTTGCTGTCGCGCGCGGAGTCCGCGGTGAGCCTCGGTGACGAGGAGGCCTTCTGGGACGCCTGCGAGAGCAACGTCGAGACCTCGTGGCGTCAGGGACAGTTCGGCGACCGCCTGGGTGTGGTGCAGCTGCTGCTCGACATCTGGGCCGACGACAAGACCCGCACCACCTTCCGCAAGCACCTCGACATCCAGCTCGCGCGCTGGATCACGCTGACCCGTGACGCTCAGGCCCGCGGCTGGGTGGAGGAGGAGATCGACCCGGCGGCGATCATCGCGCTGTTCTGGGCCGGGTCGATCGGCCAGATCGTGCTCTCGGGCTCGGAGTACGTCGACCTTGAGCCGGCCGCGGTCGCGCACTTCTTCCACCTCTTGGTGCGCGAGCGCCGCGTGCGCGAGGGCGGTTAGTCCTCCTCGGCCTCCACGGCCACGTGGGGCACGACCCGGTCGAGCCAACGCGGCATGTACCAGTTGGACCGCCCGAGGAAGTGCATCAGCGAGGGCACCAGCACGGTGCGCACGATGAAGGCGTCCAGGGCCACCGCGCCCGCCAGGCCGATCCCGAACTCGGCGATGATGCGCTGACCGCCGAAGGCGAAGGAGGAGAAGACGCAGATCATGATCAGCGCCGCCGCGGTGATGACCCGCCCGGTGGCCGTCTGGCCCCGCACGATCGCGCGCTCGTTGTCGGCGTGGTGCACCCACTCCTCGTGCATCCGCGACACCAGGAAGACCTGGTAGTCCATCGAGAGCCCGAAGAGGATGGCGATCATGATCACAGGCAGGAAGGACTCGACCGGTCCGGTGCCCGCGCCGAGGAGTCGGCTGCCCCAGCCCCACTGGAAGACCGCGACGACCAGCCCGAAGGAGGCGGCGGCGGCCAGCAGGTTCATCACCGCCGCGACCAGGGGCACCACGATCGAGCGGAAGGCCACCATCAGCAAGAGACAGCCCAGCGCCACGTTCACGCCGAGGAAGAGCGGGATCTTGGAGCCGAGGACCGTCGCGAAGTCGGCGAAGACCGCGGTGATGCCCCCGACGTAGACGGCGGTGTGGGAGGCGGCGGTGGCGCGCGGGATCACGTCGTTGCGCAGCCGGTTGATCAGGTCGGTGGTGGCGGCGGCCTGGGGGCTCGTCGTCGGCACCACCGAGATCAGCGCGACCGTGCCGTGGGCCAGCGGCACCACCGGCCCGACGGCGGCGACCCCGGCGACGTGGTGGATCGCCGTGTCGAGGCGGCCCATGGCGGCCAGGTCGGCCGACGAGCGCACCTGACCCACGACGGTGAGGGGCCCGTTGAAGCCCGGGCCGAAGCCCTGGGCCAGCAGGTCGTAGGCCTGGCGGGTCGTCGAGCCGACCGGGTCCGAGCCCTGGTCCGAGCTCCCGAGGCGCAGGGCCGTGGCCGGCAGGGCCACCAGCACGACAATCGCGAGCGCGCCCACCGAGAGCAGCCGGGGGTGGCGCGAGACGAACAGCGCCCAGCGCCGCCAGGCGCCCGCGTCCTCGGGGGCGGCCGGACCCCGCTCGGCCAGGCGGCGCCGCTCGCGGCGGCTCAGCACGCGCGGGCCCATGAAGGCCACCAGGGCGGGCAGCAGGGTGATCGAGGCGGCCATGGTGATGGCCACCGTGACCGTCGCCGAGACGGCCACGCCGTTGAGGAAGGAGAGGCGCAGCACGAGCATCCCGAGCAGGGCGATGCACACCGTCGAGCCGGCGAAGAGCACGGCCCTCCCCGAGGTGTCGAGCGCCTTGACGACGGCCTCTTCGAGGGTCAGGCCCCGTTGGAGGTCTTGGCGGACTCGGGTGACGATGAACAGGGCGTAGTCCACCCCGACGCCCAGGCCGATGAGCGAGCCGAGGATCGGCGCGAACTGGGCGATGGCGAGTCCGTGGCTGAGCAGGGTCGTGGCGCCGGTGGCCACCCCGAGCGCGAAGAGGGCCACGCCGAGGGGCAGGAGCATCGCGAAGACCGAGCCGAAGGCGAGCAGCAGCACGATCGCGGTGGCGATCAGGCCGAAGATCTCCCCGCGCGAGCCCTTGGGCGAGGAGAGCTGACCGAAGGCGTTACCCCCGAAGGCGACCTCGAGGGAGTTGGAGCGGGCCACCGAGGCGTCGGTGACCACCTGTTGGATCTGGGCGGTGCGCAGCTTGAAGCCCGGCTCGGCGAAGGTGACGACGGCGTAGGCGATGGTGCCGTCGTGGCTCACCTGGGACTGGCCGCGGCACGGCGCGCTCGAAGGGCAGAACGGGCTGGAGACCCCCGCGACCTGGGGGAGCTTCGCCACGGTGGCGAGGCTCGACTCGATGGCCTGGCGCTGCTGGGCGACGGTGCCCGAGAGGGAGTGGTAGACGATCTGGTCGACGTCGCCCTGGCCCCCCTTGATCTGGCCGAGCAGGGCGAAGGCGCGGCCCGAGTTGGTGTCGGGCAGGGAGAAGGTGTTGGCGAAGGCCGAGCCGGCCACGTGGGCCGCGACGTTGATGGCGAGGAAGAGCACGATCCAGGTCGTGAGGGTCATCCACCGGTGGCGGACGCTGAGGCGGGCGAGAGTCTTCAAGGGGTTCCTCTACAAGGGGGGCGGATAGGGTCGGAAGCCCAGGCAACTCTACGGGAGAGCCGATGGCCGCCAGTTCGCACCCGGGCCCCTTCCCGGGCCACCGCTTCCCCCAGGTGCTGCCCGTCCCCGACGAGGTCCGCCCCGGGGCGCCCGCGCCCTGGTCGGGACTGGCGCGCTCGCGCCGTCGGGGACTCAGCCTCGCCCACGTGGGCGCCGCCCTCGAGCGGGCCGGACGGGCCGGGGAGCCACCCACCGACCTGCCCACGGAGATGACCGCGGTCGCCGACGGGCCCGGGCGCGCGGTCGAGCGGCTCTCAGCGGTGCTCGTGGCGCTCTACGAGGAGGAGGGCGAGACCCACGTCCTGCTGACCCGCCGGGCCCGACACCTGCGCCACCACCGCGGGGAGGTCTCGCTGCCGGGCGGACGGGCCGAGCCAGGGGAGTCGCCGCGCGCCACGGCCCTGCGCGAGGCCAAAGAGGAGGTCGGCCTCGAGGAGGGGGCCGTCGCGCCAATGGGGTGGTTGAGCCCACTGGTGACCTTCGCCTCGGGCTCGGCGATCTGGCCGGTCGTGGGCCGCCTCGAGGGGCCCCCGGCGCTCGCCCCCGACCCGGCCGAGGTGGAGCGGGCCTTCGCCGTCTCCCTGGCGGACCTGCTCGAGGAGGGGGCCTTCGCCGAGGAGCGCTGGCGCCGGGACGGGCGCCCGGGGGCCGACGAGGAGGGCTTCGTGCCCCTCTACTTCTTCCGGGTCCCCGAGGACCTCATCTGGGGCGCGACCGCGCGCGTGCTCGTCGAGCTGCTGTGCGTGGTGACCGGCGTGCCGGTCCCCTCGGGGCCGGCCCCGGGCTGAGGCTCCAGTAGATTGGTCCCACCTAGGGGGCCGGCGCGGAGGAGCACCATGGCGGAAGTGGAGATCGGCATCTACAAGTCGGCGCGTCAGGCCTACGGCTTCGACGACATCGCCATCGTCCCCTCGCGGCGCACCCGCGACCCCGAGGACGTCGACATCTCCTGGCAGATCGACGCCTACAAGTTCGAGCTGCCGATGCTCGGCTCGGCGATGGACGGCGCGGTCTCCCCGGCGACCGCCATCGAGATCGGCCGCCTCGGCGGGCTCGGCGTGCTGAACCTCGAGGGGCTGTGGACCCGCTACGAGGACCCGATGCCGCTGTTCGACGAGATCCGCGAGCTCGACGACGACAAGGCCACCGCGCGCATGCAGCAGATGTACCTCGAGCCCATCAAGCTCGAGCTGGTGGCCGAGCGCATCCGCCAGATGAAGGAGGCCGGGATCACCACCTCGGCCTCGGTCACGCCCCAGCGCACCGAGTGGATGTCCAAGACCATCATGGACTCGGGTCTCGACATCCTCGTCATCCAGGGCACGGTGGTCTCGGCCGAGCACGTCTCCAAGACGGCCGAGCCCCTCAACCTCAAGAAGTTCATCCGCGAGTTCGAGATCCCCGTGATCGTCGGCGGCTGCGCCAGCTACCAGGCGGCCCTGCACCTGATGCGCACCGGCGCCGCCGGCGTGCTGGTCGGGGTCGGCCCGGGCAACGCCTGCACCTCGCGCGCGGTGCTCGGCATCGGCGTCCCCCAGGCGACGGCCATCGCTGACGTCGCCGGGGCCCGGATGCGCCACCTCGACGAGACCGGCGTCTACGTGCACGTGATCGCCGACGGCGGGATGAGCAAGGGTGGCGACATCGCCAAGGCCATCGCCTGCGGTGCCGACGCCGTGATGATCGGCTCGCCGCTGTCCTCGGCGGTGGAGGCCCCCGCCCGGGGCTTCCACTGGGGCATGGCGACCTTCCACCCGACCCTGCCGCGCGGGACCCGCGTGCGCACCCAGGTCCGCGGGACGCTGCGCGAGATCCTGCTCGGTCCGGCCCACGAGAACGACGGCCGGCTCAACCTCTTCGGCGCCCTGCGCACCTCGATGTCCACCTGTGGCTACGAGACCCTGAAGGAGTTCCAGAAGGCCGAGGTCATGCTGGCCCCCTCTCTGCAGACCGAGGGCAAGCAGCTCCAGCGCTCCCAGGGCGTGGGCATGGGCCATTGAGCGTCCTCGTCGTCGACTTCGGGGCCCAGTACGCCCAGCTGATCGCACGACGGGTGCGCGAGGCGCACGTCTTCTCCGAGATCGTGCCCTCGACCATCACCGCTGAAGAGGTGGCCGCGCGCCGCCCGGCGGCGATCATCCTCTCGGGTGGCCCCAAGAGCGTCTACGAGGTGCCGGCGCCGACCCTGGACCCGGCCATCTACGAACTCGGGATCCCGATGCTGGGGATCTGCTACGGCGCCCAGCTCATGGCGGTCCAGCTCGGCGGCGAGGTCGCGCGCACCGGGGCCGGGGAGTACGGGCGCACCGAGATGACCCGCGAGGGGACGACCTCGGCCCTGGTGGGCGAGTGGCCCGAGCGCTCCACCTGTTGGATGAGCCACGGCGACGCGATCGCCGCGGTCCCCGAGGGCTTCGCCGTCACCGCGCGCACCCCCGGGGCCATCGCCGTGATGGAGAACCCCGAGCGGGCCCTCTACGCGGTCCAGTTCCACCCCGAGGTCGCCCACACCGACCGGGGTCAGGAGCTGCTGTCCACCTTCTTGCACCACGTGGCCGGCCTGGCGCCGAGCTGGACCAACGCGTCGATCATCGAAGAGCAGGTCGCCGCGGTGCGCGCCCAGGTCGGCGGCGAGCGGGTCCTGTGCGCGCTGTCGGGCGGGGTCGACTCGGCCGTCGCCGCGGCGCTCGTCTTCAAGGCCGTCGGCGCCCAGCTCACCTGCGTCTTCGTCGACACGGGCCTGATGCGCCAGGACGAGGGCGAGCAGATCGAGGCCACCTTCACCCGCCAGTTCGGGGCCGAGCTGATCCACGTCAAGGCGGCCGACCGCTTCTTCGACGCGCTCGCGGGGGTCGTCGACCCCGAGGCCAAGCGCAAGATCATCGGCGAGCTGTTCATCCGCGAGTTCGAGGCGGTGGCCCGGGACCTGGCGGCCGGAGGCGAGGGGCCGCGCTTCTTGGTCCAGGGGACCCTCTACCCCGACGTCATCGAGTCCGGTTCGGGCCACGCGGCCAACATCAAGAGCCACCACAACGTCGGCGGGCTGCCCGAGGACCTCTCCTTCGCGCTCGTCGAGCCGCTGCGCGACCTCTTCAAGGACGAGGTGCGCCGCGTCGGCGAGGAGCTGGGCCTGCCCGAGGAGATCGTGTGGCGCCAGCCCTTCCCGGGGCCGGGGTTGGCCGTGCGCATCGTGGGCGAGGTGACCCGCGAGCGCGCGGAGATCCTGCGCCGGGCCGACCACGTGGTGGTCGACGAGATCCGAAGGGCCGGCCTCTACCGCGAGCTCTGGCAGAGCTTCGCGGTGATGCCGGCGGTGCGCACGGTCGGGGTGATGGGCGACGGGCGGACCTACGCCTACCCCATCGTCATCCGGGCCGTCACCAGTGATGACGCGATGACCGCGGACTGGGCCCGTCTGCCCTACGACCTCGTCGAGCGGATCGCCAACCGGCTGATCCGCGAGGTCGAGGGGGTCAACCGGGTCGCCCTCGACGTGACCTCGAAGCCGCCGGGCACCATCGAGTGGGAGTGAGCCGGAACCCCTTCTCCGATGAGACGCTCTTCGCCGCCCCCGACGAGCAGTCCGGCCCCGATCCCGCGCAGCTGCTCGAGGGCCTGACCGAGCCCCAGCGCATCGCGGTGACCCACCGCGGGGGGCCGCTCTTGGTGATCGCCGGCGCGGGCTCGGGCAAGACCCGGGTGCTCACGCGACGCGTCGCCCACCTGCTCGCCACCGGGGACGCGCGACCCTACGAGGTGATGGCCATCACCTTCACCAACAAGGCGGCCGACGAGATGCGTCGCCGGGTGGTCGAGCTGGTGGGGCCCGAGGCGGAGTCGATGTGGGTGTCGACCTTCCACTCGGCCTGCCTGCGGATCCTGCGGGCCCACGCGGAGGTGCTCGGCTACCAAAGAGGGTTCACCATCTACGACCAGGGCGACGCCGAGAACCTGGTCGAGCGGATCATGCGCGAGCTCGACTACGACACCAAGCGGCTGAGCCCGCGCAGCGTCGCCTCGGCGATCTCGGCCTCCAAGAACGAGATGCGCACGGCGGCCGCCTACGCCGCCTTCGTGGGCGACGACCCCCACGCCAAGCGCATCGCTCGGGTCTTCGAGCTCTACGAGGCGCGCCTGCGCCAGGCCAACGCGATGGACTTCGACGACCTGCTGCTCAACGCGCTGGCGGTGATGCGCGCCGACGAGGGCGTGCTGGCCTCCTACCAGCGGCGCTTTCGCCACCTCCTGGTCGACGAGTTCCAAGACACCAACGGGGTGCAGAACGAGCTGGTCTGCCTGCTCGCGGAGCAGCACCGGAACCTGTGTGTGGTGGGCGACTCGGACCAGTCCATCTACCGCTTCCGCGCCGCCGACGTGCGCAACATCCTCCAGTTCGAGAGCCGCTTCCCCGACGCCCGGGTGGTGATGCTCGAGCAGAACTTCCGCTCGACCCAGACGATCCTCGACGCGGCCAACGCGGTGATCGCCCGCAACCCCAGCCGCCACCCCAAGCGGCTCTTCACCGAGGGCGAGGAGGGGGAGAGGATCCGTCTCTACCGGGCGGGCGACGAGTACGAGGAGGGTCGCTGGGTCGCCACCGAGCTGCGCCGCCTACGCGCCGAGGCGGGACTCGGCTGGAGCGACATGGCCGTCTTCTACCGAACCAACGCCCAGAGCCGCGTGCTCGAGGAGGAGATGCTGCGGGCCTCGATCCCGTACCGGGTGATGTCGGGGATGCGCTTCTACGATCGCAAGGAGATCAAGCACGCCCTGGCCTACGCGCGCCTGATCGTGAACCCTCGCGACGAGGCCTCGGCCCGTCGGGTGATCAACGAGCCCAAGCGCGGCGTGGGCGCTCAGGCCCAGGCGAAGCTCGGGGCCTGGGCCGCCGAGAACGGCCTCTCCTTCGCCGAGGCCGCCGGCGAGGCGCGGGCCGCCGGATTGAGCGGGCGGGCGTTGGCCGGGGCCGAGCGCTTCGCCTTCGTGCTCGACGAGCTGCGCGCGCGCCGCGACGAGGTCAGCCCGCGCGAGATGATCGACGCCATCGTCAACGAGACCGGACTCGGCGACGCGCTGCGCGCCGAGGGGACCGATGAGGCCTACTCGCGCCTGGAGAACCTGGGCGAGCTGGCGTCGGCGGCCGCGCAGTACGACACCTTGATGGACTTCGTCGAGCGGATGGCGCTCGTCTCGGACGCCGACCAGCTTGACCAGGGGGCCGGTGCCGTGGCGCTCATGACGATGCACGTGGCCAAGGGTCTCGAGTTCCCGGCCGTCATCATCACCGGACTCGAGGAGACGATCTTCCCCCACCGGCGCGCCCTCTCCGACGACGCCGAGCTCGAAGAGGAGCGCCGGCTCTGCTACGTGGCCATCACCCGGGCCAAGGCCCACCTGGCTATGACCCACGCCTGGACCCGGATGGCCTGGGGGACCCGCCTCGACGCCCTGCCGAGCCGGTTCCTGACCGAGCTGCCCGCCGAGCTGGTGATCGACCTGGCGGCCGCCAAGCCGCTGCGGCGCGCCGAGTTCGTCGAGGAGGGCTTCGCCGGGCGCGCGAGCGAGTTCGCCCAGGGCCGGGCCTTCGGGGCGGGGGCCGCGCCACCGGTGCGCTCGACCGGGGCCGAGCTGCTGGGCCTCGCGGTGGGCGAGCGGGTGGTCCACGATCGCTACGGCGCCGGCACCGTCGTGAGCGTCGAGGGCGAGGGGATGCGCGCGCGCGCCGCGGTGCGTTTCGCCGAGCACGGGCTCAAGCACCTCGTGCTGGCCATGACCCCGCTACGTCGCGAAGAGCCCTAAAACGTTGGTAAGAAGGTCGGGGGGCTGAGTTTTCCGTCATGTGACGGGAGTGGAAGAATGGAGCGCCATGGCCGTGTCTCGCCCCGCCACCCGGCCTCCCACGGCCCCACGCAGCCACCGACTGCCCGCCTACGTGTACTGGCGCCGCCGGGCCATCACCGCGCTCGCCCTCGTGACCGTCCTCATCCTCGGCTACCTCGGCGTGACCTTGGCCTTGGCGATGACCAACCAGTCCTACGGCTCCTCCATGCAGGCGCGCATCGCCGAGTGGGGCCGCCAGCACGGGCTGGGGGCCTTCGTCACCTGGGCCGAGGCCGAGTACTACAAGCTCCATCCGGCCAAGGTCGGCGGCACGCCGGGCAAGGGGGCCTTCGGCCAGGGCGGCACCAACGTCACCGTGCCCAAGAGCTCGCTCTACCTGCCGGTCCCCTCGACGATCCCCACCCCGGCGGGCACGCCGCTGCCCGGTGAGGGGGTCTGGCACGCGGTCGGGCGGCGCACCGCCAACGGCGTGCCGGGTGTCTACGAGGCCTTCGTGCGGCCCGACCCCATCCACACCTCCTACGTCGTCGGGGTCGCCTGGATGGACCCGAAGATCCTCCAGGCCCAGCTCTACTCGGGCTCCTACATCCCCGGGGTCGGCATGCCCTTCAAGCACAGCGCCCCGATCCCCCCAATCGCCTCGCGCTCGCTGGTGGCCGCCTTCAACGCGGGCTTTCGGATGCAGGACGCTAACGGCGGCTACTTCACCGATAACAAGGTGCTGATCCCGCTGCGCACCGGGGCGGCCTCGGTGATCGTCTACAAGGACGGGACGATGACGGTCGCCAAGTGGTCGCCCTCGCTCATGAGCAACGAGATCGCCTCGGTGCGCCAGAACCTCGACCTCATCGTCCAGAACGGCAAGCCGGTGGCCGGCCTGGCGAGCGGCAACGCGATCAAGTGGGGCAAGACCCTCGGGGGCACCTTCAACGTGTGGCGCTCGGGGCTCGGGGTGACCAAGGACGGGGCGATCGTCTACGTGGGCGGGCCGGCGATGTCGATCTCGGACCTGGCCAACGTGGAGGCCCGCGCCGGGGTCGTCACCGGCATGGAGCTCGACATCAACACCGACTGGGTGCAGTACGCGACCTACACCGGGCCGCTCGGGCGGGCCATCAACGGCTCGACGGGCAAGGACATGCTCCCGGGGATGACCTACTCGCCCACGCGCTACTTCGCCACCTGGATGAACCGGGACTTCTACACGATGTCGCTGCGCAACAAGTTCCTCACCACGCTGCCCACGACGACCACGACGACCGCGGGGGGCTGAGCCCTAGCGATCCACCTTGCGCCACAGCGGCGCTGGCAGGTGACGCAGCACCGCGAAGACCCAGCGCAGCAGCGGCGGGCTCCAGATCACCGGCGAACCCTTGGCCAGCCCGTCGACCGCGAACTGGGCGACCTCGTTGACCCCGGTGGAGAAGGGAGTCTCGCGTTGGCCGGCGGTCATCTTCGAGCGCACGAAGCCCGG
>CAYUZO010000052.1:0-10043 GCA_964449735.1 uncultured Ferrimicrobium sp.
GAAAACGCTTGGCATCGCGAGCTTTTATCTGAGGGCGGTTTGCCAAAATAGGAATTTATGGGGCGTCGAAGACTTTGAGGAAATCACCATCCGCCACTCCAAATACGCCGCCTCGCGCTTCGCCCATGAGGCGGCCCCGGCGCTCCTCAACTTCGCCAATTCCTCGCCCATGCCTTTCATCAACGGGATCAAGGCGGCACGCGAGCGGATCGTGGCGCGGACCGATGAGGATCGCAGCGACTTTCTTCGCCGGCGTGGGTTTTCAAAGGGCGAGACGACCAAGATCATCGACGCGGTGTTGGTCGAGGAAGGTCGGCCGCCCGAGAGCATCTTCGACTTCGTGCAGGGCATCACGGCGGTCGCGCGCGACAAGGCGCACCAGGACGCTCGCCTCGACATGGAGGGCAAGGCCAAGAAATTGCTCGATCGCGCGGCCTGAAATCCGCGAAGCCGGATATGCGGTTTTCCGCATCTCCGGCTTTGACCCAGCATGATCGCGCCTCGGCAGATCTGTAGTCAGGCCGGCGCGGATTTGTGCTCAGCGCGCCGTTTCCCTCGGCCGATCATAGACTTTCGCTGCGCGGCCCCCTTCAGAGGAAGAGGGCTGCGCTTCGCTTCGTGACGGATTTCGGGTCGAGAGAGAGGCTCTCGGCGTCCGTCGCGGAGTAAGGACCATGGCGTCTGCCGTTCAGAAGATCACCCTGTCGTCGTCGCGCGACATCCCATTCAACAAGCTGGTACTCGCCCAGGCCAATGTCCGGCGCGTCAAGGCCGGCGTGTCGGTCGA
The DNA here is from genome assembly GCA_964449735.1 of uncultured Ferrimicrobium sp. Lineage (GTDB taxonomy): Bacteria > Actinomycetota > Acidimicrobiia > Acidimicrobiales > RAAP-2 > RAAP-2. The sequence continues at coordinate 788 of CAYUZO010000052.1, forward strand.
AGAACTCGCCGAATCCATCGCCCGGCGCGGCCTCATCCAGTCGCTGCACGTCCGCCCCGTCCTCGACGCCGACGGTAACGAAACCGGCATGTTCGAGGTGCCGGCGGGCGGGCGCCGCTATCGCGCGCTCGAACTGCTGACGAAGCAAAAGCGCCTCGCGAAGACCGCCCCCGTGCCCTGTGTCGTCGGCGACGCCGCCAGCGGTATCCTGATCGACGAGGTGTCGCTCGCCGAAAACATCGACCGCGCGCCGCTGCATCCGCTCGATCAGTTCCGGGCATTCCAGGCCATGCGCGACAAGGGCATGACCGAGGAGGCGATCGCCGCCGCCTTTTACGTCGGCGTCAATGTCGTGAAGCAGCGGCTGCGCCTCGCGGCGGTCTTACCGACGCTGCTCGATGTCTATGCTGACGACGGCATGACGCTCGAAATGCTGATGGCCTTCACCGTCTCTGCCGATCATGCCCGCCAGGAACAGGTTTGGGATGCGATCAAGGACAGTTGGCAGAAGGAGCCTTGGCAGATCCGCCGCATGCTGACCGAGACTAGCGTCCGCGCCTCCGACAAGCGCGCCGCATTCGTCGGCCTCGACGCCTACGAGGCCGCTGGCGGCGCCGTGTTGCGCGACCTCTTCCAGTCCGACGACGGCGGATGGCTCCAGGACGTCGGCCTGCTCGACCGCCTGGTCGCCGAGAAGCTCAAGACCGCAGCCGACGTGATCGCCGCCGAGGGCTGGAAATGGGTCGAAGCCGCGCTCAGCCTGCCCTACGGCGTCACCCACGGCTTGCGGGCGATTTCCGGGACGGCGCTCGACATGAGCGAGGCGGAACAGGCGACGCGCGATGCGCTCCAGGCCGAATACAACCGACTGTCCGAGGAATACGAGGACGCAGACGAACTGCCGGACGCCATCGATCAGAGGCTTGGCGAAATCGAGGCGGCGCTGGAGGAACTCGACAACCGACCCGTGCGCTACGATCCTGCTGAGATCGCCATCGCCGGCGTCTTCGTCACGCTCGACGCCAACGGCAAACTGAAGGTCGACCGCGGCTACGTGCGCCCCGAGGATGAGCTGCCCGTCGAATCGGCCCCCGCTGGAATGGAAGACCACGCCAGCCCGGAGACCCGCGAGCCGACGGCGCCAGCGATTCAGCGCACCGTCGTCACCATCGGCGGTCAGACCGCGCCGGCGGCAGAGGACGACGAGGAGGATGGCGCCAAGCCGTTGCCCGAACGCCTCATCACCGAACTGACGGCGCATCGCACCCTCGCGCTGCGCGACGCACTTGCCAACCACCCGCACGTCGCCATGACGGCGCTGCTGCATAAGCTGGTGTCTGACACGTTCCTGCATCGGCAGGCGACAGGCGCGCTCGAAGCCAATGTCCGGCAGGTCCACTTCGCCGCGCAAGCGGAGGATCTGAAGGACAGCGCATCGGCAAAATCCATCAGCGAGCGGCACGAGCGCTGGGGCGATCACGTGCCGGCGGACGATCAGGCGCTGTGGGACTGGCTCGTCGCGCTCGACGACGCGACCCGCATGGACTTGCTCGCCCACTGCGTAAGCTATGGCGTCAACGCGCTTTATGAGCGGCCCAATCCCTACGGCGGTTCCGGCGTCAGCGAGCATGGGCTGAAGATCCGGCTCGCGCAGGCCAATCGACTGGCGCGGGCGACGGGCCTCGACATGGCGCAGGTGGGATGGCGGCCGACAGTCGGCAATTATCTTGGCCGCGTCACCAAGACGCGCATCCTCGAAGCCGTCCGCGAAGGCGCCGGCGAACGCGCCGCGCAGCTTATTGACCACATGAAGAAGGGCGACATGGCCAAGGAAGCCGAGCGGCTGCTCGCCGACACCGGCTGGTTGCCTGAGCCGCTGCGACTCGCGGGCGCTGATGACGGCGCGGCAGCAGAACCCATCGACCATAGCGGTGACGACGAAGCCCTCCCGGCTTTCCTCACCGACGACGGCGAGGAGGACGAAGCGGCCGACGCCGACGAGGACGAGCCCTCGATGATCGCTGCCGAGTGATCGCGCCTGGCGGGGAGCAGCACGAGCCGCTCTCCGCTCGCTTCGCAAACCCATCGCTCACTCGCCCGGCCTTGCGCCGGGCATTTTCGTTTCAGGAGCCTGACATGGCCGATTATTTCACCCACTTTTCGTGCCTGCTCAACGTTGGCACACCCGAAAACGCCGCTCGCGCGCTCGAACTCTACAACACGCTGTCGGCGGAAGGCGCCTCGGAAGACCCGCCATCTGAGGGCTTCCTCCTCTCGATCGAGCCACAATACGGCGGCAATGAACTCTGGATGCGCGACGACGTCACCGGCGACCCCGAGCGTCTGATCCAGTTCGTCAAGCGTTGCGCCGCCGAGTTCGGGCTGACAGGTCGATGGGGCTTCCAGTACGCTAACACATGCTCGCGGCCGCGCATCGACGGGTTTGGCGGCGGCGCCCATGTCATCGACCTCGCCACCGGCGAGACCGTGGCGTGGATCTACACAGATGGCTGGCTCGCTTCGGTCCTCGACGGAGGAAACGGCGATGCCTGAGATCATCGAAACGACCGTTTATCAGCTCCACGAGCTATCGGACGCAGCCAAGGACAAAGCCCGAGGTTGGTATCGCGAAATCGGCATCGACTTCGACTGGTACGACGCCGTCTATGACGATTTCGAGCGCATCTGCGCAATCCTCGGGGTCAACTTCGCGACGCGCACGGTCAGGCTCTTTGGCGGCGGCGTCCGTCCAAAGCCGTGCATCTGGTTCTCGGGGTTCTGGAGCCAAGGCGATGGGGCCTGCTTTGAAGGCCATTACCTTCATGCAAAGGGCGCCAGGACGCAAATTCGCGCTTATGCGCCGAAGGACGCCGAACTGCATCGGATCGCCGACTGCCTTGAGGCCGTACAGCGCCGTAACTTCTATCAGCTCCTGGCAACCGTCACCCATCGCGGGCGCTACTATCACGAACACTGCATGGCCATCTCGGTCGAGCGCGATAGCCTGACCGGGCAGGACATGAGCCGCGATGCGGAAGACATCGTGATCGAGGCCATGCGCGATCTGGCCCGTTGGCTGTATCGGCAACTCGAACGCGAATACGACGACCAGACGTCGGACGCGTCCATCGACGACGCGATTTGCGCAAACGCCTATACCTTCACGGAGGAAGGTCGGCGCTTCGGCTGATCATCAAAAGCGCCCCACCTCACGGCCGGGCGCTTTTTTCATGCTCGGTTTTCGAGAGGGAGAGGCCCGCCGGGACGGGGTGAGTCCGGGCGGTCGAGAGAGAGCGCCGCGCGGACTTGCTCTGTCGCGCTCTCCTTGAGGCTTCATTCCCATGAACGTCCATATTTCCGCAACAACTGCGCTGCCCGCGCCGCTTACCCTCACCCCGTCATCCGCGATCCTTGCCGCCGCACAATCGCTGCTCCCGCATCTCGAACGCGGCGAGCGGATCGACGCCGCGCTCCTGCGCCGCGCTATGGAAGGCGCGTTCGACGCGTCCGACGCCTCTGGCCTCTGGGACTGGAAGGCCGCCTATGAGGCGTGCGAAGTCGCGACGGTCCTGTTCCTGCGCAAATACGGAAAGATGCTGTTCCGCAAAGCCGACTCTCCGGCGGCACGGCTTTCCGTATTGTCGCGGATCGCCGGATTGCTGCCGACGCACTCGCGCCGCTCTGAGGAAAGCCAGGCGCTCCAGCAATTCTCGACGCCGCTGCCTTTGGGCCTCGCTGCGGTGACGGCGGCGGCGATCACGCCGACCGACCGCGTGCTGGAGCCATCCGCCGGCACGGGTCTGCTTGCCATTCTGGCCGCGACCGCTGGCGGCGCGCTGATCCTCAACGAACTCGCCGAGACGCGCGCCGATCTGCTGACTTCCCTCTTTCCGGCCATTCCCCTCACCCGGTTCGACGCGGCGCAGATCGACGATCACCTCGATCCCTATGCCGTGCCGTCTGTTGTGCTGATGAACCCGCCCTTTTCGGCGCTGGCGCATGTCGCGGGGCGCTCGGCTGACGCCGGTTTCCGGCACATCGCCTCCGCGCTGAACCGTCTCGCGCCCGGCGGCAGGCTGGTCACGATTACCGGCGCCAATGTCGGCCCCGATATGCCGGACTGGCGCGACGCCTTTGCGCGGCTGCAAGAGCGCGGCCGCGTCGTATTCACCGCCGCCATCGCCGGCGCGGTCTATGCAAGGCACGGGACTACGTTTCCGACCCGCCTGACCGTCATCGACAAACTGCCCGCTGACGACCCGGCGGCGTTTCCACCGTCGCCCGGCATGGCGCCCGATGTCGCGACGCTGCTCGACTGGATCGCTGCGCACGTGCCGCCGCGTCTCCCAGTCACGCTGACCGCCGCCACTGCGCCAACTTCGCCCGCGGCGCCGAAGACTGGGCGCGGCTATCTCGCGCGATCGACGATCTCACGCGCATCGGCCTCTGTCGCCGCCGATCCCAAAGGCGTTTCACTCCCCTACGATATTATCGACTGGTCGCCGCCCGAAGACGCGCGCCTGTCCGAGGCCATCTATGAGGAATACGGATTGCAGTCGATCCGTATTCCCGGCTCGCAGCTGCATCCTACCAAGCTCGTGCAATCGGCGGCGATGGCGAGTGTCGCGCCGCCCAAGCCCAATTATCGGCCGACGCTGCCGGTGAACATCCACGCACTGCTGTCCGACGCCCAACTGGAAACCATCATCTATGCTGGCGAAGCGCATGGCGATCATCTCGCCGGATCTTGGACCGTCGATGCGACCTGGGACGTTGTCAGCGCCGCGCCCGCCGACGCTGGGAACGCCGTCCGTTTCCGGCGCGGGTTCATGCTCGGCGACGGCACGGGCGCCGGCAAGGGCCGCCAGTCCGCCGGCATCATTCTCGACAATTGGCTTCAGGGACGCCGCAAGGCGGTGTGGATTTCGAAGTCAGACAAGCTGATCGAAGACGCGCAACGCGACTGGTCGGCGCTCGGCATGGAGCGCCTGCTGGTGACGCCGCTGTCGCGTTTTCCGCAAGGCAAGCCGATCACGCTGAGCGAAGGCGTCCTATTTGCAACCTACGCCACGCTGCGCTCCGACGAGAAAGCGGAGAAGGTTTCGCGCGTCCGACAGATCGTCGATTGGTTGGGCTCCGATTTCGACGGGGTCATCATCTTCGACGAAAGCCATGCCATGCAAAACGCCGGCGGCGGCAAGAGTGAACGTGGCGACGTCGCTCCCTCGCAACAGGGGCGCGCGGGGCTGCGCCTGCAACATGCACTGCCCGACGCCCGCGTCGTCTATGTCTCGGCGACCGGGGCCACGACGGTTCACAATCTCGCCTACGCCCAGCGGCTCGGACTCTGGGGCGGCGAGGATTTCCCCTTCGCCACCCGCGCCGAATTCGTCGAAGCGATCGAAGACGGCGGCGTCGCGGCAATGGAGGTGCTAGCGCGCGATCTTCGCTCGCTCGGTCTCTACACCTCACGCTCTCTTTCCTACGACGGCGTCGAATACGAACTGGTCGAGCACCAGCTCACAGACGAGCAGCGGCGCATCTACGACGCTTATGCCGGCGCGTTCTCGATCATTCACAACCACCTCGACGCGGCGATGGAGGCCGCCAACATCACCGGCTCCGATGGCACGCTGAACCGCCAGGCCAAGTCCGCCGCCCGTTCGGCGTTCGAGTCGACCAAGCAGCGTTTCTTCGGCCATCTGCTGACCTCGATGAAGACGCCGACGCTGATCCGCTCCATCGAGCGCGATCTCGATGCAGGCCACGCCGCCGTCGTGCAGATCGTCTCGACCGGCGAAGCGCTGATGGAGCGCCGCCTCGCCGATATTCCGACCGAGGAATGGAACGACGTGCGGGTAGATATCACGCCGCGCGAATATGTTCTCGATTACCTCGCCCATTCCTTCCCGGTGCAGCTCTACGAGCCATTCACCGACGCCGAGGGCAACCTGTCTTCGCGGCCGGTTTTCCGTGACGGCCAACCCGTCGAATGCCGCGAGGCTGTCGCGCGCCGCGACGAATTGATCGAGCGGCTCGCCTCGTTGCCGCCCGTTCCCGGCGCGCTCGATCAGATCGTCCAGCGTTTCGGCACGGACGCGGTTGCGGAAGTCACAGGCCGCTCGCGCCGCATCGTCCGAAAGGGCGACCGCCTCACCGTCGAGAACCGCGCGCCTTCCGCCAATCTCACTGAGGCCGCCGCCTTCATGGATGACGCCAAGCGCATCCTTGTCTTTTCCGACGCCGGCGGCACCGGGCGCAGCTATCACGCGGACCTTTCGGCCCGAAACCAGCGCCTGCGCGTCCATTACCTGCTCGAACCCGGCTGGAAGGCCGACGCCGCCATCCAGGGGCTGGGGCGCACCAACCGAACGAACCAGGCGCAGCCGCCACTGTTCCGCCCTATCGCGACTGACGTGAAGGCCGAGAAGCGCTTCCTCTCGACCATCGCTCGGCGGCTCGACACGCTCGGCGCCATCACGCGCGGGCAACGCCAGACCGGCGGGCAAGGTCTATTTCGGCCTGAGGACAATCTCGAAAGCCCCTATGCCCGCGATGCGCTGCGCCAGCTCTATCTCTTGATCGTGCGCGGCAGGATCGAGGGCTGCTCGCTCGAACGCTTCGAGACCGCCACCGGCCTGAAGCTGATGGACGCGAACGGTATCAAGGACGAGTTGCCGCCGATCACCACCTTCCTCAACCGGCTCCTGGCGTTGACCATCGAGCTTCAGGGCATCCTGTTCACCGCCTTCGAGCAATTGCTCGACGCCAAGGTGCAGGGTGCGATCGCCAGCGGCGTCTACGACATCGGGCTGGAAACCCTGACTGCCGAAAGCTTCGTCGTCACGGATCGCAAGAGGATCTACACGCATCCGGCGACGGGCGCGGAGACGCGGCTGCTGACCATCGCCGAAAAGCGCCGAAATCGGCCGATCCTGATCGACGAGGCACTGGCCTATCTCGTCGATGGACACGGCAAGCTTCTGGTGAATGCGAGATCGGGTCGCGCCGCCGTTCAGGTCGCCGCGCCGTCGATCATGCTCGACGACGGCGAAATCGAACGCCGCGTCCGGCTCATCCGGCCGATGGAGCATCATCACGCCGCGTTCAAATCGATGGCCGACAGCCATTGGGAAGAAGCCGACCGGCAGACCTTCGCGCTCGCCTGGACACGCGAATTGGATGACGTTCCACTATTCACGGAAACCACGCTGCATATCGTCAGCGGGTTGCTACTGCCGGTCTGGAAACGCCTGCCGAACGAGTCGACGCGGGTCTATCGGCTCCAGACCGACGACGGCGAGCGGATCATCGGGCGGCAGGTGTCGCCCGCATGGGCCGCGAACGCCGCCGAATCCGGTGTGACCAATCTTTCGGCCGACGACGCCTATGCCGCGCTCATCGATGGGCGCACGATCATCGACCTCGCCGAAGGCCTTCAACTGCGCCGCGTCCGCGTCATGGGCGCCAACCGCATCGAACTCTCCGGCTTCACCGAAGCGATGCGGGAACGGCTGCGCGCCTATGGTCTCTTCACCGAGATCATCTCGTGGAAGCTGCGCTTCTTCGTCCCCATCGACGCCAATGGCCCGACCGTCCTCGGCAAGCTGCTCGAAACCTATCCGGTGGCGCGCATTTCGGATCGGGAGGCGGCGTGATGGCACGGTTCGACGCGTCCGATCTGGCGCAGCGCCTTGGCCGACAGGCCGAGGCGGTGTGCCGCCATTATCTCAACGCAGGCCGCCGTCAGGGCAACTACTGGCTGGTCGGCGATGTCCGCAATACGCCGGGACGCTCGATGTTCGTGCGGCTCAAGGATTCCGCCAAAGGCCAAGCCGGCAAATGGCAGGACGCCGCGACCTTGGAGCATGGCGACTTGCTCGATGTCATCCGCGAATCCCTCGACCTCACCGACTTTGCCGATGTCGCCGAGGAAGCACGGCGCTTTCTCAGTTTGCCGCATCCCGAGCGCGCGCAATCGAAGAAGCCAGCGAGCATGCCAGCGCCTTCCGGTTCGTCCGAAGCGGCGCAGCGGCTGTTCGCCATGTCGCAGCCGATCGGCGGCACGCTTGCAGAAACGTACTTGCGCAAACGCGGCCTCACGACTTTGCACGGAACCGGAAATCTCCGCTTCCATCCCCGCTGCTTTTATCGACCCGATGAGCATGAGCCCACCGAGACGTGGCCGGCGCTGATCGCCGCCGTCACCGATCTTGCCGGCCACATCACCGGCGTCCATCGCACCTGGCTCGCCCCCGACGGCTCCGACAAGGCGCCCATTGAAACGCCGCGCAAGGCGATGGGCGAGCTTCTGGGGCACGCGGTCCGCTTCGGCTTATCCGGCGATGTCATGGCGGCCGGCGAAGGCATCGAAACCGTGCTGTCGGTGCGCGAAGTGGCGCCCGGCATGGCGACGGCGGCGGCATTGTCCGCGACGCATCTCGCCGCCATCCTGTTTCCCGACACGCTACGACGGCTCTATATCGTGCGCGATCTTGATCCGGCGGGGGACGCGGCGACGGCGACTTTGACCGAACGGGCCAACTCGGTCGGGATCGAGGCGATCACGCTGTCGCCGAGATCAGGGGACTTCAACGAAGATATCTGGCGCTTTGGCATCGACGCGCTTCGGGCCAATGTCCGGGTGCAACTCGCCCCGCAGGACGTCGCCCGCTTCATGGAACGGGCAGCATAGGTCGGAAACGGGGAGCGGCGTGAAATCCGTTGCGTCGATCGCGCCCGCATCGATGCTTTGACCTGTCGAAGAGAGGACCGCGCCTCGGCCTTTGAGAGGGCGAGCGGCCCACAAGCGGCCCAGCCCGGCAATGGCTGCGGCCGACTATTTTCCGGCGCGTCTCTGGCGAGCCGCTTTCCATCGCGAAACAAAATAGCCGTCCTCCGCCATCCTCCGCTGCGCTCCGGCCCGGCGCTTTGCGCCGGGTGCAGGGCCATGCCGCCCGTGGGCTTTCGTCGCCACAAGGCCGCGACGGTCGCGGTCCCATCGACGGAGCATCCCATGAGCGAGCACAACGACTTCGAACCGCCTCACGCCTCCTCGCCGACCGACCACGTGCTGACCGAACTCCAACTCTACGGCTACCGCCCCTTCGAGGACGAACCCGACCCCCGTCCACTGCCCGAAGGCAATCGCGTCGCCGGAGCCATCGCCGACATCTTCGACGCCCTGATCTCGACCCTGGAGGACACTCGCCTCGAACCTGACCTCGACGATCTCCTCTGGTCGACCGTCAACGTC
>CAYUZO010000053.1:0-9609 GCA_964449735.1 uncultured Ferrimicrobium sp.
ACTGCTGCCTCCCGTAGGAGTCTGGACCGTGTCTCAGTTCCAGTGTGGCTGATCGTCCTCTCAGACCAGCTATCCGTCGTTGCCTTGGTGGGCCGTTACCCCGCCAACAAGCTGATGGACCGCGAGCCCCTCCCGAAGCGAAAAGACTTTCTTCCCTCGATCATGCGAAAAAGGGAAGGTATCCGGTATTAGCACCGGTTTCCCGGTGTTATCCCAGTCTTCGGGGCAGGTTGCTCACGTGTTACTCACCCGTTCGCCACTAGATCTTTCGGAGCAAGCTCCTTGGATCCCGTTCGACTTGCATGTGTTAAGCACGCCGCCAGCGTTCATTCTGAGCCAGAATCAAACTCTCCATCAAGACTTTCTTGAGGCTAGGCCTCTCGATCATCAGAAGAGCCAGGCGGGGGGCTCTAATCCCCGCCTGACAACAACGCGGTCACGGGGTGACCTCGTTGCCTACTGCATGCTTTGTAAAACGACGTGACCGGTTAGGCCCGTTCACGCCGCCGTACTGGCTTTTGGCTCTCGTTCTTCCGTTTTCAAGGAGCGACTGGCACGCGGCCGAAGCCGGAGGTGCGCAGCACACCCTCCCAGTCTCCTGGGAGCACCGCTCGGGGCTAACCCCGAGCGGGTTTCCACTGTACCAGTGGCGCTCGGAGCGTGCAAATCACCCCGAACTCACGTGGCTGTGGAGTGACCACCTTAGCAGGTCCTCCGACCAGAAGGTGTCACCTGCGAGCCCGGCGACTCCGCAGCGACCCGAGGCTCTCCTCCAGGCGACGGCGGTTCTGCGTGGCCGGCAGTGGGCCGCTCCCTCCCGGAGAGCGGCGACTCTCCAAGGTCGCCCCCGGTTCGAAAGCCGCGTCAAGGCCCTCAGCCCCCGGCTGCTCGGCCACCACCTCGCGCAGGCTCCTGCCCGAGGACACCGACTCTCCGACCCAGCGCCCCACTCGCTCATGGGCCTCGCGGAAGGCGAGCCCACCCATGACCAGCCTCTCGGCGAGGTCGATTGCCACGAGAAGCTCGTCTCCAGCCGCGGAGCGGGCCGTCTCTTCATGGAAGGAGAGGGACTGGTAGGCGCCAGTCAGTGCCGTCAAGACGAGGTGGACCTGGCGCAACGAGTCGAACAGGGGCTCCTTGTCCTCCTGGAGGTCACGGTTGTAGGACAGCGGCAGACCCTTCAGTGTCACCAAGAGCCCCGTCAGGTTCCCCACGAGGCGCCCCGACTTTCCTCGCGCCAGTTCGGCGACGTCGGAGTTCTTCTTGTGAGGCAACATCGACGAGCCCGTGGTGAAGGCGTCGCCCAGCGTCGCGAATCCGAACTCTGTCGTGGTCCAGAGCACGAGCTCCTCGCCCATCCTCGAGAGATGGACACCCAGCAGGGCGAGCCCGAAGAGGGCCTCGGCGACGAAGTCGCGGTCGCTGACCGCGTCGAGGGAATTGCCGAAGGTCGAGGGGAAGCCGAGGTGCGTGGCCGCGACCTGAGGGTCGATACCTACCGACGTCCCGGCCAGGGCCCCAGCTCCCAGTGGCGACACCGCCAAGCGGTCCCGACAGTCCAGGAGGCGCTCGATGTCTCGAGTCAGGGACCACGCGTGAGCCCCCATCTGGTGGCTCAGGAGCACGGGCTGGGCCCGCTGGAGATGGGTGTATCCCGGCAGTGACGCACCTGGGTAGCGATCACCGACCTCGAGGAGCGCCACGGCCAGGGCAACCGCCTGGTCCACCACCGCGTCGAGCGCATCGCGCGTGAAGAGCCGCATGGTCGTCGCCACCTGGTCGTTGCGGCTCCGGCCCGTGTGCAGCTTCGCGCCCACCTCGCCACAGATCTCGGTGACCCGCCGCTCGATCGCCATGTGGATGTCTTCGTCTGCCGGACCGCGCACGAACAGCCCACGGTCGAACTCCTCTTCGACGGCATCAAGGGCTCCTAGAAGCACCTCGGCCTCCTGAGGGTCAAGCAGACCCGCTGCCCGCAGCCCGGCGACGTGGGCTCGAGAGCCCTCGAGATCGTGACGATAGAGGACGTGGTCGAAGCTGTAGCTCTCCGAGAGGTCCCACAGCGCGCTGGCCATCGACTCCGCGAATCTCCCACCCCAGAGCGTCATGGTCAGTCCGCCTTGGCCCCGCCTTGACGGGCCGCCCAAGTCTTCACACCGAGGCCGTAGATCCGCACGTATCCCTCGGAATCGGCGTGACGGAAGGTGTCGGCGGCGTCGTAGGTCGCCAGGCCGTGGTCGTAGAGGGCAACCGGACTGCGACGCCCGACCACTCGCATCAGGCCCGGAGCCTCGAAGCGGAGCCTGACGTCACCGCTCACGTGGGTCTGGGTCTCGTCGATGAAGGCGTCCAGCGCCAGCTTGAGCGGCGAGTACCACATCCCGTCGTAGACCAACTCGGCCCAGCGACTCTCCAGTCGGCCCTTCTCGTGACGGACTTCGCGCTCCAGGGTGAGATCCTCCAGATCCGCATGGGCCGCGATCAGAGCCAGGGCGGCGGGGCTCTCGTAGACCTCGCGGCTCTTGATGCCCACCCGGCGGTTTTCGACCATGTCGATGCGGCCGAAGCCGCGTGATCCCGCGAGTCGGTTCAGCTTGGTGATGAGGCCCGCCAGTGGCAGTCGCTCGCCGTCAAGGGCGACGGGCACGCCGCGGTCGAATGTGACGGTGACCTCGACAGACCCGTCTTCGCTGACCCGCGTGAGGGTGTAGGGCTCCTCCGGCGGCGCCGCCCACGGGTCTTCGATCTCGCCACACTCGATCGCCCGCCCCCAGAGGTTTTCGTCGATGGAGTAGATCTTCTCCTTGGTGGCTTTGATCGGAATGTCCCACTTCTGGGCGAAGTCCACCGAGTCCGCTCGGGTCATTCCCCAGTTGCGCGCTGGGGCCAGGACTTCGAGATCTGGCGCGAGCGCTGCGGCCCCGACCTCGAAGCGGACTTGGTCGTTCCCCTTGCCCGTGCACCCGTGCGCGACCGCCTGTGCGTCAAGACGACGGGCCTGGTCGACGAGATGGCGAACGATGACCGGCCTCGACAGCGCCGACACCAGCGGGTACTTGCCCTCGTAGAGGGCATTGGCCTTGATCGCCCGGGCGCAGAAGTCCTCGGCCATCTCGTCACGAGCGTCGACGATCACGCAATCAATCGCCCCCGCCGCCAGTGCGCGAGCTCGAATCGCGTCGAGATCCTCGCTGCTCTCTGGATCCTGGCCCACGTCGACCAGCACGCAGGCGACCTCGACGCCCCACTCCTCGATCATCCACCGCACGGCCACCGAGGTGTCCAAGCCCCCGCTGTAGGCCAACACGACACGCTTGGACATCACTCCTCCTTCGTGGCCCCCTGGGGGCCTTCCTCTAGGCCGGCCAGGCGCCGGAAGTCATCGCGCAGGCTCTCACCCGTGCGCTCTTGGGCCGCGATGACCAAGATGGTGTCATCTCCAGCCACGCTGCCCAACACCCCTTCCAGGGCGCTGCGGTCCAGGGCCGACGCTACGACGTGCGCACAGCCTGGCGGGGTTCGCACCACGACCAGTTGTCCCGAACACTCCACCGAGACGACCCACTCGCCCATCATGCGGCGCAGGTGGTCCACCGGGGCGGCCGAGATCTTCGGCCCGGTCGCGATCACGATCCTTCTCGAGCCGTGCTCATCGCGGATCTTCACGGTCCCGAGCTCCTGAAGGTCCCTCGTCACCGTGGCCTGGGTGGCCGTGACCCCCTCGGCCTGTAGCCGGGCGACCACTTGAGCGGCCGTGGAGATCACCTCGCGCTCGAGGATCTCGCTGATTCGATGCTGTCGTTGAGTCTTGGTCATGCCCCCTCCTCCACCATCCAGCGCAACACTCCCAGCATCGCCGTGCGCCGGTGATAGACCTGGCGCCACACCAGGCTGCGCGCTGAGTCGAGGACCTCATCGGTGACCTCGTCGCCGCGATGCGCCGGAAGGCAGTGCAGCACGACGGCCCCGGCCTTGGCGCTCTCGAGGAGGGTCGTGTCGACCCGGAACTCTCGCAGATCCCTCCGTCGTTGCTCCGTCTCATCCTCGAGCCCCATCGACACCCACGCATCGGTGTAGACCACGTCAGCGCCCTCGACCGCCTCACGGGCCGTCTCGCACAGCGTGAGCGTCCCCGAACTGACGGCCGCCGGATCCTCGGGGCCCCCCGCGAGAAGTCCGTAACCCTGGGGGGCGCCGATACGGACCGACCCCCCGAGCCGGCGCACGATCACGGCCAGCGAACGGGTCACGTTGGTGACATCACCGACGTAGGCGATGGTGCGCCCCTCGAGCGACGTCGCCCCCGAACAATGGAAGTGCTCGGCGAGCGTGAGGACGTCAGCGACCGCCTGGGTCGGGTGGGCGGCCTCGCTCAACAGGTTGATCATGCGCAGTCGGCCCTGCGTCGCCTGACTCATTCGGGTGAACGCGTGATGACTCCTCAGTCGACCCGCCACGATGGGGAAGGTCTCGGCCAAGGTGCGCGCAACATCCTCGGCCGACTCACGTCGATCGAGGCCGATCTCCTCGTCGCTGAAGAACGTGGCGAAGCCGCCCAGCTCGAACACCGCCGCTGAGGCGGCCGCCCTGGTGCGCAGGCTGGGACGCTCGAAGATGAGCGCGACCCCGCGACCGCGAAGGATGGCGGGGTCCGGAGCCATTCGCGCCAATGCGAGAACCTGTCCAAGTTGTCCGTCGGCCAGCTCCGCGATCGTGAGGAAATCACTCATCCGGACACAACCTCCGTCGACTCGACCATTCCCGCGAGGACCTCGGCGAGGGACCCCGGTCGCCGACCATCGGCCAAAGTCACCCGTCTCGCCCCCGCGTCGAGAGCCACGACCGCCGCCTCCAGCTTCGGTCGCATGCCCTCGCGGGCCGCACCGCTGCTCACCAACTCCTCGATCTGCTGCTTCGTCACGGTACGCAGGGCCGTGGCCGGGTCATCGGGGTCGGCGCGCACCTGGGCCACGTCAGAGAGCATGACCAGCCGATCGGCCCCGAGGGCACCCGCGACCGCTCCGGCGGCAGCGTCGGCATTCACGTTGAGAGGCTGACCCGCGTCGTCGAGGGCGACCGGCGAGATCACCGCCACCATTCCCGCACCCGCCAGGCACTCGAGCGTCGCCGCGTCCACCGTGACGACGCCGCCGACGCGGCCCCAGGGCCCCGGCTTGGCCTCAGAACGCAGCAGCGCCCCGGAGGCGCCGCTCAAGCCCACTGCGCGCACGCCCGCGGTCTCGAAAGCTGCAGTGACCTTGAGATTGACCCACGAGAGGGCCATCGCCACGATCTCCATCACCTCAACCGAGGTGACGCGCAACCCGTCGATGAACTCGCTGTGCTCGCCCACCCGGTCCAGGAGCTCGGCAATCTGAGGCCCCCCTCCGTGCACGACGGCGACGTGGTGTCCCTCCCCGAGCAATCGACCGACGTCGCTCGCCAGTGAGCGCAGCACTAAGGAGGAGGGTTCAAGGTGATCGAGGGCGTGACCACCCAACTTGACCACGGTCCAGGTCACGGGGTCACCCCCGTCAGGGGCAGCCCGAGTGTCTCGGGTCGCCCCGTCGCGACGTTCCACGCCTGGACCGCCTGCCCGGCCGCGCCCTTGATGAGGTTGTCGAGGGAGGACATCGCCACGAGCCAGCCGGTCCTCGGGTCGACCCGCGCGCTCACGAAACACAGGTTGGACCCGACCGGATCCTTCAACGTGGGTGGCTCGGCACTCACGACCACGAAGGGATCGTCGGCGTAGCGAGAACGCAGCACCTCGAGGGCTGCCTCGCTCGAGCTCAGTGAGGAGTCCGCCACCCGGGCGCAGGCGGTCACCAGCATCCCCCGGCTCGCCGGTACCAGGTGTGGGGTGAAGAGCACCTCAGCGCCGATCTCCTGCTCGATCTCGGGCGTGTGGCGGTGGGTCACGAGGCCGTAGGCCTCGGCGTTGGCGCTCAGGCGCGAGAAGTGGAGACGGTCGCTCAGTGCTCGCCCCGCTCCCGACGCCCCCGACAGGGCGTTGACCACGATCCCTGTGCCCTCAACCAGTCCGCGGTCGACGAAGGGTCCCAACGCCAGCGAGGTGGCCGTCGGGTAGCAGCCGGGTGAGGCGATCAGCCGGGCCCCGGGCAGTTCGCCACGGTGGCGCTCTACGAGTCCGTAGACCGCGCGTTCCAACAGTTCGGGCGAGCCGTGCGGCTCGTGGTACCACGTGTCGTAGAGCGCGGCGTCCTTGAGCCGGTAGTCGGCCCCCAGGTCGACGACCATGGCTCGCTCGAGAAGCATCGGGACCCAGCGTTGGCTCTGACCGTGAGGCAGCGCCAAGAAGACGACGTCAGCCTCGGCGGAGAGCACCGCCTCGGAGGGTTCGAGTTCCAAAGAGGCCGCCGGGACCGCCGCCAGCCCCGGCACGACCGAGCCCAAGGGGCGCCCCGCACTGGTCTCGCCGGTCACCGACACCACCTCGAGGTCCGGATGCGCAGAGCACAGACGCACCACCTCCGACCCGGCGTACCCGGAGGCTCCCATGACCGCGACTCTCATGATGTCATTTTATACATACGAGTCATGAAAACTGCAACCCAACGGCCGGCTGACTAGGCTCTTCGCGTGACCCGCCGAGGTTGGCTCCTGTTCTTCGCGATGGCCGTGATCTGGGGGCTGCCCTACCTCTTGATCAGGGTGGCGGTCCGCCAACTCGACCCGGGGGTCCTGGTCTTCGCCCGCACCTTTCCCGCGGCGGTCGTGCTCGCGCCGGTGGTGACCTGGCGGCGCCAGTGGGGAGCCGTGGTCCGTCATCTGGGTTGGATCGTGGCCTTCGGCGTCATCGAGTTCGGCATTCCGTGGTACTTCATGGCGAGCGCCGAGCAGCGACTCACCTCCTCGCTCACCAGCCTCCTGGTCTGCGCGGTGCCCCTCGTGTCAGTAGGCCTCTCGCGCCTCCGCCCGCACCAGCACGAGCCGGTCGGCCGGCGCCGACTGGCGGGTTTGGCCGTGGGAGCCCTCGGCGTGGCCCTCCTGGTCGGCCTCGGGGTGGGCGGCGGCTCGGCCGGTTCGATCTCGCTGATGCTCGTGGTCGCCGTGGGCTACTCGGTCGGGCCGATGATCCTCGCCGCGCGCCTGAGCCACGTGCCGGGGATCGCGGTGGTGACCGGAGCGACGGGCGTGGTCGCCCTGCTCTGGCTCCCCTGGACCTTGACCCATCGTCCCGCCCACTTGGTGGCCGAGACGTGGCAGTCCGTCGGCGTCCTGTCGCTGGTGTGCACGGTCGGCGCCTTCGTCATCTTCTTCGAGCTCATCAAGGAGGCCGGCCCTCAGCGCAGCGTGGTGGTGACCTACCTCAACACCGCCCTGGCCGTGGTGCTCGGCGTGGCCTTCCTGCACGAGCCGCTCACGGCGGGGATCCTGGTGGGCTTCCCCCTGGTGATCGGGGGCAGCGTCCTGGCGACCGGTTCCCGACCTCCCCTAGCGGCGCCACTCGACGGCGACGCGGACCTCGTCGCCTGAGCCGATCCAGGCGCCGTCGTCGGCGACGGCCAGCCACGTGGGCTCACCCCATTCGAGAGAGCGGTGGTGGGTCACCTCGATCTCTTCGAGATCGTGGGGGGCCACCTCCGCAACCGCCTGCCACACCGCCGCGTTGTTGACGTGTCCCACCACGTCGAGGTCGGCGCGGCGAACCTGCCAGGACTGTCGGGGGGCGCTGGGGTCCAGGGGGCGCACCGTGACCCGCCCACTCACCTTCCGCCCAGCCGCGGCCTCGCCGTAGATGGCAAAGAAGGACTCTCGCAGCCGGCGCGGCGTTCCCGCGGGACCGACCGGCACCCACAGCGAGAGCGCGTCGCACAGGAGTCCCGTCCCATCTTCGACCTGACTGCGGCGCTCGGCCCACGCGGGCCCGAATCCCCCGCACCACGTCGTCAAGGTCACCCTGTCACCCAGTCGGGGCCAGTCCCGTCGCCCGTGACGGAGCAATCGCGTCCGCCGGACCACCCAGGTGTCCTCGTCGGGACCCTCCGCTTCCATCCAGTCCTCATTCGCCACGTCCTGGAGGAAGCGGGCGAGCCCGTCGAGGCGAAGGGTCCCCTCGGCCCCGGCGTCACCGAGGCGGATGAGGCGCGAGTCCTGATAGGTCCGGCCCCGCGACGGACGCCCCACCCAGTCGCGTGGCTCCATCTAGCGAAGCCTCGCTCCTCGCGCTGCGCCTCGCTCGATCATCGCCGCGCGGATCTCGGTGACCTCGGCCTCGCTGAGCGTGTGGTCGGGCGAGCTGAGTCGTATCCGGAAGGCCAACGAGCGCACCCCGGGGCCCACGGCACCCCCGCGGAAGACGTCGAAGAGCTCGACGGACTCGACTCGCGCGTCGACGGCGGCGAGCTCACCGGCCAGGTCTTCGGCGCCGACCACGTCGGGGACCACGAAGGCCAGATCGTAGAGGGCGGATGGGAAGCGGCTCGGCAGCACTGCCTCACGGTTCCGGCGTGGGACTCGAGTCTCGTCGGCGAGCACCTCGAGGTCGACGTCAATCACCCCAAGTCGACGGCCTCGGGCGCCAGGGGCCACCTTCTCCACCAGGTCCGGGTCAACCTCGCCGACGTAGCCCACGGTGACTTCCGTGGACCCCTCGACCAGTGCCGCCCCCCGCGTGGGGTGCAGACCCGCGCGCGGCTCGTCAAGGGAGCGCACCCGCACGTCGCCCAGGTCGAGGTGCTCAGCGAGGACCCGCCACAGCGCCACGGCCACCGTCGCGTCGTCCTCCTCGCGCGCGAGCAGGACCGTCAACCTCTCGGTCTCCTCGGGAAGGTCCATCGCCGCCACGCCGCCGGCGCCTCCGCGAGAGTGCCTCGGGTGGTGCGCCACGCTGGGATGGGTGAAGACGACACCGATCTCGGCCAGGGCCTCGTCACCGAGCCCTCGGTCGAGGTTGCGAGCCCACGCCCTGAGAAGCCCCGTGAGGAGGGTCGCGCGCAACACCGACTCCTCCGAGGCCAGAGGGTTGGTGATCCGAATCCTCTCCACGCCCCGTCCGGTGAGGTCGAAGTCGTGGTCGTCGCCCAGGCTGGGTGTCCACGCCTCGAGCACTCCGAGCGCAACCAGGGTGTCGCGGAGCTGGCGGCGCATCCTCTGGCGAGCGCTCAACCCGCCGGGCTGGGGCCACGTGGGCGTCTCTCGCCCGAGGCGCCGGTAGCCGTAGAGGCGGGCCACCTCCTCGATGACGTCGGCGCGGCCGGCCACCCCGCTGCGCACGTCCAGCCGAGCCGTGGGAGCGGTGACCATCAGGCCCTCGGGCTCGGGCTCGGTCGCGAAGCCCAGTCCCCGCAAGAGCCGCTCGACGTCACTCGGGGCGATCGGGGTGCCAAGGGTGCGCTGCACGTCCTCGGGACGCACGAGGATCGTCGGGGGCTCGGGAATCTCCCCGCGCACGTCCAACGGGTCGGCGAGCCACTCGAGGTCCGGACAGGTCTCGCGCAGCACCGCCACCAGCCGGCCCACGGCACGCAGCGCCAACTGGGGGTCGACGCCCCGCTCGAAACGGGCGGAGGCCTCGGTGCGAAGTCCGTGCCGCTTCGAGGAGCGCGCGATCGCCATGGGGTCGAAGAAGGCGGCCTCGAGGAG
>CAYUZO010000054.1:0-9495 GCA_964449735.1 uncultured Ferrimicrobium sp.
CCAGTGCTAGCTTTGCGTACCGTCACTTATTGCACTGAAAACGAGGAGACCCCAGTGCGGCCCTCAGGGTGGGCGGCCACGTATTTCTGCCACAGCAGCATCAGCGTCATGCCCTTGCGGTCAAGCTCGCGGTGCATGCGGCTCCAGTCAGGTTCGACGAAAGGCTGCGAGGGCGCAGCGCGCGGCTGCAGCGCGGTGGACAGCCGCTGTTCGCTCCAGTCCTGCACCGTCTCCCAATCGAGCCCGGCGACGCTCGTCAAGCTGACGTACTTGGCGACGGCACCTTTGGAGATCCCGAGGGTGGAGGCGATCTGCTCGAGAGAGAGCTGTGCCTGCCACTTCAGGCGAATTACATTCTTGATTATGCGTAGAGACATTCGTTTTGTGGCATCCAGGGCCTTGACGGGAAAAGACCGTCGAGGGTAGGACACCCGGGTTTGCGTTCTCTACGCAGCACCACCGGCAAGTCAGAGCCCCTCAGGGGACGCCGATTTGGCGGTCACGATCGCCGAAATGGTCGGTCACGATGATCCGAAACGGAGGGTCGGTCACGATCGCCGGAATCACCGGTCACGATGCCGAAACGGCCGGTCACAATGGGCCGAAATACGCATATCAGCAATGGGCCCATCTTCAACGCCGACGGCACGCTGACCTCAGCCCTGCTGGACCACGTCGAGACCGTTCTGATCGAGGGCAAGAGCTACCGCGGACAGGCTCACGGCGAGGCCTGAAGCCCGACCGCGCCCTCGCCGCCAGCGCCAGCTTCAGCAATGCCGCCGCGAACCTCTCAGCATTTTGAAACCGGCCGATAACCAGCACGTTCGCACCGGCGCCCACAAGTGGTGGCTGCGCTGCAGGAACCGGATGCCCTGCTCCCCACTCCTGCTCGCTGAAGGATACTCGCGCGCAAAGCTGTGCAAGTGCTGCAAGAGGCTTGTGAGGACCGCAGGTGGCATTTGGCGAAGTGCCAACCAGGCCGGCAATCACCGCCTGGGTGATGTTGTCTTGGTTGAGGTTCGCGCATACGCAGGTCGAACTCTAGGAGAGTAGGAACTCTCTGAAGCGACGATTGGGTTCAAGATGCGGGCCGGTTGCCCTCGAAGGCATCTTGCAGCAGCTGGCGGATGGCCGCCTTCTCCAACGGCCGCGGGTTCGGGTACTGGTTCTGCAGCGCGAGCTCACAGGCCAGGTCGAGGTCATCGGCTTTCATGCCGATGTCGCGCAGCGCCACCGGCACGCCATTGTCCTTCGCCAGGTCGAAGACCGCCTGCGGCGCGCTCCTCGCCTCCAGCGCACCGGCGATGCGACGCATGGCCTCCGGTGCCGCCGGGGCGTTGTAGGCCAACGCGTGCGGCAGCACGATGGTGTGCGTTTCCGCGTGCGGCAGGTTGAAGCTGCCGCCCAGGGTGTGGCATAGTTTGTGGTGGATCGCCATGTCTACCGAGTTCAGTACCGTGCCGCACAGCCAGGCGCCGTAGAGGGCGTTGCCGCGCACCCCGATGTCGCCGGGCGCCGTGCGCAGCCGCGGCAGCGCCAGGCCGAGCGCGCGGATGCCCTCCTGTGCCATCAGATCGATGATGGGGTTGCCGGTCGCGGAGTACAGCCCCTCCGCCGCGTGCGCGACGGCGTTCATGCCGCTGGTGATGCTCATCCCCACCGGCAGCGACAGCGTGAGCTCGGGGTCGTAGATGACGGTGCGCGGCAGCACCCGGTCGTCGCGCCCGGTCTTCTTCAGGCCCGCCTCGGTGATGCCATAGATGCTGGTCATCTCGGAGCCGGCATAGGTCGTAGGCACGGCGATGATTGGCACGGCGGACTCGCGGGCGATCGCCTTGCCCAGGCCGATCGTGGAACCCCCGCCCACCGCCACGGCGCAGTCAGCGCCGATCCGCGCGGCGTACTCGCAGGCTTCGCGTGCCGTCGCTATCGGCACGTGCATGGTCGCCTTGTCGAACACACCGGCCGCGCGCGGGCCCAGCAGAGCCGCCACCTGTTCGGCCGCGGCGCGCCGCTCCGGAGTTGACAGCACCAGCGCTTTGCGCGCACCCAGCCGCTCCACTTCCGCGGGGAGCTCGCGCAGCTTGCCGGCGCCGAACACGACGCGGGCCGGCCTGCCGATGTAGGTGAAGTCCTTCATGTCCTGTTCCGGCCCAAGGGGCACTCCGCACTATAGCGCGCGCCCGGCACGAACAAGCGGCCCCCGCGGAAACCTGTTTTCCGGTGCGCGGAAGAGCTCACGCAATTCGGGCGTTCCTGCCGTCGGCCTCGTACTGGGTGATGCGGCGTCCGATATCCTTCGCAGCGATCCGCAGGTCGGCCAGTTCGGCCTGCACGCCGTCGATCACCGGCTTTGGCAACTGCATGCCCAACTCCTCAACGGCGAGCCGCGGGGTCTCGCTGGCGGCGAGGCCTGGGTCGCTCATGTAGGAGAAGTTGTCGTTGACGTAGTGAGAAAGGCTTCGTCTTGCATCGGGTTGTGTGGATTCGGTGTTGGCTGAAAGGCCGCTCCTCCCGCCGACACTGGCGCAGTTCGCGGCGCGGCTTTGCGTGGCTTCGTGTGGGGCGTGGCTGCCGCGCCGGCCGGGGCGGCCTTGGGCGCCTCGGCGGCGATGAGCGTCAGATGCTCGCTGGAGGCGCCGTATTGCTCGCGGGCACGGCGCGCCAACTGCGCCTTCAGCTTGTCCACCAGCAGCGTCAGATGCGCCACCTGCGCGTCGCGCTCAGCGAGCAGGCCAAGCAGCGCTGGCTCGCGTCAGCACCGCCAGCGCCGGCGTCACGACGACGGCCGTGCGAAGCTATCTTCGCTTCCGTGCGTTCGAAGGTAACGCTGTCGCGCATCTGCTGCCGATCGTCGCCTCGCCAGCAAGCTGGCGCTTGGCACCACTGCCGCAGACCCTGACTCCGTCCGAGGTTCAACGCTTGCTCGGCGCCTTCCCGCCAAGCCGGCGGCTCGACTGGCGCCGTCGCGGCGCCTTGGGCAGCAGCAGACCCGCCCGGGCCATCACCCGCTAGGCCCGTTCCGGATTGACCCGAGCCGCACCTTCCTGTGCTCGGCGTTGGCGGTTCACCAGCGCACGCACGCCGGTAGCCGTAGCTCGGGAGTTCGGCGATCGGCTCGCGAATTCCGGCAATCAGCTCGCGCATCGCCCGCCAGCGTGCGGCCGCTGCGTCCGTCACGCCAGCCATCGGCACGATGGCGAAGGTCGTGAATGTGCAGGCGCACCCACCCCCAGCACCCGGCAGAGCGTCTTCACTGGTCTTCTCCGGGCAGCAAGGGCGAGCGCGCACTCCACTTTTTCGGCGGCGTACTCCAAGGCTTGCTTGAGGATCTCGTTCTCGAGCGTCTTCTTGCCCAGCACTCGCTGCAGCTTGGCGATCTCCGAACGCGCAGCCGCCAGCTACGACGCCGGCACCACCGCTTCGCCGGCCGGGGCACGGTGATCCGCAAAGATGAGAGACCGTGAAGGATTGAGCGCCTTATTTCTTCGGTTGGTCCAAC
The DNA here is from genome assembly GCA_964449735.1 of uncultured Ferrimicrobium sp. Lineage (GTDB taxonomy): Bacteria > Actinomycetota > Acidimicrobiia > Acidimicrobiales > RAAP-2 > RAAP-2. The sequence continues at coordinate 3,503 of CAYUZO010000054.1, forward strand.
TGCATCGCTCTTGTCGCCAGCGTGAAAAGGCCGTGGAGAAACACTTGCTTCTCCGCGGTGCTGAGGCCAGCCAAGAGCCGGGTCTCGACTTCGTTGATCATGTCCTCAACACGGCAGTGAACTGTCTTCCCCTTCCTTGTTAGCGTGAGGCTCAACCGCCTGCGGTCCTCGCTGTCTATGCCGCGATCCACATAGCCCTGTTCCACCAGGTTGTCAATCGCGCGCGTGACGAAGAACGCGTCTGTGCTCGTGCGTGCGGCGACTTCCTTTGCCGAAACTGGCTCAAACCGGCCGATCACGGCCATAACGCGCCAATTAGTGACTGAGAGCCCGAAATCGGCCGACCACTTGGGCGCCAAGTGACGGGTAACACAAGTCGCGATCAATAGGCAGCGATAGGTGACCCTCTCCTCGAGAAGCACACGCGTCGTCTGAGTCATTGGTAGACGTTGGTTCCTAAATTGAATAAATCCAGGAGCGAACGCCCCCTTCCAAACCGTGCATGCGGATTTCCCGCACACGGCTTACCAGTGGTCTGTCGGCTCGCAGCATTACGCGGACTCCCGTTTTCTTCCGGGAGGTTTGCCGGCATAGCGGATGGTGCCTCGCAGGCGATACAACCCAAGGTGTTCAAAGTACTCGCGATCCCAGCGTTGCGCCTGGCCTGCCTTCAGGCTGCGCCCCGCGCGCTTGACCCGCAGGCTGCGCAAACGTCTCACGACGTAGGCGTCAACATCGATGAAATGGTTGGCCGCGTTGCCGCTGCCGAAGTACTGCCCCCAGCCACGCAGCACCGGGTTGAGCTCGGCAATCACGCTTCGCACATCCTGATGACAGCGCCCTCTGGGGGTCAGCTCCCGCACCCGGCCGCGCACCCGGTTCATCGCCCGGCGACTTGGCCACCGATACAGGTAGTACCGCCTGACGCCCTCTTGCTGCCACAGTCGCCCGCTCATGCGCTTGTGCAGGTGGCAGCCCAGGAAGTCGAAGCCCTCCCGGCCCTGCGTCAGCACCACGCGTCGCGTCTTCTGCGGATGCAGCTTCAAGCCCAGCCGACCCAGCACGTGCTCGATGCGGCGCTGGGCCTCTTCGCAGGCTTGCGCACTACGGCACATCACCACGAAGTCGTCCGCATACCGCACCAGTTCGCCCAGATGCGCGCCGTGTCGGCGCCACACCCGGTCCAGCACGTGCAGGTAGATGTTCGACAGCAGCGGCGAAATCACACCACCCTGCGGCGTTCCCGCCACCGGGTGGCGCACCGCGCCGTCTTCCATCACCCCTGCTTGTAGCCATTGCCTCACCAGCTTGAGTATCCGCCGGTCACTGACGCGCTGCCCCATCAAGGTAAGCAGTTTGTCGTGATCGATGCTGCCGAAGTAATCGCTGATGTCGGCGTCCAGCACGTGATCGGCCCCTCGATTGCCCAGTTGCCTGAGTCGCTCGATCGCCATCGTCGCACTGCGCCTGGGTCTGAATCCGTACGAACACGGCTCGAAGTCCGCCTCGAAGATTGGCTCCAGCACCAGTTTGGCCGCCATCTGCACCACCCGGTCGCGCACCGTGGGAATACCCAAGGGCCGCTTTGCTCCGTCTGCCTTGGGGATGTAGGCGCGCCGCACGACCTGCGCACCGTACTCGCCCGCTCGCAGTACGTCACCCAGCTCCTGCAAGAAGCGCTGGACTCCATACTGCTCCACATCCTGGACCGACACACGATCGATCCCCGCTGCGCCGCGGTTGCGGCGCACTCGCTTCCACGCCTCGTGCAGGATGTCATCCCTGCACAACTGGTCGTACAACGCATGGAAGCGCCTTGCCGGCGCCCGCTTGGCTGCGGCCCAAAGCTGCCTTTGCAGTTGTCGCACGTTTTCGCGCGGCTCATCACCGCCGGGGTCGTTAGGTCCGGTCTGGCCGGCCATTCCCTTGCGCTTACCCGCTCCAGCAACATGACCACCGCAGGGACCCTTCCCTCCAGCCGCGTTATGCCCCACGGCCTTCGCGGGCACGGCTTGCGCCGCACCCAACGGTACTACGATCCCCTCGGACTCCCGCTGCGCACGCCTCGATTTCACCTTGGTTATACGAGCGCGCTTGCCCCGACTCGGGCAGCGCAGACGGGTCTCTCGTGTTCCGCTCCACTCCTTGCACGCGTGCTGCGCCCCATACCCCGCCGCAGTCCCCAGCGCGCTTCGGCACTCGCCCCGGTGATGTTGCCTTCGCCGTGACATGAGCGGCTCGGCCTGCGGGTTGTAAATCTGTCGAGGCTGCAGGCTTCACTTCATGTTGCGGCCCGCGTGCTTGCTCCCCGCTGCGCGGCAGTTGCCGCCTCACGGGCTTTTGACGCCCCGCTCGGGCATGGAAGTCTCCCTCCGCTGCCTGGGGCCTGCTACCCGGCGCACCGACGCCTACCGGGACGGGACTTTCACCCGTTGGAGTGGCGCAGCAAGCCAAGGTCGGTCCTCCCCCCGCGGGGATCAGTCCTTCCTCAACGTCACGACGCACCATGTGCTGGATTATAGGGCTGCGATCCCCCGTGCAGCTTGACACCCCGTGCAGCTTGACGGCGAAGGCGTCGGCTCGAGATACTCGCATATCGCAACTGATATGGGACCCGGAGGCCGCTATGCTGTGTCTGTCCGAAGAATCCCGTCCTTGCCGCGGCTGACCTGAGCAGCGAACGTGGACTCCCCAGTGCACAAGGAGTTCACGATGCAAGAGGGACCGGAGACCGAAGCAGACACGCGGGTGCTGCGTACAAGCGGCTTGCGCGGTTTGATGCCGAGGGCTTGCCTGGCCTGCAAGATCGCACCTGCCGCCCGCACACCAGACCTGCACCGTGCCTGCCGGCGGAGATCGCGAGCTTCGAGCAGCAGCGCCGGCAACGTCTTCCCTTGTGGCGTATCGCTCAGGCGTGCGGGCGCAGCTTGGCTACCGTCAGCCGCTACATGGTGCAAGCCGGCCTGTCACGACTGAAGTCCTTGGATCCCGTGGAGCCGATCCGCCGCTACGAACGCGCCACGCCCGGCGAGCTGCTGCACATCGACACCAAACGGCTCGGACGCATCCACGTCCTGGGTGACCGCATCACTGGAGACCGCGCGAAAAACCGCAATCGTGGCATCGGATGGGAAGCCGTGCACTTGGCGATCTATAATAGTGTCCTGTCCCCCTAATTCGTAGGCACAAAAACTGCATGGGTTGAGGCATCCTTGGAGATGTCTCATGCCGAACGCATACACCCCCACCAGCACGATCGAGCTCACGGACATGGAGCGTGCGGAGCTCACTTCGATGGCCAGATCGCGCTCACTTCCAACAGCGTTGTCGTTGCGCGCGCGCATCGTCCTGGCATGCGAAGGGCCGGACAAGGCCAGCACTGACGTTGCGACGACACTGGGGATCGATCGCAACACGGTCAACAAGTGGCGCGCGCGGTATGCGCGGAATCGGCTCCCAGGGCTGTATGACGAGCTTCGACCAGGGCGGCCGCGCACGGTCGATGACGAACGAGTGGCAGAGTTGATCACGAAGACTCTGCACACCAAGCCGGCGGACGGCGCAACACACTGGAGCACGCGCGGCCTTGCCGCCGAAACCGGAATCAGTAAGACCTCCGTCGCGCGTTACCTCAATGCCTTCCAACTCAAGCCTCACCGCGTGGAGAGCTTCAAACTCTGGGACGGATCCGCTGTTCATTGAGAAGCTGCGCGACGTCGTTGGCCTATACCTGAATCCCCCGGAAAACGCGCTGGTGCTCTGCGTTGACGAGAAGAGCCAGTGCCAGGCTCTGGAACGCACGCAGCCGATGCTGCCGATGGGATTTGGTTACGCTGAAGGCGTCACCCACGACTATGTCCGCCACGGAACTACGACGTTGTTCGCGGCGCTCAATGTGCTCAACGGCGCGATTCTGGCCAGCTGCAAGCCGCGCCACCGGCATCAGGAATTTCTCTCTTTCCTGCGCGAGATCGACAAGGCAGTGCCGCAAGAGTTGGACGTCCATTGCATCGTGGACAACTACGCGAGCCACAAGCACCCGAAGGTGCGAGCGTGGCTCGCGCAGCGACCACGCTGGCACATGCACTTCATTCCAACCTACTCCAGCTGGCTCAATCAGGTGGAGCGTTTCTTCGCGATCATCACGCGGACAAGGCGATCCGCCGCGCGGCTCATTCAAAAGCGTCAAGGAGTTGACAAAGAAGATCGACAGCTTCGTCACCTCATACAACGAGAAATGCAAGCCGTTCACCTGGACCGCCACAGCGGATTCGATCATCGAAAAACTCGCCCGCCTCTGCGGACGAATTACCGGGACAGGACACTAGCAGCTGTTGTGCCGCCCCGGGTACCCTCAGAAAATTCTGGTCAGCGATCCGCATCTAAGAGAAAACATGTTGACTCCGCTGCCCGTCTCGATCTACGATTATCCTTGGAGTTTGCAACTATCGCGTTTCGCAACCACCTGACGAATGGTTCGAGCGGAGGTTACGGGCTGGCTTGACAAGGGTTTCCTGCCGTCTCCCTGACTGCTGTGCGGAAGCGCCAAACGAGAGCAATAGGCGGCGATGTGTTTACTGCTGAAAGGGCGGCGATGTGTTTACTGCTGAAAGCAACCCGACGGAAGTCTGTATGAGCATGGGAACATTGCAGGTGCGCGTCGCGCGGAAAGCCGTTGAGGCGGTCGATGTTTGCAGCTTCGACCTGATCGACATTGGCGGCAAGCCGCTGCCCCCGTTCTCGGCTGGTTCGCATATCGATGTGCACTTGCCAAATGGGCTGACGCGCCAGTATTCACTTTGCAACGCGCCCTTTGAGAGCGGCCTGTATAGGATAGGCGTGCTGAAGGACGCCGCGACGCGCGGAGGCTCGAAGGCCATGCACGAGCAGGTGAATGAGGGGGACGTGCTCACGATCAGCGCGCCCAAGAATCATTTCCCGCTCGCGCACCAGGCAAAATCCAGCGTGCTGCTCGCTGGCGGCATTGGGGTCACACCGATCCTGTGCATGGCAGAGCGGCTCGCGGTTGCCGGCGAGCCCTTTGAGATGCACTACTGCACGCGCTCCCGTGACCGGACAGCGTTCTACCAGCGCATCGAGCATTCACCCTTCGTCTCGCGAGTGCAGTTCCACTTTGACGACGGGCCGCCGGAACAGAAGCTGGATATTCACGCGGTGCTCGACAAGCCGCAGCCGGGGGTGCACGTCTATGTCTGTGGGCCGAAGGGCTTCATGGATGCGGTGCTCAGCACCGCGCGCGCCGCAGGTTGGCCTGAGGGGCAACTGCACTATGAATTTTTCGCCGCCGAGCCCGTAGCAAGACGTACCGATGCCAGCTTCGAGGTCAGGCTCGCCAGTTCCGGCCAAGTCATCTACGTGCCGATGGACAGTACCGTGGTGCAGGCCCTAGCGGAAGCCGGTGTGTACGTGCCAACGTCGTGCGAGCAAGGCGTCTGCGGCACTTGCGTGGTCCGGGTGCTCGAGGGCGAGCCCGACCACCGGGATCTCTATCTGACTCCCGCCGAGCGGGCGGCAAACGACCAGTTCACGCCATGCTGCTCGCGTGCGAAATCAGCTCGTCTGGTTCTGGATCTCTGAAGGCTGCGCAAAGAACGTCTTCCATATCCGAGGTAATCCAAAATGGCCGGTTGGCAACGCGCCAGCGTTGTCCACCGGCCGTGCCGGTGCCGAGTTCAAGACAGACGATGCGGACGCGCCTTGACAAACGCGCTGCCCCGCGGGCTCGCCACACTGCGGGCCTTCGTGCTCGACCAGAAGCTGCTGGGCAACGTGGAGATCGCCAAAGTCACCGGCCTGCCCAAGCCCACCGTCTCTTGCCTGACCTTCACGCTCGCGTCGGCGTCGGCGTCGGCGTGGCGTGCAGGAAGGCCTGAGTGTGCTGTTTCTGGAATACGCGCGGGCCGGGACCAACCCGAACCTTACTTTCCGCAGGTCGCCAGACGCATTTGCGCGTAATTTCCCGGTCGCGGGAA
>CAYUZO010000055.1:0-9053 GCA_964449735.1 uncultured Ferrimicrobium sp.
TCGGTCTCGGGGTCTTCATCTTCTTCGCCTTCTCCTGCTTCGAAAACATCGGGATGACGATGGGCATCATGCCCATCACCGGCATCCCGCTACCCTTCCTCAGCTACGGCGGCTCGGCGGCGCTGGTCTTCTTCACCGGTGGGGGCCTCGTCCTGTCGGTGTCGCGCCGACGCAACGGTTAGCCTTCTCGCCGTGGAGGAGCCGGCACCGACGCACGACGAGGGGGCCGAGGAGGCGCCCTCGGCGCCCGAGGAGGGGGCGGAAGCCCCCGAGACGGCCCCCGCGGGTGGTCCGGCCCCCGTCTTTCGGGTCCTGAGCGCCGAGACGGTCATCTTCGACCTGGCCGACGCCTCGCCGACCGTCCACCTGATGGAGACCGAGGCCCCCTTTCGCAACCTGGCCGTGCCGATCGCCCTGCCCGAGGCCCAGGCCCTGCACCTGGCGATGGAGCACGGGCAGGGGCGCCGGCCCGGGACCCACGAGCTGTTCTGCGCGGCGCTGGCTGAGCTGCGCTGTGACGTGGTGGCGGCGAGGATCGTGCGCTACGAGGCCGGGGTCTTTTACGCCGAGCTCGACCTGATGGGCCCCCAGGGTCGGGTCCTGCTCGACTGTCGGACCTCGGACGCGATCATCGTGGCCCTGCGCCAGCGGGTCCCGGCGCCGATCCTGTGCGAGGAGTCGATCCTCGCGCGACGGGCCGACTAGCCGCTCTAGAGCTCCACGCGGCGGATCTCGCCGCCGCGCACCTCGAGCGCGTTCTCGTGACTGATGCGCAGGAGCAGCGCCACGATGAGGTAGTTGGCCACCAGGGAGCTGCCGCCGTAGGCCATGAAGGGCACCGTGATGCCCGTGAAGGGCAGCAGGCGCAGGACGCCGGCCATGATGAAGAAGGTCTGGAACCCGATGGTCGCGGTGAGCGCCGTGGCGGCCATGCGCACGAAGTCCGAGTGGGCGCGCTGGGCGATGCGAAAGCCCTCGGCGACGAAGGCCACGAAGAGGCTCACCACCAGGACCACGCCGAGGAAACCCAGCTCCTCGCCAATGGCGGCAAAGATCATGTCCGAGGTGGTGTAGGGGAGGGTGATGCCGGCCTGGCCGAGCCCGAGGCCGGTGCCGGTGACCCCGCCGGCGGAGAAGGCGAACCAGCCGAGCGCCAACTGGCGCCCGCCGGCGTTCATCGCCGCCGTGCTCCACGGGTCGAGCCACCAGGTGACGCGCAGGTGGATCTGGCTGAAGTAGCGCGAGGCCACGAGAGCGCCCCCGGCAAAGAGGGTCAGCCCGAGCAGCACGTAGGTCTTGAGCCCAGTGGTGACCCAGAGCAGCGCGAGGAAGAGGGCGAAGAGCAGCATCGCGAAGCCGATGTCGTTCTCGAGGCCCAGCACCGCGATGGCCAGCCCCCAGGCGATCACCACGGGAACCAGGGTGCGGGGCGGCACGATCAGCCGCCCACCGAGGCGCTGGGTCGGGGTCGAGAGCAGCTCGCGGTTGGCCGCCAGGTAGGAGGCGAAGAAGAAGGCCAGCAGGATCTTGGCCAGCTCGACGGGCTGGAAGGAGAGCCGACCGACCGCAATCCACAGCCGGGCGCCGTTGACCGACTCGCCGAAGTGGGGGATAAGGGGGGCGAGCAGTAAGAAGAAGGCGCCGAGCAGGGTCAGGTAGCGGTAGCGGTCGAGGTCGCGCACGTGGCGCACCAGCACCAGGGTCACGACCAGCCCGATGGCGCTGATCAGGAACCACAGGGACTGGTAGCCAGCGTAGACCGGGTTCCAGCGGCTGATCTCGACGTACCCGATGCCGTTGAGCAAGGTGGCGATGGGCAGGAGCACCTGGGAGGCGTGGGGGGCGAGGAACCGGATCGCCACGTGCATGGCCAGCGAGATCGCGGCGATGGCCCCGAGGAAGCTCCACAGGCGCGGGGGCATCTGGCCCTTGGCGCCGAGGGAGGCCAGCACGTAGAAGGCGCCCACGATCAGCCAGGCCAGCGCCATCAGGGCGAGCTCGGTGGTGCGCCCGGGTCGTGAGTCGGTCTCGGGCCGCGGCGCCGCGGGAGCCGGGTGCCGTCCGTGTTGCGCCACGTGGGCCAGCGTAGTTCTACGATGGGGCGATTACGCACAGGCCCGGGGAGCCGCGAAAGGACGTCGTGTCGGACCAGGTCATGAGCTTCGGGCCCGAGCGCTTCTCGAGTCGTGAGTTGAGCCGGCTGGAGTTCGGCGCTCGTCTGCTCGACCTCGCTGAGGACCGTCGCCTGGCGGTGCTCGAGCGATGCAAGTTCGTGGCGATCTTCGCGGACATGATCGACGAGTTCTTCCAGGTCCGGGTGGTGAGCCTCCAGGACAAGGTGGCCGCCGGCGTCCAGAGCGCGGGCATCGACGGGGTGCGACCCCGGCAGCAGCTCTCGATGATCCGCGAGCGCGTCACCGCCCTCGTCGAGCGCCAGGACCGCATCGTGCTCGATCACCTCCTGCCCGAACTGGCCCGCGAGGGCGTCGAGGTGGTCCACTACCGCGACCTCGCAGAGGAGGAGGTGGCCCACCTCAGCACCTACTTCGACGAGCACGTCTACCCGGTGCTGACGCCCCTGGCCGTCGATCCGGGCCACCCCTTCCCGATGATTTCCAACCTCTCGCTCAACGTGGCCGTGACGGTCGTCGACCCGGCCTCGGGCGAGGAGCGCAGCGCCCGCGTCAAGGTGCCCAGCTCCTTGCCGCGCTTCCTCGCCACGCCCTCGGGGCGCTGGTGCCTGCTCGAGGAGCTCATCGTGGCCAACCTCGGCCGGCTCTTCCCGGGCATGGAGTTGGGCCGCGCCGACCTCTTCCGGGTCACGCGCAACGCCGACCTCACCCTGGAAGAGGACGAGGCCGACGACCTGCTCGTCGCCTTGGAGGTGGAACTGCGCCGGCGGCGCTTCGGCGAGGCGCTGCGCGTGGAGATCCAGCGGGGGATGGACCCCGAGTTCCTCGAGTTGCTCGTCGAGCAGCTCGAGCTCGACACGGCCAACGTCTACGTGACCGACGCCCCCCTGGGCCTGCACGACCTGTGGAGCCTCTACGGACTGGACCGTCCCGACCTCAAGGGCGAGGGCTGGAGCCCGCTCACCCCGCCGCGCCTGCTCGAGGGCGACCACGTGGGCGACGTCTTCGCCGCGATCCGCGAGGGGGACATCCTGGTCCATCACCCCTACGAGTCCTTCTCCGATTCGGTGGAGGCCTTCATCGCCCAGGCCGCGGACGACCCCAAGGTGGTGGGCATCAAGCAGACCCTCTACCGGACCTCCGGTGACTCGCCGGTCGTGAGGTCCCTCATCCGCGCGGCCGAGCGGGGCAAGCAGGTGGTGGCACTGGTCGAGCTGAAGGCCCGCTTCGACGAGGCGGCCAACATCGAGTGGGCCAAGGCGCTCGAGGACGCGGGGGTCCACGTGGTCTATGGCGTGGTGGGCCTGAAGACCCACTCCAAGACCGCGCTCGTGGTGCGCGCGGAAGGCGGCTCGACGATGCGCTACGTCCACGTGGCCACCGGCAACTACAACGACCGCACGGCGCGGGCCTACGAGGACTTCGGCCTGCTGACCTGCAACCCCGACATCGCCCACGACGTCGGCGAGCTCTTCAACTTCCTCACCGGTTTCGCCAAGGTGGCCGAGTACCGGCTCATCGTCGTCAGCCCGACCCACACCCGCGACCGGGTGGTCGAGCTCATCGCCCGCCAGCGTGACCTCGGGCCCCGAGGGGCCATCGCCATGAAGGTGAACGGCCTCACCGACCCGACGATCATCGACGCCCTCTACGAGGCCTCGCTGGCCGGCGTGCCCATCCGCCTCGCGGTGCGCACCTTGTGCAGTCTGCGACCCGGGGTGGTGGGCCTGAGCGAGAACATCACCGTCCACTCGGTCGTGGGCGAGTTCCTCGAGCACTCGCGGGTCTTCGTCTTCGGCCGCCCCGAGGACCCGGCCTGCGAGGTGTACCTTGGCTCGGCCGACCTGATGGAGCGCAACCTCGACCGCCGGGTCGAGGTCGTGGTGCCGATCCTCGACCCCCACGCCCGCGCCGAGCTGATCGAGGCCTTCGAGGTGACCTGGCGTGACGACCGCTTCACCTGGGTGCTTGGGACCGACCGTCGCTGGCGGCGCCTGCAGCCGGTCAACGACTTCTCCTGCCAGGAGGAGTTCAAGCGGCGGGCGGTGGCCCGGGCTCGGGCGTTGGCCCCTCGGTGACCTCGCGTCCGCGGCGCCACTGCAGGGAGGCGTAGGCGGCACCCCCGAGGGGGATGGGGATCCAGAAGTTCACGAGCCGGTAGGAGAGGACCGCCAGGATCGCCTCGGAGTGGGGCACCCCGAAGCCGACGATGGTCGGGATGAGGACCCCTTCGACGACGCCGAGGCCGGCCGGGGTCAGGGGGATGGCCGCCAGCACGTTGGCGAGCCCGTAGGCGACCAGCAGGTCGATGGGGCTCATGGCGTAGCCGAAGGCCCACACGAAGACCCAGAGGCAGGCCGCGTCGAACAGCCAGTTGAGCCCGGCCCAGGTGAAGGCCCACCACAGGGTCCGTCGGTTGTTGATGAGCACGGTGACCCGGTTGGCGACCTTCTCGAGAAGTCCACTGACCGAGTCGGGGTCGAGCAGGCGGGTCCGGCCGGCGATGGCGCGCAGCCACCGGTCGGCGTGGCGCTGTCCGCGGGTCAGCAGCAGGATCGTGCCGAAGAAGGCGGCGAGCAAGAAGACGCCCGCGAGGGCCGCGAAGCCGTAGGCCGGGTTGAAGCCGCGCAGGGGGATCGAGACGACGAGGGCCACCCAGAAGATGATGTTGAGCACCACCGCCGAGCCGCTGCCCTGGGTCGCCAGGCCGAAGGCGTTGGTCTCCTTGGGCACGCCGATCTCGTTGAAGATCCGGTAGGAGAGGGCGCCGGCCGGCGCCGTCCCCCCCGGAACCACGTGGCTGATCGCCAGACCCGCCAGGTTGACGCGCAGGGTGTCGTAGCGCCGGGGCGAGTAGGGGTAGAGCACGGTGCGGGTCAACTCGACGTAGGAGTAGATGGCCGCCATCTCGCACACCACCGCGATGGCCACGAGGACCGGGTTGAGGTCCGCGAGGAGGTGCACCGAGCGCTTGGCCCCGGCGAACTGGGGTAGGACCAGGAACTCGAACACGAAGAGCAAGAGCCCGATCGAGAGGATGATCCGGACTTGGCGGGGGAGCGAGAAGCGCGCCCGTGGGGCCTGGGGGGAGGGTGACGCCTGCGGTGTGGACCCCTCCGGGGGACCCGGCTCGCTCACGCCGCCCTCGGGCGCCGGCCGCTCGCTCGCACGTGCCGGGCCATGGGACCAGTCTAGGGCCGCCGGTAGAATTCGGCGGTGCGAACCCTGGTGGTGCTACCCACCTACAACGAGATCGACAACGTCGAGAGGATGCTCGAGGCCCTTCGCGCCGCCACCCCGGAAGCGGACATCCTGGTCGTCGACGATGCGAGCCCCGACGGCACGGCGGCGGTGGCGAGCGCCTGCGCCGAGCGCCTCGGGCAGATCCACCTGCTCTCGCGCGCCGCGAAGGCGGGCCTCGGCGGGGCCTACCGGGCTGGCTTCGCGTGGGGGATCGAGCGCGGCTACGACCACTTCGTGGAGATCGACTGTGACTTCTCCCACGATCCGTCGGCTCTCCCGAGCCTGCTCGCGGCGGCCGAGGACCACGAGGTGGTGATCGGGTCTCGCTACGTGCCCGGCGGCGCGATTCCCAGCTGGTCCCTCTCGCGCCTGCTGCTGTCGCGCGGCGGCAATCAGTACGCCTCGGTGATGCTCGGGCTCAAGGTGCGCGACGCCACCTCGGGCTTTCGCGTCTACTCCAAGGACCTGCTCGAGCGGATCGACTACGCGAGCGTGACCGCCGACGGCTACGGCTTCCAGATCGAGATGACCTACCGGGCCCGTCAGGCCCGCGCCTCGATCGTCGAGGTGCCCATCTCCTTCACCGACCGCACCCGCGGCCAGTCCAAGATGTCCAGCGCCATCGTCGTCGAGGCGCTGTGGCTGGTGACCCGCTGGGCGGCCCAACGGGCGCTCGGTCGGCCCGCTCGCTAGCTGATCCGGTCGAGCAGCAGGGCCGACAGCACCACCGACAGCTTGTCGCGGGTCTCCTCGCGCTCGGCGATCGGGTCGGACTCCGAGACGATCCCCGCGCCGGCCCAGGCCTCGAAGGAGGACCCGTCGATCACCACGCCGCGCAGCCCGATCCACCACTCGCCGTCACCACGCTGGTCGAGCCAGCCCACAGGTCCGGCGTAGTGGCCGCGATCGAGGGCCTCGAGCTGGCGCAGTAGGACGTAGGCGGCGTCGCGGGGCTGTCCGGCGACCGCGGCCGTCGGGTGGAGGCGGCGCACGAGGTCGAGCGCGTCGGGGGTATCAGGGCCCGAGGCCCGGGCCCTGATCCAGCTGCCGAGGTGGGCGATCGTGCCCAGGGTCACGATCGACGGGGTGGGGTCGGCCTCGATGTCCTCGAAGTCGCCCGAGAGGCTCTGGACGATCTCGTCGACGACCACGGCGTGCTCGTGGAGGTTCTTCGCGCTGCCGAGCAGCCAGCGCTCGTAGTCGTCGGCCAGCTCGTGGGCCGGCAGGGCGATGGTCCCCGCGAGGGGGTGGCAGGTCGCCACGGCACCCTCTCGACGCACGAGCAGCTCGGGGCTCGCGCCCACGAAGCGCCGCCCGTCGCTCGTGGGCAGGGCGTAGATCGTGCAGGCCGGCTCGCGCTGGCGCAGTCGCTCGGCGAGGGCGGCGGCGTCGAGGGGCTCGGGGACGGTCCCGCGGACCGACCGGGCGAGGACCACCTTGTCGATCTCCTTGCGACGGAGCATCTCGACGGCCTGGGCCACGCGGTGGGCGTACTCGTCGGCGGTCGGCTCCGAGACCAGGGAGCGGGGGCGCTGGGGTCCCTGGTTCGGCGCGGCGACCCCCTCCAGCAGCCCGTCGAGGTCCTCGCCCTCGGGGGCGCAGACCCAGGTGCCCTCGGCGGTGGCGAGGACGCTGAGGCGCGGCACGTGGAGCGCTCCGGGAGCCACGGGGTCGAAGGGGAGGGTCGCGAAGGCCACGGCCCCGCTGCCGGCCGGTCCATCCTCGCCCACCAGCTCGATCTCACCGAGGCGCGCGACGGCGTCGGTGTGGTCGCGGCCGCCGGCCAGTTCGAGCTCGAGCAGACTCGGGCCCAGCCCGGCGTGCAGGCCGTCGGGACCGTCGAGCAGCCACCCGCTGCGGGCGGCCAGGGCCTTGAGGGCGGCGAGCGAGGACAGGCTCGCGCGCCGGCGGACCAACCTCACGTGCGCGTCCCCAGGAGCTGCTGGCTCAGCCCACCCATTACGCGGCGGTGGTTGACGGCGCTGAACCCGGCCCGGCGCAACATCGCCACCAGCTCCTCGGGCTCGGGCAGGTAGGCGGTCGACCGTGGCAGGTACCGATAGGCGTCGCGGTCCGAGAGCAACCCGCCGATCAGGGGGACGATACGCCGGAACCACAGTCGAAAGCCCGCGCGCAGCAGCCCGCCGCGGGGCTCGGCGACCTCGAGCAGGGAGACCCGCCCGCCGGGGCGGATCACTCGGCCCATCTCGCGCAGGCAGGCCTCGAGATCGGTGAAGTTGCGCAGCGCGTATCCGCAGGTGACCCCGTCGACCGAGCCGTCGGCCAGGGGCAGGTGGGCCGCGTCGGACTGGACCCGCGCCGGCATGCCGTGGCCGGCGGCCAGCATCCCGAAGGAGAGGTCGGAGCTGAGGGCGCGATGGCCCTGGCGCTCGAGCTCACGGCTCAAGTCGCCGGTGCCGGCCGCCACGTCGAGCACGAGGCTCCCGGGGGCCAGCCGCAGGTCGGCCACCGCCCGACGGCGCCAGCGCGCGTCGAGGCCGAAGGTCATCACCTTGTTCACCATCTCGTAGCGCCCGGCGATGGCGTCGAACATCGAGCGCACGTGGCGGGTCTTGGCCTCGCCGGTGGGCAGCAGGTCGCTCACGGGTTCAGCGGTAGTAGCGCGTCAGGACCTGGGCGACGCAGGCGGGCTTCTCGGAGCCCTTCACCTCGACGGTCACGTCCATCGCGACCTGGACCCCGCCGGGGACCTCCTCGATCGAGGCCAGGGTGGCCCCGGCGCGCACCTCGGCGCCGACCGGCACCGGGGAGGTGAAGCGGATCCGATTGGCGCCGTAGTTGATCCCCATCGAGACGCCGCCGACCTTGACCACCCCACCCATGAGCACGGGGATCAGCGAGAGGGTCAGGTAACCGTGGGCGATCGTGTGCCCGAAGGGCCCCTGGGCGGCCCGCTCGGGGTCGACGTGAATCCACTGGTGGTCGCCGGTGGCGTCGGCGAAGAGGTTCACCTGCTCCTGGGTCACCGTGCGGTACTCCGAGTAGCCGAGGTGCTGGCCCACCAACGGGTAGAGATCGTCGATGCTTGCGAGCTGCGTGGTCATGGCTGCCTCCCGGGCGAGCCTACCGTTCACCAGACGGTCACCGAGCCCGTCCGTAGACTGGGCCCGTGAGCGATCACCTGCACACCGAGGGCCACCGCCAGATCTCGGGAGGATGGTTCCGCGCGGGCGTCTTCGGCGCCAGCGACGGCCTGGTGACGAACCTCAGCCTGATCCTCGGCTTCGTCGGCGCCAGCCCCGGGCACTCGGTGGTGCGCCTCGCCGGTCTCGCGGGCCTGGTCGCGGGGGGCTTCTCGATGGCCTCGGGGGAGTACGTCTCGATGAGCGCGCAAAAGGAGCTCCTCGAGTACGAGATCGAGGTCGAGCGCCGCTCGATCGCCCAGAGCCCCGACGCCGAGCGCGAGGAGCTGCGGGCGATGTTCGTCGAGCGCGGCATCGAGGACGACCTCGCCGGCCGTCTCGCTGCGGACCTGATGCGCGACCCGGATCTGGCGCTGCGCACCCACGCCCGTGAGGAGCTCGGTGTCGACCCGTCGGCGACGGGCTCGCCGTGGTCGGCGGCCTTCGCCTCGCTGGTGGCCTTCGGCGTCGGGGCGATGGTGCCCCTATTGCCCTGGCTCGTTACGAGCGGCGGCAACGAGATCGTCTGGTCGAT
>CAYUZO010000056.1:0-8798 GCA_964449735.1 uncultured Ferrimicrobium sp.
GGCCGTACTTCTTTGCGATGTAGGAACCGCCCACGAATTGCGGAGCTGCGGCGTTGCCGTTATCAAGCTGGCCTGGATCGAGGTTCGGCGGCGGAGCATAACTCGGGAACCCGCCTCCGATGTCAAACGCGGGGTTGAACCCGTCAGAGCCGAAGTTCGGATTCGCCGAATAGCCCTGAAGCATGGACCCGCCGAAATCGTTATATTGCAGCGGCCCGTAAAGAATACCGTAACCACCACGGAAGACCGTCTTGTCGTTCGCGGCATAGGCAAATCCGAGGCGCGGCGCGAAGTCCTTGAACCAGGTGTCTGCCCACCGCGTATTGCAGTTGCACTTTGATCCGAAGACCAGTGCACCAGGAGTGCCGGTTTTGGGGTCGATGGCAGTCAGGCTGAAGTTCGAGGTGAGGTTCTTCGATTCACGACGAGGCTGATCGACGTCGTAGCGGAAGCCCAGGTTCAGCGTCAGCTTGTTGGAGACTTTGAAGTCATCCTGAATGAATCCCGCCCAGTAGTTCGAGATCCAGCGGGGCTGATGCAGCCGCTTGCTCAGGTCCGCTCCGTCCACTAACCCCAACTCGAGGCTGGCAAGTCCATTGCCGGTGCCGGAGTTGAACTGCGACACATCGCTTTGTTTTGTCTGATTGCCGCTGAAGTTGAACTCGCCGGCCAGCGTGTCGAAAGCGATATTGGAGTATTGCTGATAGCGATAGTCAAATCCGAACTTAAAGCTGTTTCTGCCCTTGATCCAGCTCACGCTATCGGCGAAGCGGATACCGTTATCGACATTGTCGTCCGCATGCGTGTTGCTGAGGTTCGGAATCCCTTCTGCATTGGGACGAATCACCGGGAAGTTCGTGTAGTCGATGTTGCCGATACCAAGCTGCTGGGCATAGTTGGTCTTACCATTAGCCGCAACAGTAAAGTTCTTCGAGTTGCTGCGATTGGTTCCAAGAACTGCGTGATTGAGAAGGTTCGGGCTGATGGCGTAATCCCAGCCCACACGGAAGAAGTGGGTGATGAAATCCTGTTGCCACTGGTTCGGATCAACCGGATCCGGGAGTGTCCGGACAGCCTTCAACGAGCTGTTCTCGCGCGTCGAGTACGTGCCCCAGATCTTGCTGCTGTCGGAAACGTTCTGGTCGATGCGAATGGTGTAGGTCGTCTCGTTGACCGGAAACGAAGAACTGAGAGAGTAGTTGTTGTTGATACCCGCCGATGTCGGTGTCGGGTAATACTTCATGATGTTCTGGCCAACCGAGGACTGACGGGCCGTGGGAATGATGTTGCCAGGAAATGCCGTACGGCAGCGGATGACGCTTCCGTCCGGCTGTGTCAGCGACCGAGTCGTAGATGGATCGAAGATCTGCCCGTTCAGAATCGGTGTGCCATCGCATGGGTTCGTCTGGCCGGTCGCTCCGCCTATCAGCTGATCGGAGAAGTCGCCTCCCCGCTCCGCGACTGTGGGCACAGTCGTCACCGACGTGCCGCCCTGGTTCTGCTTGAACTGCTCCCATGCGAAGAAGCCGAATGTGCGGTTTTTCGCGTCGTACACGTGCGGGATGCTCAGCGGGCCGCCAATCGATACGCCGTAATCGTTCTTGTGATCCGCTGGACGTTTGAAGCTTGCACGACAGCTCGCACTGTCCGGGCCAGTGCACATTGCTGCGCGCCCATTGTTGAACCAGGTGTTGGCATCCAGCCCCTGGTCTTTGAAGATGTTGAAAACCGTGCCGTGATAGTTATTGGTGCCCGATTTAGTCACGAAGTTCTCAATGCCGCCAGTCGTGCGGCCGAACTCAGCGGATGGCGTAGACGTCGTAACTTTGAACTCAGAGATGGCTTCAACAGATGGTGCTTCCTCGTCAAACGATGAGCCATTTTCTGAACGCGTTTGGCTGGCACCGTCCAACAGCACCTCGTTGCCGAAGTTCTGGCCGCCGCCAATCTTGGAGATGAAAATCCCATTCGGGCTGTTTGCGGTTCCCGGCCCGGCGGTTCCGGGAATCAGGAACACGAAAGCCTCGGGCGACCGCATGTTCCCAACGCCTCCCAGTGCGAGCGGAAGGTCAATCACCTGGCGCGTGTTCACGACGCCGCCAACATCGGAGGACTCGGTCTGCAAGGTGAGCGCGTTCGCATTTACGGCGACCGTCTCAGTCGTGCCGCCGCTCGAGAGCACCACGTTCAAGGCGGTCGTCGTTCCGACCTGGACCAACACGCCCGTGTTCACCGACTTCTGAAAGCCTGGCGACGTCACCGTCACGGTAAAGCTACCCAACTCGATCGAGGGGAACCGATAGGCACCCGCGTTCGTCGAGGTTGCGGTGTAAGTCGACCCCGTGGCATCGTTCCTCGCCGTTACAGAGGCGCCCACGATATAGGCGCCCGTCTGGTCCGTGACGTTTCCGGCCAGCTGCCCCTTGTTGGTCTGCGCATGAGCGGAAGAGCCTACTGCCCACAAGAGCAGCAGACAGATTGCCGCAGTGATTTGCCGGAACGCCTTCATGATTCGTCTCCTCAAACGCGAACGACTTGCAAACCGAGAGATTCGTTGTCTCTCGCCTATTCCTTGGAATGAAACCGGTTTCAGCGCCGGTCTACACACGTTCTCTACACCGGAACGAATTCTAGGGATCGTCAGATGGCATGCGCCATGAGTGCACCTAACCAGCCTCATCTAGTACATATGAACTATGGTCTCGAAGCGGCGCCCCATGTCATCGTCACGGTTTGTTGAGCACAGCTCCGAGCATAGGGCTTCGGTTGCTACGCCGGCGAAGGAGCGTCCACTGGTCACTGCAATCCCCAGCAACATCCGAATCCTGCTCGTCGATGACGAGGAGCCCCCCGTCGCGGGGGTCGTCGTGGGCGGAGCCGTGGTGGTCGACACCGACCCCGAGGTCGACGAGGAGGTCGAGCTGGCGCTCGCGGCGACGTTGGCCAGGTAGCCCACCAGGAAGCCCGAGGTCACGCCCGCCCCGAGGAAGACCATCTGGGTCAGCTGGCGGACTCGGGCGAAGCGCCGGTGGCGCAGGCGGGGGTCGACGGACTCGATCCCGTCGTCGGGGGCCTCCATGGCTGAGGGGTTCTCGGTCATGGCTATAGCCAAGCGGGTGGAAGTTAAGGGGAGGCAATGTTTTTAAAAGATTTGAGGAGATGGCGATGAAGATTCGGTGACGGGCCGGGCCCCCACGGGGGCTAGTAGCAGGTCACGACGCCCGAGGGCGTGGAGGTGCACACGGTCGTCGTGGTGGTGGGCGCCGGCGCGACCGTCGTGGTGGGGGACTTCTGCTGGGTCGAGCTCGCCGAGGAGCTGGCCGGGGCGGTGGTGGTGGTCGCCGGCGTCGAGGAGGCCTTCGGGGTCACGACCGAGGTGGTCGTCGAGTGGGGGTTGGCCGCGACGAAGCCCGCCAGGAGGGCGGCCACCGCGCCCGAGCCGACGAACACCGACTGGGTCACGCGGCGCACTCGGGCGAAGCGACGATCGCGCAGCTGGGGGGTGCGGCGCAGGGAGGTCATGACAACCAGTGTGGCCGGGCCACCTAAGGGCCCCCGACGCCGGGGATAAGAACTGGAGAAAAACCGATCAGGGGCGCGCCTCGGGAAGGTCCAGGCGGAAACGGGCACCGCCGAGCTCGGGGTCCTGGTCGACCGAGACGCTGCCGCCGAACTCGGTGGCGACCTGGGCGACGATCGAGAGCCCGAGGCCCGAGCCGGGCAGCGCTCGAGCCGAGGCGGAGCGCCAGAAGCGGTCGAAGATGAAGGGGCGGTCCGCCTCGGCGACGCCCGGCCCGGTGTCCGAGACGACGACCTCGCCCCCCTCGGAGCGCACGACGATGCGTCCGCCCGGTGGCGTGAACTTGACCGCGTTGGTGAGCAGGTTCGACAGGGCCCGCACCAGCCGGTCCCGGCGGCCCTCCACGAAGGAGGCCTCGCAGTGGTCCTCGATGGTGATGTGTTTCACTCGGGCGTGGGTGCGGGCGGTGTCGACCACCTCGTCGACCAGCTCGTCGAGCCGGATGACGGTGAGGGCCCCCTCGGAGCGCTCGCCGCGGGCCAGCTCGCCGAGGTCGGTGACCAGCTTGGCCAGCTCGTCCACCTGGGCCACCATGTCCTGGGTCAGCCGGCGAAGGTCGTCGGGCTCGAGCTCGGCGGCGCGCGAGAGGACCTGGGCGTTGGTGCGCAGCGAGGTGAGCGGCGTGCGCAGCTCGTGGCTGGCGTCGAGCACCAGCTGGCGTTGGAGGGTCTGGCTCGACTGGACCGAGGACAGGAGGCGATTGAAGACCCGCCGCAGTCGGCCGAGCTCGTCCGCGCCCCCCTCGGGGACCCGGATCGTCATGTCGGAGGTCTCGGCGATGGTCTCGATCTCGTCGGTGACCTCCTCGAGGGGGTGCAGGGCGGCGCGGGCGATGAAGAGCCCCAGGCCGAGGGCGAGGAGCACGCCACCGGCGGCCACGATGAGCAGGGTCTTGACGAGGCGGCGCAGCTCGTTCTCCTGGCCGGTGATGTTGACGAGGAAGAGCTTGGCCGAGGTGGTGGGGATCCGACACAGCCCGGTCGGGCAGGTGACCACGGTGTTCTTGGGCAGGGGCTGGATCAGCTCGCGGTAGAACTCAGCGGAGATCTCCACGGTGCGGCGCACCTGGGGGGAGGTGCCCTTGGCGACGGCCAGGATCGTCGCGTCGATGGGGACGTCGGAGGTGGGCGAGGTCGTCCCGTTGGGCAGGACGAGCTCGACGAAGGCCCCGAGGTTCGGGGTGGTCTCGTCGTTGCCCCCGCCGGGCAGCTGGGAGCTCGCGGCCGCCTGGGTCAGTGACTCGTCCACCGAGCGCAGCAGGGCGTTGCGGGGCGTGAGGAAGGAGGCCAGGCAGGCCAGGACGACCGCGAAGGCGGCGACGCCGACCGTCGCGGCGATCACCCTGGCCCGGAAGGTCACGAGGTGCGAAGCACGTAGCCCACGCCGCGGACCGTCTGGATCAGGCGGGACTCACCGACCTCTTCGAGCTTGCGGCGCAGGTATCCGACGTAGACGGCCAGCGAGTTGGTGCCCGAGTCGAAGTTGTAGCCCCAGACGAGGTCGAGGATCTGGTCGCGGGTGAGGACCTGGCGGGGGTGGCGAAGGAAGAGCTCGAGCAGGTCGAACTCGATCTTGGTGAGCTCGATGGCCCGCTCGCCGCGGCGCACCTCGCGGGTCGAGGGGTTGAGCGACAGGTCTTCGAAGCGCAAGACGGCGTCCTCTCCCTCGGCGTAGCTGTGCCGGCGCAGCAGCGCCCGCAGGCGCGCCAGCAGTTCGGCGAGGTCGAAGGGCTTCACGAGGTAGTCGTCGGCCCCCGCGTCCAGGCCCTCGACGCGGTCGTTGACGGCGTCGCGCGCCGTGAGCATCAGGATCGGCGTCGCGTCGCCGGCGCGCCGGATCCGCCGGCAGATTTCCAGCCCGTCGATGTCGGGCAGCTGCAGGTCGAGCACGATCGCGTCGGGGGCGCGCAGCTGGATCTCCTTGAGGGCGCTCAGTCCGTCCTCGAAGAGCTCGACCTGGTAGCCCTCCATGCGCAGCGCTCGCCCCAGGGCCGAGCGGATGGCGCCGTCGTCGTCGACGATGGCGACGTAGGAGGTGGCTGGGCTGGTCGTCACGGGGTCCCTCTCGCGTGTCAGGCTCTAGTGTGGCGCTCCGGAGTAAATCATCCCACCACCGCGACTAAGAATCGGGGAAGAGTCTCCGGAGCCAGTGGCGGGTAGTTCAACCGGCAGAACAGCGGACTTTGGATCCGAAGGTTGGAGGTTCGAGCCCTCCCCCGCCAGCGAGTGCCGACTCCCGGGTCGGCCCCTCACTCCTGGGACCCGCCCGGCCCCTCGCGCCCGGAGAAGCGCAGGAAGGCCGTGAGGGCGACGACGACGGCGCCGATCCCCACCCCCGTCTCGAGGACCCGGTGCGGGGAGGGGAACTCGACGAGGACCTCGATGAAGGTGGCCGCCGCCACCAGCACGATCATCGCAACGATCCGGGCCTTCAGGTCGTTGAGGTCGCGCATGAGCAGCCAGCTCGGCAGCGCCCGGCTCGGGTGGGAGTCGACCCGGCTCACGAAGAGCTCGTAGAGGCCGATCGCCGCGATCAGCAGCGTGGCGCCGATCAGGCAGAGGTCGACGACCGAGAGCAGGTGGGCGACGTTAGGGGCCACCTGGTCGAGATGGGTCGCCGCGTGGCCGACCGCTCGGACCAGGACGACGGCGGCGTAGAAGAAGGCGCCCAGGGCGGCGAGGGCCAGGATGCCCACCGGGATCGCCACCGCGAAGCGCAGCGCGGCGAGGGTCCCCTCGATGCCCAACGGGTCGTGGGCGGGTTCGGGTGAGCTGTCTGGTCCGATGGCGCCACCGTAGTGTGCGCCCCCGGACCGGTGCTCAGTCGGCGCTGTCGGGAACGCTCTGGCGCTCGGCGACCTGCTGGCGGACCTGGTCCATGTCGACCGCGCGGGCCTGGGTGATCAGATCCTGGAGGGCGGCCTCGGGCAGGGCTCCCGCCTCGGCGTAGAGCACGACGCGGTCGCGCACGATCATCAAGGTGGGGATCGACATGATGTTGAAGGCCGCCGCGAGGCCCTGCTCGGCCTCGGTGTCGACCTTGGCGAAGACCAGGTCGGGGTGCAGCTCGCTCACCTTCTCGTAGACCGGCGCGAAGGCGCGGCACGGCCCGCACCAGGAGGCCCAGAAGTCGATCAGCGCCATGGAGGCGTCGCCGACCACCTCGTCGAAGGTCTCCGCCGTCAGGTTCACCGTCGCCATGTTCCTCCTGCGCGGCTCCGCGGCCGCCTCTCCACTATACCCGCCGGGGTATCAAACCGAAGCGGGCCCGCTCCCCAGGACCTCCCCGATGACCTGGGCGAGCAGCAGGGGGGCGTCCCCCTGGACCGAGTGGCCCGAGCCGGGCACCTCGACGACCCGGTCACCGGGACGGCGCCGGGAGAACTCGGCCGCGTCCTCGTCGTCGACGACCGATCCCGCCCCCATCGCGCGCACCAGCGTCACGGGGACCGCGCAGTCCTCGAGCGCCGCCCAGAGGTCGCCGACCGGTGGGGCGTCCATGGTCGCCGGTCCGTGGCGCTGGTGGCGCCAGACCCAGGAGCCGTCGGGCCGCTGCAGGGCGTTGTGGAGGATCCCGCGCCGCAACGAGGAGACGCTGCGGGTGGGGTGGTGGGCGACGGTGCGCGCCAGGATCTCGTCGAAATCGGCGAAGGTGGCCGGTCCGTTGACGAAGTCGGTGACGTGGCGGGCCTTGTCGGCGTTGACTCCCGGGGTGATGTCGACGAGCACCAGGGCGCTCACCAGGTCGGGGCGTTCGCGAGTGAGGGCGAGCGCCGTCAGCCCGCCGAGGGACATCCCCACCACCGGCAGGGCCCGGCCGGTGAGCTGGTCGAGGGCGGCGGCGACGTCGCGGGCGTGCTGGACCACCGCCCCCGCGCCGAAGGGCGAGCCGTCGGAGTGGCCGTGTCCGGGCAGGTCGAGGGCGAGCAGGGGCCGACCCAGGGCGAGGGCCACGGTGTCGAAGGTGTGGGCGTTCTGGGCGCCGCCGTGCAGCAGCACGACCTCGGCGGGCGCCTCGCCCCAGCGCAGCGCGCTGACCTGGCGCAGGCCGTCCACGGCGACGAAGAGGCGACGGACGGTGGGGATCGGGCCGCTCAGGCCCCACTCGGCCTGGTTCTCCGTGAATAGGGAGAACTCGTCGTAGGCCGCCACACCCGGCATCGTAGGGCCGGCTGCTAGAGAGGAGGAGATGAGACCGACCTGCGCCGTCATCCTGGCCGCCGGGGAGGGGACCCGGATGCGCTCGGACCGTCCCAAGCCGCTGCACCGGCTCTGTGGACGGCCGATGACGGGCTACGTCATCGAAGCGGCCGGACCGCTCGCCGACGCCGGGGTCGTCGTAGTCGTCGGCCACGGCGCGGTCTGGGTCGAGAAGGAGCTGGCCGAGAGCACGACCCAGGCCCTCACCTTCGTCGAGCAGGACGAGCGCCTGGGCACCGGTCACGCGGTGAGCGTGGCGCTCGGGGCGGTGCGCGAGCTGCTCGGCACCGAGGACGGCGACGTCCTCATCCTGCCCGGCGACACGCCGCTGCTGCGCGGCTCCACCCTGGAGCGACTCCTCGAGGAGCACCGGGCGAGCCAGGCGGCGCTCACCGTCCTCAGCGCCCGCCTCGAGGACCCCACCGGCTACGGGCGGATCCTGCGAGGGCGCGACGGGAACCTCGAGCGGATCGTCGAGGAGCGTGACGCCCAGCCCGAGGAGCGCGCGGTTAGCGAGGTGAACACGGCGGTCATGGTCGTGCGCGCCGACCTGCTGGGTCCGGCGCTGCGCCGCCTGGGGCGTCACAACGCCCAGAACGAGTACTACCTCACCGACCTCGTCGAGGAGCTGCGCCGGGCCGGCCACCCGGTCCGGGCCCACGAGGCCGCCGACGCCGCCGAGACCCTCGGGGTCAACGACCGGGCCCAGCTGGCCGCCGTCGAGGCCGCCTGGCGCCAGCGCCTCGCCGAGCGATGGATGCTGCGGGGTGTGACCCTGTGGGATCCCGCCACCACCTACCTCGACGCCACCGTGGTGCTCGAGCCCGACGTGACGATCCTGCCCGGCACGATGCTGCGCGGGTCGACCCGGGTCGGCGCCGGGGCCGTCATCGGCCCCCACGCCGAGCTCGTCGACTGCCAGGTGGGCCGGCGCGCTCGCGTCGCCCAGGTCGTCGCGCGCAGTGCGACGGTCGGCGAGGACGCGGTCGTGGGTCCCTTCTGCGTGCTGCGCCCCGGCG
>CAYUZO010000057.1:0-7739 GCA_964449735.1 uncultured Ferrimicrobium sp.
GCGAGGGGGGCCTCATCGACCTGAAGGGGGCGGCCGCGGCGCCGGTGGTGGCGCTGGCGCGCTGGGCGGCGCTCGCGGCGGGCTCGCCGAGCGGCGGCACCCTCGAGCGCCTGGCGGTGGCCCGCGCGGCGGGCGTGCTCGACGGGGAGGACGCCACGACCCTCGCTGACGTCTTCACCCTGATCTCCCAGCTCCGCCTCGACCACCAGTGCGCCCAGTTGGCCGAGGGTCGCGACCCCGACGATCTCGTGGAGGTGGCCGCGCTGTCGACCCTGGAGCGGGCCTACCTGCGCGAGGCCTTCGCGGCGCTGGCCGAGGTGCAGCGCCGCGTGGCCAACGAGACGGCCCTCGAGGGGTGAGGGTGAGAGATCCGGCCCCCAGCCCGCGCGCGAAGGACACGACGCCCTGGCGCGAGGGCCGCTACTGCGTCGTCGACCTGGAGCTGACCGGTCTCGACCCGCGTCGCGACGAGATCCTCTCCTTCGGCGCCGTCACGGTCGAGCGGGGGCGGGCCCAGGTCGGAGGGGCCCTCGAGGGCCGGCGCCGCCCGAACCGCGCCGTCCCGGGCTCGAGCGCGGTCGTCCACGGGCTGCGCACCGTCGACCTGGCGGACGCCCCGAGCGGACCCGAGGCCCTGGCCCCCCTGGCTGAGGCCCTAGCGGGACGGGTCCTCGTGGCCCACGACCTGCGTGTCGAGGTCCCCTTCCTGCGCGCCGCCTGGCCGCGAGGCCCGCTGCGCTGGCGGGGCCCGGCCCTCGACACCCTGGTCCTCGTGCGCCTGCTGGCGCGCGAGGAGGGCTGGCGGGCCCCTGAGGGGTTGGGCGAGGTGGCCCGCGCCCTCGGCCTCGAGGCCCACCGGGCCCACGACGCCCTCGGCGACGCGCTCACGACGGCCGAGGTCTTCCTCTGCGTGGCCACCCGGCTCGACCGCCGCCACCCCGAGAGCCTCGGGTCGCTGCTGCGGGCCCCGACCCGTCTCTCCCTCGCGCCGCCCGGGGTCTAGGGTCGTCGCCAAAGGGGGAGCCATGGAGCTGAGCGGCCGCACGGCGGTGATCACGGGGGGCGCGAGCGGGATCGGGCTGGCGACGGCCCGCGAGGCCGCGCGCCGGGGGATGTCGGTGCTGATCGGCGACATCGAGGAGGCGGCGCTGCGGCGCAGCGTCGACGAGCTCGCCGCGGGCGGCGCCCGGGTCGCCGGCCAGCTCTGTGACGTGCGCGAGGAGGCCGACGTGGTGGCTCTGCGCGAGCGGGCCCTCGAGGAGTTCGGCGGCGCCCACCTGGTATTCAACAACGCCGGCGTCGCGGCCGGCCCGGCCATCGGCACCCCTAAGGCCGTCTGGGACTGGGTGCTCGGGGTCAACGTCGACGGGGTCATCAATGGCATCAACGCCTTCGTGCCCCACTTCCTCGCCGCCGGCGAGGGCCACGTCGTCAACACCGCCTCGCTGGCGGGCCTCGGCGGCGTGCCGGGGATGGGCGCCTACTGCGCCTCGAAGTTCGCGGTGGTGGGCATCTCCGAGTCCCTCTTCCACGAGCTGCTCCTGCACGGTGGGGCGGTCGGGGTCTCGGTGCTGTGCCCGGGCTTCGTGCGCACCCGCATCCACGAGTCCCACCGCAACATCCCCACCGAGCTGGCCTCCTACCTCGAGGACCCGGTGGCCCAGATGGTCAACCGGGCCGCCGCCGACGCGGTGAACGCCGGGATCGAGCCCGAGCGGGTGGCCGAGATGGTCCTCGACGCCGTGGCCGACTCGCGCTTTTGGATCCTGCCCCACGAGCGGGTGGCCCTGCGCACCACCGAGCTGCGCCGCGAGTGGATGGCCGGCGGCCCACCGCCGGGGATCGACCTCGCCGAGGCGGCCCGGCCCTAGCGGTCGATCCCGCTGGGCAGTCGCTCCTCGGGCCAGCCGAGCAGCTCCACGGCCCGCCGGCAGGCGAAGCGATCGGTCATCCCGGCGACGTAGGCGACGGCCGCGTGGCGGCGCGCGACCTCCTCGGTTCCGGGGGCCTCGGGCAGGTCGGCGGGGGAGTCGAGGTAGTGGCCCACCAGGGCGCGCAGCATCGCCACCACGGCGCCGGCCTGCTGGCGGGAGGGCTCGCGCATGTAGATCTCGCGGTAGTTGAAGGCCCGGAACTCGGCGAGGGCCTCCGCGTGGGCCTCGTCCATCCCGACGATCCCGGTGCTGACGGTGGTGTCGACCATGGCGGTGATGAAGGCGCCGAGCTGCTGGCCCCGGCGGGCCCCGCAGCGCTCGGCCACGACGGCGGGCAGCCCGTCGAGGTCGACGATCCCGGCGGCCACGGCGTCCTCGAAGTCGTGGCAGACGTAGGCGATCCGGTCGGCCCAGCTGACGACCTCCCCCTCGGGGGTCGAGGGCGCGGGCCGGCTCCAGGAGTGGTTGCGGATCCCGTCGAGGGTCTCGGCACAGAGGTTGAGGCCCGCCAGGGAGACGTCGGCTCCCCAGGCGGCGTGGTCGAAGCCGCCTTCGACGAAGGGGTCGAGCGCCTCCTCGCTGGCGTGTCCGCCCGGTCCGTGGCCGCAGTCGTGGCCGAGCGCGATCGCCTCGGTGAGGTCCACGTTGAGAGACAGGGCGCGCGCGATCGAGCCGGCCACCTGGGCCACCTCGAGGGCGTGGGTCAGGCGGGTGCGCATGTGGTCCTCGGGGAAGATGAAGACCTGGGTCTTGCCGGCCAGGCGCCGGAAGGAGGCCGAGTGCAAGATCCGGTCCCGGTCCCGCTCGAAGCAGGTCCGCAGCTCGTCGGGCTCCTCGTCGCGCTGGCGCCGCCCCGCGCCCTCGGGCCGGGTCGCCTCGGGGGCCAGCAGGGCGTCGAGCTGCTCCTCGCGCCGCACGCGGGTCAGCGCCTCGCCCTGGCGGGTGGCGACCGAGTCCGCGTGGGCGCGACGCGGCCCGCGCTCCTCGCCGTGGCCCGCCATCGTCGAGGCCCAGCGCCGGGACCGTTCGCTCGGCTCCGCCACGCTCTCACTATGCCCCAGGCTCCTAACATGGCGGAGGCGGCAGCGAAAGGCGCAGCATGAACATTCGCATCGGCATCGTCCAGTCCATGAAGGAGATCGACGTCGAACTGGCCGAGGACGTCGACCTCGAGGCCGTGACCCGTGAGGTCGAGACGGCGCTCGGCCAGGACCAGGTGCTCTGGCTCACCGACCGCAAGGGCCGGCGAGTGGGAGTGCCGGCCGCACGCATCGCCTACCTCGAGTTCGCCAGCCCCAACGCCGAGCGGGTCGTCGGCTTCGGCGCCGTCTAGGCGTGCTCGACTACCACCTGCACCTCTGGCCCCACTCGGAGTCCTCGGTCTGGTACCGGCTGGACCAGATCGCCGCCTACTGCGAGGAGGCGGGCCGTCACGGGGTCACCGAGCTGGCCCTCACCGAGCACGCCAACCGCTTCGTCGACGTCCTCGAGGTCATGGGCCCCTTCTGGCTCGAGCGGCCCGAGGAGGCGACCTCGCCGGTGATGGGCGAGTACATGGACTTCACCTGTCGCAACTCCCTCGAGGAGTACGTGACCCTGGCCCAGCGGGCCAAGGAGGAGGGCCTGCCGGTGAAGATCGGCCTGGAGGTCGACTTCGTGCGGGGCCGGATGGACCGCCTGGCCGAGCTCTACGCGCAGTACCCCTTCGACGTGCTGATCGGCTCGGTGCACTGGCTGGGCAGCTGGGCCTTCGACGACATCGACTCCCCGGTGCCCATGCGCGAGTGGACGGTGCGCGACGTCGACCGGTGCTGGGCCGACTACGCCGACGCGCTCGCCGAGCTCGCGGCCACTCGGGCCGTCGACGTCCTGGCCCACCCGGACCTGATCAAGGTGGCCGGCTACTGGCCGGGGGACCCCACGCCCTTCTGGGACCAGATGGCCGAGGCCGCCGCCGCGGCCGACGTGTCGGTGGAGTGCTCCTCGGCGGGCTGGGTCAAGCCGGTCGGCGAGCAGTACCCCTCCGAGGGGCTGCTCGACCGCCTGGTCACGCGCGGGGTCACCTTCACCACCGCCAGCGACGCCCACGCCCTCGAGCGGGTGGGCGAGCGCAGCGCCGACCTGGCCGACCTGCTCAGCGCGCGCGGCGTCGACCAGCTGGCCTCCTACGAGGGCCGCAGACGGGTGATGGTGCCCCTGAGGGAGGGCTAGTGGCCACCCTGGCCGAGCTGGCCGCCCGCGAGGGGCTGGCCGAGGCCGTCCTCGACCACCTGGCCCGCCTGACGACCTCCTGGTCCCTGCTGGCCGACCTCTCCTTCTCCGACCTGGTCCTCATGGTGCCGGGCGAGGGCGCCGAGCACTGGGTGGTGATGGCCCAGGTGCGACCCAACAACCGCTCGACCCTGGTGCCCGAGGACCTGGTGGGCGCCGAGCTGGCGGGCGAGGACTGGCCGCTCGCGCGCCTGGCCCTCGAGAGCGGCCAACGGGTCACCGGCGAGGCCCGCCTCACCGAGGAGGCCCTGCCGGTGTGGTGCGTGCCGGTGCGCTTCGACGGGCGGGTGGTGGCGGTCATGGTCCGCCTCCAGGGCCCCCTCACCGGGCCCTCCTCGCTCTACGAGCGCGCCTACCTCAGCGTCTTCGAGCAACTGTGCGACATGGTGGCCGACGCCACCTTCCCCTTCCGCGAGGACGACGTGGCCGGCCCCGGACTGCCCCGGGTGGGCGACGGCATCATCCTGCTCGACGCCGAGGGCCGGGTGGAGTTCGCCACCCCCAACGCGATGGGCGCCCTGCACCGGCTCGGCGTCTACTCGCCCCCCGACGGCCAGCGGCTCGACGAGCTGGGCCTGCGGGTGCGGGTCGTCGAGCGCGCCCTGGAGTACGCGCTGCCGGCCATGGAGGAGGTCGACCGCGGCCACGACGTGGGGATCCTCTTTCACTGCGTGCCGCTGGTGCGCGCCGCCCGGGTCACCGGCGCCCTCGTCCTCGTGCGCGACGTCACCGACGTGCGCCTGCTCAACCGGGTGGTGCTCTCTAAGGAGGCCGCGGTGCGCGAGGTGCACCACCGGGTCAAGAACAACCTCCAGACCATCTCC
Source organism: uncultured Ferrimicrobium sp. (assembly GCA_964449735.1). GTDB lineage: Bacteria > Actinomycetota > Acidimicrobiia > Acidimicrobiales > RAAP-2 > RAAP-2. The sequence goes on from CAYUZO010000057.1 coordinate 5,030, forward strand.
TCCCTGCTGCGCCTCCAGGCGCGCCGCACCGACGAGCCCGAGACCCGCACGGCCCTCGGCGAGGCCGAGCGCCGGGTGCGCTCGATCGCGGTAGTCCACGAGGTGCTCAGCCGCGAGCCGGGCGAGGAGGTCCTCTTCGACGAGATCGTCGAGTCCCTGGTGCTGCTCGTCGAGGACACGGTCCTGGCGCTGCACCCCGTCGAGATCGTCGTGAACGGCTCGCTCGGGGTCCTCGACACCGACCTCGCCACCCCCCTCGCGGTGGCTCTCGCCGAGCTGCTCACCAACGCCGTCGAGCACGCCTTCGTGGGCTTTGGCGGCCCGGACAACGAGCACGTGGGCGTAGTCACCTTGAGCCTGCGTCGCGAGGGCCCCGAGGCGGTGGTGGAGATCCGCGACAACGGCCGCGGGCTGGCCGACGGCTTCTCCCTCGAGGTGCCCACGAGCCTCGGGCTCTCGATCGTGCGCGACCTCATCCGCGTGCAGCTGCGCGGGAGCCTCGAGATGGACAGCCTGCCGCGCTCTGAGGGCGGGGGGACCCGGGTCAGGGTCCGGGTGAGGGTCGCCGAGGGCTAGCTGGCGGCCGCGCGGCGCCGCGCGGCGAGCCACTGCTTGCGCAGCTTGCGCCGCTCCTCTTCCGAGGTGCCGCCCCACACGCCCGACTCCTGGTTGGTCGCCAGGGCGAACTCGAGGCAGGCCTTCTGGGCGTCGCAGGCGATGCACACGCGCTTGGCCGATTCAATCTGGTCGGTAGCGACACCCGTCGTGCCGACCGGGAAGAAGAGCTCGGGCTCGGTGTTGCGACAGGCCGCCTGGGAGCGCCAATCGGCGTCATCCCACGCGTGAGTCCGGTTCCAGATCAACGACATGACGGGTCCTTCTGCGTGCGTCGCAGGCGCCGGGGGGGCCGAGGCGAGCGAGGTTTTCCTACATTTTAGGGGTGTTTCACCCGCATGACAAGGGCGTGTCGGCTGCCAGACTGGTAGGCGTGACCAAGGTTTTCGCCCACCGGGGCCTGCACCAGAGCGAGCGGGAGAACACCCTGGCGGCCTTTGGCGCCGCCCGGGCGGCCGGGGCCGACGCGGTGGAGCTAGATGTCCGCCTGACCAGGGACGGAGCCCTCGTCGTCCACCACGACCCGGCCGTCGAGGGGAGGGTCATCGCCCACCAGGACCGCTCCCACCTGCCCGACTGGGTGCCGACGCTTGCCGAGGCGATGGCCGCCTGCGAGGGGATGCTCGTCAACGTGGAGATCAAGAACTACCGCCACGAGAGCGAGCCCACCTACGACGACACCGGGGCGATGGCCCGGCGGGTGCTCGGCGAGATCACCGAGCGGGGCTGGGCCGAGCGCTGTCTGATCTCCTGCTTCGACCTGGCGACCTGCGTGGCGGCCCGCGAGGCCCGCCCCGAGGTCCCCGTGGGCCTGCTCGTCGAGCCCGGCGTCGACCTGGCCCACGCCGCCCGTCAGGCCGCCTCCGCCGGGCTGGCGGCCCTGCACCCCTACCACCGCGACGTCGACGCGACCCTCGTCGAGGCGGCGCGCGCGGCGGGGCTCGAGATCAACGTCTGGACGGTGAACCGACCCGAGGACCTGGCCGCGATGGTGGCCCTCGGGGTCGACGGGTTGATCACCGACGGACCGAGCGACGCGCTGGCGGCGCTCGGTCGCCGCCCCGAGGGAGGGCCTCGCCCGGTCGCCTAGATTGGCCGCATGAACGTTGTCGTGTGCGCCAAGCAGATCCCCGATCCGGCGGCCCCGCCGGCGATGACGCCCGAGCACTACCTCGACCGCTCGGGCAAGCTCATTCTGGACGAGGCCGACACCTACGGGGTCGAGATGGCCCTGCAGCTCGTCGACCGGGCCGGTGGTGGCGAGGTCACCATCGTGTCGATGATCGACGGCTCGGACGTGGCGGGCCTGCGCACCGCCCTCGCGATGGGGGCCGACAAGGCGATCGTGGTGTCGGACCCGTCGCTGCGCGGCGCGGACGCCCTGGGCACCGCCAAGGTCCTGGCGGCGGCGATCGCCCGGGTCAACCCCGACCTCGTCCTGGCGGCGACCGAGTCCTCCGACGGCTACACCGGCACGACGCCGGTCCAGGTCGCCGAACTGCTCGGGCTGCCCTCGATCACCTTCGCCAAGGCCGTCGCGGTCGAGGGGGGCACCGTCACCGTCGAGCGCCAGACCGAGGCCGGCTACGACGAGGTCAGCGCCGCCCTGCCCTGCGTGGTGACGGTCACCGCCGGCGTCGTCGAGCCGCGCTACGCCTCCTTCAAGGGGATCATGGCGGCCAAGTCCAAGCCGGTCGAGATGCTGAGCGTCGCCGACCTGGGGCTCGCGGGCTCCGTGGGGGCGGCCGGCGCCGGTCAGCAGATCGTCGCGGTGGAGGCCGCCGAGGCCCGCGCAGCGGGCGAGAAGCACGTGGACGAGGGTGACGGCGCCCAGCGCATCGTCGCCTTCCTCGAGTCGATCAAGGTCCTCTAGGAGCAGTCATGGCACTTTCCACCCTCTGGGTCGTCACCGAGCCCTCCGGCGACGGGCTCACCACCACCTCGCTCGAGCTGCTGAGCGCGGCGCGCACGCTGGCCGAGCGGGTCGTCGCCGTCTCCTGGGGCACCGGCGCCGCGCGCGCCGCCCTGGCCGGCGAATACGGGGCCTCCACCCTCTACGACGTGGGCGACCTCGCCGGCGCCCTGCCCGGCGTGC
>CAYUZO010000058.1:0-7217 GCA_964449735.1 uncultured Ferrimicrobium sp.
AGGCGCAGGGTGGGCGGCACCCGCGGGCCCGCGAGGGCGAGGGCGCCCAGGGCGAAAGCGATATCGGTCGCCATCGGGACGCCCCAGGCGTGGGTCAGGGCCCCAGTCGAGGTGACGGCGCCCGCCAGGGCCGCGAGCAGCGCGGTCCCGACCATGCCGCCCAGGGCGCCCAGGACCGGCGGGAGGGAGTGTTCGGGTCGGGTGAGCGTTCCTCGCCGAAGTTCGCGCGCCAGCTCCAGTCCGATGGCGAAGAAGAAGATGGTCATCAGACCGTTGGTGACCGCGCCCCGCAGGCTGGCGACGCCCCAGTCGGCGACGAGCCCGCCGGCGCCGCTCGAGGTGACGCTCTGGTACGAGGCGGGCGCGATTCCCGACCACGCCAGGGCGCCGACGAGCCCGAGGAAGAGGGCGATCGCGGCGCTGTAGTCGTGGTCGAGCCAGCGCGGGAGAGGAGAGGCGGCTCGGACCACGATGGAAGGCTACCGAGACACTGCGCGAGCAGGCTCCACTACTAGGGTGGTCCCACCCCCACCAGACCTCGGAGATCGTTGTGGCCGCACCCAGCGCCCCCGCCGGCGCCGCCCTTCCCAAACGTGAGCTGTACGCCGTCTTTGGCGCCTTGATGTTGGGCATGCTGCTCGCAGCACTCGATCAGACCATCGTGTCCACGGCCCTACCGACGATCGTGGGGGACCTCCACGGGGCCAGCCACCTGAGCTGGGTGGTCGTCGCCTACCTCCTCACCTCGACGGTGTCGACGCCGCTCTGGGGCAAGTTGGGCGACCTCTACGGGCGCAAGGTCTTCTTCCAAGCGTCGATCGCGCTGTTCCTGGTGGGGTCGATCCTGTGCGGCTTTGCCAGTTCGATGATCACCCTCATCCTCTTCCGGGCGCTGCAGGGACTCGGCGGTGGGGGACTGATGGTCGGGGCCCAAGCCGTGATCGCCGATATCGTGCCGCCCCGTGATCGTGGCCGGTACGCCGGGTTCTTCGGGGCGGTCTTCGGCGCGGCCACGGTGCTTGGACCACTGCTAGGTGGGGTGATCGTCGACTCTCTGTCGTGGCGCTGGATCTTCTTCGTCAACCTTCCCTTCGGACTGCTCGCTCTGGTGGTGACGGCCGCCGCGCTGCCCGCGGCCGGCGAGAGGCGTCAGCACGTCATCGACTACCCGGGAGTCGTCACGCTCAGCGTCGCCGCGTCGGGCCTGATCCTCTACCTCTCTCTCGGGGGCTCCTCCTTCGCGTGGATGTCGTGGAAGGCGTGGACGCTCCTCGGGCTCGGCGTCCTCTTCACGGGCGTCTTCGCTCTCCTCGAGCGCCGCACGGTGGAGCCGATCCTCGCGCCGCGCCTCTTTCGCAACCGCGCCTTCGTCTCGGGGTCGGCCGTCGGCTTCGTCGTGGGCTTCGCCATGTTCGGCGCCATGACCTTCCTCCCGCTGTTCCTCCAAGATGTGCGAGGCGTGTCACCGACGAGTTCGGGGCTGCGCCTGCTGCCCATGATGGTGGGGGTCTTCGGGGCCTCGATCGTCGTCGGCCTGCTCGTCTCGCGCGGTCGGCGCTACCGCCCCTTTCCCATCGTGGGCAGCGCCGTGATGACCGTGGGCCTCTGGTTGATGGGAACAGTGGGCGAAGCGACCTCGAGTGTCGTGATGTCGCTCTACATGTTCGTCCTGGGTCTGGGCCTCGGCATGGTCATGCAGATCCTCGTCACGGCGGTGCAGAATGCCGTCGACCCCGCTGATATTGGGGCCGCGACCGCCGGGGCCAACTTCTTCCGCTCCATCGGCGGCTCCTTCGGGACCGCCGTGTTCGGGGCCCTGTACGCCAATGACCTGCCCCACCAACTCGCCACGGGCGTAGCCACCCACCCGAGCGTCGCCCCCTACATCAAGCCCTCCTCCTTCACCCCGGCCGGACTGCACCGGCTGCCGCCGTCGGCGCTCCAGGTCGTGTTGCACGCGATGACCTCGACGATCCAGGGCATCTACCGCGTGGCGACTCCCATCGGCCTACTGGCCGTCGTGGTCGCGCTCACCCTGCCGGAGATCCAACTGAGGACCCACCTCCATCCGGTGGCGGAGGAGGTCCCCCTATCCAACGCCGACCCGCTTCTGTGATGGTGGCCAGGCAGGCGTCGAAGGCCGAGTCGTCCCCGAAGTAGGGGTCGGCGAGGTCGAGGTCACAGCCCGGCGTCACCAGGTTGCGCAGCAGTTCGACCTTCACCGGACGCCTCGCTCGGGCCCGTACGTCCTCACGGTGCTCGCGGGTCATGACGACCACGAGGTCCAGGTTGTCGAGGTAGTCACCGTCGGCGAAGGCCGCTGGAGTGCCGTCGGCCACGTACCCGGCGCGATCGAGGGCGCGGCGGGCTCGCGGGTCCATGGGCGCGCCGACGTGCCAGCGGGCGGTCCCGGCGCTCGAGACGACCAGTCGACCTCGCCATCGAGGGTCGCGCTCAGCGAGGGAGAAGAAGGCGACCTCGGCCATGGGGGAGCGGCAGATGTTGCCCGTGCAGACAAAGCCGATCCGGAAACGGTCGGGGTTCACGGCCCGATTCTGACCGATTCCCCAGGGAGCGACGTGCGCATCGCGAGAGTCAGACGGTACGATGAGCCCGAGGCGGGAGGAGGTCAGATGCCACTGTCGGAGCACGAGCAGCGGATCCTGGCCGAGCTTGAGGACTCCCTGACCAAGCAGGACCCTCGGTTCGCCAAGAGTGTGCGCGAGACCAACGTGTACTCCCACGGCGGGCGTCGCGTCCGCTGGGGCATCGCTGGCTTTATCGTGGGTCTCGCCGTGCTGGTCGCCTTCTTCTCTCGTTCGGTCCTCGTGGGCCTGGCGGGGGTCGCCTTGATGTTCGTCTCGTTGATCGTCATCGAGCGCAACGCGCGACTCCTGGGTAAGGCCTCCTGGCAGGACATCACTCGAGGGGGCCACGGTGATGACGTGGCGCCGCCGGCCGGACCGCGGAGTAAGACCCTTCGCGACTGGGTCTCGCGGATCAGGCGCAAGAGCCGATGAGTGGCGCCGGGTCGCTCCCGGCGTCGGGCCATCGAGCCTCCCTCAGGGACCTGCCGTGGGGTGACATGACTCGCCACGTCCTCGGGCATCCCCGAGACGGGCTGGTGCTCGCTCGCGCGGGCTGGCGCTTGCGTCGCCGTTGGTGGTGGCGGCGTCCGCCCTTCCTCCCACTCCCCGGGAGGGGCTACCTCGACTTCCGCCTCGCGACCGCCTACGGGGACGAGGCGCGACCCACGGCCCATGAGATGGTCGAGGCGGCGCGTTGGTCGTTACGTCACGGGACTCGCGGGTAGGTTCGTCGCCATGGGTCGCGTGCTCCTGCTCAACGCCACCTATGAGCCGTTGCAGCTCGTGAGCGAGCGCCGGGCGATCGTGCTGTTGCTCGCCGAGCGGGCCGAGGCCGTCGCGGTGCCCGACGAGCCCCAGGTCTGGCACTCGGCGCGGATGTCGGTCAGCGTCCCGGCGATCGTTCGTCTGCACGAGATGGTCCGGCTGCCGACCAAGGTCCGCACGCCTCCGCTCACCCGTCGAGCCCTGCTGGTGCGCGACCAATATCGCTGCGCCTACTGCCTGGAGCAGGCCGACACCATCGACCACGTCGTTCCGCGCAGTCGCGGAGGCTCGCACGACTGGACCAATGTCGTGGCCGCCTGCCGACGGCACAACACCCAAAAGGGCGATCGGCTCCTCGAGGAGTTGGGATGGCGACTGCAGTTCCAGCCCCGCGTGCCGGACGGCCCGTGGTGGAGATGGCGCCAGGTCTCCGATCCACATCCCCTTTGGGAGCCCTTCTTGCCCCTGGCCTCGTGAGCTCACCGGTCGCGGAGTTGCGCGACTACGAGGAGGTGAGGGCCCTCACGGCAGCGCACCTGCTTGTCGTCACCGTCCACGAACCCGTCGTCGTGCTGGGCAGTTCGCAGGACCAGTCTCTGCTTCGAGAACCGTGTGGGGCGACCCTTCGCCGCCGCCGTGGCGGCGGCGGTCTCGTCGAGGTCCATCCCGGCGACCTCTGGGTGGACTGGTGGATTCCTCGAGGGGACCGGCGTTGGCGCGAGGACCTTCACGCGAGTGCCCAGGACGCGGCCAGGCGGTGGAGCGAGGCTCTCGCACCGTGGGCGGGCGAGGCACTCTCGGTCCACGTGGGTCGAGCCGAGAGTGACCCTCGATGGGCACTGGCCTGCTTCGCGGGCCGGGGGCCCGGCGAGATCTTCCTTGACGACCGCAAACTGGTCGGACTCACGCAGTGGCGAGTGCGTGAGGGCGTCCTCGTGTCGACGGTGGCCCCCCGACGCCCCCACCCCTCCCTGCTCGACCGCTTGGCCGAGCCACCCGAGGGCCTGGCCGGGGCGCTGGAGCACGCGGGCCTCGACGACCTGAGCGCGCCTAGCGCCGAGGTGCTCGAGCGCCTCCTGGGTCAGGACGGCCCCTGGTCGGTCCTGACCCAGGCCCTGTAGACCTGCTCGACCGGCCTGCGCGGCCACCCTCAGGCGTCACCGGAACCCGCCATCGAGCGACCCTTTGCGTCTCACTGTGTCGACAGGTGGGGCGCAGGGGGCACAAACTGGCGCCTGGTGGTGTGAAGTGGTGTAAAGTGGGGCGTCGTGGGGGAGAGTGGAGCCCCCGGAGGAGGCGGGGCGATGCTCGGGTTTGTCGGCCAGTTCCAGCACACGCTGGACGACAAGGGCCGGCTCATCCTCCCCGCTCGCTTTCGCCCTGAGTTCGAACGGGGTGGCCACCTGAGCCCCAACACCGAGGGGTGCGTCGCACTGTGGACACCGGGTGAGTTCGCTCGCCAGGCCGACGAGCACCTTCGGCAGGCCCGACACGGTGGGGCCGAAGAGCGCCGGCAGGCCCGCTACTGGGCGGCGAACTCCAGTGACGTCGAGTTCGACCGTCAAGGTCGCTTCGCCCTTCCAGCCGCGATTCGCGAGTACGGCGCGCTCTCAGGCGAGGTGCTGGTGGTGGGGGCGCTCGACCACCTCGAGCTGTGGAACCCCGAGGTCTACGCCGCCCAGGTGGGGCCGGCAGAGGAGGTGTTCAGGCAAGGCGGCGACCGGTGAGCGCGATGACCAGGCACCCCCGGACCATGCGCAGCCGTTCCATCGACCCGACGAGAGGGAAATCCTCCTCCGCCCTCCCGACCGTCGGGTCGATCGAACGGCTGCAGATGGCCCGAGACACCTACCACGAACCAGTGATGGTCGCCGAGATCGTCGAGCTCTTCGCCCAGTCGGGCGAGGGGTGGATCGTCGACGCCACGGTGGGAGGTGGCGGTCACGCCGCCGCACTCCTCGCCAGTTCGGCGGACCTGCGGGTCGTCGGACTCGACCGCGACCCACAGGCCCGCGAGGCGGCCCGAACCCGGTTGGCGCCCTTCGGCGAGCGAGCCAGGATCGGGGAGGGGACCTTCGCCACGATGGGCCGTTCCGTCGAGGCCCTCGGGGTGTCCCCCCAAGAGGTCGTCGGGGTCCTCATGGACCTCGGAGTCTCCTCTCACCAACTCGACGATCCCTCGAGGGGTTTCACCTTCCGCGAGGACGTGGCCCTCGACATGCGCATGGACCCCACGCGTGGCCCGACGGCGGCCCTTCTGATCGAGCAGATCGACGAGGGGGAGCTCAGTCGACTCCTGGCTCGCCACGGCGAGCCTCGATTCGCTCGCGCGCTCGCGAGGGCGATGAAGTCCTCACACCCGGCGACGACGGGCCAGCTGGTGGCCGTGGTCGAGGGAGTCATCCCCCCCTCGCACCGGCGTCGGGGCCACGTGGCGACTCGTGTCTTTCAGGCACTACGGGTGGCGGTCAACGCCGAGGAGGAGCAACTCGACCTCGGCCTCGCCGAGGCGCACTCATTGCTGGTCGCTGGCGCGACGCTGGCCGTCATCTCCTATCACTCGGGCGAGGATCGGGTCGTCAAGGCGTTCCTCGCCCAGGCCCAGTCAGGGGGCTGCACCTGCCCTCCCCAACTGGGTTGCGTCTGCGGCGCTCGAGGGACTGTCCGGGTCGGGCGCTCCAGCGCTCGCTTGGCGACGCCAGCTGAGATCGCCAGCAATCCACGCGCGCGATCGGCGCGACTGCGGTGGGCCGTGAGGGTGGCCGCATGAGCGTCATCTCCCTCCCGCGGCGCCTCGACGGCCCCACCCGCGTCCCCGGCGAGGCTCTCGACGTCCAGCGCCGAGCCGCTCGGCGGGCTCACCGGCGCCGGACCACCCCCCTGCAGCGAGCGGTGATCGTCCTGGGGGCGGCCCTCGCCCTCTCGCTCGGTGGATCGATGCTCGTGGCCAACCGCCAGGTCGAGATCCACGCCCTGCAGACCCATCTCCTCCAGGTCCAGTCGACCTACGCGGTCAACGTCGGGACCCTGACCAACTCGGCCGACCCTGCCGCGATTGCCCGCGAGGCGAGCTCGCTGCACCTCGTCGATCCGGTCAACGTCATCCAAGTCCCCGCAACCTCCCTCGCCGCGCCCCTGCCCCTGCCGACGTTCGTCGGCTCCGCGCCGGTCACGCCGAGGACCCAGCGGTGAGCGCCCACTTCACCACGACCCACCATCGACGCCCCCCCGGACCGGCGGCCCCGTCGGCTCGCCGGCTCAAGATGCTGCGCGGCCTCCTCGCGGTCCTCTTCGCGGCCCTCGCGACGCGGCTCTTCTTCCTCCAGGTGGTCGACCACGCCACCTACGCCGCCGAATCGGTGGGTCAGGTTCGAGTGGACCTGACGACCAGCGCCCTGCGGGCCGGGATCTACGACCGCAATGGACAGGTGCTGGCCGTCTCCCGTCCGACCTCGATGGTCATCGCGGACAACTTCCAGATCGCCGACCCCGCCAAGGAGGCTCAGGCCCTCGCGCCCCTGGTGGGCCTGCCGGTGGCGAAGCTCACCGCCATGCTGTCGACTCACGGCCCCGGGAGCGGACACGTCGTCATCTCCTCGGACCTCGCCCTGGCCAAGGGCCACCAGGTGGCGGCGCTGTACTTCCCCGGGATCGTGGTGGAGAACTCCTCACAGCGCTCCTATCCCAACGGGGCGCTCGCGACCTCCTTGCTCGGCGGGACCAACGCCTCGGGCGCCGGCTCGGCGGGACTGGAGTACGAGTACAACTCGCTGCTCGCCGGGACGAGCGGAGTGACCCGGGCCTACGTCGCGGCCAACGGAGTGGCCCTTCCCGCGTCGCGCTCGACGGTGATCCGCAAGGCCA
>CAYUZO010000059.1:0-7181 GCA_964449735.1 uncultured Ferrimicrobium sp.
TTGAACGACCTCACCTCCCCCGAAACGAACGCCCACCTGCTCAAGTACGACTCGCCCCAGGGGTCCCCCGGGATCGAGGTCGCCGTGGGCGAGGGCGAGCTGCTGGTGGGCGGTCGCTCGATCGCCGTGCTGGCCGAAAGGGACCCGGCGGCACTCGCCTGGGGCGAGCTCGGGGTAGACGTGGTGATCGAGTCGACCGGGCGCTTCACCAGCCGCGCCGCGGCCGCCGCCCACCTCGAGGGCGGCGCGCGCAAGGTCATCATCTCGGCGCCGGCCGGTGACGCCGACTCCACCTTCGTCATTGGGGTGAACGAGGACAGCTACGACCCCGACCAGCATCACGTCATCTCCAACGCCTCGTGCACCACCAACTGCTTCGTGCCGATGGTCAAGGTGCTCGACGACGCCTTCGGCGTCCAGACCGGCCTGATGACGACGGTGCACGCCTACACCAACGACCAGAACCTGCTGGACCTCGCCCACAAGGACGCCCGGCGGGCCCGGGCGGCGGCGGTGAACATCGTGCCCTCCTCGACCGGCGCGGCCCGGGCCACGAGCCTGGTGCTTGCCGCGATGAAGGGCCGTCTCGACGGCACCAGCCTGCGGGTGCCGGTGCCCGACGGCTCAATCACCGACTTCACGGCCATCGTGCGCTCGACGAGCGTCGAGGAGATCAACGCCGCCTTCGCCGCGGCCGCCTCGAAGGGCCCCCTGGCGCGCGTGCTCGACTACACCGAGGAGCCGCTCGTCTCCTCGGACATCGTGGGACGTCCGGCCTCGTGCACCTTCGACGCGGGCATGACCATGGTCCAGGCCATCGACGAGTCACGCTCGCTGGTGAAGGTCTTTGGCTGGTACGACAACGAGTGGGGCTACTCCAACCGTCTGGTGGACCTGACCGAGCTCGTCGGCCGCTAGTGGAGGGTCTGCCCTCGGTCGCTCGCTGGGGGGACCTGAGCGGGGCGACGGTCCTCGTGCGGGTGGACTTCAACACCCCGGTGGCGGAGGTGGACGGCCGCCTCGAGGTGAGCGACGACTTCAGAATCCGCGCGGCGCTGCCGCTGCTCGCGGACCTGCTGGCCCGAGGGGCGACGGTGCGCTGCGCCACCCACTTCGGCCGCCCCCACGGGAAGGTCGTGGCCGCCTACTCGGTCGAGCCGGTGCGCCGACGGCTCGGTGAACTCGCCCCCGGGGTCGAGCTGCTGGAGAACCTGCGCTTTAATCCGGGCGAGGAGGCCAACGACCCGGCCTTCGGCGCCGCCCTCGTCGAGGGGGTCGACTACTACGTGAACGAGGCCTTCGGGGCCTCGCACCGGGCCCACGCCTCGATCATGGTGCCCCCAACCCTGGTGCCAAGCGCCGCGGGGCCCAATCTGGCCCGAGAGGTCGAGAGCATCACTTCGGCCCTCGAGTCGCCGACCCGACCCCTCGTCGCGGTGGTGGGCGGGGCCAAGGTGGCCGACAAGCTCGGGGTGGTGCGCGCCCTCGTGGCGCGGGCCGACGAAGTGATCGTCGGCGGGGGAATGGCCTACACCTTCCTCGCGGCGGCCGGCCACTCGGTGGGCGACTCCCTGATGAGCCCCGAACACCTCGACGAGTGCGCGGCCCTGCTCGCCACCGGGCGGGTGCGCCTGCCCGTCGACGGGCGCGGCCTGCGCGCCGGGGCGGCCTTCGGGGCCGCCGGGGGAGCCGACCCGGTCGTGGAGTTCTCTGAGGATGTGCCCGAGGGCGTGGTGGGCCTGGACGTCGGCCCGCGCAGCGAGGCCCTCTTCGCCGAGATCCTCGCCGGCGCCGGCACCGTCCTCTGGAACGGCCCGATGGGGGTCTTCGAGGACGAGCGCTTCGCCGCCGGCACCCTGTCGCTCGCCCGGGCGGTGGCGGGCTGCCGCGGGCGAACGGTGGTGGGCGGCGGCGACTCGGTGGCGGCCCTGGCCCGTTTTGGGCTGGAGGGGGAGGTGGACTTCGTCTCCACCGGCGGCGGCGCCACGTTGGAACTCGTCGAGTTCGGGGACCTCCCCGGGCTCCAGGCCCTGAGGGAGAGCTCCTTCCCATGAACCGTCCCCTGGTGATCGGCAACTGGAAGATGAACCTCGACGTCGTCGAGGCGGTCCATCTGACCCAGCAGCTCTCAGTGCTGGTGCGCGCCGAGCCGCTCGAGCAGGTCGAGCTGGTGGTCGCGCCACCCTTCGTGGACCTGCGCTCGGTGGGCTCGGTACTCGAGGCCGACCGAGTCCCGGTGGCCCTCGGGGCCCAGCACGTCAACCCCCACGACGCCGGGGCCCACACCGGGGAGGTCTCGATCGGGATGCTCAAGCGCCTCGGCGTCGGCTGGGTGCTCGTCGGCCACTCCGAGCGGCGCACGCTCTATCACATGGACGACGAGGCGGTCGCCGCGACCCTGCGCACGGTCGTGGGCGCCTCGGTCCAGGCGGTGCTGTGCGTGGGCGAGTCGAGCGAGGTGCGCGACGCTGGCGAGCACGCCGCCTTCGTCGCCGGGCAGCTGGAGCGCGCCGTCGCGGGCCTCGACGGGGCCCAGCGCGAGCTGGTGAGCGTGGCCTACGAGCCGATCTGGGCGATCGGCACCGGGGTGAGCGCCGAGGTGGCCCAGGTGGCCGAGATGGCTGGCGTCCTGCGTGACGAGCTCTCGGCCCGGGGCCTCGCGAACGCCCGACTCCTCTACGGCGGGTCGGTGAGCCCGGCCAACGCCGCCGAGCTCGCCGAGGGCGGGAGGATGGACGGCTTCTTGGTGGGCGGGGCCAGTCTTAAGGCCGAGTCCTTCCTCGCCATCGCCCGGGCCGCTGAGGACTGCTACGCTGCAAAGCGCTAATTCGGAGGTTCTCCCCATGTTCACCTGGGCGTTCGTGGCCATTGAGGCCGTGTCGGCGATCGCGCTCGTCTTCTTGGTGCTCTTGCACTCAGGGCGCGGCGCGGGGATCTCGGACCTCATGGGCGGCTCGATCGGGGCGGCGGCCGCCGGGTCCACGACGGTCGAGCGCAACCTCGACCGGATCACCATCGCGGTGGCCCTGGTCTTCACCTTCGCGACGCTCACCCTCGACCTGCGCCTGCAGTAGGCGTGGTGGGCGCACGGCGTCGCCTGGCGCGCCTAGGCGCCCCGCTGGCGGCCCTGGCCGCCCTCGTGTCGGTCCTGCCGGCCGGTGCGGCCCCCACCACCACGACGACCCTCGGTGACGCCCGTCACAGCCTGATCATCGGCCTGCCCGGGCCGCTCACCGGCTGCACCTTCCTCGACCGGGGCGCCAGCCCCAGCGACCTGGCCCTGCTCGACCTGATCCGCCCGTCGGCCTTCTGGACCAACCCCAACGGCAACTTGAGCGGGGAGGGCGGGGCGATCGCCTCGGCCGAGCTCACCTCCATCGGCCCCGAGCGGGTCGTCTACACCCTCACGCCCCACCTGCGCTGGTCCAACGGCGCCCCCTTCACCGGGTCGGACCTCATCGCCTGGTGGCACCGGGCCCGCACCGTCGCCTCGGTGCTCTCGGACGGCTACCGGGACATCTCCTCGATGTCGCTCTCCCAGGGCGGCACGGCGGTCACGGCGACCTTCTCCCACCCCGACGCCGAGTGGCCCGAACTCTTCCGCGACGTCGAGGCGCCGGGGACGGCGACGGGCTGCGGCGTCGACCAGATCGCGCGCCGGCCCTCCCTCGGCCCCTACCGGGTGGTGAGCGCCAGCGCCACCCGGGTCGAGCTCGTCGCCAATGCCGCCTGGCCCCTCGACGGGGCCCGTTTTGGTCGGGTGATCGTCGAGGTGGGCAGCCCCCTGCCGACCCGGATCACGACGCCCTTTGCGAACTACGTAGCCAACGTCACCCGCGACGCCGTGACCTCCCTGTCGGCCCACCCGGCCGTCCAGAGCCACCTCGGGAGCTCGCTCGCGGTGACCCAGCTCTACCTGAGCCCCCAGCGTCCCCTGACTGCGCCTCTGGCCGGGCGCGAGGCCCTCGCCTGGGCCCTCAACCGCCAGGACCTCATCAACAACGTCTGGGGCGGCGTCACGCTCTCGCCGGCGGTGGGGGCCTCCTCACTGTTCTCCCAGGGCCAGAACTCCTATCCGACCGGCTCGCCCACCGGCACGACCTCGACGACCGCCCCGGGGGGCGCCCCGACCCTCGCCGACTGCCCCACCTGCGCGAGCGCGGCGATGCGCTCCCTCGGCTACCGGCGCCAGGCCGGGCGTTGGCGGGACGCGCGGGGCCGGGCCGTCAGCCTGACCCTCGGGCGCGGCCCGAGCGCCATCGACCGGGCGACCGCCGACGAGGTGGCCTCCCAGTGGCGGGGCTTCGGGCTGGTCGTGAGGGTCGTCGGCTTCGGGGCCGACGCCCTGGCCGCCGAGGCCGCCGCCGCGCACCGGGTCGACGGCGCCGTGGTCACTCGGCCCATCGCGCCGACCCCCTCGGTCGCCGCCCGGGCCTACGCGGGACCGGCCTACTACGACACCTACCCCTCGGGCTGGCGGGCCGCCGACACCTCCCGTCTCTACGGCGCCGCGCTCGCCAACTTCAACGCGGCGAGCGCGCTGACCACCTGGCTGGTGCTCGACCAGGCGGTGATGAGCCGCTTCTGGGTGCGGCCTCTCTTCACGTGGCCCTCGCTCGTGGAGTGGAGCCCCTCGCTCAACGGGGTCTCGGGGGCGCTGTCGGTGGCCGCCTTCGTCGACGAGGTGACCGGCTTCTCGAGCATCCCGACGCCCGGTTCCTAGGCGAAATCCCCTGTCCGGGGGGAGGACCTCGGTAGCGTCGAGGGCGTGATCGGCAGCGGGGCCCCCTTCGCCAGCGAGGCCCTGGCCGACGTGCTCGAGTACCTGGCCTTCGCCGGGGTGGAGATGAGCCGCGACCAGCTCTCGCGCCTCCAGCGCCGCGGCGTCGCCCCCGCGCCCCTCGATGGTGCGGGCATGCCCCGGGCGGCGGGGGTCCACTTCGCCCCGGGCACCGCGGAGCGACTCCTGCGCGCGGCCCAGCTGCGCGCCGCCCATCGCCAGGTGGACGAGGTCCTCTGGCGGCTGTGGTGGGAGGGGCACCCCGTCGACCTCGACGCGGTGAGGGCCTTCCTCACCAAGCGGGCCGAGCGCTGGGACGAGCTCGTGGGCGCCGGCACCCCGGCCCCGCCCGAGCCCTCCGCCGAGGAGGGGCGTGACGTCCTCGAGGACGTCTTCTTCAAGCACCTGCGCTCGGACCACTCCCTGGTGGCCGCCCGCAAGCGGGTGGTGCGCGGCACCGAGCTCTACGTGGACCTCGTCGGGCTGATCGTCGACCTCGTGAACGGGGTCCTCGAGGGGCCCCGCGAGCGGGTCGGCGCCCTCTTCGCCACCCCGAGCGGACCGACGCTGCGCCCGGGGGCGCGGGCCCGCTTCGTCATGCGCAAGGAGTTCGACGCCCCCTACGGCGAGGTGGCCGCCTCCCTCGCCGACGCGGAGCTCGCCGAGGTGCGCGACGTGGCCGCCCAGTTCCTCGCGGTGATCGCCCGACTGGGACGCATGCTCGCCGACGCCAGCGGCTCGAGGGCCCGCGAGGGGACGGCGGCCCTCGCCGGCTGGGCCCAGAACCCCGATGAGCAGGTCCTGGCCCTCTTGCTCACGGCCGCCCTGGTGCGCGACGAGCGGGCTCGAGCGGCCCTGCCCGCCGCGCCGGCCCCGGTGCCCGAGGCCCCGGCCCTCACCTACCGGGACTTCGTGCGCCTGCGCTTCCTCGGCGAGTTCGTCCCCGGCGTCGCCGAGCTGCTCAGCCCGGAGCGGGGGCGGCGCCTCCAGGGCGACCCCGAGGCGGCCGGCGCCTGGCGCATGGAGTTCGAGGCGCTGCGCCTCGAACTCGCCGAGGAGTTCGCCTGGGCCGTCGGGGAGTGGCCCGAACTGTTCGACCTGGCTCCACCGAGTCCGCCCTGGGGGGCGCAATGGGAGTGGGATGAGGAGGAGCCAAAAAAAAAAATGCCGCGCGCGGGTAGGCGCTAGGGGCTAGGAGCCCAGCGCCCGCCCGACCAGTCCGGTCGCCTCGCCCTCGGGCACCGCGGGGGAGAAGAGGTAGCCCTGGCCGAGCTCGCAGCCGAGCTGGCGCACGCGCTGGAACTGTCCGGGGGTCTCGATCCCCTCGGCGAGCATGGTCATGTGGAGCCGCTGGCCCAGGGTGACGATCGTCTCGAGCAGCAGGTCGTTGCGGGCGCTCTCCGTCGAGGGACGCACGAAGGTCTGGTCGATCTTGATGATGCGCGGGTTGAGCGCCGCCAGGTGGGCGAGCGAGGAGAACCCGGTCCCGAAGTCGTCGAGGGCCAGACCGACGCCCATCTTGGTCAACTGGTCGAGCACCGACATGGTCTCGCCGATGTCGTCGAGGGCCACCCCCTCGGTGATCTCGATCACCAGCAGGCCCGGGTCGACGTCGTAGCGCTCGAGGAGCTCGCGAACGGTCGGGACGAGGTCGGGGGAGCGGAACTGGCGCTCGGAGAGGTTGACCGTGACGTAGGGGTCGGTGGGGCCCCGTCCCCGCCACTGGGCCACCTCGGCGACGGCGCTGCGCAGGGCGAAGCGGCCGAGCTCGACGATGAGGTCGTTCTGCTCGGCCAGGGGCAAGAAGACGTTCGGTGGGACCCATCCCCGCTCGGGGTGCTGCCAGCGCATCAGGGCCTCGAAACCGACGACCTGGGTCGTGCCGAGGTCGGTGATGGGCTGGTAGTGCATGGAGATCTCGCCGGCACTCAGCGCGTGGCGGAGCTCTTGGACCAGGGCGAAGCGGCTGACCGCGCGCTGGTGCATCGAGGGGGTGAAGACCACGTGGTGGCCCCGTCCGCGGGCCTTGGCCTCGTAGAGGGCCGAGTCGACGTCGCGCAGGATCTCCGACGCGTTCTCGGTGGTGGGGTCGAAGATCACCATGCCGATGCTGGCGCGCTGCTCGATGCGCGAGTCCTGGATCGTCATCGGCTCGGAGATGATCTCGAGCAGGCGGTGGGCCATGGCCTCGGCCTCCTCGGTTGAGGCGAGACCCTCAGCCAAGTAGAGGAACTCGTCACCCCCGAACCGGCACAGGGTGTCGCTCGCGCGGGTGGCCAGCTCGAGGCGACAGGCGAGGGTGGTGAGCAACTGGTCGCCGGCGATGTGGCGCAGGGTGTCGTTCACTCCCTTGAAGTCGTCGAGGTCGATGAGGAGCACCGCTCCCACGCCCCCCAGTCGC
>CAYUZO010000060.1:0-7173 GCA_964449735.1 uncultured Ferrimicrobium sp.
ACCCTTCGCCATTCGCTCGCCGCGAGCCTTCCTGTCCAACGTCTTCGCCTTCCCCCTCGGACTGGCCGGCGTGCAGTCGCCCGCGGCGTCGCCCTTGCCGGGTCACATCCTCAGCACGCTCTGGCATCCCTCGGCGCACGTCCTGCCCCCGGTGGCGCTCGCCGTCGGGGCGGTGGTGGGCTGGCGGTGGCTGCGACGCCACAGGCCCCTCGACCTCGCCCGGGGCCTCAACCTCCTGGCCGTGGCCTTCGTCGTGGCGATCTGCGTGGCCTCGGCGACACGCATCGGCTACGTCATCTACCCCATCAACTTCGCGATCTGGGCGTGGGTCCTCGCCGAGCGCACTCCGAGCGCTCCCTTGGCGGGTTAGATCGCTGACGAGTTCTGATAGATGCGCAGCGTCCAGATGGACCGCGACGAGGAACTCGAGTTGATGGTGATTCCCACCACCCAGTAGAAGGTGTCACTGCCAGCCTTCTGGAAGAGCAGTTGCGCCCCGCCGCTCGCCGAGCCGTGGGAGAAGAGGTCCCACCCGCGCGCTTGCAGTTGGGACTTGTAGAAGCCAAGGACCTGGGCGCCCGACGCGGCGGTCGTCATCTGGCGAAAGCAGTCGTAGTCGCCCGCGCCGGAGTTGGGCGTCTGGGCCACGCCTCGGGGTGCGGAGCGCTCCGGGGCGAGAAGGGCGCCGCTGATGTTGCCCGGGACCGAGCCACCCTGGTCGCAGGCGTGCAGGGCCTGATCGTGGGGATCGATGGCGAGGCCACCCAGCACGATCGGCACCGTCGTCGACGTCGTCGCGACCCGAGGGTTGGCGAGGACGTTCAACAGAAGGAATCCCGCCAAGGTCGCGACCGCGATGCCGAGGACCACCATCGCCGGCAGGATCGACGTGGTCGTCGTCAGCGGCGGGCGGACGGGCTCGTTCACGGTCCCCATCCCAGTTGATCGATCGGACCCCGTCCCTGTCCGAGGCGCCACTGGCGCGCACCCTCGAGCCCGGCCTGCACGAAGGCCTTGGCGTCGCGCACGGCCTCTGGGACCGTCCGGCCGAGGGCCAGTCCGCAGCAGATCGCGGCGGACAGCGAGCACCCCGTCCCGTGGTCGTTTCGCGTGTCGACCCGCACGGCGTCGAAGAGGAGGGGCCCGGACTTCTCGGGCCCGAGAAGGAGGTCGGGTGCGTGGGTCGCGCCCGCGCCGGTCTCGAGGTGTCCGCCCTTCACGAGGACCCAGGTCGGCCCCAGCGCCCGGAGGGCGCGGCCGACCTCGGCCATGGCCTCAAGGGAGGTCACGTCGGCGAGCTCGACCCCGGCGAGCACGGCGGCCTCGGCGAGGTTGGGGGTGATCACGAGGGCCTGGGGGAGGAGGGCTTCGCGGTACGCCGAGACCCCGCCAATCTCCATGAGGGCGTGGCCCGATGTCGAGACCAGGACGGGGTCGACCACGAGGTTCGCCAAGCGTCCCTCACGAGCGTGGTTGGCCACCGCCTCGACCGTCGCGGGCAGGGCGAGCATCCCGGTCTTGGTGGCCGCGACGTCGAAGTCGGCGAGGACGGTGTCGATCTGCTGGGTCACCATCGCCGGAGCGAGGGACTCGACCGCCTCGACGCCTTGGGTGTTCTGAGCGGTGATCGCGGTGATTGCGGTGGTGCCGTGCAGCGCGAAGGCGGCGAAGGTGCGCAGATCGGCCTGGATTCCGGCGCCGCCCCCCGAATCGGAACCGGCGACAGTCAGCGCCGTACGGGGTTCCACTGACCCCAGCCTAGTGACCGCCTCGTGAGGGTGGGTACGCTGAAGGGGTGGATGAGGGGTTGATCGTCGGCTCGGTGCGGTCGGCCTCGCGCCTGGTGATGGGAACGGGCGGCTTTCGCACGATGGAGCTGCTCGAGGGTGCTCTCAGCGCATCGGGTTCGAGCATCGCGACCGTGGCTCTTCGCCGAGTGGACCCGGGTGTGGGGGGTTCGATCTATGAGCTCCTCAGTCGCCTCGGCTTCACCCTGCTGCCCAACACCGCCGGCTGCTACAGCGCCGAGGAGGCGGTGCGTCTGGCGCGACTAGCCCGTGAGGCCTTCGACACCCCGATCGTCAAGCTCGAGGTCATCGGCGACGACCTCACCTTGCTGCCCGACACGCTCGAGACGCTGCGTGCGGCGGAGACGCTGGTGAACGAGGGGTTCGAGGTCTGGGCCTACACCTCCGACGACTTGGTGGCGGCGCTGCGCCTGGAGCAGGTCGGGTGCGTGGCGGTGATGCCGCTGGGGTCGCCGATCGGCTCGGGGCTCGGGATCCGCAACCCTCACGCCATCGGGATGATCGCGGAGCGCCTGAGCGTGCCGGTGCTACTGGACGCGGGCGTGGGCACCGCGTCCGACGCGGCCCTGGCTATGGAGCTGGGCTGTGACGGCGTCCTGGCGGCCTCGGCGATCAATCGAGCACTCGATCCGGTCGCCATGGCCGAGGCCCTGTCCCAGGCGGTGAGGGCCGGCCACCTGGCTCACCAGGCGGGACGCATCCCCCCGCGACTGCACGCTGAGGCCTCCACCAGCTCCCTCGGTCGCCCCGACCTGTTCGCCGAGTAGGAACTACATCGATGTAGTCACGCGGTAGGCTGGGGCGGCCTCGGTCGGGAGGGAGTCGTCATGGCACCAGGCAGGGCAGAGGGTTTCAGTGGACCGACGGTCTGTCGGTTGACGGGCGTCACCTATCGACAGTTGGACTACTGGGCGCGCACCGGCCTCGTCACCCCCTCGATCGCTGCGGCGCGGGGCTCGGGCTCGAAGCGGGCCTACGCCTACTCCGACCTCCTCGAGGTGAAGGTGATCAAGTCCCTTCTCGTCTCCGGACTCTCCCTGGCGCGAGCACGCCAGGCCGTGGAGTGCCTGCGCACCTCGCTCGGCGCCGATCTGGGTTCGGCGAGCCTGGTGCTCTCAGACACCAAGACCGTCCTCGCCCAGAGTGACGGCGAGCTGGTGGACCTGCTGCGTGGCGGACAAGGCGTCTTCAACATCGTTCCCCTGGGAGGCGTGGTGGCCGAGCTCACCTCCACCCTCGACCAGATCTCCCCAGCGACGTCGGAGAGGGAGATCGCCACGGCGTGAGCCCCCCACACCCGGCGGCCCTGGCCCGCCGCCATCCCAGTGAGGTGCCCGCCCCGTCGGTGCGTTTCGCCCACCCCTCTGAGAGGGTGTTCGCCTCCTTGCTGTCGCTGTACGGGATCACGTGGGAGTACGAGCCGGTCGAGTTCCCCTTGGCCTGGGACGAGGCGGGTCAGGTGGTCCGTGCCTTTCGCCCCGACTTCTACCTTCCCGAGCACCGCAGCTACGTCGAGCTCACGGTCCTCTCCCAGCATCTGGTGACGAGGAAGAACCGCAAGATCCGCGAGTTCCGAGCGCTGTACCCGGACGAGGACATCCTGGTCGTCTACCAACGTGACTTCCGCGCTCTGTGCGAGCGTCATGCCCTGTCGCGTCTGGGGACCCCCGACGCGGATGCCTAGGATACCGACGTGAACGACCGCCGTCCCTTCCTCTACGACCTGCACGTCGAACTGGGGGCCAAGATGGTCCCCTTTGGCGGGTGGGAGATGCCCCTGGCCTACTCCCAGGGCACGGTGACCGAGCACCTGGCCTGCCGCCAGGACGCCGTGGTCTTCGACGTCAGCCACCTAGGCACCGTGCGCTGCGATGGCGAGGGGATGTTCGAGGCACTCCAGTCGACGCTCACCAACGACCTGACCCGCATCGAGCCGGGTCGAGCCCAGTACACCCATCTCTTGAACGACGAGGGCTTCGTCGTCGACGACATCATCGTGTGGTGGGTGGGGGACCAGGAGTTCGACGTCATGCCGAACGCCTCCAACACCTCCGGGGTCCTCGGGGCCCTGCCGGGAGTCGACGTGACCGCGAGTCGCAGCGTCCTGGCCGTCCAGGGTCCGCGGGCGCGGGAGCGGGCCGCTCAGCTCGATCCCCGTCTCGGGGCCGTGGGACGCTTCCGGGTGCACACCCTCGACTGGCGCGGCGTCGAGGTGCGCGTGGCCGGCACCGGCTACACCGGCGAGGAGGGCCTCGAGATCGCCGCTCCCAACGAGGTGGCCGAGGAGATCCTGCGCGGGCTGGTGAAGGTGGGGGTCCAGCCGGCGGGCCTCGGTGCGCGTGACACGCTGCGCCTGGAGGCCGCCCTGCCCCTCTACGGACATGAGCTGTCGCTCACCTCGACGACCCTGGAGGCCCGCCTCGGTTGGGTCCTGGGATGGGACAAGCCCACCTTCCGCGGACGAGCGGCCGTCGAGGCCGAGCGCGACCGCGGTCCCGCGAGGCTCCTGACCGGCGTCGCCGCCCTCGGTCGCCAGCCACTGCGTGAAGGGGCCGAGGTCGTGGTGGGCGGGGAGTCGGCCGGTGTGCTGTGTTCGGGGAACTTCTCGCCGGTGCTCGGACGCGGAATCGGACTCGGGCTGCTGAAGGGCTCCCTCGTGCCCGGGACCGCCGTCACCGTCTCCCTGCGCGGGCGTGAGGTCGAGGCGGAGATCGTCGAGCTGCCCTTCGTCAGGAAGGCTCGCTGATGGCTGACTACCTGCCCCACACCGACGACGAAGTCGCCGCGATGCTCGCCTTCCTCGGACTGGACTCGCTCGAGGACCTCTTCGCGCACATCCCGGTCTCTTTGCGGCTCGCTGGCGGACTGAACCTGCCCGCCGGCCAGAGCGAGCCCGACGTGGCGGCCCGCTTCGCGGAGCTGACCCAGGCAAATCGGGCCCAACAGGGTCGGCTCACCTGCTTCGCCGGAGGTGGGGCCTACGACCACGAGGTGCCCCAAGTGGTGCGCGCGCTCGCCTCGCGGTCGGAGTTCGTGACGGCCTACACGCCCTACCAGCCCGAGGTGGCCCAGGGGGTCCTGCAGGCGATCTTCGAGTACCAGACGATGGTGACCCGGCTCGCCGGTCTGCCGATCGCCAACGCCTCCCTCTACGACGGGGCGACGGCCCTCGTCGAGGCCCTCAACATGGCCGGCGGCGCCACGGGACGATCACGGATGCTGCTGTCCGAGGGGGTCCATCCGCACTGGCGCGAGGTCGCCCGCACCTTCGCCGCCGGGACCGGACACGAGATCGTCGAGGTCCCGTTGCGTGACGGGGTGACGGACTGGGCGGGCGCGGACCACGAGGGCGCGGCGGCCGTGGTCGCCGCCTACCCGAACTACCTCGGCGTCCTCGAGGACCTGGAGGTGGCCCGGTTGGCGGCCCACGGCGCCGACGCCCTCTTCATCGTCGGGGCGGACCCGGTGGCCGCCGGGGTCCTGCGCAGTGCGGGCTCCTGGGGAGCGGACGTGATGGTGGGGGAGGGCCAGCCCTTCGGCACTGCCCTCTCCTTCGGGGGCCCCTACCTCGGCCTCTTCGCCTGCTCGATGGACCAGGTCCGACGCCTGCCCGGGCGCATCGTGGGCGAGACGGTCGACTCCGAGGGACGTCGCGCCTTCGTCACCACGCTGCGCGCGCGTGAGCAGGACATCCGCCGCGAGAAGGCGACGTCGAACGTCTGCACCAACCAGACTCTCATGGCGGTCGCCGCGACCATCCAGCTCGGGTGGCTCGGGACCCAGGGGTTGCGCGAGGTGGCCACGCGCTGCGCTCAAGGGGCCCACTACCTCGCCGAGCGAGTGGTCGAGGTCCCCGGCGTCTCCCTGGCCCTGGCCGGACCCTTCGTGAGGGAGTTCGCCCTGAGACTGCCCCGGCCGGCCGCCGAGGTCGTGGAGGCGATGGCCGAACGCGGGGTGCTGTGCGGTCTGGGCGTGACGGAGCTGAGTGCTGGTCGACCGGCGGGGGTCGAGCGGCCCGAGGAGGTGCTGCTGGTGAGCGTGACCGAGCGTCGTACGCGCGCGGAGATGGACCACTACGTCCGGGCGTTGGCCGAGGTGCTGTCGTGAGCGCCCCGGGCGGACGGGCCGCTTCGGCCCCCTTGATGGGCCGTGAGAGCGAGCCGACCCTGGGCGAACTGTCGGTGGCCGGGCGTCGCTCCTATCAGCTGCGCAGCACCGACGTGCCGGCTCGGGACCTGGCCGACCTGATCCCGAGTGAGCACCTCAGCCCGGCGCCGGTGGCGCTGGCCGAGGTCTCCGAACGCGACTTGGTGGGTCACTTCACCCGCCTCTCGCACCGACAGTTCTCCGTCGACCTGGGGGCCTATCCCTTGGGGTCGTGCACGATGAAGTACAACCCGAAGTTCTGTGACGAGGTCGCCTCGCTGACGGGCCTGGCGACCGTGCACCCCGGCGCCCCGGCCTCCCTGACCCAGGGCTGGCTCGAGCTCCTGGTCACCCTCGAAGAGCGCCTGTGTGCGATCACGGGCATGGCGGCCGCCACGTTGCAGCCGGCGGCGGGGGCCGCGGGGGAACTCACCGGACTGCTGCTCATGCGCGCCTACCACGAGTCCCGAGGCGACGCTCGCCGACGGGTCATCATCCCGGACTCCGCTCACGGCACCAATCCCGCCTCGGTGACCCTGGGCGGCTACGAGGTGACGACCGTGCCCTCCACCGATCAGGGACTGGTGGACCTCGAGGCCCTGCGCGGGGCCCTCGGACCGGACGTCGCCGGGATCATGTTGACCAATCCGAACACGGTGGGCCTCTTCGAGGAGGAGATCGAGCAGATCGCCGAGGCCGTCCACTCCGTCGGTGGGCTCCTCTACTACGACGGGGCGAACCTCAACGCGATCCTTGGCGTGGTGCGACCCGGGGACATGGGCTTCGACATCGTCCACATGAACCTCCACAAGACCTTCGCGACGCCCCACGGCGGCGGTGGTCCGGGGGCCGGACCGGTGGCGGTCGCGGCGCACCTGGCGCAGTTCCTGCCCGGGCCGCGGGCCACGCGCGCCGCCGCGGGGGGCTTCGAATGGACCACCCCGCCACAGAGCATCGGACGGGTGCACGGCTGGCACGGCAACGCCCTCGTCCTGGCGCGAGCGCTGGCGTACATCGAGGTGCACGGCGGCGACGGCCTGACCCGGGTCGCCCAGCACGCGGTGCTGAACGCCAACTGGCTGAGACGACGCGTGGCGGGGATCCTCCCGGCGGCCTACGACCGTCCCTGCATGCCCGAGGCCGTGCTCACTTCGAGCGCCTTCCAGGCCGCCTTCGGTGCGCGGGCCCTCGCCCTGGCCAAGGGCCTGCTAGCGGAGGG
>CAYUZO010000061.1:0-7160 GCA_964449735.1 uncultured Ferrimicrobium sp.
TGGACAACCGCCCGCCCGACCGCGACGAGGACCTCGGACTGGGCACCCACGATCGCCCGCGGGTGCTGCGTTGTCCCGTCACGGGGACATCGGCGGCGCGCAACTACGGCGTCGAGCACAGTGAGGGCGAAATCATCGCCTTCACCGATGACGACGCCCTGGTTGATCGGGAGTGGCTGAGGGCGTTGGCGGCCCGGTTCATCCGCGACGGAGAGGTGGACGCCATCGGCGGGATGGTGCGTCCCTCGGAGCTCGACACCCGTCCCCAGCTCTGGTTCGAGGAGTACTACGGGGGCTTCACCAAGTCCTTCGAGCCCCAGGAGTGGAACCTGGCGACCTCCCAGGCCGAGGACCCCCTCTTCCCGTACTCGGCCGGACACTTCGGCGCCGGCGTGAACATGGCGATTCGTCGACGGGCCTTCGCCGAGGTCGGCGGGTTCGACGAGCGACTGGGCGGTGGGACGCGGGCCAAGGCCGCTGAGGACCTCGACCTCTTCCTCAAGGTGATCTTCGCGGGGGGCACTGTGGCCTTCGAGCCCTCGGCGTTGGTGCGACACTCCCATCGGCGGACCGAGTCGGACTTCCTCCATCAGGTCTTCACCTACGGGATCGGGCTCACGGCGATGTTCACCGGACTCATCTGGCGCGACCCGCGGCACCTCTGGGAGATCGCGCGCCGCATCCCTCGGGGCGTGAAGCTGATGATGAGACCGGGCGAGGTCCGTTCGCCGAGCGCGCGGCCCAGCTACCCCAGTCGGACCCACCTGTACCAGTTCGCCGGCATGGCCTACGGTCCCGTCGCCTACCTGCGCAGCCATCGACAGTGGCGCCGACGCACGGGTGGGCGTCACTGAACGCTGCAGACCGTCTGGTAGCGTCGCGGCCCAAGGAGGTCGACGTGGACTCTGCGCGACGTGGCGCCGAGGCGACCGGGTCCGCTGAGAGCGCCCGCTACTGGACCAACCGCATCCTCCTGCTCGTCGATCTGGTGGCGGTGGTGTGGGCACTCGCGGGCTGGAACGGGCCCGCACGCTTCTTCGCCGGGCTGAGCCTGGCGGTGCTGATCCCGGGATGGGTGATCGTCGACCGGCTCCGCCTGGGGCGCCTGGAGTGGGAGATCGGGCTGGCGATCGCCCTCTCGATGTCACTGTTGATCCTGATCGGCCAGGCGATGATGACCCTGCACCTCTGGCACCCGGTCGGCGCCGAGGTCCTGCTCGGCATCCTGTGCGCCCCTCCGCTCGTGCTGAGGTCCCGGCTCTGGTGATCGCGCTCTCCTGGGCCAGCTTCACGGCACCGATCGCCGAGTTGATGATCGTCCTGGCGATCGTCGTCGTCCTCGTGATCCGAGCCTGGGCCGGGGTCTCGGGGATCGTCCTGACCCGCCGGGCCACCGTCGTCTCCAACGGCGCCGTGCTCTTCTTGATCGCCGGCTTCCTCTTCTTCGTCGTCGCCCGCTTCAAGGGGCTGACGTGAACCGACCCTCACTGGTGTCGCGCGCGACGCCGGTGGCTCTCGCGCTCGGCATCGTCCTGTGGCTGCTGACGCTGACCGAGGCCCACTTCTCCCAGATGGGGGCCTACGGCCTGGTGACGTTGCTGCACGCCCCCTACTGGCTCGGACTCGCGGCGATCGTGACTGCCTTGGCCCTCGAGTTGACCCGCCCGACCTTGAGGGCCCGTTGGCTAGTCGCCTCGTTGGTCCTGCTGGTGCTCTACCTCTACGGCACCGCCTGCTTCGTCGAGCCGGTGTCGGCCCTGACGGACTCGTGGATCCACGCGGGCTTCATCGGCTACATCATCAACCACGGTCAGCCGCTCAACAACTACGACGCGCGCTTTTCCTGGCCGGGCGCCTTCACCTTGGGGGCCCTGGTCTCGCGCTTCACCGGGGCGAGCACCGCGGTGCACCTGCTGCGCTACTTCCCCCTCTTCATCGAGCTGGCCTACATGGCGCCACTGGTGGCACTGGCGCGCACCTCGGACAACTCGGCGCGCGCGGGCTGGCTGGGCGTGGCTCTCTTCTACGCGACGAACTGGATCTACCAGGACTACTTCTCGCCCCAGGGGATGGCCTATCTGCTCTTCCTCGTGACGATCGCCTCGCTCATGGCGCTCTGGCGACCGCGTCCGAGCGCGACAAGCGAGGTGCTCGACTGGTCGGCGCTGCGACGGCTTTCCCAGCTACGCGCGAGTGCCTCCTGGGGTCGCCTCGAGGGACACCACACCGAGAGCCTCTACCCGGGCGGGACCGAGATGGCCCTGCTCGGCATCCTGGGGCTGATTGGCCTGGCCCTCGCCATCAGCCACCAGATCACCCCCTACGCGGTAGTGGTCGTGATGATGGCGATGCTCTTCACCCGCCGCCTCGGCCGACCCGAGATCGTGGTGCTGATCGTGGTCGAGACGGTGGCGTGGCTGTCGCTCGGCGCGAGCAACTTCTGGATCGGCCACCTCTCGACGATCTTCGGGTCGGTCGGACAGATCTCCAACTCGATCGGGTCCAACGTGACGAGCCGCGTCGTCGGCTCGCTCAGCCACCGCCTGATCGTCGACGGGCGGATCCTGCTGATCGCGGCGATCTTCGCGGTGGGCTTCGTGGGGGTGCTGCGCCGGCGTGCTGACTCGCGAGCCCTCGAGATCATGTCGGGAATGCCGCTCATGCTGATCGCGGCGCAGGGCTACGGCGGCGAGGGGCTGATGCGCCTGGTGCTCTTCTCCCTACCCTTCACCACCCAGCTGGCCGGCGCCGCGGTCTTCCCGCGACGAGAGGGCGAGGTCGCGGCTTGGGTGCCCCTGCGGGTGAGCGACCGCTGGCCGCGGTGGGTGAACGGGGCGCTCGCCGGCTCCCTGGTGCTGGTGCTCGCGGTGGGGCTGAGCGTCGTGCGTGGCGGCAATGACGCCTACGAGTCCTACAGCCAGGGCGAGCTCAACGCCATGAACTGGGTCTACGCCCACGCGCGCGGCGGCAACATCGTGGCGCTGGTGGCGCCCTACGCGCCCTTCGGTCAGCAGGCGGTGGGGTCGATCTCGGTCCAGAACGTCGCGGGCACCGACACGCCGACGATCGCCGCGGTGCGCCGCTCCCTGGTCACTCTGCACCCTCGCTGGATCTACCTGAGCCACGCCCAGGAGCAGTGGGGCGTCATCGTCTCGGGCTACCGGTCCGGGTGGGAGGGACGACTGGCGACCTACATGGAGGCGCGTGGCTACCGGGTCGCTGCGACCTTCTCTACGGCCACCGTCCTCGAGCGGACCACCCGCTAGGCCGTCTGGCTCGGCATCGACTGGCGAGCCGGCGGGGGGTAGGGGGCGGCGGGGACCGCGGCGCCGGCGGTCTGCGGGCCCGTGCACCCCTCGTGGCGGGCGGTGGCGATCGCCCCGGCGCTCGAGGGGAGCTTCAGCGCGCTGAGGTCGGGCTTGGCGGCTCTGAAGGCGCTGCTGAGGTCGCCCACCGTCGCGCGACGCCAGGGCGAGATCCCCGGGAAGCGCACCAAGAAGCGCCGCTCCAGCAGGCGCAGCATCGAGGTGTGGTCGAAGGTGCCGGTGAGCAGGCGCCCGCCGCGCGAGAGGGGCGAGAGGATCAGCATCGGGACCCGAAAGCCCAGACCGATCGGACCGGCGACGGCGCCGGAGGTGCCCGGGGGTGCGCTGGCCAGCCACTCCTGGGCGGTGCCGGGCGGAGCGGTGGGCGGAGCCACGTGGTCGAAGAAGCCGCCGGCCTCGTCCCAGGTCAGGAAGATCGCGGTGCGCGACCAGAGGGCTGGGCGACTGGTGAGCGCGCCGAGCAGCTTGGAGAGGAAGGCCGCACCGAGCACCGAGGGCGCGGGTGGGTGTTCGTCGTAGCCCGGAGGCGCGAGGATCCAGCTCACCTGGGGGAGCCTCCCCGCGCGCAGGTCCGTGAAGAAGTCATCGGGGTAGGTCGAGGAGAAGGCCCGCTGGGCAAGGTCGGACCCCGGCGTGGCGTAGGCGCGAAAGAGGGCCAGCACGTTGTCGCCGAAGTCCAAGGTGGGCTGGCTCGGGTCGAAGCGACGGGCGCGGGGCGAGTAGACCCTCCAGTCGACGCCCGCCCCGCTCAACACCTCGGGCGCAGTCGTCCAGGTCATGCTCAGGAGCTGGTCGGGAGAGGTCGCGTTGGTGATCAGCGGGCCACCGGCGACTCCGTCGGGGTCGACGCTGCCCGACATGGCCATCGCCCGATTCGCGTGAGTGGAGCCGAGCACCGAGGAGAAGTAGTGGTCGCACAGGGTAAAGCGGTCGGCCAGGGCGTAGTGGAAGGGGAGGTCGGAGCGCGTGTAGTAGCCCATCGTCTGGGCCCCGAGCGTCGGCCCGTCGAACTGGGGAAGCGAATGGGCGCTGACGAAGCCGTCCATGGCTCCGGAGTTCCACGCGAGGTGTGAGCAGTCCCAGTCGGTCGCGAGGTCGCTGAGGCACCCTCCGGCTCCGTGGGCCAGAGAGACGTGGAAGGGGAGCCGACGACCGAGTGGCGCCGCCGTGAGGTTGGTGGGGTCGGCCTGGGAGAAGGCGCCCAGCTGTCCCCGGGCGTGGTCCGAGAAGCCCCGACCACGGGGGTAGGCCCCGAAGTAGTGGTCGTAGGAGCGGTTCTCGAGCATCACGAAGATCAGGTGGTCGAGGCGCCCGAGGTCGGCGTTGGCGGCCGCCGCCTCGGCCCGGTGGGTCGCCGCGGAAGGTGGCGACGTCGCGGCCAGCGCGGTGAGGGTCCCCGCACCGGCCAGGAGGCCTCGTCGAGTCAGGTTCCGCGCGAGAGCGGCGTCATCCACCGCTCCACCTTGTCACGGGATCAGGCGGTGGCCGGAGTGGTGCTCGAGACCGGGACGAACTCGGCCACCCAGTCCACGAGCATCGAGACGGGGGCCTTGGGGCACTGCGCGTGCAGGAGGCACTGGGTGCGCTGTTCGAGGTCGAGGCGCATCTTCACCGAGGGGACGGCCTGGGGCTCCTTCACCGAACCCCAGACCTTCCCGTCGACGACGTAGGTCACGCCCTGGGAGGTCCACACCACGCCCCAGGTGTGCCACTTGAGCATGTCGATGTAGAGGGTGTTCTGGGTGATCAGGTTGGCCCCGCCGTAGTGCAGGGTCGCGGTGGTGCGTCGAATGTCGCCGCCGGACTCGTTGAAGTCCACCTCCGGCGGCCACGCGTTGGTGGCGGGCCACAGGAGCTGGACCTCGTTGGCGCCGCCTCCGGTGATGCGCGAGCGCACGAAGTACGCGCCGTAGATCCTCGTCATGCCGCACTGGCACAGGCCGGCGGTGACCCACTTGCCGCCGTAGGCCGGGTCCCGCCAGGTGTTGAGGGTCAGCTCGCCGCCGACGACCTTCAGGTGGCTCACCGCGAACTGGCCGCCCGGTGAGCCGCCCGGCTTGCCGGAGAAGGCGTTCCAGCCCTTCGGGATGGCCTTGCCGGAGAAGTCGTTGACGTAGACCTCCTTGAAGCCGGGAAAGGAGTTGGCTCCAGGGGGGGCGAGGCCGCTCGGCTCACTGTGGTCGACCTGACCCACCGGGTAGGTCACCCGCTCATTGGCCAGGCTGCGCCCCGTCAGGTGCCCGCTCCGCCACGACACGACCAGGGCCGACGTCACCGCCGCGAAGGCGATCAGGACAGTGACGAAGGCGAGCTTGGTGTCGCGCCGGGAGACCGACGAGCCCGTCGCCTCGGAGATCTTCCGGCGCATGTCTTGGCATCGTAATGTTGCCGCCCCCCACGGCGCGAGATGTGTCTCGCGGGCCCTCCTAGAGTGGGGAGACGGTGCGGGTGACTTCGACGCGACCTTGGGGCGCCCGTGGACGGGCTGGGCGAGCGGCCTTCGCCGCCGCGGCCCTGTTCGTCGGGGTGCTGGTGGGACCGGACACAGCCGGGGCCGCCGTCACCTATCCCGTGGGCACGCCGAACAGCGCGGCCCCTTCGGGGATGGACCTGCCGAGCGCGAGCGCGCTGACCGGATACACCCTGGCCTACGCGACGACCTTCGCGGGATCGAGCCTCCCCGCTGGCTGGAGCGTCTTCACGGGCCAGCCCTCGAGCGACCCCGGCGCCCAGTGGGGCCAGGCCCACGTGGTGGTCAGTCACGGGATGCTGCAGCTCAACACCTGGCGGGACCCCGCCTACGGCAACGAGTGGGTCGCCGGCGGGGTCTGTCAGTGCGAGCGGGCCTTCACCTACGGGGCGGTCTTCGTGCGCTCACGCATGACCGGTCCTGGCCCCACCCAGGTGGAGATCCTGTGGCCGGCCGTCGGCTGGCCCCCGGGGATCGACTTCTCGGAGACCTACGGCGGCACCAGCGCGACCAGGGCTACCTTGCACTACTCCTCCTCCAACCTGCAGGTCCACAACAACCTCACCATCGACATGACCCAGTGGCACACCTTCGGGGTCGTCTGGACACCGACTTCCGTGGTGTACACCGTCGACGGCCGGGCCTGGGGAACGGTGAGTGACCCCTCCCAGATCCCCTCCCAGCCGCTCACCCTCCACCT
The DNA here is from genome assembly GCA_964449735.1 of uncultured Ferrimicrobium sp. GTDB lineage: Bacteria > Actinomycetota > Acidimicrobiia > Acidimicrobiales > RAAP-2 > RAAP-2. The sequence goes on from CAYUZO010000061.1 coordinate 6,497, forward strand.
CCAGCAGCAGACCTGGTGCTCCCTGCTCTTCGCCTGCCCCACCCAGGACCAGTCGACCCAGGTGGACTGGGTGGCCGAGTACGCCCCGAGCGCCAGCCCCCCTCCGGTCACGACGGTGCGGATCGCCTCCTTCGCGCGCCGCTCGGCCCGGCTCGGCGCGGGGATGCTCGGCCAGGTCGACCGGCTGGCCAACCAGATCGCCACCTCGCAGCACTCGACGGTGAGCGTCACCGGGTACGGCGACCTGGGTCAACCCCTCGCCCAGGGCCAGAGCCTGGGTGGTGCGCGCGCGAGGGCGGTGGCGGCCGAGTTGCGACGAGTCCTGGCGGCGCTGCATCACCCGGTGTCGGTGAGCGTCGCGGGCCGGGCGGGGTCACGGGCTCAGTCGCGGCGGGTCAACGTCGCCTACTAATCCCCTCGCCGCCGCGCGATTGTGCGGCAGTTGTGTCGGCGTTGCGACCCGGTGGAGGGTCGACTGCGAGGTTGGGAACCGTGTCGGAGCCCCGTCGGGGTGGACACGGGGGATCACGACATGTCGACCATCGCCGAGGGGCGCCGTGACGCGGTGCGCTGGAGCGGGGCCTGGGCCCCGCGAGAGGGCCGCGCGGCCCTGCTCGAGGGCCGAGTCCTGGAGATCCCGGCCGAGCGAGGCCGTCGGCGAGGG
>CAYUZO010000062.1:0-6758 GCA_964449735.1 uncultured Ferrimicrobium sp.
CCACCTCGACCACCACAACGACCGTCGCCTCGTAAGTCCCCCACCCCGCGAACCCCCGTCCGCCTCGGCGGGCGGGGGTTCGTCACGTCAAGGGAGGCTGCGCACCTCGGCCGCCTCGTCCACCCCCCGACGTCCCGGCACCCGGCGCGCACTGACGACGGCGCCCACCTCGACGTGGCGGGACCCGTCGGCGATCTCCACGCAGTGGAAGTAGTAGCGCGATCCGTCCTCGGCGAGGATCGTCCCGTCGCCGCGCACCGCGTCGAAGGACTCGACCGTCCCGCGCAGCCTCATCGTCGGGCGAGGGCCCTCGCCACCGCGGCCATCTCGAGCGCCGTCAGGGCGGCCTCTCGTCCCTTGTTCGTCTCGTCGGGTCGGCTGCGCTCGAGCGCCTGCTCGACGGTGTCGGTCGTCAGGACGCCGAAGACCACCGGTCGTCCGGTGTCCAGGGCGACCCTCGACAGACCGCTCGCGCACTCCCCCGCGACGAAATCGTAGTGGCCGGTGTCGCCGCGGATCACCGCCCCCAGGGCGATGACCGCGTCGGGGTCCTGGGGGGACCCGGCCAGCCAGGCGCAGGCCAGGGGCAGCTCGAAGGCCCCCGGCACCCAGAGGACCTGGACGTCCGACCGGGCGACGCCCGCCTCCTCGAGCGCGTCGAGCGCCCCCTCGAGCAGGGCCAGGGTCACACCGCCGTTGAAGCGCGCGCAGGCCAGCGCCACCCGTCGGCCGCGCCCCTCGGCGGGCTCGCTCACGGTCCGGCCCGCTCGCCCGGCCAGCTCCTCGGCGCGGGCCGCGGAGAAGGCGGTCTGCTCATTCGACGTCATCAAGACCCTCCAGCAGGTGTCCCATGCGCTCCTTCTTGGTGCGCAGGTAGTCGATGTTGAACTCGGTGGGCACGCTCTCGAGCGGCACGCGCTCGACGATGTCGAGACCGAACCCCTCGAGGCCGCCGTACTTGGCCGGGTTGTTGGTCATCAGGCGCATTCGGGTCACGCCAAGGTCGTTGAGGATCTGCGCGCCGATGCCGTACTCGCGCGAGTCGACCGGCAGGCCCAACTCGAGGTTGGCGTCCACGGTGTCCTTGCCGTCCTCTTGGAGCGCGTAAGCGCGGATCTTGTGCCCGAGGCCGATGCCGCGACCCTCGTGGCCCCTCAGGTAGACGACGACGCCCGCCCCCTCGGCGGCGATCTTGGCGAGGGCCGTATGCAGCTGGGGCCCGCAGTCACAGCGCAGCGACCCCATCACGTCCCCGGTGAGGCACTCGGAGTGGACCCGCACCAGCGGGTCGCCCGCCTCGGCCAGGTCCCCGTAGACCAGGGCGAGGTGCTGCTCGGAGTCCATCACCGACTCGTAGACGAAGGCCTGGAAGGTCCCGTGCTCGGTGGGCAGGGTCGCCTCGGCCACCCGGCGGACCAACTTCTCGTGGTGGCGCCGGTAGCGGATCAGGTCGGCGATCGAGATGAGCGGCAGCCCGTGGCGCTGGGCGAAGACCTCGAGCTCGGGCAGTCGGGCCATGCCCGCCTTGTCCTCGGTCACGATCTCGCACAGCACCCCCGCGGGGAACTTGCCGGCCAGGCGGCACAGGTCCACCGAGGCCTCGGTGTGCCCGGCTCGCTTGAGCACCCCGCCGGGTCGGTAGCGCAGGGGGAAGATGTGACCGGGCCGGTTGAGGTCCTGGGGCCGCGTGGCCGGGTCGATCAGCGCGCGGATCGTGGCCGCCCGATCGGAGGCCGAGATCCCGGTGGTGGTGCCGTGGCGGTAGTCCACCGTGACCGTGAAGGCGGTCCGTTGGGCCTCCGTGTTGGCCACCACCATCAAGGGCAGCTCGAGCTCGTCGGCGCGCCCGGCCTCCAGGGGCACGCAGAAGACCCCCGAGGTGTGCTCCAAGAAGAAGGCCATCGCCTCGGGCGTCACGTCCTCGGCCGCCATGATCAGGTCGCCCTCGTTCTCGCGGTCCTCGTCGTCGACCACGACGATCATCCCGCCCGCGCGCAGCGCGGCCACGGCCTCTTCGATGCTCGACAGCGCCATCAGAGCTCCACCTCCACCCGTATATCTTCGCCCACCGCGCGCAGGTCCACCACCCGACCCCGCACCAACTCGTCGATCGTCCTCGTGGAGAGTCCGCCGAGGGCGCCCCGCGAGCCCTCGGCACCGGCGAAGGCCGGCGCCAAGTACCACACGAGCCGGTTGACCAGGCCCTCGGCGAGGAAGGAGCCCGTGGTCGTCGGCCCACCCTCGACCAGCAGCTGGAGCACCCCCTTCGCGCCGAGGTCGTCGAGCAGCGCCCCGAGCTCGCCCTGGTACTCGCGACAGGGATGGACCCGCGCACCCTCGGGGGCCCGCCCGAGCACGACGCGCAGGGGCTGGCGTTCCTCGCCGGGCAGGCGGGCCGTCAGGCGCGGGTCGTCGGCCCGCACGGTGCCCGCCCCGACGAGGATCGCCTGGCTGCGCGCGCGCAGCTCGTGGGCGTCGGCCCGCGCCTCGGGACCGGTAATCCACTGGCTCGACCCGTCCGCCATGGCCACGGCCCCGTCCAGGGTGGCGGCCACCTTGGCGACCACGAAGGGTCGTCCGGTGCGTCGGTGCCACAGGTAGGCGGCGAGCTGCTCGGCCGCCTCGTCGGCTCCCACCCCCACCTCGACGTCGACCCCACCGGCGCGCAGCATCTCGAGGCCCCGTCCGGCGACCCGCGGATCGGGGTCCTCGAGGGCGACGACCACTCTCGCCACACCCGCCTCGAGCAGCGCCTCGGCACAGGGCCCGGTCCGGCCCACGTGGCTGCAGGGCTCGAGGGTGACGAAGACCGTCGCGCCCCTCGCCCGGGGGCCGGCCTGATCGAGGGCGCGCCTCTCCGCATGGGGACCTCCGGGGTGGTCCGTGAAGCCCTCACCGACCACCTCGCCCGCCTCGTCGAGAACGAGGGCGCCCACCCAGGGGTTCGGCGGCGCGTCCAGTCGGGCCCGCTCGGCGAGGACCCGCGCGCGGGCCATCGCCTCGAGGGGCCTCACGCCGCGGCGCGCGCCGACGCGCGCAGGGCTCGCGCGGCGGCCAGAGGATCGGGCCGCGCGAAGATCGCCGACCCGGCGACCAGCACGTTGGCGCCAGCCGCCACGCTGAGTGGCGCCGTGCGCTCGTCGATGCCCCCGTCGATCTCGATGTCGAGGGCCAGGCCCGATCGCTCGACCTCCCGTCGCGCCTCGGTGACCTTGGCGAGCACCTCGCCCATGAAGGACTGACCACCGAATCCGGGGAACACGCTCATGACGAGCAGCAGGTCGATCTCGCCGAGGAAGGGGGCCACCGCCTCGAAGGGCGTGTCGGGATTGGCGGCCAGTCCGACGCGCAGTCCCAGCTCGCGGGCCTCGCGCACGAGGGAGGCCGTCGAGCCCACCTCGACGTGGACCGTGCAGCCGTCAGCGCCCGCGCGCGCGAAGGCCTCGAGGTAGCGCCCGGGCTCGCTCATCATGAGGTGGCAGTCGAAGAATCGCGAGGAGTAGCGCCGCAGGGAGGCGACGACCGGGGGCCCGATCGTCACGTTGGGCACGAAGTGGCCGTCCATGACGTCGATGTGGACCCAGTCGGTCTCCGGATCGATCCCCTCCACGGCCTCGCCGAGGGCACCGAAGTCGGCCGAGAGGATCGACGGGGCGAGGCGCAGCTCGCCGGGGCGCCCGGGCTCGGGGTGCGTCACGGCTCCAGAGTAGGGGCTCACGCCCACCAGGCCGTCTCCGCGTCCAGTCGGGCCCCGCGCCACCAGGCGGCCCCGTCCATGGAGGAGCCGCCATCGGGCACCACCTCCTCGAGCGCCACCGCCCCGTCGCTGACGGCCAGGGCGACCTCGGCGGCCCCCTCGAGGACCCGACCGGGCTCGCCGCTCAGGTCGCTGCGCCTCGCTCGTAGCACCCGCAGACGCCGCCCGGAGACCAAGGTGAAGGCCCGCCCCAGTCGCACCACCCTCAGCACCTGGCTCCGCGCCATCTCGGGGGTGAGGTGGAAGTCCTCCGCCGACAGCTTGGCCGCGTAGGTCGCCTCGCCCTCCTGGGGGCGGGGGTGCTCGAGCAGGTCCGGGCGCTCGAGCACCTCGACCAGGGCCCTCGCGCCGAGCTCGGCGAGCGCCCGGGTCAACTCGTCGGCCCGGGCCTCGCCGATCTCCAGTTCCCGGCAGAGGTGCACGGGCCCGGTGTCGAGACTCGCCTCGAGGGACATCACGCACACCCCGGTCCTCTCGTCCCCCGCCAGGATCGCCCGCTCGACGGGGGCGGCGCCGCGCCAGCGCGGCAGCAGCGAGAAGTGGACGTTGAGCATGGGGAGGCGCTCGAGCAGCGCCGCCGGGATCAGGGCGCCGAAGGCCACCACCACCGCGCGCTCGGCGCCGCACCCCTCGAGGGCCGCCAGGTCGTGGGCGACCGGGAGGCCGAGGTCGGCGGCCGCGCGATGAACCGGCGAGAGGGACGGCGCCTCGGAGCGCCCGCGGCGGCGCTCGGGTCGAGTGATGACGACCACCACCTCGTGACCGGCAGCGACCAGCGCCTGCAGCGAGGGCACCGCCGCCTCGGGCGTGCCCAGGAAGGCCAGACGCACGGGACTACTCGCCGAGGAGGCGGGCCAGCCCGTCGGGGTCGCCCGGGCTGAGGCGCAGGCGTCGCTCACGCAGGATCCGCTTGGCCTCTCGGCGCTGATCGGGATCGAGCCGCTCCACGAGGAGCACGCCGTCGAGGTGATCGAGCTCGTGCTGGAAGATCCGTCCCTCGTACTCGTCGGTCTCGATGCTGATCTCGCGACCATCGAGGTCGTAGCCCACTAGGTGGACGGCGTTGGGCCGGGTGATCTGCCAACTGAGGCCGGGCACCGACAGGCAGCCCTCCTCGAAGGTCCACTCCCCGTCGGACTCCACGAGTCTCGGGTTGACGACCACGACCGGGCCGTCGCCCTTGTCGTAGACGAAGAGCCTCTTCTGGACCCCGACCTGGTTGGCCGCCAGTCCGGCGCCGGGCGCCTCGTACATGGTCTCGATCATGGACTCGGCCAGGGCCGCGATGCGCCCGTCGATGTCCTCGACCTCCACCGTGGCGTCGTTGAGCACGGGGTCGCCGTAGACGCGGATGGGCAGGACGGGCACGTCTACACGTTACCGTCCTGCCCTTCCGTGGCGTCCGCCCCACGGGGGGTGGGCGGCGCAGCGGTGCGCCCCGGCGAGACTCGGTGGCGAGCGACCGTCCCCTGTCAGCCCCACCTCCGTCGCCCGGCGCAGCGATCCTCGGCCCGCCCCCTCGCCGGACCCTCACGACGGCCCGACACTAGGGACCCCCTTCGGGCCGCGAGGTCGAAACCCTAGGGACCAAAGTCACCGGCCTCAGTGAACCGCCACGCGCACCCGCGCCCCGGGCCGGTCGGCCGCCTCGAGCGCGGCGAGCAGCGTCTCGGTGTGGGGAGCGCGCACGTGGAACTCACCGGTCCCCTCCCCCACCCAGAGCCCACGACCGGCGAGGTCCTCGGCGAGCTGGGCCGCTCCGGGCCCGCTCAGGTCGGCCAGCGCGCCGTAGGGGGGCCAGCCGAGCTCCGCCGCCGTCAGGTCATCCTCGCGGGCCACCCCCTCGACCTCGCCGGCGACGAGCGCCCCGACGACGAGGTCCTCGGCCCGGCGGGTCTGGAGCACCACCGCGCCGCGGCCCTCCCGTCGCGAGCCGACCAGCCGCCCGGCCCGGCCCGTCGCCACCACGGCGCGTCGGCGGGCCGACTCGCGGGGGGCGAGCAGGTACTGGTCGAAATCGGAGAAGATCACGAGCCCGGCCCGGCGCACCCGGTGAAGGACCGCCTCGGTGCCTACGACCACCCGGGCGAGCGGGGCCGCGGGGTCGGTCTTGGCGTCCACCTCGGAGACCTCGCAGCCCAACTGGGCCGCCACCTGGCGCGCCAGCGTCGCCACCCCGATGGCCGCCGCGCGCAGTCGGGTGGCTCCGCAGGACTGGCAGAAGGCGGGGCGCGGGCCGTGCCCCTGGTCGCAGAGCAGCCCCTCGGCGGTGGACTGCTCGGGGCGCTGACAGAGGGCGCAGCGCGCCACCTCGCCGCAACGCGCACAGACCATCAATCGCCCGGCACCCAGGCGCTGGTGCACCACGGCGACCGCCACCGCCTCCTCCCCTCGAAGGGCCCGGTGGGCCTCGTCGAGGGCGGTGCGCAACAGCGCGCCGTCGCGCGGGTCGCGCTCGCGCCGATCGGCCACGACCACCCGCGGCCAGCCCGACGCCCCCTCGCCGGCGGTGCGAGCCGGGCCCAGCGCCGCAAGGGTCGGCGAGGCGATCATCGTCGTCAGCCAGAGCGGGGCACCCTCGCGACGACAGCGCTCCGCCACGACCGCGGTCGCCTCCCAGGTCGGCGCGGACTCGCTGCGATAGGCCTCGTCCTCGGCGTCGAGCACCACCGCCGCCCCCAGACGCTCGATCGGAGCGAGGGCGGCACCCCTGGCGCCCACCACGACCGGCCAGCCGGACCTCGCTCGGGCCCACTCGCCGGGCAGCCGGGCCACCGCCAGGCCCCGGCGCTCGAGGCGCGCCGCCAGGCGCTCCGACCATCCCTCGCTCGGCGCCAGTACCAGCAGGGAGCCCTCGCGCTGGCGGGCCGCGTGGGCCGCCCCCAGCACGACCTCGAGCGGGTCGGTCGTGGGGGCCTGGAGGACGACCCCGGGCTCCACCGGCCCCTGCGCGGGGGCGAGATCCGGCCACCTTGGGGCGGGCTCGAGCTCGCGCACCAGG
>CAYUZO010000063.1:0-6671 GCA_964449735.1 uncultured Ferrimicrobium sp.
CGGGCCTCGAGCTGGGTGGCGCGGGCCGACTCGGCCCGGCGCGCGGCGCGCAGGCGCCCCTCACTCGCCGCCTCGAGGGAGCGCTCGAGCAACGCGACGCGGGCCCGCTGGGTCTCCAGGGCGCCGAGGTCGACCCCCTCGCTCGCCCCGAGCTCGAGCTGGTCCACCTGGGCCTGGGCCGAGGCGAAGGCGGCCCGCGCCGTGGCGAGCTCCTCGCGCGGCGCGGCGAGCTCGGCCTCCTCGGACTCGAGGGCGGCCAGGTCCGCCCCGAGGCGCGCGGCGTCGGCCTCGAGGGTGGCGATGACGTTCTCGTCGGCGGCGGCGGCCAGCGCGGCGCGCAGCGCCCGATCGCGCTCGGCGATCACCGATTGGGCCCCGCGGGCCCGTTCGGCCAGTGCCGAGAGCCGTCCGAGGGTCGAGGCGAGGGTCTCCTCGCGCCGGCTGGCCATCTCGGCGGCGACCGCCTGGGCGCGCGCGTCGAGGGTCACCAGCTCCTCGCGCCCCTCGCGCTCGGCGGCCTCGACGCCGGCGAGCTCGGCCTCGAGCTCGCGACGACGAGCGGCGAAGGTGTGGTGGCGCTCGGCCACCAGGGCGTGGCGCGCGGCGCGCAGGTCGGTCTCGATCTCGGCGAAGCTGCGCGCCGAGGCCGCCTGGCGCTCGAGAGGTCGCATCTGGCGGCGCACCTCGCGCACCAGGTCCCCGAGGCGCTCGAGGTTCTCCTGGGTCGCCTCCAGTCGGCGCTGGGCGCGCTCCTTGCGCCGGCGGTGCTTGAGCACGCCCGCCGCCTCTTCGATGACCGCCCGGCGGTTCTCCGGAGTGGAGGTGAGGATCGCGTCGAGCTGGCCCTGGCCGATGATCATGTGCTGCTGGCGACCGACGCCCGAGTCCGAGAGCAGCTCTTGGATGTCGAGCAGGCGGCAGGTCGTGCCGTTGATCGCGTACTCGGAGTCACCGTTGCGAAAGAGGGTCCGAGAGATGGTCACCTCGGCCCCTTCGACCGGCAGCCGCCCGGAGCCGTTGTCGAGGGTGAGGGCCACTTCGGCGCGCCCGAGGGCCGGGCGCGACGCGGTGCCCATGAAGATCACGTCGTCCATGCGCTGGCTGCGCAGGGCGCGTGTCGACTGGGCGCCGAGCACCCAGGCCACCGCGTCGACGACGTTGGACTTGCCCGATCCGTTCGGGCCCACCACGGCGGTGACGCCGGGCTCGAACTCCAAGACGGTCGTGTCGGCGAAGGACTTGAAGCCCTTCATGGTCAGGCGCTTGAGAAACACGGGCTCGACGCTAGTCAAGCCCGCGGGGCCCGAGTCAGCTCTGGCACTTGGGGCAGTAGAAGGTGGAGCGCCCGCGCACCACCTCGCGCACGATGGGCTGGCGGCACTGGGGGCAGGGCTGGCCCTCGCGGCCGTAGACCTGGTGGAACTGCTGGTAGGCGCCGGGCTTGCCGTCGGGGTCGACGAACTGCTCGTCAGAGAGTGTGGAGCCCCCGTGCTTGATGGCCTCAGCGAGGATCTCGGTGAGGGCGCGGTGCAGGCGGCGGATCTCGATCGTCGAGAGCGAGTCGGCCGGTCGATCGTGGCGCAGCCCGGCGGCGAAGAGGACCTCGTCGGCGTAGATGTTGCCGATCCCCGCCAGGATGTCCTGGTCGGTGAGGACCGCCTTCAGGGCGGTCGAGCGACTGCGCAGGATGGCCGCCAGCCGGTCCCAGCCGAACTGGTCCTCGAGGGGGTCGAGGCCCAGGTGGGCGAGCTCGGGCACGGCCTGGCGCAGCGCCAGCCCCTCGCCCCCGATCGCCAGGCGGGCGAAGGGCGACAGCGCCACCTCGACGCCCTCGGGCGGTGGGCTCGAGACGAAGAGCTCGCCGAAGGTCCGCGGGTCGACGTAGCGCAGCTCGCCCGCGGGCACCAGGGACATCACGACGTGGGTGTGCTTGGGCTTGGGGTCCTTCGGGCCCTTGGCGCGCAGCAGCTGGCCGCTCATCCCCAGGTGCACCACCAGGTGGTCGCCCGAGTCGAGGCCGAGCACCAGGTACTTGCCGAGGCGCCCCACCGAGCGCACGGTGCGGCCCTCGACGAGCGCCCGGAACTCCTTGGCTGAGGCGTGCCGGCGCACGACCCGCCCGTTGGTCACCGCGCAGGCCTTGATCTTGCGCCCGATCATGTCGCGCGCCAGCGAGGCGCGCACCGTCTCCACCTCGGGCAGCTCAGGCATCACGCGCCTCCCAGGCCAGCTCGGCCGCCGCGGCCTCGGCCGCCTTCTTCGAGCGGCCCGAGGCTCGGGCCAGCACGACCCCGTCGAGCAGGACCGCCGCCTCGAAGGTGCGGTCGTGGCTCGGGCCGTCGGCGACGACCTCGTAGTGGGGGCGCTCCCCGCCGCGTCCGAGCGCCCACTGGGCCAGGCGGGCCTTGGGATCGACCTCGCGGGGACGGCGCGCCGCCTCGGTGACGGCGCCGGCGAGGCACTGGACGACGAACTCGCGGGCCGGCTCGTAGCCGCGCTCGAGGTAGAGCGCCGCCACGACCGCCTCGTAGGCGTCGGCGAGCAGGGAGGGCCGGCTCGGTCCGCCCTTCAGCCGCTCGCCCCGTCCGACCCGCACTGCCGCCGAGAGGCCCAGGTCAGCGGCCACCGCCGCCAGGGCCGCCTCGTTGACGACCCGTGAGCGCACGAGGCTCGCCGCGCCGGGGTCGAGGTCGGGGTAGGTGCGCACGAGGTGGTCGGCGACCGCCAGGTCCACCACCGCGTCGCCGAGGTACTCGAGGCGCTCGTTGGACTCGAGGCCGTGCTCGGCGGCGTAGCTCGAATGGGTCAACGCGACGGCCAGGTGCGCGCTGGTCGCCTCGAGACCCAGCCGGGCGGCGAGCTCGTCGACGGGCGCGCGGGTGGCGGCCACGGACCTCGCTTAGCCGGCGTGGAGCCGACCGGTCACGTAGTCGACGGCGTCGCCGACCGTGCTCAGCCCCTCGAGGTCCTCGTCGTCGATGTGGAAGCCCGCGGCGTAGGGGGCCAGGGCCTCCTCGAGGGCCTCGACCAGCTCGATCAGGGCGAGGGAGTCGGCGCCGAGGTCGGCGAAGGGGGCGTCGTCGGCGATCTCGTCGGGGGTGCGCTCGAGGATCTCGGCGAGCTGCCCCTTGACCAGGGACAGGACCGCGGGACGGTCGAGGGGCGCGGGGGCGGAGTCAGCGCTCATTGAGGCTCCTTTGACGGCCCCAGGATACAAACGCTGGCACCCGCCGTGGAGGGTTAACCCTCCTGACCAGGGCGGAAGGTGGTGCGCAACTTGGCCACGACCCCGTCACGGTCCAATTCGCCCGCCACCCGCAGGGCGTTCATGATGGCCGTCGCGTTGGAGGAGCCGTGGCTGATCACGCAGATCCCCTCGAGTCCGAGCAGCATCGCGCCGCCCTGGTTGTCCGGGGAGAGGGTCGCCGCCACCGGCGCCAGGTGCTCGAAGAGGGTGCTGCCGGCGGCCCGGGTCTCCTCGTTGGTCCCGATCACCTCGAGCAGCGTGGCGAAGATGAAGCGCAGCGCCCCCTCTAGGGTCTTCAGCGCGACGTTGCCGGTGAAGCCGTCGGTCACCACCACGTCCACCGGCGAGGGGATGAGGTCGCGCCCCTCGACGTTGCCCGCGAACACGAGCTCCTCGCTCGAGGCGAGCAGGCGGTGGGTCTCCTTGACGAGCGGCGTGCCCTTGGAGGACTCCTCGCCGATCGACAGCAGCCCCACTCGCGGGGCGACGACCCCGAAGTGGGCCTCGACGAAGGCCGCCCCCATCTGGGCGAACTGGACGAGCATCTCCGGGGTGCACTCGGCGTTGGCGCCGGCGTCCACCAGGATCGTCGGGGTCTTGCCGGGGTTGGGCAGCGGCGTGGCGATGCAGGGTCGCACGACCCCCTTGAGCCGGCCCATGCGCAACAGGGCGGCGGCCATGGTCGCGCCGGTGTTCCCGGCCGACACCATCGCGCTGGCGCGGCCGTCGCGCACCAGCTCGGCCGCGCGCACCAAGGAGGAGTCCTTCTTCTTGCGCACGCTGGCGGCGGGGTCGTCGTCCATGGCGATGACCTCGCTGCAGGCCACCACCTCGAGTCCCTGGGGGTCGCCGATCAGCTCGGGCACGCCCACCAGGACGACGTCGAGACCCAGCTCGTCGACCGCCCGGCGGGCGCCCGCGACGACCTCGGCGGGGGCGTGGTCCCCGCCCATCGCGTCGAGGGCGATGGGCAGGCTCAACTCAGTCGACCTGGACGGCGACGCGGCCCTTGTACCAGCCGCAGTTCGGGCAGACCACGTGGGGGGCCTTGGCGGCGTTGCACTGGGGGCACAGGCTGCGCGCGGGCAGGCCGAGGCGCCAGTTGGCGGCGCGGCGGCTGCGCGACTTGGCCTTGGAGGTCTTGCGCTTGGGGACGGCCATCGGTTGCCTCTCTCAGCCGACGGAGGTCCGTCAGGCGTTCTTCGGGTCGTTCGGCTCCGCGTCGGCGGGCCGCAGGGCGTCCAGCATAGCCCAGCGCGGGTCGCGCTCTGGCGCGCAGCCGCAGGCCTCCTCGTTGCGGTCCGCCCCGCAGACCGGGCACAGCCCGGCGCAATCCTCCCGGCACAGCGGCGCCAGGGGCAGGTCGAGCAGGACGGCGTCGTGCACCAGGGGGGCGAGGTCGACCTGGTCCCCCTCGAAGGGGTAGCTGAGCTCGTCGGAGGGCTCGGGGTGCTCGACGTAGCGCTCGTCGACGCGCACCCGGCTCACCCCGAGCACCGGCGCCGAGCAGCGCCGGCAGGTCCCGTGCCAGGGGGCCTCGACCTCCCCGGTCACCCGGATCCCGCCCGAGTAGCTCGCCAGGCGCAGGCGGACCTTCACCTCGGCCTCAGAGAAGACGTCGGTCTCCACGGGGCCCCGCGGGGCGAACTCGTGGGCCTCGTCGAAGGGGGCGACGAAGTCCACCGAGGTCGTGGAGGGCTGGTCGCGCAGGATGCCGGCCACGGGGACCAGGTAGGGCGAGCCCACTACAGGGCGTCCTGGTCGAAGAAGGAGTCGTCGTCGCGCCTGCCGGCCCCCCAGTCCGGCGCCGGGGCCGGCGGCGGAGTCGCCGGCGCGAAGTACGGTTCGGCCTCGGCGGCCATCGCCTCAGTCGGGGCGGAGGTGTCGAAGCTGGTCGGCAGGCCCTGGGCCGACAGACGCTCCCGACCCGAGCGGGTCGTGCGCAGGAGCCGCTCGAGGACGATCTCGAAGTTGCCGAGCTTGCCGTCGATGAAGTCCTCGGCCTCGTTGATCATCGTGCGCGCGCGAGCCTGGGCCTCGGCGATGATCCGCTCGGCCGCAAGGCGGGACTGGCGGACGATCTCGGTGCGGTCGACCATGCGGGCCGCCTCGGCGCGCACCTGGTCCATGAGCTGCTGGGCCTTGTGGACCTCGGCGGCCATCAGCTCCTCGCGGTCGCGCAGCGCCCAACGGGCCTCGCGGATCTCGTCGGGCAGCTCGTGCAGCGCCCGCTCGAGCAGGCCGAGGACCTCGTCGCGGGGCACCAGGGCCGAGTTCGACAGGGGCATCTGCTTGGCCGAGCCCACCATCTCGATCAGGTGGCGCAGGTCCCCCTCGAGGTCGCGGGCCGCGTGCTGGCCGCCGTAGCCGGTGGGCTCTTCGCCCACGGGCTCGCCGTACTCGTCGTAGCCGTCGTAGTTGTCGAATCCGCTCACGATGCCCCCTCGGGGAAGCGCTCGCGCAGCCGCGCGGCGACCGGCGCCGGCACGAAGGCGGTGACGTCCCCGCCGTAGCGAGCGACCTCGCGCAATAGGCGCGAGGCGATGAAGGAGTGGTGAGAGGAGGTGGGGATGAAGAGGGTCTCCACCCCCGAGAGGGAGCGGTTCATCTGGGCCATCTGCAGCTCGCTCTCGAAGTCCGACACCGCCCGCAGCCCCTTGACGATGGCCGTGGCCTCCACGTCGCGGGCCACGTTGACGAGCAGGGTAGCGATCGAGACGATGCGCACCGCGGGCAGGTGGGCGCAGGACTCGGCGATCATCTCGCGGCGCTCCTCGAGGTCGAAGAGGGCCTCGGACTTCTGGGGGTTGCGGATCGCCGCCACGACGATCTCGTCGAAGATCAGGCTGGCCCGCTCGACGACCTCGAGGTGGCCGTTGTGGAACGGGTCGAAGGACCCGGGGATCAGCCCGACCGTCACGCGCGCCTCTCCACCATCGTCACGAGCGTAGTGCCGTAGCGTTTCGACTTGGCGACCACCCAGCCCTCGGGCGCGTCCATCTCGCGGTCGTTCTCGATCACGGCGCGCGAGGCGGTCACCCCTTGGAGCAGGGCCTCGAGGTCGAGGGGGCCGTAGGGGGGGTCGGCGAGCACCAGGTCGAGCCCGGGCGGCGCCACCCAGGCCGGCAGCGTCGCGCGCACGAAGACCGCCGTGCCCTCGAGCCCGAGGGGGGCGAGGTTGGCGCGGGTCGCCTCCAAGCAGGCGGGGTCGGCGTCGACGAAGTAGACGGTGTGCGCCCCGCGGCTCAGCGCCTCGATCCCCATCGCCCCCGATCCGCAGTAGAGGTCGGCGACCACCAGGTCGACGAGGCCGCCGCGGCTCTCGAGCATCGAGAAGATGGCCTCGCGGGTGAAGTCGGTGGTGGGCCGGACCGTCGCGGGCAGCTTCGCCCGCAGTGGGCGACCACGCGCCGCTCCCCCGATG
>CAYUZO010000064.1:0-5214 GCA_964449735.1 uncultured Ferrimicrobium sp.
GATCCCCGGCAGGCCGTTGGTGTTGGGGTCGATGTTGATGTCCATCGGCACCAGGCTGACGGCGGGCAGAACGGTAGTGGTGAGCAGAGCGAGCACGATGGGTCTCCTTGACGCTGGCCGCACGTCCACGGGAGTCGCAGACGGGGTAACACGCCATAGGTGCACATGCGCATCCACTGCCCACCAGCATGGTGCGAGCAGCACGAACGCGAGGGGGCTGTTCTCGGCCGATCTCGCCCACGAGCGGACTCCGAGAGCCCTCAGATCGGTTCGGACCGAGGCTGGCTCAGATCAGATCGAATGCGACGAGCGGCACCGCAAGGCCGAGCCGATAGACCAGCCGCCGGGGACTACAGCTACGCTTCTTCACCTCTCGCACCTACCTCTTCGAGTAGGTTCAGCGCGATAGGAACAAGATCTTCGACGTTTGATGCCACGACTCGGGCGAGCCACTCTGCGGCTTTCTGCGCGTCGCCAATCTGCAGTTCGAGCTGCCCCATAACAAGCCACGCTCTCGCCGCAATGGAAACGTCGTCGGACGAGAACGCCCTATTCAGGAAGGGCCACGCCTGCGAAAACTGTCCCCGATTGAGCAAGATTCGAGCCCATTCGTAGGACGCTAGTTCATCTCCGATTTCAGCGGCACTCTGCCAGGCAGTATCGGCGGCTGACTGATCCCCCTGCCGAGTCAGCAACATCGCGAGGAGTTGCAACCTGGTTGCCGTGCCAGCGTCATGTTCGTCAGTACCGGCACGGAGTGCATCGATGGCATCGGCTTCCCGTCCTTGCTCGATCAGTAGTCGAGCAAGCCTGTCGCAAGCTGATCGGTCGCCGTTCTCAATCGCTCGACGAAACGCGGCCTCGGCACGCTCGGGTTGATCTCGTCGAAGGGCGAGTTCGGCCAGTTGCACAGCTGCCTCGGCGTGCCCTCGCTCGTCGGCCCGCCGCCAGGCGGCTTCAGCCTCGGCTTCCCTTCCACCCTCCAGCGCGAGATGACCGAGGATGAACGGCGCCAGCTTGTCCCCGCGATCATCCCCACGCTGTAGCGCGGTGATGGCTGCGGCCTCCTGACCCTTCTCGTGGAGGCGAATCCCCAACATCGTGGCTGCCGGGGGCGTACCTCGCTCGTCAGCCCGACGCATAGCGTTCTCGGCCCCGTCGAGGTCGCCACGCTGAATGAGGCACTCCGCGAGGCGGAAGGCACCAGGCCCGTCGCCACGGGAGTCCGCGCGACGATAGGCGTCCATCGCCGATTCAAGGTCGCCCGCAGCCGCTAGCAGCTCTGCATGCAGGAACGCGCCTCGTGGGCTCCCGCGCTGGTCCGAACGACGTGCGGTCTCCTGGGCTTGGTCTAAGTCTCCTTGCTCATGCAAGACGCGCGCCAGTTCGTAGCTACATTCACCATCACCGTTCGCATCGCCGTGAGCCCAGACAGCCATGGCTGCGTCACCGTGCCCGTGCTCACTGAACGTGTGCCCAAGCACCCGCAGCGAGGCTTGCGGCAGGGACGGCGTCGCATTCAGGAACTGACCCAATGCACCAGAGTCACCCGCCGCGATGCGAGGCAACAGATCGTGCATCGCCTGAAGAGACTGCCTCGCCGGGTGGGGAACATGACCGGTGGTGTTGTTCAATTGCCTCTGGTCATTGGGGCGGCTTGGCTTCAACAACACCGGTATGACGCGTGGCGTTGCTGGTCCCTCACGCCAGGGACGGTAGGGAAACCGGACGAGCCCGATGCGGAAGGTCCGGATCGTAGTGGAGCCATGCCCGGACTCGGCCGCCGCCGTACGCAGGAGGTGGTCTAGAGCTGCGCGTGAAGTGTGTTCGTCCGGGGCAGACAGGAGCCCGCGCATCGCTTCCCGTAGCTGATCGGTGCGGGGGCGCCCAGACACGTCCTGAGTCGGGCTATCCAGGGTGATACTCCGCATCGCGATCACCTCTACTTCGGTAGAGCCCTCAAGCATCGGAGCGGGGATGACCGGCACAAGCCGGAAATGGGCAGCGGACCACAGGACACTTAGTAGCCCTCCAGCTGCTGCTAGGTCCTGTGGGAACCACCACGGCCCCGACCCAGCCGTCGTCACCTCCGGCAAGGGCGCCTCAATAACGATCCTAGGAAAGCGAAACCCGCGGTACATGAGCAGGATCGGTTCCGGTTGGCGACCGTCTCGGAACGCATCATCGTCGACGAGAGTGTACTCCCACTTGAATACTGGGTCGCTACTTGGGAGAGGCATCAGGATGCTCCCTCGTGTATACGAAGTTGACGTACGGAAAGTCGAGGTCCTCCGGTATGGGAACGAATCCGTCGACGGGTTCACGACCAACGAACGGGGTCTCTGTTGCAAAGGCCGTTAGGTCGAACAAAGCACCCAGGTCGCGCCGTAGTTCGGAAAGTTCGTCAGGGTCGTCGGTGACGATTAGGGCGCTTGCGCTCCCGTCAACTCGTAGATTTCGCATCACGTCGTCGCCTCGCCAGTACCACCACAGCCGACGCAACTCGGGTTGCTCCTCGGGAAACCAACTTTCTAGCCCTTGAATCTCGCTTGCGAGTTCGGCGAGATCGAGAGAGGCAAATGCATTCAGGGAAAGCCACTCTTTGACCCCTCTCCGCTGCTCGTCGATCCAGGACATCTCATCATGCAAGTTGTAGTCGAATGCAGTATGGTGCGCTGAGTCAAGCAGGGCCAAAGACTCCGTGAAATCACCTCGACGAGCAGACAGCAGTGCCTGCAGCGTCGTTATGGACACGTGTGCGGCCCAATGTGGGAGGTTTTCTGCCGCATCCTTCGCATCATGCAGGAGGCGGTTAGCCTGATCGTCCTGATCCCGCTTGATCGCTACCTGAGCGAGCCCCAGATACGCGTCGACGACCAGATGCATTGCTCGTGCATCACGTGCGGCATCTAGGGCGCGTTGAAACCACTTGACGGAGCTCTCGAATTCTTGTCTAGACAGGTGCGCAGTCCCGAGTCGCCGCATCAACTCAACTCGCCTAACGACAACGGGTTCAGAGGCGATCTGCTGCGCGAGCAACTCAAGGATTTCATCTGGAGCTGCCTCGGTGCCGATATTCCCGCGAGGATATCCAAGCGACTTGCGTTGATGTTCCACGTCCAGGCTGGCGGCCCTGTCGTCACCTGCTAATATGTACGCCGTATCAAGTGCTCGGTTTGCTGCAGCCAGGTCACCGAGTTCGGCATGAATAGTGGCAGTCATCTGGAACAGCCGTCGGCGCTTGGACAGCGACTCCTTTTCGGAGTGAGCGATTGCTTCGAGAAGCGATTCTCGTGCCTCCTCGTACCTTTCGAGGGTCGCAGCGACGCGGGCACGCAGTTCAAGGGCTTCTACCAACGCTGCATCATTCTGAACGTCGCGCGCGAGGTGCTCAGCAATATTCAACTGTGCAGTCCCTAACGCCCATTCCCGGTCGTCGAAATGACAAGCGGCGGCTATGCGCCGCACGGCTGACTCGTCGAGCTTAGCGTTCAGTCGGCTATAGATTTCGGCGGCTTCGATCAGCGCAGCTCGTGCACCGACCAATCGGCCATCCTGCCGGTGGGCAACACCTAGGTTTGCCAGGCAGGCTGCGAGCCCATAGAGGGCAAGTTCGCGATCGGCGAGGTCGGGCTCGTTGTTTAGCGTCGCCGCAAAGCTAAGTCGAGCCGTCTCGAAGTGCCTGATTGCGTCGTCAGGCCGTTCGGTGCCGAGGGCAAGATGTCCTCGAACTTGCTCGACTATACGTTCATCTTCTGCGCCATCCTGGAGACCGGCTGCCGCTTCTAGTGCGCCTTCAGCCGTCGAGAGGCGGCGTGTGGCCAAGGCAGCCTCAGCCTTAGTGCATAGTGCGCGGAAAAGAACCTCTGGGTAGGCCTCCAGGATCGCCGGATCAGCAGAAGAGTCGGCCAACTCCCATGCATACTCGGGAGTTTCTTCGAGTCGTAGCAGATATCGGCTTAAGCTAACGCCCGCGCGGCAACGGTCAAGGTCTGAGTGGGCTGAATCTAGACTGTGATCAGTCAGTTGCAACGCTTCGGTCGCCAGCCGAGCTGCTTCCGACAGGTCCTGCCGGCGTTCGGCATCCTTCGCAGCATCGAGTAACTCCTGAACCTTGCTCGGCGGAGGCGGAGGTCGGCTGACGCTACCCGAGACGGCTTGTGTGATCTCATTGAGCGATTTTTTCGTGTGGCGAAGATACGAGATGTACTTCAGATGCCCAATGAGCTTAGGTAGTTGGCATTGCCGAAATAGTACAGGCAGAACGCTTCCACCTTTGTTAGCCGGATCGGCAAATTGTGCAGCCGCTCGTTCGGCTTGTGGCCAGTTATTCTCCAGAAAGTCCGGCGAGAGGCAGAGAATCATAGTCTTGGAGTTTGCAATACCCTCCTCGACGGCAAGTGGGATCGATGCCCCCGGTGGAATAGCGTCCTCATCAAACCAGACGCGGAGCCCTTGCTCCGTCAGCTCTTTTGCTAGGCGACGAACACGGGCCTTGTCCGCCCGGTTGTGCGACAAGAACACATCCCATTCGGGCGGGTTCGGCCCCTTCGTCATGCGCTCTCCTGCGTCTAGTCTTCGATCGTTGGCACGGCCGGGGAGTGCTACCCGCCGCCGTACGCCGACTGTGCGGGCAACACAGTGCCGCAAGCGAGTCGCTGTTGCCGCTGGTCGCGAGTCTACCCAACGGGTGTGCTTGGATGCCTGCCATTGCCGGAAGGCCGAAGGGTGCCGGGGGCTGCTACGTCTGCTGGTCAAGTCCCCGCCGCTCGCGCGAGCTAGAGGCGTGATCCGAGGTTGAGTAGCCAGTTCATCCAGGCCACGCCGCCTCCGGCGAGGACGGCGGCACCGACGGCGACGAGGACTCCGATTCGGCCTTTGCTGGCGGTGGCGTAGTTGCCGTGGGCCGTCGCGATCGCCCACACGATCGCCGAGACGATCAGCATGAGGACGGCGACGATGAGGACGACGGTCAGGAGCGCGCCGACCACTGCGCGGAGGTCTTCGATGCCGCCGAGCCCGTCGAAGTCGGGGAAGACGCCCATCGGCGATCACCCTGCCTTCACGGTGACGTGGAGGTGGTCGTAGTGGCCTCCGGTGATGGAGGCCGGGTCGTGCATGCCGCCGCCGTTGTAGGGTCGCCAGCCCTCGGCGTCGCGGGCGACGGACCAGATTTGGCCTTGCCAGATCAGGTACTCGACGCCGAGCACGTCG
>CAYUZO010000065.1:0-4842 GCA_964449735.1 uncultured Ferrimicrobium sp.
GCTTGCGATCGGCGTCCTCTCTCAGAGCCGCGCGCCCCTCCGCGACGGTGAAGCCCATCGACACGAACACGTCCTCCAGGGCTCGTTGGGTCGTGGCAACCAGCCCCTGGTGTCCGGCGCGCAGCGGCACCCGCACACGGGCACTGACGACGTCGCCCAGGTCCAGGCGATCGGCCTCGAGACGACGGATCCGCTCCGCATCGGCGAGGGCCACCCGGCGGGCCTCGAGGGCCTCTTCGACGCGACGACGCGCCTCCTGCAAGGCGGCGCCAACCCGACGACGGTCCTCGGCGTCCAGTGAGCCCAAAGAGCGTTGGGCCACCGCGAGGGGCGAGCGCTTGCCCACGATGGCGCCCTCTTGCTCGAGCAACTCCTCGAGCGTGCTCAGAGCCTCGATCCGGGCGAGCAGCTCTGCGGCCAGGGCGTCGGGGTCACGGGGCTCGTCAGCGCTCATGGCGCCCCCAGGCTACGCGCTGAACCCCGGCCACCTCGGCGTTGGCGCTGGGCCTCAAAGGCCACCAGCGACGCGGCGACTCCCGCGTTGAGCGACTCCGCCCTCCCGCTCATCGGGATCGTCAGGCGACCGTCGCACAGGGCGACCTTGGCGTCGTCCAGCCCGGTGGCCTCGTGACCCACCACGACCGCCGCCGCCCCGCCGAGGTCGACCTCGTCGGGCGCGAGCCCGCCGCGAACCACGCTCGCCCAGGTCCTGACGTTCGCTCCGCGCGCCCAGTCACAGAGGTCCCCGAGCTCGCCCACCAGCACCGGCAGGTGGAAGATCGAGCCCGCGGTCGCCCGAAGAGCCTTGGGGTTGTAGGGATCGACGCCGTGTCCGGTGAGGACGACCGCCGACGCCCCCGACGCGTCGGCGGAGCGGATGGCCGTGCCGACGTTGCCCGGATCGTGCAGGTCATCGAGGACGAGGATCAGTCCACCCGCCTCGAGGCCCTCCAGCCCTCGCGGGCGAAAGCGCACCGACGCCAGCACCGGCTGGGGCGTCACGGCGTCGGCTACGGCGCTCACCGTGCTCGGCGCCAGCGCGAAGCACCGCACCCCGGCCCGCTGGGCCCGCTCGACCAGGCCCGCCACGTCCCCCTCGACGGTCTGGTCGACGTAGAGCGCCTCGAACTCGCACCCGGCCGCCAGTGCCGCCTCGACGAGATCGGGTCCCTCGAGGACGCACACCTCCTCGCTCCAGCGCAGGGCGCGCTTTCGCGCGAGCCGCCGCAGCCGGCGCACTCTCTGGTGTGTGGGGCCGAGGGCCTCGATGGCGCTACTGGGCTAGCGCGGCGCCCGCCTGGGCCACCAACGCCGCGAAGGCCGCTGCGTCGTTGACCGCGAGGTCGGCCAACACGCGCCGATCGACCTCGATGCCGGCGGCGTTCAGCCCGGCGATGAAGCGGCTGTAGCTCATGCCGTGGGTCCGGGCCCCGGCGTTGATCCGCTGGATCCACAGCTTGCGGAACTCGCCCTTGCGCGCCCGGCGGTCGCGGAAGGCGTAGACGCCCGAGTGCTGAACGGCCTGATTGGCGGCGCGGAAGGTCCGACTGCGGTCCCCGTAGTAGCCCTTCGCCTGCTCCAGTACGGCCTTGTGGTGCTTCTTGGCGTTGACCGCCCTCTTGACTCGTGCCATGCCTGCCTCCTAGCGGCCCATCATGCGCTTGATGTTCTTCTCCTGGCCCGGGGCGATGTCCGCCTCCCGGCCCAGGCGACGAGCGCGCACCGAACTCTTCTTCTCCATCAGGTGACCCCGAAAGGCCTTGCGGCGACGCAGGCGGCCACTCCCGGTGATCTTGATGCGCTTCTTCGCACCAGTGTCTGTCTTCATCTTCGGCATCTCAGCCCTCCTCTTGGCCCGTCGGTGGGACCGCGGCAGCCTCCACGGGCGCCTCCGCTCCCTTGACTCGCACCCGCTTCTCGGGTCCGAGCACCATCGTCATGTTGCGCCCATCCAACTTGGGCGCCGCCTCGACCCTCGCCAACTCACCCAGCTTCTCCACGATCCGGTCCAAGATCTTCTTGCCCAGCTCCGGGTGGGCGTTCTCGCGCCCTCGGAACATGATGGTGATCTTGACCTTGTGACCCTCGGAGAGGAACTTCTCCACGAGACGGGTCTTGGTGTCGAAGTCTCCCGCACCGATCTTCGGGCGGTACTTCATCTCCTTGATCCCGACGTTCTGGGACTTGCGGCGCGACTCCTTGGCCTTTTGGGCCTCGTCGAACTTGAACTTCCCGTAGTCCATGATCCGGCACACCGGGGGTGCGGCGGTCGGCGCGATCTCCACTAGGTCCAGGTCCAGGCTGCGCGCCAGGGCCAGGGCCTCTCGGGTGCTCACCACGCCTCGCTGGTTGCCCTCGTTATCGATGAGCCGGATCGTGTCGACGCGGATGCGCTCGTTGACCCGGTGGTCTCCCGGCGTAGTGGCGATAACCCTCTCCTTGCACTCCGCGACGCCCACGAGGGCGTCGCCAACGGCAGGCGAGGGACTTCCGTGGACCCGGACCGCCCGAGGCGACCAGGTGGGGGCCGCGGTGAGCGACCTCGCTTGCTGAACTGGGTCACGATGCTAGCAGATGGCGCCCGGGCGAGGATTTAGTCAGCCCTTAGCGGCACGCGGGGCAGGCCTTAGACCCCCTCCCTAGGGTCGCCTCGTGAGCCTCACCGTGAGCAACAGCGACCTCGCCAGCAGCCCCGCTCCCCGCAACGATCTCGCCACGCGAGCCCGTCGCCACGCCCCCGCCTTGGTGGGCGTGGGCCTCTTCCTCGCCTTCAGCGCGCTCGTCCTCAGCCACTCGAGCTCCCTCCTCGAACCTGACGACTACGCCTACCGGGCCTCGATCGTCGCGCTCTCTCACGGGCACCTGCTCTTGACCAATGCCCAGTACCACGCGTTGGCGCGCTCCCTGTCCGGGGGCATCGCCCAGTGGCACCATCTCGCCTCGGGCCTGTGGATCAGTGAGAAGAACCCGGGATACCCCTTCCTCGCGGTCCCCTTCTACTGGCTCGGGCTGCTGCGGGTCGCCCCGCTCTTCTACGGTGCGCTGGCCTGTGGAGGGCTCTACCTCGGCGCCCGAGCCTGGCTGGGACGGTGGGGTGGCACCGCGGCCGTGGCGCTCTACCTCTTCTCGGGCACCGCCCTCACCTTCGCCTGGAGGGCGACGATGCCCTCGTTCACCGACGCCTCGCTCGTCGCCGCCGGTGCCGGACTCCTGATCTGGGCACTGTGGTCCTCAGGGGCCTCCCCCGCCCGACGCGGGTGGGCCGCGACCGGTGCGCTGATCGCCCTGGAGCTGGCGACCTTCGTGCGCTACACCGACGTCGTCCTCCTGATCGTCGGCGCCCTCGCGCTGGTGCTGTTGGCCCGTCCCGCCCGGTTTCCCGCTCGCCAGCTCCTGGCCCCCCTCGCCAGCCTGGTCCTGTCGGGCGCGGGCATCCTCGCCTTCAACGCCTGGGCCTACGGCAGCGCCACCTCGACGGGCTACAGCGCCGGCGAGATCACCTTCTCCACCTCGGCGATCGGGTCCAATCTGCTCTCCATGCCGGCGCAGTGGACCCGATCGATGCCCCTGTGGATCCTCGCGACCCTGGTGCTGCTCGCCCTCTACGCCCGCGCCGCCTGGCCGAGCCTCGCTCGTGAAGGCTCCTCGCGCTCGGATCTGGTGACGGGCCTGGCGATCGGGGCTGGCTGGTGGGCCCTGTGGGCCCTCTACCTCGCCTACACCTGGACCGTCCAGGCGGGCGGTGGCCCCTCCGGCGCAGCGGTGACGGTGCACCTGGTGCGCTTCTACCTCCCCGGGCTGGGGCCGATGGCCCTGCTCGGGGCCTGGGCCGTGGTGCGCACCGGTCGGGTGTTGAGGCTGGCCCTGCTCGCCGGCGCCCTGATCAGTGCCCTGGCCTCCTTCTCCGCGATGGCCGCGGCCGGCCCGGCGGGCGCTTCGGGCCCCGGTGGCGGCGCTCCGGCCCTCCACGGACAGGCGCCGTCGGCTCCTCCGAGCGGTGGTGGCTCCGGCGCGCCCTAGCCCTGCCTAGCCTGGTGGGGTGAGCGACGACCTCCGCAACGACGACAGCGCCGACCACGAGGCTTGGGAGGCGCTGCGAGCGACCCCCGTCTCGGAGGTGCTGGCGAGCGACATCTTGCACCTGCTCCAGCTGGCGGCAGTCCATCTGGCGGCCGAGCCGGCGAACCTCGAGCCGGCCCAGCTCCTCATCGACGTCGTCGGGGCCATCGTCGCCGCCGGTGGGGACCGGCTCGGCGAGCATCTCCCCCTCTATCGGGAGGCGCTGAGCGAGGTCCAGCAGGTCTACGTCCGCGCCGCGTCGGCGTAGGGGATTCTCACCGGGCCCGCACGCGGGTCACAGGATTCTCCCAAACTCCCTCGGTACCTTGTCCCGGTCTACGGAGAAAGGACCGAGATGAAGAGACTGACCACCAGAGCCCTCGCGGCCCTCACCCTGGCCGGTGCCCTCGGCGTCGCTGCCCCGGTGGCGGCGTTCGCGGACGGCACCACCTCGACGACCACGAGCACGTCGGCCACCTACCACCAGGAGCTGGTGGTCTGGCACCAGCAGCTCGCGGCCTGGCACGCCCAGCGCGCCCAGATCCGCGCCACCTACGTCGCGGCCGTCGCCTCGGCGCGCGGCACCTTCTCCACGGCCCTCGCCGCGGCCACCGACGCCGCTGGGCGCCAGGCGGCCCGGGTCGCCCTGCGCGCGGCGCTGCTCAACGCACGCGCCCAGCGCGCTGACGCCCTCGCCGCGCCGGGGCCGGCGCCGGCCAAGCCGCTCCGCTCGGGTACGACGACGGCCACCTCGACCACCACAACGACCGTCGCCTCGCCAGC
>CAYUZO010000066.1:0-3905 GCA_964449735.1 uncultured Ferrimicrobium sp.
GATGAGGCCCCCCTCGCGTCCGCCACCGCGCAGCAGCCGCGCCGCGGCCAGGCCCGTCGGCGGGCGGTCGCGCACCGCCAGGCGCCCGAGCAGGCGGGTCAGCGCGGGGGCCGCGGCGCCGAGGCGCCCCACCCCCTCGAGCAGCGGACGGGTGTCGGGGCCGAGGGAGCGCCCATCGAGCAGCACGGCGGCCACGAGCAGGGCCTTCTCCTGGGTCGGGTCCTCGACGAGGGAGCGGGCCTCCTCGATCCAGGAGGCCCGCGGGCGCACGAAGAGCGGATCGGTGGCGCTCACCCGATGCACGTCGGGGACGACGCCGGCGGCCGCCACCACCCCCACGACGCGGCGGGCCACCTCGACCAGACGCGCGCGCTCGCCCGCCAGGTCCCCACCCGGCTCGAAGGAGATCGCGCAGTCGAGGTCCGAGGCGCCGAGCGCCTCGCGCCGGGCGAAGGAGCCGAGCAGCACAAAGGCGAAGGGGCTCGTCACCTCCTCGCCGGCCCCGAGGTCGAGGGAGCGGCTCACCAGCGCCTCGACGAGCGAGGAGTGGGTCGCCATCACCTCGAGCACCGGGACCCCGGCGCGGTGGGCCGCCTGGAGGGCCGGGCGCAGGCCCCGGGCCACCTGGCCGAGGTCCTCGAAGCTGCGCGCGTGGGTGATCGCGCGACGCAACGTCACCGCGGCCCTCGCCTCGACGGCAAGCAGGTCGTGGTCCTCGAGCACCCCGACGAGGCGCCCGTCGGCGAGCACCGGCAGGTGGCGCACGCCCGTCTCGAGCATCCGCAGCAGGGCGACCGAGCCCGTCTCGTCGACCTCGGCGGTGAGGGCCGGCGTGCTCATCACCTCGGCGACGGGCGTCGAGGGCGGGCGTCCCCGGGCCAGGACCCTCTCGCGCAGGTCGGCGTCGGTGAGGATCCCGAGGCCCCCGTCGGCGACCACCACGAGCGCGCTCACCGACTCGCTCGACATCGCCCGGGCGGCCTGCTCGACGCTGGCGGTGGGCTCGATCACGACGGCCGGCCCGCGCAGGGCCGCGCGCACCGGCTGGCGCAGGCGGTCCCTCGAGGGCTCGGGACGGCCGGCGCGGCGCAGGTGGTGGGGGTCCTCGAGCAGCCGCTCGGCCACGAAGCGCAGCCCGCCGGGACCCGACAGGGCCCTCGTCGCGGGCGCCGCGCCGATTCGGTAGCTGAGGACGTCCTCGAGGGCCCGCGCGGCGAAGCCGGTCGGGCGGCCCGCGAGGAGGGCGCCGTGGCCGACGACCTCGCCGGGGCCGAGCTCGTCGAGCACCACCCCGTCACGGACGACCTCCACGACCCCCCGGCGCACCACGTGCAGCGCCTCGGCCGCATCACCCTGGGCGAAGAGCAGGTCGCCGGCGGCGGTGAACTCGACCTCGACCGCGCGGGCCACCTCCTCGAGGGCCGCGGGCTCGAGGTCGCAGAAGGGGGGATGGGCCCGTAGGAACTCGACGACGTCCAGCGGTGCGCCCATGGCCCTCCAGGGCCAGTGTAGGGAGCTAGCCGACCGTGAGCTCGCGACGGTAGACCCGGGCCGGGCCCTGGGCCTCGATCGTCTGGGCGAGTGCCGCGAAGGCCGCGGCCGCCTCGCCCGTCGGGTCGCTCACCACGACCGGGCGCCCGACGTCGCCACCCTCGCGCAGCGCCGGCACCAGGGGGACCTGGCCGAGCAGGGGCACGCCCAGGTCCTCGGCGAGGCGCCGGCCGCCGCCGGCGCCGAAGATCTCGTAGCGGGTCCCGTCGTCGCCGGTGAACCAGCTCATGTTCTCGATCACCCCGCGCACCGCCAGCTTGAGCTTGCGCGCGGCGAAGGCGCTGCGCTGGGCGACCCGTTGGGCGGCCGGCTGGGGCGTGGTGACCACGTACATCTCGGCCCGCGGGACGATCTCGGAGAGGGTCAGGGCCACGTCGCCGGTTCCCGGGGGCATGTCGATGAGCAGGAAGTCGGGCCGGTCCCACCAGGCCTCGGTGACGAGCTGCTCGATTGCCTTGTGCAGCATCGGCCCGCGCCAGATGACGGGCTGGTCGTCGGGCACGAAGTAGCCCATCGAGACGCAGCGCACCCCGTGGGCGAGGGTCGGGATCACCAGGTCGCCCAGCACGACCGGGTCGTGGTCGGCGCCGAGCATCTTGGGCAGGGAGAAGCCGTAGACGTCGGCGTCGAGCACCCCGACGTCGTGTCCGCGCTGGGCCAGGGCGATGGCCAGGTTGACGGTCACCGAGGACTTGCCGACACCGCCCTTGCCCGAGGAGATCCCGAGCACCCGGGTCCGCGAGTCGCGCGCCAGCAGGCGCGGGCTGGCGCCGTGGCCGTGGCCGTCGCCCCCCTCGTCCATCTCGGAGCGCAGGAAGTTGCGCAGCGCCAGTCGCTCGGCGTCGTCCATCGCGCGCACCCGCACCTCGGCGCCGGGGGCCCGCTCGGCGATCGCCGCCTCGAGGGCGGCCCGGTGGGGCCAGGCGAGGACCGGCAGGACCAGCTCGACCTGGGGGGGAGTGGTCTCGGCGACCTCGCCGAGGAAGCCCACCTCGAGAAGGGGCCGCACCAACTGCGGCTCGACGATGGCGCCTAGCGCCTCACTCAGGGACCCCACGGCGACCTCCTCCCCCCGAGGCTACCGGCCCCGTCGACCGGTCCCGCCCGTAGACTCGCTGCGTGAGCGCCACACCCGGCCACGACCTGGACCCGGCGATCTTCACCGCCACGGTCACCAGCCTCGCCCACTCCTTCGGCGACACGACCCGTCGGCGGGTCTACCTCTTCCTGCGCGAGAACCCCGGCGCCACCGCGGCCGAGCTGGCCGAGCACTGCTGCGTGCACCCCAACGTCGTGCGCCACCACCTCGAGCGCCTCGCCGAGGGCGGCTACGTCACCTACGACGCGGTGCGCCGCACCACCGTCGGACGGCCGGCCAAGGGCTACCGGGTGGTGGACGAGGGGCTGGCGGTCGACGGCTCGATGCGCCGCGACGTGCTGCTGGTCGCGTTGCTGGAGGCGGCCCTCGAGCGGCTGGGCCCGGACGCCGCCGCCGAGGCGGCCCGCGACGTGGGCCTCGCCTACGGGCGCGAGCTGGCCGGCTCGATGGCCTCGGGCGAGGCCACCCGGTCGATGAAGGACGCGATGGGGGCGCTCGCGGGACTGATGAGCGCCCACGGCTTCGCCGCGCGCGTCGAGGGCGAGGACGCGGTCGTCGCCGAGAACTGCCCCTTCGGCCAGGCGGCCCAGCACCACCCGGTGCTGTGCGCGGTGGACAAGGGGATGATTGCCGGGCTCTTGGAGGGGCTCGGGGCCCGCCCCACCTCGGTCACCCTGACCCCTCGGGTCGCGGGCGGCGAGGCGGTCTGCCGGGTGACCGCCTGATCAACCCTTGAGGTGGTACTTCAGCAGGTAGGGCGCGGCGAGGGCCCGCTGAGCCGCCGAGGGAGAGAGGCGCACGAAGGCCTTCAGCTGGGCGATCGCCACCGCGTCGTTGCCCGGGGTGGAGGCCGCCGCGATCGCGTAGTAGAGGCGCGGGGCCGGGTTGGTCGGCGCCAGGGCGATGGCCCGGCGCAGGTCGGCCACCCCCTCACGGGTCAGGGTCGCGTCGTGGGCCGAGCTGCCCGCCGAGAAGTCCAGCCAGCCGGTCTGGGTGAGGGCGGTCAGGTTGCGCGGCTCGAGCGCGAGCACGGCCGCGTAGGCGCTCAACGCGTCGACGGCGTGGCCGGCGGCGACGTCGGCCTCGGCCTGGCTCAGCAGCTGGGCGACCCGCTGGGCGGTGTCGAGGGTGATCCCACCACTCGAGGAGTCCCCCGGCTGGCGCGCGCTGAGCGCCCCCGTCAGGAGCACCCCGACGGCCGCGGCGAAGCAGAGACCCGCGACGACCAGGTAGAGCCGTCGGCGACGGCGGGGCC
>CAYUZO010000067.1:0-3540 GCA_964449735.1 uncultured Ferrimicrobium sp.
ATCCGGCGGTGGGGCTTACGGCCCTCGATCAGGCCGACTCTGCGCAGATGGCGGGCGGCCTTCTCGCTGATGTCGAGTCCCTTCTGCACCCGGTCCAGCGCGAGCACGTCTTCGAGCGGGAGATCGGTTCGGACCATGAGCAGCTGGGAGTAGGACTCATCGATCACCGCGCCCGGGATGGTGAGCTTTACCTCGCCAGCGGTGCTGAGGTCGTAGTCGGGCAGCGGCAAGAACCGGCGGACCTGATCTTGCACCATCCGGTGGATTCCGTAGCCCATCTGGTCGATGAGGTTCAGCTCGGTCATCGCCTCGACGAGGAACGGGTTGCGGTACTGCCGTGGGGTGCGCTCGTCCAGGGCGTAGTCGTCGGGTGCGCCGTCGAAGAACTCGCCCACGCTCTCGAACACGATGCGGTCGGCGTGCTCGGTGACGATGATCCGAGAGTTCCGCGTGTAGTCCTGGTGGGCGATGCAGTTGTAGAGCGCTTCGAGCAGGCTGCGTTCGTCGTACTTGCTGATCTCTCGGTAGATCAGCTCGTCAGGCGGCAAGAGCCGGAGTTGCACGTTGCGGATGCGCTTCGCGAGAGCGGTCGTGTTCAGCAGGAACGGCAGCCGGAAGTGCTCGTTCGCCCGCTGCTCGCCAACGAGCTTCCAGGTCATCTGAGCCGGGTGCGGGGTCAACAGGTGCGTGGAGGTGTCGGCGCCGAGCAGAAGGAGCGCAGCTCGGGTGATCCGACCGTCGCGGGTCAACCTCGCCTTGGCCAGGAACGTCGCGTCATCCCATGAGTCGATGTCGGCGGCCGGGATGCGAGAGGCGTACCGCTCGGTGAACCCCTGACGCGCGCGGGCGATCGCCGCCGGATCGAGGTGAGCGAGCGTGGCGTCAGGAACCACGACCGCTGTCCAGTCCGCGCTGATCGTCTGCCGCCGAATCTCATCCAACTTGTCGAGCGAGAGCGGCACCAGGCTCTCACCGGCACGAGCTCGGTAGTCACCCTTCCACGAGATCGGGATGCCGCGGGGCGCCGCGGGGACCTCCAGAAGCACCACGCGACTGCCCGAGTGCTCGACCTCGTAGACCTCGCGCACGGTCAGCCCTTGGTCGATGGACTGATGGATGTGGTGCTTCAAGGTCTGTCGCTGCTGCACGTCGATGAGATGCGTTGTGCCTACGACCTGCCGAGTGTTCGAGACCCCGAAGACGAGCCACCCCGAGGCGAGTCCGCGCAGGTTCGCTTCGTTGCTCAGCGCCGAGACGTACTCACCGGTCTTGTCCGCAGAGAACTGGCGTGCAGCCTCCTTGAACTCGACAACCTCGTTCTCCCAACGAGCCAGCAGCCGGTCGAGGAGTTGGGTGAGTTCGTCGTTCGTCAGGGTCATGTCGTTCCTCAGATAGTCCTTACCTCAGTCGCGGGCGACACCTCACGGAACACCTGCTCGGCGTTGATACGTGCAGCATCGGACGCGAAAGCGTCGTCGCGGAAGACTGCCCGAAGCGGGCCACGTTCGGCGATCACTCGCACGACTTCCGGAGTCACAGACTCTGCGAAGCAGGCGATCAGCGCACCATCGTCAACTGCGAACACCTCGCGGGCATCGACCTTGGCG
Organism: uncultured Ferrimicrobium sp.; assembly: GCA_964449735.1. Lineage (GTDB taxonomy): Bacteria > Actinomycetota > Acidimicrobiia > Acidimicrobiales > RAAP-2 > RAAP-2. Next base: position 1,608 of record CAYUZO010000067.1, read on the forward strand.
CGCGTGATCGGTACTGACAGTTCGAGTCCCCAGTCGAGCAACACTTGGAACAGCAGGTCTTCTCCGGATCGGCCAGCCTTGATACTCGCTTCCAGCAGGCCAAGCCCCAGCTGCTCGGTGTCGTCGGCGGCCCTTAGAACATCGGCCTTGTTACTGCTATCGATACGCAGCGAGCGAAAACCGATATCCAGATCGCTATCCAGAAGCCCTGCCTGTTGCTCGATCTGCGCGCCAGCTCGGCGCAGGCGTTCACGGGCGATACTGGCGATCGAGTCATAGTCTGGGTGATCAACCGCCTCGTCAAGCTGGACGAGAATGTACTGGCGCCTCCCACCATCGGCTGCATTTAGATCCATGACGGCGTGGCCAGTTGAGCCAGAGCCAGCGAAGAAATCTAGAATCACCGCCTCGCGGTCTGCCTGTGTCACAGCGTTGATCCACTTGGCCAAGATACTGACATCTTTCGTGTAGGGAAACACGTCGCTATCCAGTAGCTTCTTGAGTGCGTATGCGGCGCTCGCACGCTCCCGTGTGAACACGGGCTTGATCGCCTGCGTGTCCATTTCGTCGAGGTAGCGCTTCTGCCGAGGCATCACCGTATGATCCGGACCGAAGATGATCCGACCTTCCCGAATCTTCTCGTCCATTGATTCTGGCGCATACACCCAGCCATTTGCATGCATCGGCACGGGGAGCCCCGTGACAGGGTGGAGAATGTCGTAGCGAGACCGCGATGTAGGCGTCGGCTTCCGTAGATCACCAGTCTGATAGACGCGTCCCTCGTCGTCGATCTGGTCGTATCGGAACACTGCAGGTTCCAGGCTCGACTTGATCTTTCGAAGTTCCGCTCGGTAAGCCTGTGTCGCCAGCCCGGCATCATGATTCGAATGGCTCCACGCATCCGCCGCCAGCGCGAGCACCTTGTCAATTCCCTGCTTTGGTTCTGTCCACCGGACATCGAGGTCGATCAGCCGTGACACATTTCGTGCGTAGATGAGCATGTAGTCGAGGCCCTGAGACGTAAAACGGGCATCGTTCTTGCTGCCGCCTTGCCATACGACGTTTGCAAGGAAGTTGTCAGCGCCGAAGACAATGTCGAGCAGCGATCGTAGATTCGCATGCTCGTGGTCGTCGATGGCGACGATCACGACCCCGTCGTCGGTCAGAAGGTTCCTCGCCAGGCGAAGCCGCGGATACATCATGCTCAGCCAGTCGGAGTGAAACCGCCCGTTGGCTTCAGTATTGGCAACGAGGCGAGCGCCAGTCTCAGACTTCTGTCCCGAGCGGGCGAGGTACTCAGTGCTCGACTCGGCGAAGTCATCGTCGTAGACGAAGTCGTTGCCGGTGTTGTAGGGCGGGTCGATGTAGATCAGCTTCACCTTGCCGAGGTACGACTCCTGGAGCAACTTGAGCGCCTCCAGGTTGTCGCCTTCAATGAAGAGGTTCTTCGTTGTGTCGAAGTCCACCGACTCCTCACGCACCGGACGCAGCGTCTTGGCGATCGGCGTGTTGGCGGCGAAGGAGGCGGCGCGCTTGCCGGGCCAGTCGAGCTGGTAGCGCTCCTGTGGACCCTCGACTACGTGGTCGGAGAGCTCTTGTCGGAGCAGGTCGAAGTCAACGGCGAGGGTCACGTTGCCCTCCGCGTCTCTCGATTCGGTGATGACCTGCGGGAACAGATCGGCGATCCGCTCGATGTTGCGAACGGCGAGGTCGGGCGTATGTAGGGTGCGCTTCTCCATCACGCACCACCGACCAGAGAGCGACGGTCATATGGTCTTGACCTCAGTGTGTGGCGAGCGTTCACTGAACACCTGCCCGACGTTGATGCGCTCCGCATCGTCCGCGAAGTCTTCGTCGAGGAACACGACACGAAGCGGCTGACGCTCCGCGATGGCCGCGGCAGCCCGAGAGAGAGAGAGAGAGAGAGAGAGAG
>CAYUZO010000068.1:0-3441 GCA_964449735.1 uncultured Ferrimicrobium sp.
CCTGTACACCAACAATTTCCTGTCGCACTTGAATGTGCGCTGGCAGCAATTCGTGGATGCTTGCCAGCTGTGGGAGGCCGCACCAGTTGCCAGCCAAGCCAACTTCTTTGAGCGCTTTGTGCAGCCGACGCTGAGCCGGAAGGGCAAGGTCTGCGTGCTGATCTCAGATGCCTTCCGCTACGAAGTGGGTGAGGAGCTGCAGAGCCTGATCCGGCGAGAGGACCGATTTGACGCTGAGCTGAACCCAGCGCTGTCATGCCTGCCGAGCTACACCCAGCTTGGGATGGCCTCGCTGCTGCCGCACAAGACGCTGCAGATCGTGGGAGACAGCAGTGGCGAGGTGGTGGCCGATGGCATCAGCGCCACGGGCACGGCCAATCGCGCCCGCATCTTGGCGCAGACGGTAGCTGCATCCACTGCCGTGCTGGCGAAAGATGTGCTGGCCATGGGCAAGGAAGACTCGCGAGCCTTGGTGCGAGACCATGATGTGGTGTACGTCTATCACAACCTGATCGACAAGACGGGCGACACGCGGGACACCGAAGAACGCGTGTTTGGCGCCGCTGAAGAAACGTTGGAAGAGCTGCTGCGAGTGATCAAGAAGCTGGCCAATGCCAATGCCAGCAACATCGTGGTCACGGCAGATCACGGCTTCATCTACCAGCACCACCCGCTGCAAGACAGCGACTTCCTCAGCACTGAGCCCAACGGCGACGAAATCTTGTACACCGACAGGCGCTTTGTGTTGGGGCGCGGCCTGCGCGAACACAGCAGCTTCAAGACCTTTCAGCCCCAACAGCTGGGCTTGGCCGGCAGCCTGCAGGTGCAGATCCCCAAATCGATCAATCGCTTGCGCCTGAAGGGCTCTGGCAGCCGCTTTGTGCATGGCGGCGCCACCCTGCAAGAGGTGGTGATTCCCGTCATCAGCATCAACAAGAAGCGCCAGAGCGATGTGGGCAAGGTGGAGGTGGAACTGATCGGCGGTGGTGGCAAGACCATCACGACGGGGCAGCTCGCCGTGGTGCTCTACCAGACAGAGCCGGTGACGGACAAACGCCAACCACGCCGCCTGCGAGTCGGCCTGCACGCCCTTGATGGAGAGCCAATCTCGGACGTTCAGGAACTGAGCTTCGACATGGCATCTGACAACCCACGTGAACGTGAAGTTGCGGTGCGCTTCATCCTCAGCCGCAAGGCCGACAACTACAACAACCAGCAGGTGGAGCTACGCATGGAAGAACCCGTGGACGGAACTTCACACCACACGCGTTACCAATCGGTGCGGTACACGATCCGTCGCTCGTTCACCAGCGAGTTTGATTTCTGAGACACGGCGAGGAGGCACCAATGAGCCAACTGGACGACAAGATCAATCAGCACTTCGCCGGACTGGTGGTTCGCAAGGACCTGGTCAAGACGGTGAAGGGCAACGCCATCGTGCCGACCTACGTGCTGGAGTACCTGCTGGGCCAGTACTGCGCAACCAACGACGAGGCCACCATCCAGGCGGGCATCGACACGGTGCGCGAGATCCTGCGCAAGCACTATGTGCATCGCAATGAAGCTGGGCTGGTGCGCTCCACCATCAAGGAGAAGGGCCGGCACAAGGTCATTGACCGCATCAGCGTGGCGCTGAACGACAAGTCCGATGCCTACGAGGCCGAGTTCGCGAACCTCGGCATCAAAAAGGTCATCATCGACTCCGCCACGGTGAAGGCCCACCCCAAGCTGCTGGTGGGAGGCGTGTGGTGCATCGCTGACCTGGAGTACATGTTCACGGAGGACAAGAACGCAACGCCTTGGGTATTGGCATCCATCAAGCCCATTCAGCTCTCGCACTTCGACTTCGATGCTTACCTGGCTGCGCGCAAGCAGTTCAGCACCGAGGAGTGGATTGACCTGCTCATTCAGAGCGTTGGCTTCAATCCGCAGATGTTCGGCAAGCGCAACAAGCTGAGCCAATTGGTGCGCTTGATCCCGTTCTGTGAGCGCAATTTCAACCTGATCGAGCTGGGGCCGAAGGGCACGGGCAAGTCGCACATCTTCTCGGAGTTTTCACCGCACGGCATCCTGATCTCTGGCGGTGAGGTGACGGTGCCCAAGCTGTTCGTCCACAACGGAACTGGCAAGCTGGGCTTGGTTGGCTATTGGGACGTGGTCGCCTTCGACGAGTTCGCCGGCAAGCAAAAGCGCGTGGACAAAGCGCTGGTGGACATCATGAAGAACTACATGGCGAACAAGTCGTTCTCACGTGGTGTGGAAACACTGGGTGCCGAGGCCAGCATGGTGTTTGTGGGCAACACCGACCACACGGTGCCCTACATGCTGAAGCACTCCGACTTGTTCGATCCGCTGCCCGAAAAGTTCCATGACTCGGCGTTCCTGGATCGCATTCACAGCTACATCCCCGGCTGGGAAGTCGATGTGATTCGGGGGGAGATGTTCTCCAGCGGCTACGGATTCGTCGTGGACTACCTGGCGGAGATCTTGCGCGCACTGCGCAACCACGATTTTTCTGACCGCTACAAGGCTCACTTCAAACTGTCCGACGACATCTCGACCCGTGACCGCGATGGCATCAACAAGACCTTCTCGGGCTTGATGAAAGTGATCTATCCGCACGGTGAGGCAAGCGCAGAGGAAATCGAAGCGCTGCTGCGCGCAGCGATCGAAGGGAGAAAGCGAGTCAAGGATCAACTGCTGCGAATCGATTCAACCTACCCTGCGGTCCGGTTCACGTACATCGACCAGCAAGGCAACGAGCGCGCGGTGACGACACTGGAGGAGGAGGAGTACCCAGCGGCCTACCACCAGCGCATTACGGCGGAAGCCGCCGCTGACCCAGTCTCGGAAGTGGTCGCATCGGTGCAAGCTGCGGATTCCCCAACCGCTGCGCTGAAGCCAGAGCCGGTGAATGCGGTCTCCACGACGGCTCCTCCGACCGCACCAACGTTGAAGGAACAGCACTTGGTCTTTCAAGAGAACCAGCGCGGTGTGGCTTTTGACAAGCTGTTCGGACCCTACTTGGTCGGCGCCAAACGGATCATCGTGACGGACCCGTACCTGCGCATGTTCCACCAACAGCGGAATCTGATGGAACTCCTGGAGACGATCAGCAGGAACTCCAAACCCGAAGACGAAGTGGCTGTGCACGTGGTCACGGTGGAAGACGAATTCAGCGGCGACCGACAGACCGAGAACTTCGAGAAGATGGCAGCAGCGTGCACGTCTGTCGGCATCCAGTTTTCCTGGGCATACGACACGTCAGGCACCAAGCATGACCGCGACATCACGACGGACCATGGCTGGAAGATCGTGCTCAGCCGTGGACTCGACGTGTTTCAGCGCTGTGAGCTCAACGATGCCTTCAGCTTCGCCAACCGCATGCAGCAGCACCGGCAATGCAAGGAGTTCAACGTCACGTTCGTGAGATTGCAGTGA
>CAYUZO010000069.1:0-3403 GCA_964449735.1 uncultured Ferrimicrobium sp.
GCCACATCCAGTCCCTCTCGGACGTCGGCCTGGGCTACGTGCGCCTCGGCCAGCCGGCGCCGACGCTCTCCGGGGGCGAGGCCCAGCGGGTCAAGCTCGCCACCGAGCTGGCCCGCCGCCCCACCGGTCACACCTTCTACGTCCTCGACGAGCCCACCACCGGGCTGCACTTCGAGGACGTGCGACGTCTGCTCGAGGTGCTGCACCGTCTCGTGGACCAGGGAAACACGGTGCTCGTCATCGAGCACAACCTCGACGTGGTGAAGACCGCCGACTGGATCATCGACCTCGGGCCCGAGGGCGGGCGGCGCGGCGGACAGGTGGTCGGCGAGGGGACGCCCGAGCAGATCGCCCGTCTGGGCAGCGCGACGGGCACGGTCCTGGCCGAGGTCCTGGCGCGCGCGGAGGGCTAGTGCTCACCCGCCCGTCGGGGATCCCGCGCCAGAGCGGCTGTTACCTCTTTCGCAACCCCACCGGCGAGGTCATCTACGTCGGCAAGGCTCGGGTGCTGGCCCAGCGCCTCTCTAGCTACTTCCAACGCCCCGAGGGCCTCAGCGCCAAGACCCAGGCCCTCATGGAGGAGGCCACCGCGGTCGAGTGGATCGTCACCCCGAGCGAGCTCGACGCGCTCATCCTCGAGAACGAGCTGATCAAGGTCAACCAGCCGCGCTACAACATGCGCCTCAAGGACGACAAGAGCTTCCCCTACGTCGCCTTGGACCTGCGCGCGGACTTCCCGGCCCCGCTGATCACCCGTTCGCGTCATCAGCGCGGGGTGCGCTACTTCGGCCCCTACGTCGACGTGAGGGCCCTGCGGCGCACGGTCGACGAGCTGCTGCAGGCCCTCCCCCTGCGCACCTGCACGTGCCACAAGGTCGACTACCACCACCGGGTGGGTCGACCCTGCCTGCTCTTTGACATCGGCAAGTGCTCGGGGCCCTGCGCCGGCGAGGTGGACCGCGCGGCCTACCACGAGCTGCTCGACCACTGGGTCTCCTTCTTCGAAGGGGACGTCAGGCCGCTGCGCCGGCTGCTCGAGGCCCAGATGTCGGCGGCCGCCGAGGCCCGCCACTACGAGGCGGCGGCGCGGGCCCGCGACGGGCTGGCCGCCCTCGAGCGCGCGGCCGCGGACCAGAGCGTGGTCCTCGACGGCCACTCGGACCTCGACGTGGTGGCGCTGGCCAGTGAGGGGTCGCGAGCGGCGGTGGTGCGCTTTCGGGTGCGCTTCGGACGGGTGGTCGGACGCACCGTGCACCTCGTGGACCGCTCGATGGACGAGGGGCCGGCCGAGATCCTCGAGGGGGCCCTCTCCGAGCTCTACCCCGAGGCCGGCGAGGTCCCGCCCGTCGTGTGCGTCGGGGACCCGGCGATGGCCACGGAGCTGGTGGGGGAGTACCTCAGCGGCCGGCGGGGCCGCCCGGTCGAGGTCGTGGCCCCCCAGCGGGGCCGCCGTCGGCGGGTCGTCGAGATGGCCCTCACCGACGCTCAGGCGGTCCTCGATCGCGACACCCTGCGCCGCCAGGGGGACCACAACGTGCGCAGCCGGGCCCTCACCGAGCTCGGCGAGGCGCTGGGCCTCGCACGCCCGCCCTACCGGATCGAGTGCTTCGACATGAGCCACCTCCAGGGGACCAACTACGTGGGCTCGATGGTGGTCTTCGAGGACGGCCTGCCCCAGAAGGCCTCCTACCGGCACTTCAACGTGCGCGAGGCCCTCGGCAACGACGACGTGGGCGCCATGACCGAGGTCGTGCGCCGCCGGCTCGCCCACTGGAACGACGGCCCGGGCAATCGCTTCCTTCCGGCGGACCTGGTCATCATCGACGGGGGACTGCCCCAGCTGCACGCCGCCCAGGTGGCGGCCCGTCAGGCGGGGATCGACCCTGAGCCGCCCTTCGTCGCCCTGGCCAAGCGCGAGGAGCTGCTCTTCCTGCCCGGTCGGCGCGAGCCGGTGGTGCTCGAGCGCGGCTCGGAGGCCCTGTACCTCGTCCAGCGGGTCCGCGACGAGGCCCACCGCTTCGCCATCACCTTCCACCGCTCCAAGCGCGGGCGCTCGATGATCGCCTCCAGCCTCGAGGGCATCGAGGGACTCGGACCCAAGCGCCGCGAGCGCCTGCTCGGGGTCTTCGGCTCCCTCGACGCCCTGCGCGGGGCGTCGAGGGAGGAGCTCGCCGCGCTGGGGTGGCTGCCCGAGGAGGTGGCCACCAGGCTCTACGATCACCTGAGGGGCCCCGCCCTCGCCCGACCCGCCAAGGGGGGAGACGACGATGAGTGATGTCGTGCTGGTCACCGGGATGTCCGGGGCCGGCCGTTCCACGGTCTCGGCCGCCCTCGAGGACGTCGGCTGGTTCGTCATCGACAACCTCCCCCTGGAGCTGATCGTGCGCGTCGGCGAGCTGGCCGCGGGCTCGGGTGCCGACTACGCCGGGGTGGCCTTCATCGTCGGACGCTCCGGGCGGGTCCACCCCGACGGGCTGCTCGCCGTGCAAAAGGAGCTCGCCCAGCTGCACGACAGCGCCAAGATCCTCTTCCTCGACGCGCCCGACGAGGTCCTGATCCACCGCTTCGAGGGGAACCGGCGCCGCCACCCCTTCCCGGCGCCGACTCTGGCCGACTCGATCGCCGGCGAGCGCATGGCCTTCCAGTCGATCCGCGACGCCGCCGACCTGGTGATCGACACCGGCTCGACCAACGTGAACCAGCTGCGCAGCCGCATCGTCGAGACCTTCGGGCCGGCGGCGGCCGGGGGGCCGATGAGGGTCAACCTGCTCTCCTTTGGCTACGGCAACGGCATCCCGCGCGACGTCGACCTCGTCTTTGACTGCCGCTTCCTGCCCAACCCGCACTGGGTCGAGGAGCTGCGCCCGCTGTCGGGCCTCGACGCGCCGGTGTCGGAGTACGTGCTCTCCCAGGAGCCGGCCCAGCACTTCTTGCGCGACGTCGTGGGGATGCTCGAGTGGCAGATCCCGGCCTTCGTGCGCGAGGGCAAGAGCTACCTCACGGTGGCGATCGGCTGCACCGGGGGACGACACCGATCGGTCGCGATCGCCGAGGAGATCCGCCGGCGGCTCAACATCGCCAACGCCGTCTTCCATCGCGACATCGCGCGCTAAGGACCGAGGGCCCGGCCGCACTCGCGCGGGGGTGTGGCAAACTGGGTCCACCGCGAGGCGAAGGGGCTGACGTGAGCGTACGGGTGGGTATCAACGGATTCGGACGGATCGGGCGCGGCTTCCTTCGCGCCACCTTGGGCCGCGAGGACGTGGAGGTCGTGGCCTTGAACGACCTCACCTCCCCCGAAACGAACGCCCACCTGCTCAAGTACGACTCGACCCAGGGGTCCCTCGGGATCGAGGTCGCCGTGGGCGAGGGCGAGATGCTGGTGGGCGGTCGCTCGATCGCC
>CAYUZO010000070.1:0-3332 GCA_964449735.1 uncultured Ferrimicrobium sp.
CCGGAACGTCATCGAGCGCGGCTACTGCCGCATCAAGCAATGGCGAGGCCTCGCTGAATATTCGCTTCTCTGAGCGCCACGAGTATTGCGGTTGAGCGCCACCTGCTCGTGGGCGCGTTCGCGTCGTTGAGCGCCACCGAGTATTCGGGTTCGGCGCCACCTTCCTAGGCTCCTTCTGCCGCGTGGCTGATCACGCGGCAGAAGGAGTAGTTCGGATGGTACGCAGGATCAAGGCGAAGCTGGTGTTGAGGCTTCGCGCGGAGGGGCTCACGGGTCGGCAGATCGCGGCGCAGGGTATGTCTCGGCACTCGGTGTCGGCGGTGCTCGACGCCGCTGACCGGGAGGGCGTCGGCTGGGACGACGTCGCGGAGCTCGACGAGGCGGACGTGTATGCGCGGCTGTTCCCCGGGCGTGGTGAGCACGAGAGTGTTCACGCGCAGCCGGACTGGGACAAGGTGCATCGGGAGCTCGCGAGGGTCGGGGTGACGTTGAAGCTGCTGCATGGCGAGTACGTCGATGCCTGCCGGGCCAAGGGCGAGACGGCGATGGGCTACGACCGGTTCTGCAAGACCTACCAGCGTCACGTGCTGGTGATCGGGGCGGCATCGCGGGTCGGTCACAAGGCCGGGCAGACGGTCGAGGTCGACTGGTCGGGCAAGACTATGCAGCTCAGCGACCCGGTCACCGGGCAGGCGACGAGGGTCTACTTGTTCGTCGCGACGCTGCCGTTCTCCCGCTACTCGTTCGTCGAGCCGACGCTGGATATGAAGCAGGACACCTGGCTGCGCGCGAACACGGCGATGTTCGACTGGTTCGGCGGGTCCGTCCCGCGGATCGTTCCGGACAACCTGAAGGCGGGTGTGATCAAGCACCCTGCCGAGGGCGAGGTGGTGCTGAACGACGCGTATCGGGAGCTCGCGGCGCACTATTCGGCGGCGGTGCTGCCGGGACGGGTGAAGAAGCCGAAGGACAAGCCGAGTGTCGAGGGCACGGTCGGGAACGTTGCGACGGTGGTGATCGCGGCTCTCCGCGACCGCACCTTCGCGACGCTGCCGGAGTTGCGGGCCGCGGTCTACGAACGCGTCGCCGCTTACAACGCGAAGCCGTTTCAGAAACGCGCCGGGTCGAGGCTTTCGGTGTTCGAGGGTGAGGAGAAGCCGCTGCTGCGGCCGCTCCCGCAGGTTCCGTTCGAGATCTCGCAGTGGCTCTACGGCCGCAAGGTCCAGAAGAACGGACATGTGGTGTTCGAGAGGAACTTCTACTCGGTCCCTTACGAGAACATCGGTCGGCCCGTCGACCTGCGCATCACCGACACCACCCTCGAGGTGTTCGCCGGGGATCAGCGGCTCACCAGCCATCTCCTCGCCCCAGCCGGGGTGGTCAACGAGTACCGGACGCACGACTCGGATCTGCCCGACGGGCCCCGCTACCAGCAGATGGACCCGCAACGGGCACGGGAGTGGGCCGCTCGGATCGGGGAGAACACCACCACGATCGTGAGCCGGATCTTCGAGTCCGTCCCCGTCGACGAGCAGGGGCTCAGCGCCGCGCTGGCAGTGCTCAGGTTGACCCGCCGCTACTCCGCCACCCGGGTCGAAGCCGCCGCCGGCATCGCACTCGATTCCCGAGTCCGATCACCCAGGTATGCGCACCTGCGGCCGATCCTCGACTCGAATCAGGACCAACGCGGCACAGGCCCATGGTTCGAACCCGCCGACGAGGAACCCGCCGGCTACGTCCGCGGCGCCGACTACTACGCAGGAGGCACCCGATGAGCCGGCTCGACTCCGAGACGAAGCGGAAGCTGCGAGAGATGGGCGTCCCCGCCCTCGTCGACGCGCTCGACATCCAAGACGAGGGCCTCACGATCGGGCTGGTGTTCGAGGAGCGGATCAAGCTCGCCGTCGACGACGCCCACGCCGCGTTCACCCACTCCAAAGTCGAAGGCCTCATCCGCCGCGCCGGGCTCCGCTACCCGAACGCGGACCTCCGCCGCGTCGACATGCTCGAACAACGCGGGCTCGACAGAGGCGTGATCGCGCAGCTAGGGACCTGCCAGTTCATCCAGAGGCACATGAACGTCGTGTTCCAAGGCTTCACCGGGTCCGGGAAGAGCTACCTCGGGTCGGCGCTGGCGAAGCAGGCGTGTCAGCACCGCTACCGGGCGCACTACATCCGCATGCCCGACCTCGAAGAGACCTGGACCGCGGCGAAAGACAAACCCGCCGGTCGGGAGAAGTGGTTGCGGAAGTACTCCACGTTCACGCTCCTCGTGATCGACGAATGGCTGCTCGACCCGCCCACCGACGACGTCCGGTCCATGCTGCTCGAGCTCCTCGAACGCCGTTACGACGCCACCTCGACGGTGTTCTGCACCCAGTACGCGAAGAAGGACTGGCACCAGCGCCTCGGCGGAGGGGTCCACGCCGACGCGATCATGGACCGCATCGTCCACAACACCCTCTGGATCGAGACCGGCGACGTCAACATGCGGGAGCACACCGCCGCCGCGGCCGGCTGAACCCGGGCCGGTGAGCGTCGCGCCGACCGGGGTGGCGCTCACCGGCAATACCAGTGGCCCTGAGAGTGAATATCGCGTGGCGCTCAACCGCAATAATCAGTGGCGCTCACGACTCCAAATACTCAGCTGAGGAAGCCGTTGGTGTATCCAGGTGCGATGTGCATGGCGCGAGGGCTGTCGGCGCGCGTCGCCTTGATGTAGCCCGCTCTCGAGTAGTAGCCGTCGATCGGGAGCCTGCTCATGATCCTTCGGATGAGTTCTCGATTCTCGAGCGCGATGCTGTGCCCTTCGAAGGCGGCATCAAGCGAGGCATACGGAGCTTGGCGCCCGGTCGCGCTCACCGCTTTGCTCCACACGTGCAACGGAGCGAATCGCCTTCAACGATCAGGAACCTGGGAGTCATGAACTCACCCTAGATGGAGCCGCCGACGCGCCCAGTCTTGGCCTGCGAGCCGGCCGGATGTGTCCCGCTGCAGCAACCACAGCATGGGAGGCGCGGGTCTCCTGCTCGGCTGTGCTCAGCGCTAGTCGTCACGCCCCGCGGGCCGCCCCACATTCGACGTCATCCCCACGAGCCAGCCAGCTGCCCTGGCCTTCTGGACCCAATCCGACGCGGTGCGCTCGGGCACGTCCAGTTCCAGGGCGATGAGCTTCACGGGTGGGAGATCTGCCAACGCGGCGGTGCCGTAGAGGATCTCGATGACCTCCCATCGCTCGCCCTTCATTCCTCGCTTCACGACGGCCTGCGCCATCCATGGCGGGATGATCCGACCCTCCGCGGTGGTGAGATCCGCGACAGTCGTGCAGGGCG
>CAYUZO010000071.1:0-2977 GCA_964449735.1 uncultured Ferrimicrobium sp.
ATGCTTTTTCAGCAGATAGCAGATGACGGCCGCCGCGACGACGCCCGGCGCCGTGAACGCCCAGCGTTGCCAGCCGCCCGCCATCGCGAGGAAGCTGAAGGCTGCGCCGCGGTTGTAGACGAGCAGCAGGTTGAAGAACGACGTGAGCGCATGCGGATCGCCGTAGGCGAACACGCGCTGCACCGCGATCTTGGTCAACTGGTCGAACAGAATCACGATCAGCGCGACGCCGAGCCACGGCGCGAGTGACACACCGCTTGTTCTGCTGGAAGTTTGTTTCGCCATCGTTCGAGCCATTATGCTGCGCCTCGCGTTTCGCCGGCGCCGAAGAGGTTGGAGAAGCAGCGGCCGCACAGGCCCGGATGATCGGCGTGCGAGCCGACGTCCGCGCAATAGTGCCAGCAGCGTTCGCACTTCATGTAGCTCGACGCGGCGACATCGACGCCTTCTTCCGCTTCGCCCGCCACGCGCTCGATTCGCGCCGACGACGTGATGAGCACGAAGCGCAGCGCGTCGCCGAGGCTCGCCAGCGCGTCATAGCGCGCGCCGCTCGCACGCACGACGACTTCGGCCTGCAACGACGAGCCGATCTGGTTCGCCGTGCGCGCCTCTTCGAGCGCCTTGGTGACGTCGCCGCGCGCGCTGCGGATGAGCGTCCACTTGTCGAGCAGGTCGCCGCCGTTCGCGATGTCCGGATAGGCCGCGAAGACTTCCGTGAAGATCGTCTCCTGACCGGGCTTCAGCACCTTGTACGCTTCTTCCGCCGTGAACGACAGATACGGCGCGACCAGACGCAGCAAACCGTGCGCGATGTGGAACAGCGCGGTCTGCGCGCTGCGGCGCTCGCGTGAATCGGCCTGCGTCGTGTAAAGGCGATCCTTCAGCACGTCGAGATAGAAGCCGCCGAGGTCTTCCGAGCAGAACGTCGCGATCTTCGCGACGACCGGATGGAACTCGTACTTCTCGTAATGCGCGAGCGCGTCGTCCTGCAGATTGCGCGTGAGCGCCACCGCGTAGCGGTCGATCTCGAGCCAGTCCGCGACCGGCACGGCGTTCTTGTCGAAATCGAAGTCGGACAGGTTCGCGAGCAGGAAGCGCAGCGTATTGCGAATCCGGCGATACGTTTCCGTCACGCGCTTGAGAATTTCTTCGGAGATCGCGAGCTCGCCCGAATAATCCGTCGAGGCGATCCACAGGCGGATGATTTCCGCGCCGAGCCGGTTCGACACTTCATGCGGATCGATACCGTTGCCGAGCGACTTCGACATCTTGCGGCCTTCGCCATCGACGGTGAAGCCGTGCGTGAGCAGCGCGTCGTAGGGCGGGCGGCCATCGAGCATCGAAGCCGTCAACAGCGACGAATGGAACCAGCCGCGATGCTGGTCCGAGCCTTCGAGATACAGATCGGCCGGAAACTGCAGTGAATCCTTGTGCGAGCCGCGCAGCACGTGCCAGTGCGTCGTGCCGGAGTCGAACCAGACGTCGAGCGTGTCGCGGTTCTTTTCGTACATGTTGGCGTCGTCGCCGATCAATTCGCGCGGATCGAGCGATTGCCACGTCTCGATGCCACCTTCCTCGACGCGCTTCGCCACTTCCTCCAGCAATTCCAGCGTGCGCGGATGCAGCTCGCCGGTTTCCTTGTGCACGAAGAACGCCATCGGCACGCCCCATTGACGCTGACGCGAGAGCGTCCAGTCCGGGCGATTGGCGATCATGCTGTAAAGACGCTGCTTGCCCCACGACGGATAGAACGCCGTATTCTCGACGCCTTCGAGCGCGATGTCGCGCAGCGTGCGGCCGCCGTCTTTGGGCTTCACGTCCATGCCCGCGAACCATTGCGAGGTCGCGCGATAGATGATAGGGCTCTTGTGACGCCAGCAGTGCATATAGCTGTGCGTGTACTTTTCGCTCTTGAGCAGCGAGCCCGCGCCTTCGAGCGCTTCGACGATCTGCGGATTCGCCTTCCAGATCGACAGCCCGCCGAAGAGCGGCAGCGATTCGATGTAGCGGCCATCGCCCATCACCGGATTGATGATGTCCGAATCCGCCATGCCGTGCGCCTTGCACGACACGAAGTCTTCCACGCCATACGCCGGCGACGAGTGCACGACGCCCGTGCCGCTTTCGGTCGTCACGTAGTCGCCGAGATAGACGGGCGCGGTGCGTTTGTAGCCCGGATGCGCCGCCGCGAGCGGATGATGAAAGCGCAGGTTCGCGAGCTTCTCGCCCGGCGCGGTCGCGATGACGTCGCCCGTGAGTCCGTAGTTCTTCAGGCATTCCTCGACGCGTTCCTGCGCGAGGAGCAAGACGCCGCGCGGCGTGTCGACGAGCGCGTAGACGATCTCCGGATGCACGTTCAGCGCCTGGTTCGCGGGAATGGTCCAGGGCGTCGTCGTCCAGATGACGATGCCGCCTTCCTGCTTCGGCAGCGCGTTCAGGCCGAACGCCTGCGCGGTCTTTTCCGGTTCCGCGAAGGCGAACATCACGTCGATGGTCGGATCGGTCTTGTCCTTGTACTCGACTTCCGCTTCGGCGAGCGCCGAGCCGCAGTCGAAGCACCAGTTCACCGGCTTCAGGCCGCGGAACACGAAGCCCTTTTCCATGATCTTGCCGAGCGCGCGGATTTCGCCCGCTTCGTTGGCGAAGTTCATCGTCTTGTACGGGTTGTCCCACTCGCCGAGCACGCCCAGACGCCGGAAGCCGACCTTCTGCTTTTCGATCTGCTCGCCCGCGTAGGCACGCGCCTTCTGCATCACCTCGATAGCGGGCAGCGTCTTGCCGAACTGCTTTTCGATCTGGATCTCGATCGGCATGCCGTGGCAGTCCCAGCCCGGCACATACACGGCGTCAAAGCCCGCGAGATTGCGCGCCTTGACGATCATGTCCTTCAGGATCTTGTTCATCGCGTGGCCGATGTGGATGTCGCCGGTGGCATACGGCGGGCCGTCGTGCGGGAGGGAGTTCTTGCGGCCCGTCG
>CAYUZO010000072.1:0-2739 GCA_964449735.1 uncultured Ferrimicrobium sp.
GTCTTTCAAGTCGCCCCATACTCTCGAAGATTGAAAAGTCAAGCATTTAGACTATCCGGCGTGTCGGTTACTTGCCCGTATACTCATGCCGCAGCCGCCAGAACACGCGGCTGGAACAGGTCTACTACCGGGTAGGTTTCGATTAACCCACCGGGAAAGCGATTTACGTCCGACGGCGGCCTACCGCCGCCGCCGCCCCGCCGCCGTCGTGCGCCCGCTCCAGTAGCTCAACAAGAAGTGACAGCAAAATATCACAAAATGTGAAACATCTCTTTACAAACTTGTCATACGTTGGGTACCTTCGATCTCGTCAGTCGGCGGTCGCCATCACTGGCCGCCTCACTCCCTCGATAGGTAGGAACAACGTGACAAAAACCAAGACCCTGGCCACAAGCCTGCTGAGTCTGTCCGCTGCCGCAATCCTGGCGCTGGTTGGTACCACCAGCGCCAACGCGGCACCGGTCAACACCACAGACTCCGGCAGCGCTGCGGTCAGCAGCCATGTAGTGTCCGACGCCGGCGCTGCAGACTACTGGACCCCGGAACGCATGAAGAATGCCAAGTCCGGCGAAATCCTTGCCGCCAAAGCACTCGAGCGCGGCAAGCTCCTCAACCTCGGCAAAGCCCCGGTCACCGAAGCCCCGGGCGCCATCAGCAGCATCGCAGGCCAGCAGGCAGCACCCGATTCCAAGACCATCGATCGCAAAGTCAACCAGAGCGAAACCCCGGTCAAGCACATCGGCAAGATCTTCTTCACCCTTGGCGGCTCCAACTACGTCTGCTCAGGCAACTCCGTCACCGCGGCCAACAAGAGCACCGTCTCCACCGCCGGACACTGCCTCAACGAAGGCCCCGGCGCCTACGCCACCAACTTCGTCTTCGTCCCCGCATACCTCAACGGTGCAGCACCTTACGGGAAGTGGACGGCAAAGGCGCTGTACGCCCCCACCCAGTGGGCCTCCAACGGCAACATGCAGTACGACACCGCATTCGCCGTCATGAACACCCTCAACGGCCAGCGCCTCGCCGACGTCGTCGGTTCCTCCGGCGTCCAGTTCAACGCCGCCCGCGGCCTGAGCTACAAGGCCTTCGGATACCCGGCCGGCTCGCCCTTCAACGGTGAATCGCTTAAGAGCTGCTCCGGCAAGGCCACCAACGATCCCTACAACCCGCAGTTCAACAGCCAGGGAATCCCCTGCAACATGACCGGTGGATCCTCGGGCGGCCCCTGGTTCATCGGCACCAGCTCCACCGGCTACCAGAACTCGGTCAACAGCTACGGATACGGCAGCAACTCCACCTCCATGTACGGCCCGTACT
Source organism: uncultured Ferrimicrobium sp. (assembly GCA_964449735.1). Classification (GTDB taxonomy): domain Bacteria; phylum Actinomycetota; class Acidimicrobiia; order Acidimicrobiales; family RAAP-2; genus RAAP-2. The sequence goes on from CAYUZO010000072.1 coordinate 1,321, forward strand.
GGGGCACCGTGATCCAGTCCACCTACAACACGGCTTCGGCTTCGTAGCGGACCCTCTTATATAGGCACGTCCCTGTTAACTACGACGGCGGCCGTCCCCTTTCGGGGGCGGCCGCCGTTGCGTTGGGCTTCTTGGGCCCTAGCGGGTTCCTCTTCTAGTGGAAGAAGTGGCGTGCGCCGGTGAAGTACATGGTGATGCCGGCAGCGTTGGCTGCGGCGATGACTTCCTCGTCACGAACGGAACCGCCCGGCTGGACCACGGCGCGGACACCGGCGTCGATCAGGATCTGCAGGCCATCAGCAAACGGGAAGAACGCGTCCGAGGAAGCAACGGCACCGCGTGCACGCTCAGGTGCGTCGCTCGCGTCGGCGTTGGACGCGCCGCCAGCACCTTCGACGTCGGATTCCACCGTCACGCCCAGCGTGTTGGCGCGCTCCACGGCCAGGCGGCAAGAGTCCAGGCGGTTGACCTGGCCCATGCCGATGCCCACGGCTGCACCGTGGTTGGCCAGCAGGATGGCGTTGGACTTTGCCGCGCGGCACGCGGTCCAGGCGAAGGCGAGGTCCGCGAGAGTTGCTTCGTCGGCGGCTTCGCCGGCTGCGAGGGTCCAGTTGGCGGGGTTGTCGCCGTCGGCGTCCACCTTGTCGCTCATCTGGACCAGGACGCCGCCGGAGACCTGGCGCATCTCGGACGGGTAGCGGCCGTAGCCCTCGGGCAGTGCGAGGAGGCGGATGTTCTTCTTCTTGGAAAGGATCTCCACAGCTTCTGGCTCGAAGTCCGGGGCGATGACAACCTCGGTGAAGATGTCGGCAACCGTACGGGCCATGCCGGCGGTGACGGTGCGGTTCGCAGCAATCACGCCACCAAATGCGGAGACTGGGTCGCAGGCGTGGGCCTTGGCGTGGGCGTCCGCGATCGGATCGGCAGCGTCTGCGGAACCAACAGCCACGCCGCACGGGTTGGCGTGCTTGATGATCGCGACCGCGGGCTCGGCGAAGTCGAAAGCAGCGCGGAGGGCGGCATCGGCGTCAACGAAGTTGTTGTAGCTCATGGCCTTGCCGTGCAACTGGTCGGCCTGAGCGATGCCGGCGGGTGCAGCCTTGTCCACGTAGAGCGCGGCCTGCTGGTGCGGGTTTTCGCCGTAGCGGAGGACCTCGGAACGCTCCAGGGCCAGGCCGGCGTAGGCGGGCCAGTCGATAATGCCGTCGCCGTCTTCGTCCAGGAACTGGCTGGCCGTCCAGGAAGCCACAGCGTTGTCGTAGCTGGCCGTGTGAGCGAACGCCTTGGCGGCCAGGCGGCGACGGGTGTTCAGGTCGAAACCGCCGTGAGCGGCGGCGTCGACAACTGCACCGTAGAAGCTCGGGTCCGTGACGATGGCGACGGCGGCGTGGTTCTTCGCAGCCGAACGCACCATGGCGG
>CAYUZO010000073.1:0-2529 GCA_964449735.1 uncultured Ferrimicrobium sp.
TCGTCGACAGCGGCGTGCGGCCGGCGCGACTTACCGCCGCCGGCTATGGCGACCAGCGCCCGGTGGCCGACAACGCGACCTCCGAGGGGCGGGCGCGTAACCGGCGGGTCACGATTCTGATCGAATCGCGGGTGGCCGAGCCGGTCGTCACCGTGCCGCCGAGGGCTTCCGGCGTGACCGATTCGATCCTGCCCCCCGATGCAGCACCGCCTCCGCCGCCAAAAGCGGAGGAAGCACAAAAGCCTTGAAGCGGGGCGGCGGGCTCGGCGGGCGTGGCGAAACCTTCCACGGTGAGCTGGGAAGGCGAGTGATTCGCTGAAGGAAGAACGCCCGCTTGGCGGGGCCGGGTTCAGAACGAGCCGAAATGCCGGCTGGCGGCGGTCGGGCGGGATTGGCCGTCGGGGCCGTAGATTTGCGGGTGTTCGGCTGCGGCGAGCAGCACGCTGAGCGCCTGCTGGTTGTTCTGCAGGCGTTCGGTGATCAGTTGGCCATTGACCCGGTTGCGTTCCTTGGCTTCGCCGGCCAGCGCAACCACTTCCTCCCAGGCCGTCAATGCGTCGGGCGCCTTGGCAAGGACGATGCGGACATTCTCGTCGGTGACTTTGGCCCCGAGCCGCGCGAACATCGCCACGCGTTCGTCCGAAAGGCGCTGCAGGTTGCGATAGAGGCCGGTTTTTTCTTCGGCGAGTGCCGCCAGGGCGTCGATCTGGCTGGCGACGAGCAGCGCTTCCTCCCGTTTCAGCAGGGCGATGAAACCTTGCAGCCCGAAACGCTCTTCCTGGATGAGCTGGGCAAGGCGGGCTGGGAAGCCGGGATCGACAGCCACAGTGTTGCTACGCCCGGCCGGTTTGCGCCGACAACATCTGACGCACGCTGTCGATGAGGCCGTCGGCCACTTTTCCGGTGTCCACCTTGAAGCGGCCTTCGCTCATCGCCTGCTTGATTTCATCGACCTTGGCGCTATCGACCACCGGCGTGTTGCCGATGGTTTCTTCCATCTGCTGAAGGCGGGCAGAGAGGGACGAGAGTTCGACCCGTTCGCTGCCGCTACCACTGGCGCTCTCGGCTTTGGGAGAGTCCTTCGCGGCGCGGGTGCGTCCATCGCTGGAGGGGAGGCCTCCGGTCGCCTTGACTGAGTTTTCGATTTTCACGGCATAGCCCTTTCATCCACATGTCGGAGGGATTTACGACGCGAGAAATCGAAACTTTAACCCAATCGGGCACTTCCGGAAGGCGGCATGTCACGGCAGCGTGATTTCGACAACGCCGCCGTTCCGGGCTATGCCGCGTACTACCTGTCCGGTGGCCAGCCTGACCTGGGCGCCCTGGCCGTTGCCGGCGGTGCTGAGGGCGACGCCGTCGTTGGAAACCTGAAAGCCGGGCCCGCGGGAGATGACCTTGACCGCTTGTCCCTGGACGACGGCCGGCGGCAGGCGCAGGTTGCTGCCGGCCAAGGGGCGGTTGGCGGCGAGAGGCATCCGTGCGGCCTGACCGACGGCCTGGGCGGGGTCGGTGAGCACATCGGCGGCCTGGGCGGTGAGTTCGCCGCTTTCCAGGCGGACATCGCCCGGCGCGACGATCTGTCCGGAGGCGAGCGGGCCGGTGGTGACGAGATAGCGTCCTTTGACCCGCACTTCGGCGGGCACCCAGGCCAACCACGGCGTCGGCGCCAGGCAGCGCACGCCGACCGACACCCGTCCCCAGGCGCGCACGCCAGCGGGCAGAAAGGCTTCGAGCTGGAGGCAGGGCTGCAGTGCGTTGTCGGCGGCGAAGTCGCCGACCTGGATGCTCACTTCGCCCGGCAGGCTGCGGGTTTGCAGATTGAGGAAGCGGCCGATTTCGGCCTGCACCGGAGCCGGGTCCTGACGGGCGAAGGCCGCGCCGGTCGCCGCAAACAGGGTTGCGGCGATCAGGGCGAAAAGGGCGGCGGACGGGCGGGGCATGGGTGTCGGCGAAAGGGTTGGGGCGGAAGCAGTGCCGCCATTCGACCATATCGGCACCCGCGGCGAGGATCGGAACAGAGGTGCTTTTGGCGGGCAATTGCCGATTCGGCCGGCAATCGTCGCGGCTCCGGCAGCGCGCCGGCAAAGTTTGCCGGCCGGCAGGAGCGGGTGTCGCCGCCTCCCGGCAATTGGGGGGCGAATTGCCGCCTGTTCGGCCCATCGCGGGGGATCGGCGGCACTTACCATCGCTGGCACGGAAGCTGCAATGGATGGCCTGCAGGCCGGCTGCGCAGGATTGACGGCGCAAGCGGAAACAAACTTTAGGGGGTGACCGGAAATGACCGACCGTTTGGACAACGAGATGCGCTTTCACCAGGCCGCGCTGAATGCCCGCGCCTACCGCCAACAGGTGATCGCCTCCAACATCGCCAACGCGGATACGCCGAATTTCAAGGCCCGCGACGTGGATTTCCGCCAGGCCCTGATGGGCGCGCTGGTGGGCGGCACGGCCGGCGGTCTGGCGCTGAAGACCACCTCCAAGCGTCACATTGCCGATATCGCCGGCAACGCGATGGATGCCAGCCTG
>CAYUZO010000074.1:0-2225 GCA_964449735.1 uncultured Ferrimicrobium sp.
GAGCGCCGTGACGGCGCAGAAAGGAAATATGTATGTAATTCAGCATCATATCCTTTCGATCGTCTTGCTGACGATTGACCGGTGGCTGTGATGCCACCCCACCCGGCGGAAGGAGTCGGGTCGGAAGGGGGTCTCCAAGGTTTGCCGCGTTCCGGCGGTCGGCCTCAGAGCAGGGGACCTCAAATGTACCGGATGCGGCCCGTCAGCCGCAGGTCGGGCTACCACAGGGCCTATGGTGAGTATTCAACGAATGACGTGTCTGAAGCCTCTTTATTTACAGTTGAACTCCCGATCACCTGACGGGGTGGGGAGATCGCGGTGTGAACCGGTTGGTCTGTTGTGCTGCCTTCTGGTGAATGCTTGCAAAGCATTCGTGTGCGGGTCGTCCTTTCTTGTCCGCATGCCCGAGCCGCAAGGGGTTAAGCGTCGCACCTACGGGTCCAAGGTTGATCGTCGGAACACGGGAACCATCTTCGTCCGCCTGCTTCGGAGCAGGCTATCCGCGGAGACCGGGGATGGGCGGTGGTGGGGCGGAGCCTGCGTAGTAGTCCGAGGACGGGAAAGCCGTCCACATGGCGAAGGCGGGCAGGAAGTCGGTGGGCTGTCATGACGGAGGAACTACCAGTGGACTCTGGTAATCAAGCCCCAAAGGCTTGGCTCCTCAGCGTTCAGCGAAAGCTCTACCAGTGGAGTCGGGAAAACCCCGAAGAACCATACTACGACTTGTGGAATTGGGTGACCGATCCCCGCAACTTGTATGTGGCCTGGCGGACGATTGCCGGTAATCGCGGCAAGCGCACTCCGGGGATCGACGGGGCGACCGTAGAGAAAATTGCTGCCGGAATTGGCATCGACAGATTCCTTCATGAGCTCCGCAAGGAGCTTCGGGCGGGCGACTATCGCCCGTCTCCTGCACGAAGGAAGTGGATCCCAAAGCCGGGCAAGCCGGGGAAGTTCCGACCCCTCGGTATCCCTACGGTCAAGGATCGCGTGGTGCAGTGCGCGGTCAAACAAGTTCTGGAGCCGATCTTCGAGGCTCGATTCTGGCCTGTCTCGTATGGGTTCCGGCCCGGACGCGGCAGTCAGGCCTGCCTCGAACATATCCGTGTGACCATCCAGTCGAGGGGCAAACCTACGGCAGATGGCTACCGACACAATGCGCCGTACCAATGGGTAATCGAAGGCGACATCGAGGCCTGCTTCGACAATATTGGCCATCACCCCCTGATGGAACGCGTACGCCATGGCGTCGCGGACCCCAAGGTGACCCGGTTGGTCGTTCAGTTCCTCAAGGCCGGGGTCTTGGAGCATGTCTCGTACAGCCCCACCGACACCGGCACGCCTCAAGGCGGCGTGCTCTCACCGCTGCTGGCCAACATTGCGCTCAGCGTGATCGAGGAACGGTACCGGGACTGGGTGCGCCGTCCCGAAAGCCCGGGGCTGAAATCCGATGGGATCAAGCTTGCGGCGATACGGCGGGACAAGGATAGGCGGGCCGGTCGAACGGTCTTCTACCCTGTTCGCTATGCTGATGACTTCCTGATCTTCGTGTCGGGAACGGAAGCTGACGCTCTTGCCGAAAAGCAGGCGCTGGCGACCTACCTGCACGAGACAATGGGTCTGACGCTCTCGCCCGAAAAGACGCGCATCACTGCGCTGACCAAGGGCTGTCGGTTCTTGGGATGCCGCGTGCGGCTCAAGTGGGACAAGCGGTTCGGGCTCCATGCCCGCATTGAAATCCCGCGCGAGCCAATCAACGGCTTCCGCATACGGATCAATCAGATGGCTCGACGGCAAACGCTTCGGCGCTCGCTTGCGGCCATGCTTCAGGACCTCAATCCATACCTTCGGGGATGGTCCGCGTATTACCGCTACTGCGTGGGGTCCAAGCGCATCTTTACCAGCCTCGACTGGCATGTGCGCCAACGCCTCTGGCTGTGGCTGCGGGCCAAACACCCACGTGTCCCCGGTAGGAAAATCGCATCGTGGCGCAGGCCGAGCAAAGCCCACCCGGGCAACTCGGTCTGGGCCGAAGGCGGCACGGAGCAGTTCTTGATGAGCTACGTGCCTGTTCGGAGGTTCGATCTCAAATGGATGAAGAAACCCGAGTTCGCCTGGGCTTCTGGAGAGCCGGATGCACAACGAAAGGTGCACGTCCGGTTCGGAGAGCAGGCGTGGGAAACTGGCGGTGGCGACACCCCACAGCGCCCACGTCTGACTCTACT
>CAYUZO010000075.1:0-2197 GCA_964449735.1 uncultured Ferrimicrobium sp.
TAACCCGTGACCTTGCAGCCCACCATTTCGGCTGCAAATTGTCGCGTACGGTGTGGGGGCCTACTCGCCAATTTTCGCACCGGTAATCGTGCCCGAATCAGATCGCCGGTTCTGCATCGCGCGGCCCTTGGGATTATCCGGTGAGCGGCGATCCAGCCGCCCCCAAATGCGCCTAGTCAGCATGTTTGGGGGTATGATTGGGGGTATCCTTTGAGATTATCTATCTTAGAATAGCGCAAATCTGCGTTTTTCATTATGTTTTGCGGTTCCCGCTACCGAATCAGATCGATGCTGTGTCGATCCACCCGCTCGATGACGATCTGCGCGCTTTCTATCGATCCTGCGGGTTCGAAGATCTGCCGCTCGATCCAATAGGCAAGGCGGTCGTGCGCATTGTCGCTCTCGGGCATAATAGGATAGGCTCGGTGTAACCGACCCATGCGATGGAGCAGATGGCATGGATTTTGACTTTAACTGGGATGTTGAGTCGTTTAGCGGCGTATACGTCTACATTGCGATGAGCGACGATCTCCAGGAGTGGGCGTTCGATCGTGACCGCCTGCACCTTCTGAAGATCGGCTATTCCAAAGATCCCGAAGACCGGCTCACCTATTTGAACGGGCAAAGGCTATGCGGTGGGAAACCCGTACGGCCCTGTCTCAATATCACGGATTGGCGAATCGTCGGCAAGTGGCCGGTGCCGCATTACGGTTCGGCCAAGAGGACGGAGAAGCGTCTGAAGGACCTCTTTGCGAAAGTGTTTGAGCCATTCGATCGGCTGGAGATCGTGAATGGCTATAAAGCCGATAACGGCGAAACGGAAATCTACCGTCTGCCGTTAAAGCATCTGCCTGTGTTGCCGGGGTTCTTCCATACCCATGGCGTGGAAACGCATCTCGTCAGCCAGGCGGTCACGATCGTCGAAAAAGCCGTCGAGGAAATCCAGCGTCAATGGGCTGGGCGATTGCGGTTTCTCGCGTGGGGCGACGATCCCTGGGAACAACCGCTGCCAGCTGTCGAAGATCGTTACGGGGACATCGTCGAGCAGATGCAGGAGGACATGGAAGCCGAGGCGCGCTCCCGCGATGGTGGCTGGCCTTATGATGATGGTTTCTATGGGCGTGAAAAATAAAATCTATTGATATCAGCGTCTTAAGAAAATCGGATATAACTTCAGATTTTCTCGAAGATAGCCCTCTTATCTGACTGATATAATTTGATTTTCTGGCTGGGGCGGCAGGATTCGAACCTGCGAATGCCGGTACCAAAAACCGGTGCCTTACCACTTGGCGACGCCCCAGCAGCCGGGCGCCTCTATAGCGGGCGTTCCGGCGAAGGGAAGGGGGTTCTGTATGTGTATTACGCGCCTTTCAACAATTCGGGATCGAGCGTTTTGAAATCTTCGGCGGAATGGCGTTCGGCAAGACCCTTGACGTTGTTCACCAGGCTGCCGCGGATGGCACCGGGGCGCTGACCGATTTCCTTTATCCAACGGCCAACGTGTTCGTATTCGTGGAGCGAGAGGAATTCCGCGCCGTTGTTATAGGCTTCGCCGCGATAGAGCAGGCCGAGCCACGGATAGGCCGCGATATCGGCAATGGTATAATCGTCGCCGGCGAGGAAGCGGGTTCGGGCCAACTGGCGGTTCGCAACGTCGAACAGCCGCTTGGTTTCCATCGCATAGCGGTTGATGGCGTATTCGAGCTTGACCGGCGCATAGGCGTAGAAATGGCCGAACCCGCCGCCGATGAAGGGAGCCGATCCCATTTGCCACATCAGCCAACTGAGGGTTTCAGCCCGGCGGGCGGGATCGCGCGGCAGCAGGAAATCGAATTTTTCCGCCAGATGCAGCAGGATCGCGCCTGATTCGAACACGCGGAACGGCTCCGGGCCGGAACGGTCGGCCAGAGCGGGAATCTTCGAATTGGGATTGATGTCGACGAAGCCGGAGGAGAATTGCTCGCTTTCCATGATATTGATCGACCAGGCATCGTATTCGGCATCCGTATGCCCGGCTTCGAGCAGTTCCTCGAACATGATCGTCGCCTTCTGCCCGTTCGGCGTGCCGAGCGAGTAGAGCTGGAACGGATGCGTCCCGATGGGCAGCGCCTTGTCTTCGCGTGGGCCGGCGGTCGGCCGGTTGCTACCGCCGACACGCCCGCCCACATCGCCTTCCCCGGTCCAGAGCGGGGGCGGG
>CAYUZO010000076.1:0-2164 GCA_964449735.1 uncultured Ferrimicrobium sp.
AGCGGATCGGTGTGCTCTCGGGCGGCGAGCGGAACCGGTATGCGCTGGCGAAGCTGTTGCTGCGTCCGTCGAATTTCCTGCTGCTGGACGAACCGACCAACCACCTGGATCTGCGGGCCAAGGACGTATTGCTCGAGGCGCTCGAGAAATTCACCGGGACGGTGGTGTTCGTGTCCCACGACCGGTATTTCATCGACAAGCTGGCCACCAAGGTCTTCGAAATCGGCGAGGGCGAGGTGCGGATCTATCCGGGCAATTACGAAGACTATCTCTGGCGCAAGGAAGGTGGCACGATCGACCTGAACCTTCCGGGATCGTCCACGAGCGCTCTCGCGCGGGAGGCAGGGTCAGCGGATTCGGCCCCGCTGGCCGAATCCGCGGGCAAGAACAAACGCCTAAATCCGATGAAGCTCAAGAAGTTGCGGGACCGGTGCACCGAGATCGAGGGTATCATCGCGAAACTCGAATCCGAGATTGCGGACAACGAGGCCGCGTTGTCGGATTTTCGGAGCGCCGACGAGAGCCGGAGGCGGATGGAGGCGATCGAGAAATCGCGTGGCGAATTGACCGAGCGGATGGCCGAGTGGGAGGAAGTCTCAGCCGCGATTGAAGCGGGAGCCTGACGGGGGGCGCGGCGGGATCCGGAAAAGGAACCCGCCGCACCGGGAGTTACTTCTGTTTCGCGATGATTTTGTCCTGGATCTTCTTGTAGACGGCTTCGGGCAGGACTCCCTTGGAAACCAACTGGCTCTTGTTGGCATAGGGCCGGCCATCGATGATCTTTTTCGAGTAGGCCTTGCCGATGCCGGGCAGTGCGTCGAGTTGCTCTTGCTTGGCGGAGTTGATGTCGATCAGGGCTGAGTCGGCAGCCGCTTCAGCCTTCTTTTCGACGGTTTTCGCCGCCTTCTTGGCATCGGCGGCCTTGGAAGCGGCGGCGCCCTGGCCATAGGCGCTGAACGTCAGCGCGAAGACGGTCACCGCGATCATGAGTAATCGGCGTAGCAATTGAGAAATCCTCCTTGGTATGGGGCTTCCCTATACTATCTCCAATATGGCTGGAGAGAGCGCGACTTAATGCACTGTTAATGCGCGGAGGAGAGGCTAGCCGGACGAGCCCGGGCCTACTGGAGGAATCCGCCCAGGCCTTGGAGGTCCTGCGTGGAGAGGATCTGTTCGATGTCCAGCAGCATGCGGACTTTCCCCTTGGTCTTGGCCATGCCGAGGATGTAGGGCGTCTGAATTCCATGGCCGAAATTCGGGGTGTTCTCGATGTAGGCCGAGACCAGCTTGAGTACCTCGGAGACGCCATCGACGATCACGCCCATCAGGACCTCGCCCACCTTCACGACGATGATTGAGGTTCTCTGGCCGTACTCGACGCTTTCCATGCCGAACTTCAGCCGCAGATCCACCACCGGGATCACTTTGCCGCGCAGGTTGATCACACCGCGCACATGGGATGGCGTCTGAGGAACGGCCGTGATGTCCTGGAGCCCCATGATCTCCCGTACCGCGAGTACGGGAATTCCGAATTCCTCGGGGCCCAGGTAGAATGCCAGGTACTTACCCGCTCTCGGATCGACCGCGGCAGTTGTGGGCTGATTGGTTACAACGGTGGTGTTCATCATGCTCAGGTCCTACTCTGAACTTATCGGACGGACAGCGCCGCGGCTTGAGGGGTAGGGGTGGCTCTCCGTTCTCCGGCCGCCAAGGCCAGCAAGCGGGCCGCAATCCGGTCGAGGGCCAGCGTTTCGTCCACCGAACCAAGGCGGATAGCCTCGCGAGGCATGCCGAAGACGGCGCAGCTTTGCTCGTCCTGGGCGATCGTCCGCGCGCCGGCCTGATTGAGTTTCTTCATTCCCGGCGCGCCGTCCGACCCCATGCCTGTGAGTAGCACCCCCACAACAGCCGAGGCGCCCTGCTCTGCGATGGAATCGAACATCACGTCCACCGCTGGGCGCTGATAGCATACCAGCGGACCGTCAGCCACGGTGACGCGGCCCCTGCCCCCGGATCGCGATACCCGCATGTGGAAGTTGCCGGGAGCGACCAGCGCCTGGCCGGGAACGATCGAATCGCCATCGGCGGCCTCTTTCACCCGCACCGCGCAGAACGAATTCAGACGGTCGGCGAAGGCGCGCGAAAACCCGGCCGGAATGTGCTG
>CAYUZO010000077.1:0-2133 GCA_964449735.1 uncultured Ferrimicrobium sp.
TCGACCGCCGGCGGCAGCGCGCCCTCCACGCTCTCCGAAAGCTGGTGCAGCGTCAGCCCGATGCGGTGGTCCGTCAGCCGGTTCTGCGGGAAGTTGTAGGTGCGGATCTTCTCGGAGCGATCGCCAGAGCCCACCTGCTGCTTCCGCTCCTGGGCCAGCGCAGCCTGCTGCTTTTCCTGCTCAATCTCGTACAGCCGCGCGCGCAGCACCCGCATGCCCTTCTCGCGGTTCTTGATCTGCGACTTCTCGTCCTGGCAACTTACGACCGTGTTCGTCGGCAGGTGTGTGATGCGCACGGCGGAGTAGGTCGTGTTCACCGATTGCCCGCCCGGTCCTGAAGAACAGAACGTATCGATGCGCAAGTCCTTCGCTTCGATCTTGATGTCCACGTCTTCCGCCTCCGGCAGCACCGCCACCGTCACGGCGGAAGTATGCACCCGCCCCTGCGTCTCGGTCGCCGGCACCCGCTGCACGCGATGCACGCCGGACTCGTACTTGAGCTGCGAGTACACGCGGTCGCCTTCGATGATGGCGATGACTTCCTTCAGCCCGCCCACTCCGGATTCAGACGACGACAGCACTTCCACCTTCCAGCGGTGCTGCTCCGCAAAGCGCGAGTACATGCGGAAGACCTCCGCCGCAAACAGCGAAGCCTCGTCTCCGCCCGTCCCGGCGCGGATCTCCAGGATCACGTTCTTCTCGTCGTTGGGGTCCTTGGGCAGCAGCTTCAGCTTCAGGTCTTCCTCAATCTTCGGCAGCCGCTCCTCAAGCTGGGCGAGCTCGTCCTGCGCCATCGCTCGGATCTCCGGATCGCTCTCCGCCAGCATCGCCTGAGCATCGGTAATGCCTTGCTTCGTCCGCTGATATTCGCGGAAGCTATCCACCACCGGCTCCAGGTCGCGATGCTGCTTGGCGACTTTCTGGTACCGCTCGTGGTCCATGATGACCTCTTCCGAGGCCATCTCGCGCCCCAGCTCTTCGTAACGGGCGGCAATCTGTTCCAGGCGTTCAAACATCGGGGCTCCTCGGCCGCATAGGGCCGGAATTCGGTTGCAAATCTAATCTTGAGGTTGCGAAGGCGCAGCAGAGCAATGGCGGCGGGAGCCGCTAGAGAAGAGTGCCTGGAAAATGAAACGGGCGCAACATCGCTGCTATTAGAGTATCGCGGAGGCCCGCCGGATGCATCTACAACCTTGGCTTTGCCCCAACCTATGACCGCCCTCAAACCATGGGCAGCCCTCTGCGAGCGGCTTGCCGGCACAACCAAAAAGCTCGAGAAGCGAGCATGGATGGCCGAATACTTGCGCGAAGTGACCGTGGAGACCGCCGCCCTTGCGGCACTCTGGCTGTCTGGAACTCCGTTTCCGGAGTCAGATCGTCGCCAGCTAGGCATCGGCGGATCGAGTTTGTGGCAGGTCGTGAAAGAGCTGACGCACGCCGACGAAATAGCCATGCACGAGGCCTACAGGCGCCACGGCGATATGGGAGCCGCCGCCTTCGACCTGCTCACCGTCCGCGGCGGAGCGCACGTCGCAACACTGGCCATCGAAGATGTTTCCGAATACTTCTCGCAATTGGCCGCCACGAAAGCCACAGCACCCCGTCACTACCTGCTTCGCGAACTCCTCGGCCGGGCAACTCCGCTCGAAGCCAAGTACCTCATCAAGCTGATGCTCAGCGACATGCGCATCGGCGTAAAGCAGGCGCAGGTGGAGGAAGCGATCGCGGTCGCGATGGAACGCGACCTGGCCGCCGTCCGGCGCGCCGTCATGCTGCTCGGCGACCTCAGCGAAGTCGTCCGGATGGCCGTCGCGGATCGGCTGAACGAAGTCCGCATGCAGCTCTTCCACTCACTGGGTTTCATGCTCGCGAACCCGGTGGATTCCGTTGCCGAGGCGATGGCGCGATTCGCCGAGGAGATTCGTGCCGAGCAGAAAGGCGAGGGCGGTGCGCAATCTACTCTTGAATCGGAAGCCCATCGCGAGAAGACCTCAGTTCTCGTCGAGGCCCACGTTCAGGACAAATTCGATGGCATCCGCTGCCAACTGCATTGCGGCGACCCTTCCCAGCCCGGCCGCGTCGCGCTCTTTTCCCGCAGCCGCGACGACATGACGCACAGCTTCCCCGAGATCT
>CAYUZO010000078.1:0-2129 GCA_964449735.1 uncultured Ferrimicrobium sp.
TGTCGACGGCGCTCGAAAACTGGACAGTAGCGGCGCTTGAAAAGTGAACACTCAACGATTGGAGAGTGATCACTTTGGAGGACTGGGCGTTGATCCGGAGGCTGGCCGGCGAGGGCGTGCCGAAGGCGCATATTGCCGAGCGGTTGGGGATCTCGAGGACCACGGTCATCAAGGCGGTGAACTCGGAATCGCCGCCTCACTATGAGCGGACAGCGGCGCCGACGTCGTTCACACCGTTCGAGTCGCGGGTGCGTGCGTTGCTGCTGGAGACGCCGACGATGCCGGCGACGGTGCTCGCGGAGCGGGTCGGGTGGACGGGCTCGATCCGGTGGTTCCGTGACAACGTGAAGCGGTTGCGGCCCGAGCAGCAGCGTCTCGATCCCGCGGATCGGATCACGTGGGCGGCGGGGGACGCGGCGCAGTGCGATTTGTGGTTCCCGCCGAAGAAGATCCCGCTCGAGGACGGGACAGCGAAGCTGTTGCCGGTGCTGGTGATCACCCCGGCGCATTGCCGGTTCACGACGGGAGTGATGATCCCGACTCGGAAGACCGAGGATCTGCTGCTCGGGACCTGGCAGCTGATCGAGCAGCTCGGCCGGGTTCCGCGTCGGCTGATCTGGGACAACGAGCCCGGCATCGGGCGAGGACGCCGTCACGCGGACGGAGTCGACGCGTTCATGGGAACCCTCGCGGCCAAGCTCGTGCTGCTGCCGCCGCGGGATCCGGAATCGAAAGGGATCGTGGAACGCCGCAACGGTTGGTTCGAGACATCGTTCATGCCGGGCCGGTCATTCGCCTCGCCCGCGGACTTCAACGAGCAGTTCACCGACTGGCTCGGAGTCGCCAACCAGCGGAGGGTGCGCACCCTGGCCGCCTCTCCGATCTCGCTGCTGCCTGCGGATCTGGCGGCGATGTTGCCGTTGCCGCCGATCCCGTTGCATCTGGGCTGGCGGAACCGGATCCGGCTCGGCCGCGACTACTACGTCCGCATCGACACGAACGACTACTCCGTCGACCCGCGCGCGATCGGCAGGATCGTCGACGTCACCGCGGACCTGGACCGGGTCCGCGTCCGCCTCGATGGACGGATCATCGCCGACCACACCCGTGTCTGGGCGCGAGGAATGGTGATCACCGACCCCGCGCATCGAGAAGCTGCGGCCGTCCTACGACGCGAGTTCCAGCAGCCGCGACTTGTTCCAGTCGGCGACGATCTGACTCGGGATCTCGCGGACTACGACCGCGCGTTCGGGCTCGTCGAGGGGAGCAACTGATGGCCGGCAAGACCGACGTCGCGAAGCAGATCACCTATCTCGCCGGCGCACTCAAGGCACCCCGGATCACGGAGGCCGCAGCCCGGATGGCGGACCAAGCACGCGACGCCGGTTGGTCGTTCGAGGACTACCTCGCCGCCGTCCTCGAACGCGAAGTGAGCGCCCGCAACGCCTCCGGCGCGGAGCTGCGGATCAAAGCCGCTGGCTTGCCGAGCCGGAAGACGCTCGAGGACTTCGACTGGGACGCGCAACCGGCCACTCGGCAGCAGATCGCCGCGCTCGCTTCGGGAGGGTTCCTCCTCGAAGCGCAGAACGTGGTCCTGCTCGGCCCTCCCGGGACGGGGAAGACGCACCTCGCGACCGCGCTCGGGATCGTCGCTGCCCGCCACGGGCACCGGGTGTTGTTCGCGACTGCGACGGACTGGGTCACCCGCCTCACCGACGCCCACCGGCAAGGCAACCTGCCACGAGAGCTCACCCGGCTTCGCCGTTACGGGCTGATCATCGTCGACGAAGTCGGCTACCTCCCGTTCGAACAAGACGCCGCCAACCTCTTCTTCCAGCTGGTCTCGTCACGCTACGAACACGCGTCGCTGATCCTGACCTCGAACCTGCCGTTCTCCGGCTGGGGTGGCGTCTTCGGCGACCAGGCCGTCGCCGCCGCGATGATCGACCGGATCGTTCACCACGCCGACGTCCTCACCCTCAAAGGGGCCAGCTACCGCCTCCGCGGCAGAGGCATCGACAGCCTCCCCAGCATTCGCACCACCACCGACGAGACCCCTGGCTAGACTGCCCGCAACCGTTCACTTTTCGAGCGCCGAAAGTGACCAGGATTCACGCGCCGCCGACAGA
>CAYUZO010000079.1:0-2058 GCA_964449735.1 uncultured Ferrimicrobium sp.
ATCGCTGCGCCAATGGCCACCGCGCGATTCATGGCGCACCAGCGCCGCCGCCGTCACCAGCTTGGCCGCCGCCGTCATGTTGAGCAGGGCAGGTTCGCTGCTGGTGGTTTCCAGGCGGGTGATGATATCCAGCGCGGCGCGCATGCCGGCGACATCGCGCTCCACGCCGACACCGCTGGTCATCGCGTTGCGCAGCACATGCGGCGGTGCAGGCGAGGCAAAGCGCTGCGGCGCGGGCGGGGCGCCGCGCAGCGCGCCGGCGGCCAGCTGGCCGCGCACATCGTCGGCAACGCGGGCGCCGAAGACCAGGCCCTCCAGCAAGGAGTTCGATGCCAGGCGGTTTGCGCCGTGCAGGCCGGTGGCGGCGCATTCGCCCACCACCCACAGGCCGGGCAGCGAGGAGCGGCCATTTTCGTCCGAAGCAATGCCGCCCATGTGATAGTGTGCGGCCGGCGCCACCGGGATCATGGCGGTGACCGGATCGATGCCAGCAGACAGGCAGGCGGCATAAACGGTGGGGAAGTGTCGCGGAAAGTCCGCGCCGATCGCCTCGCGGCAATCGAGGAAAACGCCGCGACCGGCGTGCGGGTGAATGCAGTGGCGCCCGGCCCGATGGATGGCGCGGGCGACGATGTCGCGCGGCGCCAGCTCGGCATCATTGTGGACCCTGGTCATGAAACGCTCGCCGCGATCATTGACCAGAACCGCGCCTTCGCCGCGCAACGCTTCTGTCGCCAGCGGCGCCGGATCGCGGCCGACCGCGATGGCGGTGGGATGGAACTGCACGAATTCCGGATCGGAGATCATGGCGCCTGCGCGCGCCGCCATGCCAAGACCTTCGCCGCGCGATTCCAGCGGATTGGTGGTGACGGCATACAGCGCGCCCAGCCCGCCGGTCGCCAGGACCACGGCGCGGGCGCGGAACAGGATCAATCGCGCCCCTGCGCCGATGCCCGAGCGGGCGAAGATGCCGGTGACCCGGCCATTCTCCATCGCCAGTTCGACGGCATGGAAGCCTTCCAGCAAGGTGATGTTGTTTGCTTCATTGGCGCGCGCCGCCAGGGTCGCGGAAATCGCCGCGCCCGCGCCGTCGCCCTTCACATGCACGATGCGGGGCATCGAATGGGCGGCTTCGCGGCCGACCGCCAGGCTGCCATCGCCATTGCGGTCGAACGGCGCGCCAAAGCCCACCAGATCCTCGATGCGGGCAGGGGCTTCCTGCGCCACCAGGTCCACGATGCGCGGATCGCAAAGCCCCGCGCCCGCCACCATCGTGTCATGGGCATGGGATTGCCAGCTATCGCCTTCACCCACCGAAGCGGCGATGCCGCCCTGGGCCCAGGCGCTGGAGCCGGACAGGCCTGGACGGGTGCCCGCCAGCACGATGCTGGGCATGGGCGCCAGCTTGAGGGCGGTGAACAGTCCGGCGATGCCGGCGCCCAATATCAGCGCGCCATCGGTCTCGATGATGTTGTCGATGCGGGTCATGTCAGAGCTTCACCGCCAGCATGCGATCGATCGGCGCGCGCGCCCGGGCCGCGATCTCGGCCGGCACGGTCACTTCGAAGGTCATGGTCTGCAAGCTGTGCAGGATGCCGTTCAGGGTGATGCGCTTCATGTGCGGGCACAAATTGCAGGGCCGCACGAACTCGACCTGCGGATATTCCACCGCGACATTGTCGCTCATCGAGCATTCGGTCACCATCACCACGCGCTGCGGTTTGTGGGCCCCGACATAATTGATCATCGCCGCGGTCGAGCCGGCGAAGTCGGCTTCCGCAACCACTTCGGGCGGGCATTCGGGATGGGCCAGCACCACGATGCCGGGATGGGCGGCGCGATAATCGCGGATTTCCTGCGCCGTGAAACGCTCATGCACTTCGCAGGCGCCTTCCCAGGTGATGACTTTCACGCCGGTCTGGGCCGCGGCGTTGCGGGCCAGGTACTTGTCCGGGATCATGATCACGGTATCGACGCAGCACTCGCGCGCGATGGCCTCAACACCCTTCACCGCATTGCCGGAGGACGAGATCGACTGGCAGCTCAGGATCAACTACC
>CAYUZO010000080.1:0-2047 GCA_964449735.1 uncultured Ferrimicrobium sp.
AGCCACCAGAATGGTGAAGAGCTGGGCGTTCTGGTTGGCGAGGTCGGCGACGTCGGCCAGATTGCGCACGAAGAAGTCATCGTCCTGCCCCTTGCGGATGCGGTGCCGGTCGCGCAACAGGGCCGTGATCTGGTCCTGCGCGGTGTAGCTGGCCTCCTGGGAGACGGCGGAGATCATGATCCAACGCAGCCAGTTCTGGCCGGTCATCTTCTTTTGCAGGGTGGTGATGGGAATGATGATGATGTCATCCTGGTCCTGTCCCATCGCCGCCGCGGTGCCCTTGGATTTCAGCAGCCCCACCACATGAAAAGGAAGGTTGTTGATGCGGATGGTCTGGCCGATGGGGTCGGTGGCGGCGAAAAGGTTCTTGCGCACGGTTTCGCCGATCACGGCCACGTTGGCGGCCATGGTGACGTCGTCCTGGGTGAAGGAGCCGCCTTCCGTGAACTGCCAGACCCGAATATCAAAATACTGCGGCTCCGTGCCGGTCACATTGGTGAACCAGTTGTCATTGCCGAAGACCACCTGGGCATTGGTCTGGCTGCCGGGCGTGGCGGCTTTCACCGCGGCACATTCGCGCAGGATCGCCAGCATATCGTCATAGACCAGGGTCTTGGTGGCGCCCCATCCCATGCGTTGCCCGTTGCGGCTGATGGTGCCCGACTGCACGAACAGCATGTTCGACCCCATGGCGGCGATCTGCTGCTGGGCCTGTTGCTGGGCGCCCTGTCCCACACTCACCATGGCGATGACAGCGCCCACGCCGATGATGATGCCCAGCATGGTCAAGCTGGAACGCAGCTTGTTGCGCGCCAGGGCGCGCAGGGCAATGCGGATGATGGCAAGGATATCCATAGCCTTGGTTCCCAGCTCCTCTCCGTCTTCTCCGGCTAGGCGGCCCGGGAAGCTGGAGGCGGAGAGATCTTTCCCAGCCGCACCAGGCGGGCCACAATGGAGCCTACCGAGCGACTGTGCAACTTCGCGATCTGCTGCAGCTCCATGCCGTTGCGCAGCTCCTCGCAGACCTTGGCATCTTCGCTGCGGCTCCAGTACTTGCCGGCGTTGGAGGGGCGGTTGCGCTCCCGCTCCTCGGCGGCCAGCAACGCGCCGATGGCGCGGTTCATCGCCTTAATCACCGGATCGCGACGGTAACACGAATCCGGGGGCACCGCCTCACCGGTTTCCGGATTTACTCCGTTGGCCATGGCCCGCACAATTTTCAATGCCTCTTGAATCTCCATGATGCAGCCCTCCTGCGCCGCATGGTAGCGGGAGGGAGTAAAAATCTTTGTGACGAATGAACATCTGTATGCCTTGTGTT
The DNA here is from genome assembly GCA_964449735.1 of uncultured Ferrimicrobium sp. Lineage (GTDB taxonomy): Bacteria > Actinomycetota > Acidimicrobiia > Acidimicrobiales > RAAP-2 > RAAP-2. Next base: position 1,322 of record CAYUZO010000080.1, read on the forward strand.
CCACAATGGGAAAACACCTTAATCCTCCAGTACGGGCATGTGCTTCAGCACCTCGGCGGCAATGGGACGGTCCTGCACCAGGTCGTCGCGGCGGATCTTGCCGTCGCGGAAGTGGATGGTGCGCTTGGCGAATTCGGCGACATCCGGCTCATGCGTAACCAGCACAATGGTCAGGCCGTCGTGGTTGAGGCGCTGGAAGATGTCCATGATCTCCACGGAAGTGCGGCTGTCCAGGTTGCCGGTGGGCTCGTCCGCCAGCAGGATCGCGGGCTTATTCACTAGCGCACGCGCAATGGCGACGCGCTGTTGCTGCCCGCCGGAAAGTTGGGAGGGGAAGTGCAGCATGCGGTCCCCCAGCCCCACCAGCTGCAAGGCGGAGACAGCGCGTTGGTGGCCTTCCTGTTTGCTGATCTGGGCGTACAGGGTGGGCAGCTCAACATTATCCAGCGCCGTGGTGCGGGAAAGCAGGTTGAATCCCTGGAACACAAAGCCGATGCGGCGATTGCGAATGGCGGCCAGGGCCTGCTTGCTGAGGGACGAGACTTCCGTGCCCTCAAGCAGGTAGCGCCCGCTGCTGGGCTTGTCGAGACAGCCCAGGATATTCATGAAGGTCGATTTGCCACCGCCGCTGGCCCCCATGACGGCGCCAAACTCGCAGCGCGTGATCGTGACCGTGACGCCACGCAGGGCATGCTGGCGGACGAGCCCACCGGCAACCTGGACAGC
>CAYUZO010000081.1:0-2018 GCA_964449735.1 uncultured Ferrimicrobium sp.
TGATCAGCGCCTTGCCGCGCGACTGCGGATTGCCGATCGGCAGCCGCCAGACCTTTTCCTTGTAGACGATACCGCGCGAGGAGAAGAACAGCACAGGCGTGTGCGTGTTGGCGACGAACAGCCGGGTGACGAAATCCTCTTCCTTGGTCGACATGCCGGAGCGGCCCTTGCCGCCGCGTCGCTGCGCCCGGTAGAGCGACAGTGGCACGCGCTTGATGTAGCCGGAATGGCTGACGGTGACCACCATGTCCTCGCGCTGGATCAGGTCCTCGTCTTCCATGTCCGCGCCGCCCTCGGAGAGTTCGGTGCGCCGCGGCGTGCCGAACTCGTCGCGGACCGCGATCAGCTCATCCTTGACGATCTGCTGGATGCGCGCGCGTGACGACAGAATATCAAGGAAATCAACAATTTCAGCGCCGATCTGGTTCAATTCCTCGGCGATCTCCTCGCGGCCGAGCGCCGTCAGGCGCTGCAGGCGCAGATCGAGAATGGCCTGGGCCTGTTCCAGCGAAAGTCGGTAAGTGCCGTCGGCCTGCAGCGCATGGCGCGGGTCGGCGATGAGGGCGATCAGCGGCGCCATGTCCTTGGCGGGCCAGGCCCTGGCCATCAGGGCTTCGCGGGCCTCGCCGGCATCCTTGGAGCGGCGGATCAGCGCAATCACTTCGTCGATATTGGCGACCGCAATGGCCAGGCCCACCAGGATATGCGCCCGGTCGCGCGCCTTGTTGAGCAGGAACTTGGTGCGCCGCGTCACCACTTCCTCGCGGAAGGCGACGAAGGCCTGGATCAGATCCTTGAGGTTCAGAAGCTCCGGCCGGCCGCCGGTCAGGCAGACATTGTTGATGCCGAAGGTCGATTGCAGGGCCGTGTAGCGGAACAGCTGGTTCAGCACGATATCGGCCATGGCATCGCGCTTGATCTCGATGACCACGCGCATGCCTTCCCGGTCGCTCTCGTCACGGATGTCGGAAATGCCTTCGAGCTTTTTCTCGCGCACCAGTTCGGCGATGCGCTCGATCATCTGCGCCTTGTTCACCTGATAGGGAATCTCGGTGACGATCAGCGCCTCGCGCTCCTTGCGCAGTTCCTCGGTGTGCACCTTGGCGCGCATCACGATCGAACCGCGGCCCGTGTGGAAGGCCGACTTGATGCCGGCCCGGCCGAGGATCAGGCCGCCGGTCGGGAAATCGGGGCCGGGAATGATGTCGAGCAGATCGTCGATGCCGATCGCCGGATTGTCGATCACCGCCAGGCAGGCATCCACCACCTCGCCCAGATTGTGCGGCGCCATGTTGGTGGCCATGCCGACGGCGATACCGCCCGAGCCGTTGACCAGCAGATTGGGGAAGCGTGCCGGAAGAACCGTCGGTTCGCGTTCGGAATTGTCGTAGTTCGGTTGAAACTCGACCGTGTCCTTGTCGATATCCTCGAGCAGGGCGTGGGCGGGCTTGGCCATGCGCACTTCGGTGTAGCGCATGGCCGCCGGCGGATCGCCGTCGACCGAGCCGAAATTGCCCTGCCCGTCGAGCAGCGGCAGGCGCAGCGACCATTCCTGCGCCATGCGCACCAGCGCGTCGTAGATCGACTGGTCGCCGTGCGGGTGATATTTACCGATAACGTCGCCCACCACGCGGGCCGATTTGCGATAGGGCTTGTTCCAGTCGTAGCCGTTCTCGTTCATCGAGAAGAGAATGCGGCGGTGCACGGGCTTCAGACCGTCGCGCACATCGGGCAGCGCGCGCGCGACGATCACGCTCATGGCATATTCGATATAGGATTTCTTCATCTCCTCTTCGATGGAGATGGGCGAAATCTCGGATGGATTGGCGGGGGGCTGCCCGCCTTTCTTGTCGTCGTTATCTGCCACGGAGAACCTTCGGAAAACCCTGATCGGGCTACCGCACCTGCGGCCGTTCAGGCCACGATTCGGAAGCTCGCCGAATGTACGGCCAAGGAGCCCGCGAGGCAATCGAAAGCGCTTGATTTTCCCGCACGAATTGCCCGGCGGAGAGCCTCAC
>CAYUZO010000082.1:0-1948 GCA_964449735.1 uncultured Ferrimicrobium sp.
CCACGACTCCTCCCACGACGGCCCCCGCGACGGGGGGCTCATCGTCACCGACGACGACCACAGGGTCGCGCGGGACCACGGCGACCACCACGACGCGACCGGCCACCAGCGGGTCCGGCAGGACTCACACGACGAGCCCGAGTCGCAGGGTCACCACGACGACCCAGCGAGCGACCACCGGAACCCCGTCGCCCACCACGACCCTCGCCCCGGTGACCACCACCACCGCGGCGCCGGTGACGACGACGACCCACGCGCCGGTGACGACCGTGCCGGTGACCCCGACGACCGTCTGTCACACCACGCCCTCGGGCAAGACCACTTGCTACTGACCCACCGCTTCGAGGTCTGGGGTCTGTCAGGGACGTTGGCCGTCGAGAGGGCCGAGGACCTGGAGCCGGCGAAGAGGCTCCTCGGCGAGTGGATCAGCGCGCTCGACTCGGCCTGCAACCGCTTCGACCCCGACTCGGAGATCTCGCGGCTCAACGCCCGACCGGGCGTCGAGGTGGAGGTCTCGGTCACCCTGATGGGCGCCCTGCTCGCCGCCCGGGAGGCCGCCGGGGCCACCGAGGGGTTGTGCGACCCCACGGTGCTCGGCTCCTTGGAGGCCCTCGGCTACGACCGCGACTTCGCCGACCTCGCCCGTGAGGGCGCCGGCGAGCCCCGGCCCCTGCAGCCAGCTCCCGGCTTCGACGCCATCACCCTCGACCTCGAGCGCTCCCGCGTCACGCTCAAAGAGGGCTGTCGGATCGACCTCGGGGCCAGCGCGAAGGCCTGGCTGGCCGACCGAGTGGTCGCCGAGCTCGCGGGCGAGGGCGGGGCCCTGCTCGAGGTGGGCGGCGACGTGGCCGCGAGGGGTCGCTCCGGCGAGGGAGAATGGGTCGTGGGCGTTTCTGACCGCCTCGAGATCTCGGGCCGCGAGCCGCGGGTCGCACTGCGCGACGGGGGTCTCGCCACCTCCTCCTCGGTGGTGCGCTCCTGGTGGGCGGGGGGCCAGCGGGTCAACCACCTGATCGACCCGCGCACCGGCCACTGGGCCGAGGGGCCCTACGGCGCCGCCTCGGTGGCCGCCGAGAGCTGCCTGCGGGCCAACGCCCTCGCGACCGCGGCCCTCCTGTGGGGCGAGGACGCCCCCTACCACCTCGCCCAGGCGGGCTGCGCCGCGCGGCTCGTGCGTCACGACGGCACCGTCGAGCTGGTGGGCGCGTGGCCCCGCGAGGAGGGAGCCGGCTGATGCTCGCCCTCACCTCGCCCTACCTGTGGTACGCGACGCGCGCCACCGGCATGGTGACCCTCATCCTGTTCACGCTGGTCGTCTCGCTCGGGACGCTCGTTGCCAACCGCATCGGGGGCACCTACGTCGGCCGCTTCGAGATCAACGAGCTGCACCGCTCCCTCTCGATGGTCGCCATGACCTTCCTCGCCCTGCACGTGACGACCACCGTGGTGGACAGCTACGTGCCCACCGGGCCGGCCTCGATCGTCATCCCCTTCACCAGCGCCTATCGGCGCTGGGCCGTGGGGATCGGCTCGGTGGCGCTCGACCTGTTCCTCGCCGTGTGGTTCTCCAGCCTCTTGAAGGTGCGCCTGGCCAACGCCACCTGGCGCTTCATCCACTGGTTCAGCTGGCTGGCCTTCGCCATCTCACTGGTGCACGGCTACCTCACCGGCACCGACGGGCGCTCGGGCTGGGGACTCGTGATCGAGGTGACCTGCCTCGGACTGGGCATCGGCGCGGCCCTCGGCCGCCTCTTCGGCCGGCCGGCTCGCGCCGCGGGGCGCACCGCCCTCTCGCCGCTGGCGACCCACGACGGTCCGGTGCCCACCGCGCCTACCCGGCCCCCGGCCGGCGCGCCGGTCGGCGGCGCCACGCCCCGACGGGCCGTTGCGGCGCGCCCGCCCTCCTCCTCCTTCCCCCGCGGACGCCGTCCCAGTCCTCGGGGACGGC
>CAYUZO010000083.1:0-1864 GCA_964449735.1 uncultured Ferrimicrobium sp.
TGAAACCTGAAGACATGCCCTATCCGACCTCGTCGTTCGTAGTGGCAGGTTCCTGGCTGACCGTCCGGGAAGGAAACGGGAAAGGTGTGCTTTTGAAGGGCAGAAGGGGATGCGCAAGAGAGGGAAAGGTGTGGAAGCGGATTGCCCGAGGGGGAGAGTTCCTGAAGTTTCTGCTCCAGTTCGCCCGGTCGGAAGGTAGTGTAACGAGGAGAACGCGCCATCTCAATCTCCTCCCGGCTTCACAAGCGGAGACTCTGCTCCCTGCGCGTAGTACGCGCCTTCCTGGTGACGCTAGCAGTTTGTCGGAGAGAACCCTTGTGCCATAGTATCGGCAAGCCCTCTGCTTACAAAATCGGCTCCGGGGTAGGCTCTCTCCCGCTCAGTCTCTCCTGAGCGGGTGGGTAACGGCCTCCTCATAAGCGGAAAAACCGCGCCAGGAACGCCTTACGCGCGGGTCAAGACGTGCAGACGCCGCAGATTGTACGCCAGGCAGATCAGACACCATTCGCCGGTCACATTGGGCAAGCCGCGTACGGAGAACTGACGAAACCCTAACACTTCCTTGATCTGCCCGATCACCGGTTCCACCGTGCATTTGCGTCGTCGGTAGATCGCCTTGCCCAGCGCGGTGCGCAACTTGTAGGCCATCTTCTCGCGTGGAGAGGCCGTGTCGGGAGGCGCTTCTGCGGCTTCGGCAAAGTAGGCTTCCCAACCTTGATGATGCGGATCGCGTCCCGTGGCGATGTAGGCCTCGATGCCGCGTTCAGCCAGTATCCTCAGGTTCGTTTCGCTGAAGAAGCCGCAATCGAGCGCGGCAGCATTGGGCGTGCCCAGAGCAGGCGGGAGGTTATCGAGGGTAGGAGCCACCTCGCCCTGATCATTGGGATGGTTGGAAAGCGAGTATCCCACCAGCAAGAGGCGCTCCTGATCTACCGCAACCTGCGCGTTGTAGTGCTGATCAAACCCGTTGTCTTTGCTGTTTTTCATGATGCGGCTGTCCGGATCGGTGAAGTTGTACTGCTCGCCTCCGTGCGGGCCAGAAGCAGGAGGAGAAGGCGGCTTGCCACGCGGCTTCTTACCCGTGCGCTCCTCCTGGGCGGCACGCTCACGCAACTTGGCTTCGTACTCGGCTTGCTCGAAGGCATGGCGTTCGGCGGCACGGGCTTCTAAAGCGATTTTTGCCTCCGCCAGACGTTTGAGGCGTTCTTCGCGTCGGGCGATCTCGTGGGGAAGGTGCATGCCTTCGGGGACGGCGCTGGTATCGGCCTTCTCCGCCAGGGCGAAGAGGTGAGCGACCTCTTCCTGCAACTGCGCCTCGATCTGAAGGAGGCGTTGGTAGGAGACGGCCTTGCTCTTGGAGGCATCGGCATGGACCTTTGTTCCATCCAGGCTAAGATTGCCTAACTCCAGCACGCCCATCTCCTGAGCGAGGAGGAGGATCTGCACAAATAACCCGTGCAGTTCGGGTAAGAACTGTTTACGGAAGGCGGCGAGGGTGTCATGATCGGGGGAGAGATTACCCGCCAAGTAGCGGAAGGCGGCGGTCTCCCTGGTCGCCTGCTCGATCTTCCTTGAGGAAAAGATGCCCGTGGCATAGGCATAAAAGAGGAGTGAGAGCAGTATCTCAGGAGCGTAAGGGGCTCCCCCTCGATTGCCATAGCGGGCATAGAGCGCCGTAAGATCGAGTTCTGCGACGATGTCGACGACGAAGCGGGCCAGATGTTCCGGCGGTAAGCAATCCCCAAGCCGGACGCTGGTGTCGAGAGTGGCCTCATAATCGACGGTTTTGAATTGTCTGCTCATGTGCATCAGTGTGACACATTCACGAAGGTGGAGAGACGGCTTCTCTCCGACAAACTGCTAG
>CAYUZO010000084.1:0-1775 GCA_964449735.1 uncultured Ferrimicrobium sp.
CATCCGCCACGTCCGGCGCTTCGCTGCTTTTCTTGGCCAGCCCCCCGATACCGCTACGATCGAAGATCTCCGGCGCTTCCAGCTCGATCAGCATGAACGCGCCGTAGGTCCGGGAACCATCAATGGCGCCGTGTCGGCGCTGCGGTTCCTCTTCGGTATCACCCTCAGGCGGCCGGAGATGGCGCTGGGGCTTGTCGTCCTTCACGTCGCGCCCAAGCTGCGGGTGGTCTTGAGCGGCGAGGAGACCGCGCGGCTGCTCGAGGCGGCGCCAGGCATCAAGTACACGGCCGCCCTCAGCGTGGCCTATGGCGCCGGCCTGCGGGTCTCGGAGGTTGCCCACCTTAAGGTCGATGACATTGATAGCGAGCGCATGATCATCCGGGTCGAGCAGGGCAAGGGCCGGAAGGATCGCAATGCCATGCTCTCGCCGCATCTGCTCGACCTGCTCCGGCAATGGTGGCGCGAAGGCAAGCGGCGCGGGGTGATGCTGCCCCATGGCTGGCTGTTCCCCGGCCGTAGCGGCACGGACCCGATCTCGGCGCGCCAGTTGCACCGCGTGGTGCAGGAGGCGGCCGAGCGCGCCGAGATCCACAAGCGGGTAAGCCCGCATACCTTGCGGCACTCGTTCGCCACCCACCTGCTCGAGCAGGGCGTCGATATCCGCGTCATCCAGGTCCTGCTCGGACACGTGAACATCAACACGACCGGCATCTACGCCCAGGTCTCGAGCAAGACCATGCGGGCGGTGACCAGCCCGCTCGACCAGATCCTGGCCGTGATGGAGGGCAGAGCGCCCCCGGGCTGAACTGGTGCGCGCCTCGCTCGAGGTCGCCGATATCTTCCGCAGCGCCGGGCCCGCCTATCGCGCAGCCCATGCCGGGCATCTCAGCCTCGCCCAGCTCAAGGTCATGACGGCCATCGAGACCTGCCGCACCGCCGCGCTGGGCGGTCATGTCGAGGCCTGCGACGACTGCGGGCACTGGCGGATCGCCTACAACTCCTGCCGCAACCGGCACTGCCCACGATGCCAGGGCGCGGCGGCGAAGGACTGGCTCGCGGACCGGCAGGCCGACCTGCTGCCCGTGCCCTACTATCATCTCGTCTTCACCCTGCCGGCACCGGTCGCGGCCATCGCCTTCCAAAACCAGGCCGCCGTCTACGGCCTTCTGTTCAAGGCAGCAGCCGAGACGCTCGCCACCATCGCGAGCGATCCCCGGCATCTCGGTACCCGCATCGGCTTCACCTCGGTGCTGCACACCTGGGGATCGGCGATGACCCATCATCCCCATCTCCACATCATCGCGCCCGGCGGCGGCCTCTCGCCGGACGGCGCTCGCTGGATCTCATGCCGGCCCGGCTTCTTCCTGCCCGTGCGCGTGCTCTCGCGCCTGTTCCGCAGACTCTTCCTCGAAGGCCTATCCGCCCTGCATGCGGCCGGGAGGCTCGCCTTCCATGGTGATCTCACCGATCTGGCCAGACCCGACGCCTTCGCCGCCATGCTGGCACCACTGCGCCGGGCCGACTGGGTCGTCTATACCAAGCGCCCCTTCGGAGGCCCTGAGGCGGTGCTTGCCTATCTCGCCCGCTACACCCACCGCGTCGCCATCGCCAACAGCCGCATCATTGCCATGGATCGGCACGGGGTCACGTTCCGCTGGAAGGACTATCGCGCCCACTCGGCCGGGAAGATCTGGCGCAAGACCATGACGCTGACGGCCCCCGAGTTCATCCGCCGCTTCCTGCTCCACGTCCTGCCCGACGGCTTCCACCGCATC
>CAYUZO010000085.1:0-1774 GCA_964449735.1 uncultured Ferrimicrobium sp.
TGGTACGCCGAAAGCCTCGACAAGCTCTACGACCAGGTCGCGCCGACCGCGCAGGCTGACCCGGGCCTCGGCGACGTCGTAGAAGGCGTCGGTGCGCGCGAGGCGCCACGGCGTGCCGAGGGCGCGGGCCGCCTCGACGAGCTCGAGCGCCCACCCCTGGGCCTCGGCGGCGCACAGGGCCTGGACGGCCGCTGGCTGCTCGGCGAGCCAGGCGGCCAGCGACTGGGGGGCCACCATGGACGTGGCCGCGCGGGCCAGCTGGTCGGCGACCACCTCCTGAGCGCGCCGCTCGAGTGGCTCGCCGGTCCGTCCCGCGAGGGTCAGTCGTCCGAGGATGCGACGAGCCCGACGGGGCGACCAGGTGAAGGGGGTCTCCGGGCGACCGGCTCGCTCGACGTCGTAGGCGTCCAGGTGGCGTCGCGTCCCGCCGTCGGGACCCAGGCGCTCACTGACCGTCCGGCGCCACGACTCGGGCAGGGGCTCGGTCGGTGCGACCTCGCTGAGGAGGTCGACGAGGTCGTGCGGGGCGAGGCGACGGGCTCGCGGGCTCACCGGGCCCCCCAGGTGCGGTGCACGAGGTCGAGCAGGTCGCTCACCGCGTGGCCGAGCAGTCGGTCGTCGACCGATTCGCGGCGCAGCTCGCCGGTGGCGCTCGACAGGGCGGCCACCGCCAGCGGCGGGGAGCTCGCGCGCAGGGTGTCGACGAGGGCGTGGTGGCGCAGCGTGGCGCTCGTCGCTTCGCCGAGGGGCGCACTGGTGACGTCGAGCAGGACGCGTTCGGCTCGCGCCCCGGCGCCGACCCCGATCACCAGGTCGATCCGGTCACGCAGCACCAGGTGGCCCCCGCCGAGGCGCACCCCGGCGCGCTGACCCGTCCGCACCGGCCAGCGAGCGGGCAGTCCGCGCAAGGCTCGCGACACGACGACGTCGTGGCCCTCCACCTCGGCGCGCAGGCGGGCTCGGTCCTCCTCACCCAGCGCCTCGAGCGCGGCCTCCAGGTCGCGGTCGGACCCCTCGGCTCGCCACGCGCTCAGCGCGTCGTCGAAGGGTGCCGCGAGGGTCGCGCGGGCCGCGCGCAGCCGCACCAGCTGGGCGACGAGGAGTCCCCGCAGGCGGGCCGTCGGTCCGGCCGCCACTGCGGGGCCACGGGCTCCCACGACGAGGGGAAGGTCGGGCTGGTGCCGGCCGAGCGCGGCGAAGAGGCCGTCCTCGATCTCGGCGCGCAGCCCGGCGGCCCGACGCCAATCGAGCGCCGGACGCTGGGCGCGGTCGCCTCGCAGGCGGAGGAGGGTCTCGCTGACGGAGGGGGCGGCGAGGGTCATGAGCCAGTGTTGCGACGCACTGTCACACGTCCTAACCTCGCCTCGTGTTCGCCGCCGTCTTCACGCTGTTCGTGGTGGCGACCGTCGTGCTGGTCGTGTTGACTCTGCGCTGGGCCCGCCAGCGCGACCGCGCGCGTCGCGACGAGCGACAGTCCCGTTAGCCCTCGGCGTCCTCGCCGCGCTGGTGGACCTGCCGGTCGAGGTCGGCCAGGGCCCGCTCGAGCACCGTCAGGCGGGCGGCCACGAGGTCCTCGACTCGCTGGGCCAGGTGGGCGTCGAGGTAGGCGTCGATCTGACGGGCCAGGCGGGCGTCGAGGGAGTCGACGAGGGGCTGGGAGAGCTGACGCAGCCGCTCCTTGATGTCCTCGATCGCCGACCCCGCGGCGCGGGGGTCCTCAGGCGCCGGCGGGTCGGTCGAGTAGTCATAACAACCGACTTTCGTCTTGCGGCCG
>CAYUZO010000086.1:0-1774 GCA_964449735.1 uncultured Ferrimicrobium sp.
GATCACGGTCACGGCTTCAGCGCTCGCGGACTGAATGTCTCCGATCTGCAGCGAGATGTCCTCTGTTGCCTTCGCGGTCTGGGTCGCGAGCGCCTTCACTTCACTGGCCACCACTGCGAAGCCCCGTCCATGTTCGCCCGCGCGGGCGGCTTCAATGGTTGCGTTCAGCGCCAGCAGATTGGTCTGGCTGGCGATGGTCTGGATCAGGGTGACGACCTCACCGATCTTCTGGGTGCCGGACGCAAGGCTCTCGACCACGGTATTGGTCTTGCGCGCTTCCTCGGCGGCCTTGCTGGCGATCTGCGATGACCGTGTGACCTGGCTGCCGATCTCGCCGATCGATGCCGTCAGTTCCTCTGTGGCGGATGCGACCGTCTCTACATTCTGCGACGCCTGTCCTGCCGCGCTGTCCGCTCGGCGCTGCTGCTGATGGCCGATGATGTCTGATGCATGTCCCTGGCCGCGTCGGCAACTTCGCCGACGATGCGTCCGACATTGCGCTCGAATGTTGCGGCGAGTTCGCGGCGCGCATTGGCGCGCTGCGTACCGGCGCGGGATTCCGCTTCGCTGCGCTCAATGCTTGCACGCTCGACAGCGGCGCGTGCCGCTTCAGCTTCACTGGTGTTGCGCGCGGCGACATCGAACAACTGGGCGAGTTCGATCACGATCCACACCAGCACGGCGGTTTCGAGAATCAGAATCGTCGCATGCAGAACAACACGGCCGAGATCGGCGCCGCCGGGATAGAGCGCAGCGGGGAGCAGGAAGTTCAGTGCAAGGTGATGCACCGCGACGGCAACGGTTCCGGCAAGGATCGCGCGATAGTCGCAGTAGGCGACGAGCGCGGCCAGCGCGGCGAAGAAATACATGTGCATGTCAGGCTGCCACGGATGGCCGGACATCTGGTAGACGAGGAGCGAGACGTCGCCCATCAGCGCCACCGCCACGATCAGCCGTGTCGCGAGTTCGCTGCCCGCCGTTCGCCATGACCACGTCGCGACGATGGCAAGGCCTGTCATGGTTGCGGTCGGCATCATCCAGTCGGTGCCGCGCAGGAGGCCGACCGCGGCCGAAATCGGCACATGGAGCCACAGCAGGGTGATGAGCGCCTTGCTTGCGGTTTCACGCAATGCATGGAGATCGGCGGCCTTCGTTGTCATACACCGGATCCTTCTGGTCTGGTTGCCGTTAAATTTGAGAAACAAGCCGCGACGGCCTGCGGATCGAGCGCAAACCACGCGCCAGCCTCACGCAGCCGCGTCAATCCGTCGCCGGGTGCGGGCTGCACGATGATGATCGCGGACACCGCTCCGGTGCGGACGACTGACGCGCCCGCAACCGCGATTGCCGACATGGACTGTTGTGCGCTCCACCAGGGTGGAAAGATCGCCGCCACTGCCTTTGCATCCGCGCGGGCCTGCAGCGAGATCGTCGCGATGATGGCCGCGCTGACAAACAGCAAGGCTCCAGCCTGCAACCAGGCAGAGCTGCTGCTCGCAGGGATTTTTGGCGCGGGCTTCATCGGCCGGAAAATATGGCGGTAAAGCTAACTTCGCGTAAATTTGCAGTACGGGCCTTGTTTCGCAGTGCGAGACGCGGCGTATCTGACGCGGAAATGCAAACGGGCCGCGCTTGTGGCGCGGCCCGTTATATGCGTCGAAGTTCTGGGGTTAAGCGGCGGTCAGCGCAGGCACCGGCAGCGCCGTCACCGACTTGATCTTTTCCATCGCGAAACGCGAGGTGACGTTTTTCAGTGCCACCGCGCTGATCAGCT
>CAYUZO010000087.1:0-1768 GCA_964449735.1 uncultured Ferrimicrobium sp.
GTGGCGACCACGAGCTGGTCGGCGTGGTCGATCATGCGCAGCCACATCGGGTCGGACTCGTCGTTGCCGGAGTCGATGAAGATCAGCCGGTAGTACTTCGCGGCGACGGCGTGGATCGCGTCGACGTCGCCCGGCTCGACGCGCTGCTCGTGCGCGAGGGCCATCGGCTTGCTGCGCAGCACGTCGAACCGGTCGCGGGTCTGGTGGTGCACGTAGTGCGCCAGGTCCGCTGACTGCGCTCCGGTGCTCAGGAGCCGGTCGACCTGGGGGAGGAGGTCAAGCAGGGTCGCCTCGTGCGGCCCCTGCTCGGTGCGCCAGCCGAGCGTGCCGCGAGTCTGGTTGTTGTCCCACGTGAGGACGCCTGCGCCGCCGTGGCGGGCGAACACGGCCGCGAGGAGGACGGTGGTCGGGGTCTTGCCCGCGCCTCCCTTGCCGTTCACGACGGCGATCGTGCGCGGGCCGGGCCAGTGCTGCGAGACGGCGAGGACGTCGGAGCGCTCTGCGCGCTCGGATTCGCTGGGGCTCATGCGGATGCCGGCACGGGTGAGCGCTCCGCGCCATCCCTGGGTTGCCGGCTCCTCCATCTGCTCGTGTGTGAGGAACGACTGTCGGGCCTCGCGACGGCTCGGGTACTCGGTGGCCGGGGCGGGAGCCTGACGCACCCATGCGTTCCCGTCGGGCGCGGGGGCCGGCGCTGCGGCCGGAACCTCCGGCGCGGGAGTGAACGTCGGAGCCTCCGGCGTGGGGGCGGGTGCGGGAACCTGGTCGATCGGCGCGGGCGTCGAGTCGATGGGGGACGCTGTGTCCTCGATCGGTGCCGGTCGGGCGGGCAGGCTCTCGTCGGGCTCTACGCTGCCGTCGGGGTGGACGATCAGCGGCCACTCCCCGTCGGGGCCGCTTGTGGTGACGCGCACGGGGCGCTGCATCTTCGTGGCCGTGTCGGCCACGCGGGCGAGGATCGCGGCGCGAGCATCCTCGAGAGTGGTCGTCTCGATCGGGTGCGACGTGCCGTTGATCGTGACCTCTCCCGCTCCGTTCGCGAACGTGCGCGCCTCGATCTTGGGGAACGTGGGTACTTCGATGCTGCTCATGGTCGTCTCCTGATCTACTGTCCGAGCTGGATGCCGACCTCTGCCATGAAGGGCGCGGGGTCGACGTTCTCCCCGTTGACGCGCACTTCAAAGTGCAGGTGGCATCCGGTGGATTCACCGCTGCTGCCGACGCGAGCGATCTGCTGGCCGGCCGTCACCTTGTCGCCGGTCTGCACGAGCATCCCGGAGTCGTACATGTGCAGGTAGCGGGTGGTGACCCCGCCGCCGTGGTCGATCGAGATTGTGCCGTTGCCGGAGTCGTCGAAGCCGCGGAATGTCACTACGCCGTCCTGTGCGGCCCAGATCGGGCCGTCGCAGCCGCCGCCGGCAAGGTCGGTGCCGGCGTGGAGTCGCTGCGTGCCGTAGATCGGGTGAATGCGGATGCCGTAGGGGCTGCTGACCGGCCCGGCGCCGGGGGAGGCCCAGCCTTCGGCGCTGACTTCGCCGGGAAGCAGGCCCGCGCATGTGCCGCCGCTGGCGCTGCCGTCGCCGGAGTCGAGGCCGGTGCGGACACCGCTCAGGCCCTCGACGATCTGCACCGCGCCGTCCCAGAACTTCGTGTAGTGGTACGGGTCGGCGTTCACCTGAGTGCGGTGGGCGACGATCGTCGGTTCCAGCGACTCGCGGTCGGGAACCTTCGTGGTCATCGCGTTGAAGAACTTCGTCGACGAGATGTA
>CAYUZO010000088.1:0-1746 GCA_964449735.1 uncultured Ferrimicrobium sp.
CCCTCACCGTCGGCAACAAATCCTACGATTTCCCGGTCCTGAGCGGCACGGTCGGTCCTGACGTGGTCGACATCAGCAAGCTGTATGCCCAGGCCGGCATGTTCACCTACGATCCGGGCTTCACGTCCACGGGCAGCTGCGAATCCAAGATCACCTACATCGACGGCGACGCCGGCGTCCTGCTCTATCGCGGATATCCGATCGAACAGCTCGCGGAAAAGGGCGACTTCCTCGAAACCTGTTACCTGCTGCTGTACGGCGAGCTGCCCACCGCAGCTCAGAAGGCCGACTTCGATCATCGCGTCACCAACCACACCATGGTGCACGAGCAGATGACCCGGTTCTTCCAGGCCTTCCGGCGCGACGCGCACCCGATGGCGGTGATGGTCGCCTCGGTCGGTGCGCTGGCGGCGTTCTATCACGACTCGACCGACATCAACGATCCGAAGCAGCGCATGATCGCGTCGATGCGCATGATCGCCAAGGTGCCGACGCTGGCGGCGATGGCCTATAAGTATTCGATCGGCCAGCCCTTCATCTACCCGCAGAACGATCTCGACTACGCGTCGAACTTCCTGCGCATGTGCTTCGCGGTGCCGTGCGAGGAATACAAGATCAATCCGGTGCTCGCCGACGCACTCGACAAGATCTTCATCCTGCACGCCGACCATGAGCAGAATGCCTCGACTTCGACCGTGCGCATTGCCGGTTCGTCCGGCGCCAACCCGTTCGCCTGTATCGCTGCCGGCATCGCCTGCCTGTGGGGTCCGGCGCATGGCGGCGCCAACGAGGCCGCGCTGCAGATGCTCGCCGAGATCGGTTCGGTCGACAAGATTCCGGAATTCATCGCCAAGGTGAAGGACAAGAACTCGTCGGTGCGCCTGATGGGCTTCGGCCATCGCGTCTACAAGAACTACGACCCGCGCGCCAAGATCATGCAGAAGATGTGTCATGCCGTTCTCAAGGAGACCGGGCATAGCAACGATCCGCTGCTGCCGATTGCGCTGGAGCTGGAGAAGATCGCGCTGAACGATCCGTACTTCATCGAGCGCAAGCTGTATCCGAACGTCGACTTCTATTCGGGCATCACGCTCAAGGCGATGGGCTTCCCGACCTCGATGTTCACCGTGCTGTTCGCCGTCGCCCGCACCGTGGGCTGGATCAGCCAGTGGAGCGAGATGATCCAGGACCCGCAGCAGAAGATCGGCCGTCCGCGCCAGCTCTACTCCGGTGCAACCACCCGCGACTATGTCGGGATCGACAAGCGGAAGTAAGCAACCCATATCGCTCGATGAAAAGGCCGGTGTTTTACACCGGCCTTTTTTGTTGCGCCCGACAAAATCGGATTAGCGGATCGCGGCAATCACCTCATCGGCGGCCAGTTCGCTTGGCCGCCTGCCGCCGGTGGACATGATCTGCTCGAGCCTGGCGAACGCTTCGACCTGCCGCTGCCGCACAGGCGTATCGCCGAGCACATCACGCAAGGCCGGAGCGAGATTTTCTGCGGTGAAGTCCTGCTGCAGGAATTCAGGAACGACATTCTCGCCAAGGATCAGGTTGGCCAGAATGATCGAAGAAGTCTGGATTACGCGGCGCGCGATGAAGGCTTCCAGTTCGGTCACGCGATACGCCGTCACCATGGGCACGCCCGCAAGCGCAAGCTCGAGTGTCACCGTGCCGGATTTTGCCAGCGCCGCGCGCGCCGTGCGGAAGGCGGCCCTCTTCTCGGCTTCGCCAACCACGATC
>CAYUZO010000089.1:0-1736 GCA_964449735.1 uncultured Ferrimicrobium sp.
GAGGTCGAGACCGATTGGTACAACTTCGAGGCCCTGAACATCCCGCCCGCCCATCCCGCGAGGGGGATGTGGGACACCTTCTACGTGGACCTCGGTGAGCCGGAGACGGTCGTGCTGCGCACGCACACCTCACCGACCCAGATCCACCTCATGGAGGCGGCCGTCGCATCGTCGTCGCTGCCGATCCACTCGGTCATGCCGGGGCGTTGCTACCGGCGCGACACGCCCGACGCGCGCCACTTGGCCACCTTCCATCAGGTCGAGGGTCTCGTGGTCGACCGGGGCATCACCTTCGCCCACCTCGCCGGCACCATCGAGACCTTCACTCGCGCCTACTTCGGCCCCGACATCGAGTCTCGCCTCCGACCCGGGTACTTCCCCTTCACCGAGCCGTCGGCGGAGTTCGAGATCACCTGCACTATCTGTCGAGGCGGTGGGTGCCGCACCTGCTCGGGCACGGGATGGATCGAGTTGGGGGGGTGCGGCATGCTCGATCCCGCGGTCCTCGAGGCCGTCGGCATCGACGGGGAGGTCTGGAGCGGCTTCGCCTTCGGCTTCGGCATCGACCGCTGCGCCCAGATGCGCCACGGCATCGCGGACATGCGGGCTCTGGTGGAAAACGACGTGCGCTTCCTGAGGCAGTTCTCGTGAGGGTGAGCCTCGCCTGGTTGGGCGAGTTCGTGGACCTGCCGGAGTCCTTCGAGGAGTTGCGGGCGACCCTCGACGACCTCGGACTGGTCGTCGAGGGGGTCGAGAGCGTCGGCGCCGGGCTGGAGGACGTGGTCGTCGCCCGAGTGGACGAGATCCACGCGATCGAGGGGGCCGACCGGATTCGCCGAGTGATCGTCGAGGCGGGCTCGGGGCCCGTGGAGATCGTGTGCGGGGCGATGAACTTCGAGGTCGGCGACCTCGTGCCGTTGGCTCCCGTCGGCGCCGTTCTGCCCGGTGGTTTCGCCATCGGGCGGCGAACCATGCGAGGCGTGACCTCCAACGGGATGCTCTGTTCGGCGAGGGAGTTGGGGCTGGCCGACGACCACCAGGGACTCATGGTCCTCGATGGGGCACTGTCGTCCTCACCGGGACAGCCGCTTCTCGAGGCGCTGGGGATTGAGCGCGACGTCGTGGTGGAGTTGTCGATCGAAGGGAACCGGCCCGACGCGTGGTGCGTCGAGGGCGTGGCGAGGGACCTGGCAGTCCGCCTCGAGCGGTCCCTGCGCGCGCCGCTCATCGAGGTTCCCTCGTCGGGGCCCGCGACGCAGGGCGCCGCGGCGGCGCACATCGAGGCGCCAGACCTCTGCGGTCGCCTCACCGTCTCGGTGCTGCGCGGGGTGAAGGTCGGCCCTTCACCCCGGTGGGTCGCTCGCAAGCTCGAGGCCGCCGGGATGCGGCCCATCTCGAACATCGTGGACGCCTCCAACCTGGTGATGCTGGAGCTGGGCCAGCCCACCCATCCCTACGATGCGGCCAAGGTCGTCGGTCGCTCGCTGGGCGCACGGCGCGCGCGAGCGGGGGAGACCCTCGTGACCCTCGACGGGGTAGAGCGAGCCTTGGCCCGTCCGGGACGGGGACTCGGTGACACCGGAGAGGACTGCGTGATCGTCGACGGCGCCGATCGGGTGCTGGGGCTGGCTGGCATCATGGGCGGCGCCGAGAGCGAGATCGACGACGGCACGACCGAGGTCCTCCTCGAGGCCGCCTTCTTCGCCCCCATGGCGATCGCGCGCTCCGCGCAGCGG
>CAYUZO010000090.1:0-1734 GCA_964449735.1 uncultured Ferrimicrobium sp.
CATGTCGCGCAGCTCCTTGATGCGGAACTGGTGCTCGATCGACTGCGGGCGCACGCGATTCACGACGATCCCGAGCGGCTGCAGGCGGGGAGACAGGCCACGGCGGATCTCCTCGATCGCCCGCAACGCCCTGTCGGCGGCGGCGACCGAGAACAGTCCCGGTTCGGTGACCACGATGACCCGGTCCGAAGCCGCCCATGCGGTACGCGTCAGTGCGTTGAGCGAGGGGGCGCAGTCGATGAGGACGAGGTCGTAATCGGCTTCGATGGTGGCGAGGGCCTCTTCGAGCTTCCACACGTCGCGCACACTCGGGTGCGGGCCGTCGAAGTTGATCGCCGACGGGCTGCCGATCATGACGTCGATCGTGCCCGGGTGCACCTTGGCCCAGCCGCTGGCGGTGATGGCCTGGCGGACCACCTTCTCCTTGGGATTGGCGAGCACGTCGGCCACGTTCAGCCGGCCGGCCACCTGGATGTCCATGCCCGTCGACACGTCAGATTGCGGGTCGAGGTCGACGACGAGAGTCCGCACCCCTCGGGCGAACGCCGCGGAGGCGAGGCCGAGAGTCACGGTGGTCTTGCCGACACCCCCCTTGAGCGAGGAGACGGAGAGTACGTGCACGAGGCTCTACGTTACCGTCCCCTAGGCTGTGAGGACACTCAGGCCCTCGTGAAAAGTGGGCTCGTCGGGGAATCTGCTCCCTCGGCGCGCGGGAGCCGCTCGGAGAAGAGGTCCGCATGTTCCGCAAGATCCTGGTGGCCAACCGCGGAGAGATCGCGATCCGTGCCTTTCGTGCCGCCTTCGAACTGGGTGCGCGGACGGTGGCGGTCTACCCCTACGAGGACCGGTACTCGCTGCACCGGCTCAAGGCCGACGAGGCGTACCAGATCGGCACCATCGGCCAACCCGTGCGTGCGTACCTCGACGTCGATGAGATCATCCGCGTGGCCGAGCAGGCGGGCGCCGACGCCATCTACCCCGGCTACGGCTTCCTCTCCGAGAACCCCGAGCTGGCCGCGGCCGCCGCGCGCAGCGGCATCGTCTTCATCGGCCCGCCGTCGCGCGCCCTCGAGATGGCGGGCAACAAGGTGACCGCCAAAGAGCACGCGATCGCCGCCGGGGTGCCGGTGCTGCGCTCGACGCCCGCGTCGGACGACGTCGACGCGCTCGTCGCGCGCGCGGACGAGATCGGCTTCCCGATCTTCGTGAAGGCGGTCGCCGGCGGCGGTGGGCGGGGAATGCGCCGGGTCGAAGCCGCGCCGCAGCTGGCCCCGGCGATCGCGGAGGCGATGCGCGAGGCCGATGCCGCGTTCGGCGATGCCCGCGTCTTCCTGGAACAGGCCGTGCAGCGGCCGCGTCACGTCGAGGTGCAGATCCTCGCCGACAAGACCGGCGAGACCGTACACCTGTTCGAGCGGGACTGCTCGGTGCAGCGACGTCATCAGAAAGTCGTCGAGATCGCGCCGGCGCCCAACCTCGACCCCACCATCGCCTCGGCATTGCACGCCCACGCGATCGCGTTCGCCCGGTCGATCGGCTACGAGAACGCCGGAACGGTGGAGTTCCTCCTCGAGACGGCCGGTCCCCGCGCCGGCGAGGCCGTCTTCATCGAGATGAATCCGCGCATCCAGGTCGAGCACACCGTGACCGAGGAGGTCACCGACGTCGACCTCGTGCAATCGCAGATGCGCATCGCTGCCGGCGAGACGCTCGCCGAGCTCGGCCTGCGCCAGG
>CAYUZO010000091.1:0-1707 GCA_964449735.1 uncultured Ferrimicrobium sp.
TGGGCCGCGACATCACCGACCTCAAGCTTCTGGAAGACGCGCTGATCGAAGCGCGCGACAAGGCCGAGGATGCCAGCCGCGCCAAATCCGGCTTCCTGGCCACCATGAGCCACGAAATCCGCACGCCCATGAACGGCGTCCTGGGCATGGGCCGCCTGCTGCTGGAAACCGACCTGCGCCCCGAACAGCGCACCTATGCCGAAGCCATCACGCAGTCGGGCGAAGCGTTGCTCACGCTGATTGGCGACATCCTGGACTTCTCCAAGATCGAAGCGGGCATGCTGCAGCTGGACGAGGACGAAGTCGATCTTCGCACCATGCTGTGCAACATCACCGAACTTCTGTGCCCGCGCGGCCATGCCAAGGGCGTGGAAGTTACCGTCATTGTCGCCGCCGACGTGCCGCAAGTCATCCTGGCCGATGAAGGGCGCCTGCGCCAGGTCATCACCAACCTGATGGGCAATGCGGTGAAGTTCACCGAACGCGGCGGCGTCTGCGTCGAGGTCCGGCAGGTGGGCGAGATGCTGCGCTTTGATGTGCGCGACACCGGCGTGGGCGTGCCGCCCGCCAAGCGCCAGGAGATTTTCGAGGAATTCGTCCAGGCCGATTCCAGCCATGCGCGCAAGTTCGGCGGTACCGGCCTGGGCCTGGCGATCTCCAAGCGGCTGGTCGACACCATGGGCGGCGAAATCGCGGTGGATGCAGCCCCGGAGGGCGGCTCCTGTTTCTGGTTCACCCTGCCCGCCAAGGTCGTGACACCGGCGCAAGGCGGCAGGCCGCTGGCCGGCATGCGCGTGGCGGTGATGAGCCGCAACAAGGCGCTGCGCGAAGGCATGTATCTGCAGATCGCCGCTGCCGGCGGCATTCCCGCCGACCCGGCGGGCCCCACCGATGCGGTGCTGATCGATGCGGGCACGGGCAATGTGCCGGACCTGACAGTGCAGCCCGATCCTTCGATCCCCGCACTGGTCCTTCTGACTCCCAATGCGCGCGGCGCGCTGGAAGAAATGCGCAGCCTTGGTTTTGCCGGTTACCTGGTCAAGCCGGTGCGCCAGTCCTCGCTGGTGACGCGCCTGATCCTGAGCCGCCGCGACAACGCGCCGGCCGCCTATCAGCCGTATGAAGCCCCGGCCCGGATCGCGCCGGTGGTTGAAGCGCCCGTGGAAATTCACGACGAACTGCCGCCGCTGGTGAACCAGCCAATGGCGCAGGAGAAGATCGAAGCGCCGGATTTCGAACCGCCCGCCATCCCGGCGCCCTTCATGGAAGATCATCCGCCGGAAGCGCGCAGCGTCGGGCCCGCCATCATGCACACCCCGTCCGCCGAAGAGGGCCTGCGCATTTTGTTGGCCGAGGACAATCCCATCAACATGATGCTGATCCGCGAACTGCTGCGCCGCCGCGGTCATGTCGTCACCGAAGTCACCACCGGCAATGACGCGGTGCAGGCGATGATGAACGGCACGTTCGACCTTCTGCTGACTGACATTCACATGCCTGGCATGGACGGCATCGAAGCGGCCCGCGCCATCCGCATGGCCGAACAGCGCAGCGGGCGGCCGCGCACGCCCATCGTGGCCCTGACCGCCGATGCCCTGGACGGCGGCAAGCGCGTCTGCCAGGAGGCGGGCATGGACGGCTTCCTGACCAAACCGGTGGACCCCGCCGAGCTGGAGGAAATGTTCCTGATGCTGTTCCCTAGTGAGG
>CAYUZO010000092.1:0-1662 GCA_964449735.1 uncultured Ferrimicrobium sp.
GGGCTCGGAGCGCAGCCCGAGCGCGCGCCGGATCCGCTGCACGTCGACGCCGATCACCCCCGAGCCCTCGCCGCGACGCCCGAACGCGCTGATCGAGAGCCGCGCGAGGTCGCGCATCGCGCCCTCGTCGCCCTGGCGCAGCGCCTCCCCGACGGCCTGGCGCAGCGCGTCGAGGTCCATGTGCTCGGCCCCGGCCTGCTCGGCCTCGCCGCGCCCGGACCCCTCGCCCGGCTGCCGGCGCACGGACTCGGCCTCCGCGGCGCGGAACAGCCAGCGGTCGAACACCAGGTCGAAGACCCGGCGGTCCTCCGGGGACTTCGCCAGCGTCGCCGACAGCGCGGTGCGGAACGCGGCCGCGTCGCGCCAGTCGACCTCGGTCAGCGCGGCGAACGCGTCGAGCAGCTCCGCGGTGCCGGCCGCGACCCCCTCGGCGCGCAGGTCGTCGGCGAGCGCCAGCAGGCGCGCCTCGAAGCCGGGCGGGCCCGCGTCCGGGATGCCGCCGCCGGCGTGCGGCCTAGCCGGACGGGAGGGCATCGCCCTGCCCGAGCCGCACGCCGACCCGCTCCGCGACCGTGTCGAGGTCGGTCCGGTGCTTGACGATCACGCTCATGGTCTCGCGGAACGTCGCCTCGTCGATGTCGTCCGCGCCGAGCAGCAGCAGCGCGCGCGCCCAGTCGATCGACTCGGCGATCGAGGGCGGCTTGCGCAGGTCCAGCTCGCGCACCTGCTGGACGATCTCGACGAGCTTGCGGGCCACCGAGCCGGACAGCTCGGGCGCGTGCAGGCGCACGATCTCGAGCTCGTGCTCGAGCTCCGGGTAGTCGAGCCAGAGGTAGAGGCAGCGGCGCTTGAGCGCCTCGGTGAGCTCGCGCGAGTTGTTCGAGGTGAGCAGCACCACGGGCTGCGTGGCGGCCTCGATGCGGCCCAGCTCCGGGATCGAGATCTGGAAGTCCGAGAGCAGCTCGAGCAGCATCGCCTCGAACTCCTGGTCGGTCTTGTCGACCTCGTCGATCAGCAGGACGACCGGCTCCTGCGAGGCGATAGCGCTCATCAGCGGGCGCGCGAGCAGGAACTCCTCGCCGAAGATGTCGTCCTGCACCGCGTCCCACCCGGTTCCGTCCGCCTCGGCCTGGATGCGCAGGAGCTGCTTGCGGTAGTTCCACTCGTACAGCGCCTTGGCCTCGTCGAGGCCCTCGTAGCACTGGAGCCGCACGAGCGGGCGGTCGAGGTAGCGGGAGAGCGCCTTGGCGAGCTCGGTCTTGCCGACCCCGGCCGGGCCCTCCACCAGCACCGGCTTGCCCATGCGGGCCGCGAGGTAGGAGACCAGCGCGGTCGAGGAACCCGGCAGGTAGCCGGCCGCGCGCAGGCCGGCGGCCACCTCCTCGACTGTGCTCGGGGGGGCGGCGGCCATCGGCGCAGGATGACAGGTCGCATCTGCGATGCTGCGCGCCCGTGTCGCCCCACGCGTTGCCGCTCGCGGCCGAGCTCTCGATCTGGCCGTTCCTGGTCGTGTTCTGCTTCGGCTTCGCGATCGGCCTCTTCGGGCACCTGATCTCCTCCAACCGGACGATCGCGACGGGCATCGCGCTGGTGTTCCTCGCGACGGTCGTCGGGCCGCTGCTCGTGTACGGCAACCCGCACCAGCCGCGGTCGCGGCGGCCG
>CAYUZO010000093.1:0-1636 GCA_964449735.1 uncultured Ferrimicrobium sp.
CGAGCACGCCGACCAAGGCAATGGTGGCGGCCTGGAAGACTTCGGCGACAACATTGTTGACGCGCGCGCCCGGCAGTTCGATCTGCTGGCGGATGGTGGGGTTGTTCATGTACTGCTCCTTCGACATTCGCCCCAAAACACAGGCTTGGGGAACTCTTTGTTGCAGTGCGATATAATCCTGCGAGCATTGCAATTCAACGAATTCTAGCTATGCGTTTTGCGAATAAGTTGGGTCAGAATGTAGCGTTAAGCCTTTGAAATTTCACAATAGCAATTATGTTGCGTTTGTGCCCTTGCCCTCGGCATGGAAGGAAGCTTTTCGGTGAAAATCGCGACCTGGAACATCAATTCGGTGCGGCATCGCATCCACTTGGTGACGCGCTTTTTGCGGGATGAACAGCCGGACGTGCTGTGCCTGCAGGAGACCAAGGTGCTGAACGAACTCTTCCCGGCCGAAGCGTTTCGCAAGCTGGGTTATGTGCACCAGGCGATCCACGGCCAGAAGGCCTATCATGGCGTGGCGGTGCTTTCGAAAAAGCCGTTCCGCGAAACCGGCGTGCAGGATTTCTGCCGCGAAGGCCATGCCCGCCACATGGGCGTGACCTTGGACAATGGCGTGGAGCTGCACAATTTCTATGTGCCCGCCGGCGGCGACATTCCCGATCCCGAGAAGAACGACAAATTCGCCCACAAGCTGCACTTCCTGGAGGCGATGGAAAAGTTCTTCGCCAAGCGAAAGAAAAGCGATCCGGCCATCCTGGTGGGCGATCTGAACGTGGCGCCGTTGGAGAACGACGTGTGGAGCCACAAGCAGCTGCTGGACATTGTCAGCCACACGCCGGTGGAGACCAAGCTTTTGGGCGAAGCACAGGCGGCGCTGGACTGGACCGATGCCACACGTCACTTCATTCCGCCGGATGAGAAGATCTACAGCTGGTGGAGTTACCGTGCCGCCGACTGGGAAGCTTCGGATCGCGGCCGCCGCCTGGACCATGTCTGGACCAGCCCGGGCCTGAAGGGCGCCCTGACATCGCAGAAGATCGTCAAGAAAATGCGCGGCTGGCAGAAGGCTTCGGATCACGTTCCGGTGGTGGTGGAGCTCAGCGTCTGATGCGTCTCGCATTGCTGCGCCACGGCCCGACCGAATGGAACGCGGCGGGGCGCATCCAGGGCCATACCGACATTCCGCTCAGCGATGCGGGCTTGGCCAGGATGTCCGGCCTGCGCCTGCCCTTTGCTCCTCCGCGCCTCTATGCCAGCCCCTTGCTGCGCGCCCGCCAGACCGTGGAAGCGCTGGGGCTGGGCGAAGCGGTGCTGGATGCGCGGCTGATGGAACAGAATTGGGGCGCCTGGGAAGGCTTGACGCGGGAGGAGATTTTTTCCCGCCATGGCAGCGATGCGTTTGAAAAAGCCGGTTCGAAACACGGCGAAGCCTTTCGCCCCGGCGGCGGCGAATCCACCGGCGAGCTGCATGCGCGCGTGGCGGCGTTCCTGAAAGATGTGTCGCAGGGCGATGGTGACGCGGTGGCCATCGCGCATCTGGGCGTGCTGCGCGCCGCTTATACGCTGGCCACCGGCTGGGACATGGCCACGCCGATGCCCGCGGATCTGGATGTGTCGAAGATCCTGGTTCTGT
>CAYUZO010000094.1:0-1624 GCA_964449735.1 uncultured Ferrimicrobium sp.
TCAACGAGAAGGCGCGAATTGGCGGAGCAGACCTCGCCCTGATTTCCCCAAATGCCGAAGGCCGAGGCATCGGCCGCCGCCTCGAGGTCGTCGCAATCCGCGAACACCAGGTTCGGGCTCTTGCCGCCACACTCGAGCCAGACCTGCTTCATGTTGCTTTCAGCGGAGTAGCGCAGGAAATATTTGCCGACTTCAGTCGAGCCGGTGAAGCCCACGCAGTCGACATCCATGTGGCGGCCGATGCTCTCGCCGGCGGTTTCGCCGAAGCCGGGCAGCACGTTCAGAACGCCATCGGGAATGCCCGCTTCCGCCGCAAGCTCCGCCATCCGCAACGCCGACAGGGGCGATTGTTCGGCTGGCTTCAGAACCACGGAATTGCCGCTGGCAAGTGCCGGCGCCACCTTCCACACTGCCATCTGGAGGGGATAGTTCCACGGCACCACGCAGCCGATGACACCCAGCGCATCGCGGCGGATCATGGCGAGATTGCCGTGGCCCGTCGGCGCGATCTCATCGTAAACCTTGTCGATCGCTTCGGCGATCCACTGGATCGTATCGGCCGAGCCCGGAACGTCGCCGCCCAGGGTCAGGGAAATCGGCTTGCCCATGTCGAGCGTGTCGGTAAGCGCCAGCTCTTCCTGGTGGGCGCGGATCAA
Source organism: uncultured Ferrimicrobium sp. (assembly GCA_964449735.1). Lineage (GTDB taxonomy): Bacteria > Actinomycetota > Acidimicrobiia > Acidimicrobiales > RAAP-2 > RAAP-2. The sequence goes on from CAYUZO010000094.1 coordinate 657, forward strand.
CTCGGCGAATTTCAGCAGCACGGCCTTCCGCTCATGCGGCGGACGGCGTGACCAGACACCGGACACGAAGGCCTGCCGGGCGGCTTTCACGGCGCGGTTGACGTCTTCCGCGTCGCATTCGGCGACATGTGCGAGAACGGCATTGGTTGCCGGGTTGAGAACCGGAAATGTCTTGCCCGAGGCTGCATCCACCCACTTTCCGCCGATGAAGGCCTTGGTTCGGAATGCGACCGACTTCGCCTTGTCGTGCCAGGATTTTGAAGCGACTTTGTCCATATCTCTCAACTCCAGAAATGATAACGGGAAGGCGGGGTGACATCCGCCTTCCCGCTGCTGCCGATCAGAAGAAGCCCAAAGCTTTCGGGCTGTAGCTGACCAGCATGTTCTTCGTCTGCTGATAGTGATCGAGCATCATCTTGTGCGTCTCGCGCCCGATGCCCGACTGCTTGTAACCGCCGAAGGCGGCGTGGGCCGGATAGAGGTGATAGCAGTTCGTCCACACGCGGCCGGCCTGGATCGAGCGGCCGAAGTTGTAGGCGCGGTTGATGTCGCGCGTCCACACGCCGGCGCCGAGGCCGTAGAGCGTGTCGTTGGCAATGGCGAGCGCTTCCTCGGGCGTGTCGAAGGTCGTGACGGATACCACGGGCCCGAAAATCTCCTCCTGGAAGATCCGCATCTTGTTGTTGCCCTCGAGCACGGTCGGATGGACGTAATAACCATCCTTCAACTCGCCCTCGAGCACGTTGCGGGAGCCGCCGGTCAGCACCTTGGCGCCTTCCTTCTTGCCGATGTCGAAGTAGGAGAGGATCTTCTCAAGCTGGTCGTTGGAGGCCTGCGCGCCGATCATCGTCGAGGGATCGAGCGGGTGGCCCTGCTTGATCTTCTTCACGCGCGCAACCGCCTTCTCCATGAACTTGTCATAGATCGACTTCTGCACCAGCGCGCGGCTCGGGCAGGTGCAGACCTCG
>CAYUZO010000095.1:0-1616 GCA_964449735.1 uncultured Ferrimicrobium sp.
CGGCCCGCGCGTGGCCACGACCGGGACCAGGACGGCGCGCATCGCGCCGGTGGGTCCGGAGACCTGGACGTGGGAGCCACCGAACACCGCCGCGAGCACCCCGGCCACGACGGCCGTCACCAGGCCCGCCTCCGCGCTGAGGCCCGCGCTCACGCCGAAGCCCAGCGCCAGGGGGAGGGCGACGATCCCCACCGTCACACCCGCGACAAGGTCACCGCGCCACGAGCGCGCGAGACCCGCGTAGTCCGCGCGCGAGGGCAGCAGGGTGCGGACCCGCAGGTTCACGAGCGCGCCGCCGGCAGGGCGGGCAACGACTGCGCATCGACGAGGAGGTCGCCGTCCGCGCTCAGGATGCCGAGGAGCAGCTCGCGCGCCGCGGTCAGCAGGTCCGCGACGCGGGGATCGGCCAACCGGTAATAGACGTGACTGGCGCGGCGCTCAGACTCGACAAGGCGGTGACGGCGCAGCACGGAGAGGTGCTGCGACAAGTGGGACGCCTCCAGCCCGGTCTCCGCCTGGAGGTCCGCGACGCGCACCTCCTCAGCTCCGGCGAGCAGTTCGCGAAGGCGAATGCGGAAGGGGTGCGCGAGGCCTTTGAAGAGGTTCGCCTTGACCTCGTAGAGGGGACGCTGACTCTGGGTGAACGGCATGATAATTCCATCATATCGACACGTACTGAGGCGCGACAGTGGCGTCGCAGCGAGGCCGCAGCGACGCCGAGCGCCCCCTAGGATGGGGGCATGCGCATCCACATCGCCACCGATCATGCGGGTCTCGAGTTCTCGACGCAGCTGCAGCACCACCTCGCGGAGCAGGGCCACGACGTCGTGGACCACGGCCCGATCGAGTACGACCCGCTCGACGACTACCCCGCCTTCTGCATCCGTGCCGCCCAGGCCGTCGTGCGCGACCAGGCCGCAGGGATCGAGACGCTGGGCGTCGTCTTCGGTGGGTCGGGCAACGGCGAGCAGATCGCCGCCAACAAGGTACGCGGTGTCCGGGCGGCGCTCGTGTGGAGCATCGCCACGGCCGAGCTGGCTCGGGAGCACAACGATGCCAACGTGATCGCGATCGGCGCGCGCCAGCACACCGTCGATGAGGCGATCGCCTTCATCGACCGCTTCATCGCGACACCGTTCTCGGGCGAGGAGCGCCACGCGCGCCGCATCGCCCAGCTGGCCGCATTCGAGACGGACGGCACTCTGGTTCCCGACCCGCGGGCGGGGACGTCGGCGCCGGCCGGTGGCGAGTCCGTCGACGCGATGGATCCCGCAGCCGGCTGATGCCCGAAGGTCACTCCGTACACCGCCTCGCGCGCCAGTTCGATCGGAACTTCGTCGGACGAGAGGTCTCGGCATCCAGTCCGCAGGGCCGCTTCGCCGAGGGCGCCGCGGTCGTCGACGGCCGTGAAGCCGTGGAGGTGCGCGCCGTCGGCAAGCAGATGTTCCTCGCCTTCGACGGCGACGTCTGGCTGCGTGTGCACCTCGGCATGTACGGCGCGTGGGACTTCGCGGGCGAGATCGAGATCGACCCCACCATCGCCTCGGCCAACGGCCGCATGGGACAGACCAATCAACGGGGAACCGACCTCGGGGCCGTCTACGACGCCGCCGGCG
>CAYUZO010000096.1:0-1614 GCA_964449735.1 uncultured Ferrimicrobium sp.
TGTACGGCGTGGTCACGACCTCGGCTCCGAGGGCGTCATGAACGGCGATCGCGATGCGCTGCCACGGCTCACCGCGCCAAGGTGACACCGGCGACGGATCCGACCCGTGGCGCACCTCGATCTCGACGGCGGGGTCGGCCACGACGCGGCGGATCCGCGCGGTCGCCGAGGCGACGGTGTCGCCGGTGAGCAGGCGGATGTTCATCGAGGCACGCGCCGTGGGCGCGAGCACGTTCTCGCCCGGAGCCCCCGACAGCTCGGTGGCGACGGCGGTCGTCCGCACCATCGCGTTCAGTTCCGGTCCGAGGCGCGCGAACACCCGTGCGGCCAACGGGGCCACCGCGGCGAGGTGCGAGAAGAGAGTGCGAAGCGGCTGTGAGGTGTGCGGGGCCAGTGTCGCGAACAGGGCGCGCACCGGCGGGACGATGCGGGCCGGGAACGGATGGCGCTGCACGCGGTCGATGGCGCGGGCGAGCCGCGCGGTGGCGGGGAAGGCGGGCGGCGTGGACGCATGGCCTCCCCCCTCGCGCGCTGTCAGCCGCAGCGTCAGGACGCCCCGCTCGGCGACGCCGACCATCGCCGTCGGCACCGCGACCCCCGGCACCGCACCGTCCACGACCGCGCCGCCTTCATCGAGCACCAGACCCGGCGTGACCCCGCGTTCGCGCAGCAGCGCCACGATCGCGCGCGCGCCGCCGCCGGCCGTCTCCTCGTTGTGGCCGAAGGCGAGGTAGACATCGCGCGTCGGCGCGTAGCCCTCCGCGGCGAGTTCCTCCACCGCCTCCATGATCGCCACGAGGGCGCCCTTGTCGTCGATGGCGCCGCGCGCGTGGATCTCGGCATCGACACCTTCACCGACCACCTCGGCCCCGAACGGCGGGTGGTCCCATTCCTCTTCGACGACGGGGACGACGTCCATGTGGGCCATGAGCACGAGCGGATCCGCCGCGCTCTGCCGGCCGGACCAGCGGAACAGCACGGAGTAGCCGCCGACGACCTCACGCTCGAGAGCGGCATGCGCGGTCGGATACAGACGCGCCAGCGTGTCGATGAAGCGCGTGAACGCATCCGCGTCCACGAGACTCTCGTCCGCGTGCGAGACGGTCGGAATCTGCAGCAGCTCACGGAATCGGGCGATCGACGCCTCGGTGTCGGCACTCACGGCTCGAGCCTACGCGCGCGCGGCTAGGCTCGTCGCATGACCGACAACGCCCCCGGCACGAGTGTGCCGACCGCGCCCATCCGCTGGGGAATCCTCGCCACGGGCGGCATCGCCCACGCCTTCACGAAGGATCTGCGGACGGCGGGGCTCACCGTCACCGCCGTCGGATCGCGCCGCCCGGAGTCGGCGCGTGCGTTCGCCGCCGCGTACGACATCCCTCACGCGCACGGGTCGTACGAAGAGCTCGTCGCCGACCCCGACGTCGATATCGTGTACGTCGCTTCCCCGCACAGTCATCACCGAGAGCACGCGATCCTCGCCCTGGAGGCCGGCAAGCACGTTCTCATCGAGAAGGCCGTGACCCTGGATGCCGACGAGGCCATCGCGATCCGTGACATCGCCGCGGGGCGCGGGCTGTTGGCGATGGAGGCGATGTGGACCCGGTACCTGCC
>CAYUZO010000097.1:0-1550 GCA_964449735.1 uncultured Ferrimicrobium sp.
TCGACCAGTGAGCTATTACGCACTCTTTAAAGGATGGCTGCTTCTAAGCCAACCTTCTGGCTGTCTGAGCGTTCTCACATCGTTTTCCACTTAGTCCAGAATTTGGGGCCTTAGCTGAAGATCTGGGCTGTTTCCCTCTCGACCAACGAAGCTCATCCCCCGTGGTCTCACTGCCAGTCTCTGGAGCATCGGCATTCGGAGTTTGGTTGGGGTCAGTAAGCTTGTAGGCCCCCTAGCCCATCCAGTGCTCTACCTCCGATGCTGAACGACTGACGCTGCACCTAAATGCATTTCGGGGAGAACCAGCTATCACCGAGTTTGATTGGCCTTTCACCCCTAACCACAGGTCATCCCCCTCATTTTCAACTGAGGTGGGTTCGGTCCTCCACGGGGTTTTACCCCCGCTTCAACCTGCCCATGGCTAGCTCACTCGGCTTCGGGTCTATAGCACGCGACTGAACGCCCTATTCAGACTCGCTTTCGCTTCGGCTACCCCTCCCGGGTTAACCTCGCCACGTACCATAACTCGCTGGCTCATTCTTCAAAAGGCACGCTATCGAGGCCACATCCGAAGATGTGACGACTCTCTAACTGATTGTAAATCAACGGTTTCAGGTACTATTTCACTCCCCTCCCGGGGTACTTTTCACCTTTCCCTCACGGTACTTGTTCACTATCGGTCGTCTATGAGTACTTAGCCTTATCAGATGGTCCTGACAGATTCACGCCGGCTTTCCCGGATCCGGCGTTACTCGGGAGACTGCGCGGAGATCTCAGCGTTTCGCGTACGGGACTGTTACCCTCTGTGGTCTACCTTTCCAAGTAGTTCTGCTACGCATCGATTTTGTAACTCCGTGAGGGTTGCTGGTTCCCTCTCGCAATTCCCACAACCCCGACCTGGCAACGCCCAGTGCTTTAACACCAGATCGGTTTAGGCTGATCCCTTTTCGCTCGCCGCTACTCAGGGAGTCGCATTTTGCTTTCCTCTCCTCGGGTTACTGAGATGTTTCAATTCACCCGGTTCCCTCTACCCGCCCTATGTGTTCAGGCGGGAGTTGCATCCCATGACGGATACAAGGTTTTCCCATTCGGACATCCACGGATCAGTGCTCGGAAGACAGCTCCCCGTGGCTTTTCGCAGTCGCCCACGTCCTTCATCGGCTTTAGACGCCAAGGCATTCACCGTTGACTCTTTGTAGCTTGGAGAAATTGATAATAAAAAATGTAGATGCTCGTGCTCGTTCTAGAATTCTCAAGGATCAGAGCGCATCCCGCGTCAAACTTCGACGTCAGGGATGGGGATGGGCGGCCCGAAAGGGCACCATCCAAGGAGCGTCGCTCCTTCAAAACGGAAGACGAGAGTCCGGAACATCGACGCCAGAACCTGTCTCGCTCGGTGCGGGGTCTTGCGACCCGGGACCGGACGACAGTGGTAACACGTCGAGCCGAGTAACCAGCATTCAACTGGGTAGCTGTCTGCCCACTGCGGGCAGATGTGCTCCTTAGAAAGGAGGTGATCCAGCCGCACCTTCCGGTACGGCTACCTTGTT
>CAYUZO010000098.1:0-1522 GCA_964449735.1 uncultured Ferrimicrobium sp.
GCAGATGCGCATCGCTGCCGGCGAGACGCTCGCCGAGCTCGGCCTGCGCCAGGACCAGATCCGCCTGCGCGGGGCGGCGCTGCAGTGCCGTATCACGACCGAGGACCCGACCCAGGGGTTCCGCCCCGACACGGGCAAGATCACCACCTACCGTTCGCCGGGCGGCGCCGGCATCCGCCTCGACGGGGGGACGACGGCCGCGGGTTCCCAGGTCAGTGCGCACTTCGACTCGCTGCTGGCCAAGCTCACGTGCCGCGGACGGGACTTCGGCGCCGCGGTCGTGCGATCGCGTCGAGCCCTCGCCGAGTTCCGCATCCGTGGGGTCTCGACCAACATCCCCTTCCTGCAGGCGGTGCTGGACGATCCCGCCTTCGTGGCCGGTGACGTCAGCACGTCGTTCATCGACGAGCGCCCCGGGCTGGTGCGCGGTCGCGCGTCGAAGGACCGCGGATCGAAGATCGTGGCGTGGCTGGCCGAGACGACCGTCAACCGTCCGCATGGAGAGATCCCCGCCGTCACCGACCCGCGCGCGAAGCTCCCGTCCGTCGATCTGTCCACGCCTCCTCCTGCCGGTTCGCGACAGCGCCTTCTCAGCCAGGGCCCGGCCGGGTTCGCGGCGCAGCTGCGCGCCCAGACGCCGCTCGCCGTCACCGAGACGACGTTCCGAGACGCACATCAGTCTCTGCTGGCCACGCGCGTGCGCACACGGGACCTGGTGACGGTCGCGCCCTACGTCGCCCGGCTCACCCCTCAGCTGCTCTCGGTCGAGGCCTGGGGCGGCGCCACCTACGACGTGGCGCTCCGCTTCCTCGGCGAAGACCCCTGGGAGCGGCTGGACGCCCTCCGGGCCGCGGTGCCGAACGTGGCGATCCAGATGCTCTTGAGGGGGCGTAACACGGTGGGGTACACGCCGTATCCGACGCGCGTCACCGATGCCTTCGTCTCGGAGGCCGCGGCATCGGGCGTGGACATCTTCCGCATCTTCGATGCCCTCAACGACGTCTCCCAGATGCGGCCCGCCATCGACGCCGTGCTGCACACCGGCACCACGCTGGCGGAAGTCGCCCTCTGCTACACCGGTGATCTCCTGTCGCCGACCGAGGATCTGTACACCCTCGACTACTACCTGCGCGTGGCGGAGCAGATCGTGGATGCCGGGGCGCACGTGCTCGCCGTCAAGGACATGGCGGGGCTGCTGCGCCCCGGCGCCGCTGCGCGTCTGGTGCGGGCTCTGCGGGACCGCTTCGACGTCCCGGTCCACGTCCATACGCACGACACCGCCGGTGGTCAGCTCGCGACGCTGTTGGCCGCCGCCGCCGCGGGCGCCGACGCCGTGGATGCCGCTGCGGCGCCGATGGCGGGAACGACCAGCCAGCCCTCGCTGTCCGCGCTCGTCGCCGCCCTCGCGCACACCGAGCGCGACACCGGACTCGACCTCGGTGCCGTCTCGGAACTCGAACCGTACTGGGAGGCGATGCGCCGCCTCTACCGCCCGTTCGAGTCGGGTCTTCCCGGGCCGACG
>CAYUZO010000099.1:0-1513 GCA_964449735.1 uncultured Ferrimicrobium sp.
TGCCCACCGCCGCGACCACCAGCACCACGATGTTGAGGATCGAGCCCACGAGGGCGACGTCGTACTTGTTGTTGGCCGCCGCGTTCGAGAAGAAGGAGAGGGTGTACGAGCCCAGGATCGGGGTGAGGCTCACCGTGCCGATCGTGTAGTACATCAGCATGATCCAGCCCGAGAAGAAGCCGGCGTGGGGGTTGAGGGCCCGTCCCACCCACGAGTAGGTCGCTCCGGCGGAGGGCTGCCAGGCGTTGAGGCGCTGGTAGCCGATGGCGATGCCGATCATCGGGATGAAGCAGATCAGGATCGGCAGGAAGCCGGCGTAGCGCACCGCGACGAGGATCGCCGCGAGGCTGGCCGCGATCGACTGGGTCGGCCCCGAGCTCGCCATCGCGAGCACGATCGTGTCGCCGAGCCCGAGGGCGTCGGACTTGAGGTGGTGGCCGTCGCCGGCCCCGGACTGTGCGGACATCGCCGCCCCCCTTCACCCTCCAGGTCCCCACTGGAGTGGTAGGGTCATTATGTCATCATAAAGACCTAAGGGACGACATGACCTACTCCTTCTTGCACCCCGAGCGCTACACCGCCTCCGCCGAGCTCTACCGCCAAGCCCTCGAGGTCATCCCCGGCGGCGTCAACTCCACGGCGCGGGCCCGCTTCTCGGGCTGGGAGCCGCACCCGCTCTTCGTCGACCACGGCACCGGCAGTCGGGTGTTCGACGTGGACGGCAACGAGTACATCGACTACCTGTTGGGACTCGGGCCGATGCTGCTCGGGCACCGCCCCGAGGGCGTCACCGCGGCGGTGAGCGCGCGCATCGCCAGCGCCGGGACCGTCTTCGCGATGCCGACCGCCCTCGAGATCGAACTGGCGCACCTCATCGCGGCGGCCGTTCCCTCGGTGGAGACGGCTCGACTGGTCAACTCGGGGACCGAGGGGGTGCTCTACGCGCTGCGCCTGGCACGCACCTTCACCGGCCGGCGCAAGGTGGTGCGCTTCGAGGGTCAGTACCACGGCTTCTCTGACGGCATCTACTGGTCCAAGCACCCCGACCTCGCCGCCGCCGGGCCCGACCGCCATCCGGTGGCCCTGCCCCAGGGCCCCGGGGTCCCCCCCGAGATGGGCCAGAGCCTCGTGATGGCGCCCTGGAACGACCTCGGCGTGATCGAGGAGCTCTTCGCCGAGAACCCCGGCGAGATCGCCGCGATCATCACCGAGCCCATCATGTGCAACACCGGCTGCATCCTGCCCGAGCAGGGCTACCTCGAGGGGCTGCGCGAGATCTGCACCCGCGAGGGTGCGCTGCTGATCTTCGACGAGGTGATCACGGGCTTTCGCATCGCGCTGGGCGGCGCCCAGGAGAAGCTCGGCGTCACCCCCGACCTCACCGTCATGGCCAAGGGCCTGGGCGGTGGGTTCCCCGTCGCGGCGCTCGGCGGGCGCCGCGACGTGATGGACCTGGCCAGCGAGGGCCGGGTCTCCATCGCCGGGACCTACTCGGGCAACGCCATCGCGGTCG
>CAYUZO010000100.1:0-1502 GCA_964449735.1 uncultured Ferrimicrobium sp.
CTAACACCTCACCAAGGAAGGAGCGCCATGCGCCTCCCGACTCGCTGTATTCTGCTCGTCTGCCTACTCGCGTGGGGTAGCTGTGCGATGGCAATGCCGACTGGCGAAGACCTTCTTGAGGCTTGCAGCGCAACAGTCAAGCAGCAGGACGGTGGGCATCTATCAGACGCGGAACTCGCCAGATCATTTTGGTGCGTGACCTATCTCTCCGGTTTTCTCGATGCGGTAGGTCTGACATCCAGCATGTACGGAAAACCTGCCATCTGCTTACCCGCGAATGGGATTTCCAATGACCAACTCGCCCGAATCGTGACGAAATGGCTCCGAGACAATCCAGAACATTTACACGAGAGCGGTCGCATGGAAACGATGATTGCTCTCGCTAAGGCATTTCCCTGTCAGTAGAGCCCTCATAGCTTTTAGATGCAGCGCACCGCGCCGAGCCATTGTCCCAGTGGGACAAATCCGTGGGACAACGGTGGCACATGAACGGGCGCTGTGGGACAGTTACTGAATCCCCTGGCTCGACAAAAAGTCTTCGTAATTCCCGCCGAAGTCCCGCAGCGTGCCATTGGTCTTCACTTCGATGATCCGGTCCGCGAGCCCACTCACGAACTCGCGGTCGTGCGACACGAAGATCAGCGTGCCTTCGAACTTCTCCAGCGCGATCTGCAGCGACTCGATCGACTCCATGTCCATGTGGTTCGTCGGCTCGTCCATCAGGAGCACGTTGTGGCGGCCGAGCATCAGCTTGCCCCAGATCATGCGGCCCTTCTCACCGCCCGACAGCACCTTCACGTTCTTCCTGATGTCGTCCGCGTTGAACAGCAGCCGGCCGAGCGTGCCGCGCATCATCTGCTCGTCGTCGCCTTCCTTGCGGTACTGGTCGATCCACTCGGTCAGCGTCTCGTCCTTCGGAAACTCTTCGTACGTGTCCTGCGGCATGTAACCGACGTTCGCGTTCTCCGCCCACTTCACGGTGCCGTGATCGAGATCCAGCGCGCCCTTGAGCGACTTGAGCAGCGTGGTCTTGCCCGCGCCGTTCTCGCCGATGATCGCGATGCGCTCGCCCGGCTGCACGGACAGCGAGAAGTTCTGGAAGATCGTGCGGTCGTACTTCTTGGTGATGTCTTCCGCGACCACCGCGATGTTATGCAGCTTCTTCTCGTACTCGAAGCGAATGAACGGATTCTGACGCGACGACGGCTTGAATTCCTCGATCTTGATCTTGTCGATCATCTTGAGGCGGCTGGTCGCCTGACGCGCCTTCGACTTGTTGGCCGAGAAGCGGCGCACGAAGTCCTGAAGATCGGCCACGCGCTCCTTCGCCTTCTGATTGGCGTTCTGCTGACGCTCGCGCGCCTGCGTCGAGGCCAGCATGTAGTCGTCGTAATTGCCCGGCCAGATCTTCAGCGTGCCGTAATCCATGTCCGCCATGTGCGTGCAGACCTGGTTCAGGAAGTGCCGGTCGTGCGAGATGATGATCATGGTGCTCTCGCGCT
>CAYUZO010000101.1:0-1502 GCA_964449735.1 uncultured Ferrimicrobium sp.
CTGCGCAATCTTGCCGCCGACCTGAGCGTCCACCTCGTAACACAGGACGGTGATGTCCTGCGCTTCCGATTCGAGACGGACCGTGGCACCGCCCTTGGCAAAGCCGGCGATACCTCCGGCCCCTTCCCCGGTGATGCGATAACCGTTCGGCACATCGATATCCGACAGCGTCACCTTCCCCTTGAAGGAGGCCTTCACCGGACCGATCTTGAGCGTGACCGTCGCCACCATCTCGTGGTCGGAGGTCATGTCCAGCGTCTCGCAACCGGGGATGCACCGCTGCAAAACTGCGGGATCGTTGAGCGCCACCCATACCGCCTGTTTCGGGGCCGCAATCCGTTCGCTGCCACTCATCTGCATCGTACCGGGTCCTCGTTGTCGGAATCACACTTCAGACGGCGCAGTAGCGATCCTGGATCTCCTTGTCCGCAAGGAGCGCCGCCGCACTGCTTTCGTAGACGATCTCGCCCTGATCGCTAATGATCGCACGGCTTGCCAGCCGCAGCGCCCATTCGACATTCTGCTCGCCGAGCAGCAACGTCACGCCGGAATCGCGCAGACGCCGGAACAGAACGCCCATCTCCTCGACCAGCACCGGCATGATGCCTTCGGACGGCTCGTCGAGAAGGATCATTTTCGGCTTGGCGATCATCGCGCGGGCGATGGCGAGCATCTGCTGCTCGCCTCCGGACATGGTCGAGCCCTGCTGATCGAGCCGCTCCTTCAGCCGCGGAAAGATTTCGGCGATCTCGTCGATGGCGGCGCGCTCGTTGATGGCCTTGTCGCTGGCGAGCAATCCGAGCCGCAAGTTCTCGCGCACGGTCAGGCCGGGCACGATCCGCCGCTCCTCCGGCACGTGGGCAAGGCCGAGCCGGAAACGCTCATGCGCCGCAAGCGGCATCACGTCCGTGCCATCGAAGACAGCCTGACCGCTGGCCCGGGACATCAGGCCCATGACGGTGCGGATGGTCGTGGTCTTTCCCGCACCGTTGCGGCCGACCAGCGCCACGATCTCGCCCGGCTCGACCGAAAACGAGACGCCGTGCAGCACATGGCTCGCGCCGTACCAGGCGTTGAGTCCCTTCACATCAAGCATAGCCATGGCTTTGCCCCAGATAGACGCGGCGTACTTCGGGGTCCGCCTGAATGTGTTGCGGCGAACCGTCGGCGATCAGCCGTCCGTGATGCAGCACAAGAATGCGGTCGCTGAGGCCGAGAATCATTTTCATCTTATGCTCGACGAGGAGGATCATGCGTTGCGCGGCGAGGCGCTCGATCAGCGCGACCATATCCTTGGTTTCCTCCGGTCCCATGCCGGCGGTCGGCTCATCGAGCAGCAGCAACTCCGGATCGGCGACCAGCGCGACCGCGATCTCGAGCGCGCGCTGCTGGCCGTGCGCGAGAAACTTCGCGGTGATGTCACGCTGACCCTGCAATCCGACCGCCTCCAGCGCGGCGTCGGCCTTGTCGAATTGATGGTTGCCCTCACCATCGGATTGTTC